>JBCCGP010000019.1:0-49195 GCA_039029215.1 Pseudomonadota bacterium
AACCAACTCGCTGTGATTGTCCCGTACCATCTTCAAATCAAAGATAGGCAATTTGGTTAGGTCATTGTTGCTTAAATCACTATCACGATAAAACGGCACATTGTTGGACAGATGTCCGCATAAAACTTCAAATGGCCCCTCCGTCATGAAGGACTTGTCTTGCTCAGAATAGGTTTCGGCCCGTTTCAAGATTGCATCAAAATTCTCGACCTCCTCGCGCGGTTGCGTTTCGGTTGGAAAGTCAGATTTGCGATCTTCTGGTATTAGGCCAATTGCTTCCTGGTCGTTCTCCGCCGCATCTAGCTGCTCGTAAATGTCAGAATAGTTTGGAATTTGATCTTGCTTATCGATCAAGCTTGCGATGCCATCTGCAAAGTTCTCGATATAAGGATGAAGATTTTCAAGCCAAAAGGCGCGGCTGACATTCGTGATATTGACCTCTACAATATAGAAATCGTCGCCTTCACGCATCAGGTCAAAACTGACATAACCGATACCATGGCGCAACAAGGCATCACTTGCCGCACATAGCTCGCTTTTGACCGGACCAGGCAGATCGGCAGGTTTTTGACCTTTCGCGCCTACGATCTGCCAATCCGGCAAATCCAACTCACGCGTATCTAAAACGGAGCATCCTAAGAAATGACCGGCGAAAAAATCCGCTTTGTAGGTTTCGGGCGACCCAACGTGCCGTTTCATAATTGTATCTCGCCCAGGCTGAAACCCAGATGGCAGTTTAGCTGGCGCGCCATCTCCTCTTTCCAACAGAAACACACCAGCGCGTCGAAAGGACCAATCGAATTTCGCAACGGCGAAGTTGGTGTCCCAATCATCTAGGGCGGCATTCAACTCTTCATCAGAACTTGGACTGGCAAAGGGCATTACCGGAAAGCCCAACTTGGCCAAAACCTCTTGACGTTGGTGACGATTATAGATGCGCTGCCCTAAAACCTTCGCCGACATGGGAAGTTGGTGCCGACGCACGGCTTGCTGGGCGACCAGAACATCAGCTTGCGCGTATCGATCCGCCGAATATCCCGAAACTTCCATTTCAATGCCGCGTTCACTCAGCAGTTTTACAAGCTGTTTTTTATCCGCACCTATCCCAGAGGTTCTGGCGTGCACGTCAAAATATACAACTGAAAATTGAGGCATGATTTTGATACACTATTCGTTTCTAAAAACGCTTGGGTGATTTTACTGAAACACAAAAAACCTATAAATCAAATCTTTGATTTATTTTCGCAATATGTTGAATTTTCGCGACTTAAAGGGGGACGCTCCGCAGTCACTTAACCAGCGGTCAGGTTAAACGCAAAAATCAGCATTAACATGGCCGCAATCCAAGACCCCGCAACGCGCCAGACAATCCGCATCCAATCGGCCGTGTAACGCTCCATCGCATAACGTGCCAGCCCCGCCGCACAAGCAACCGCGATATTCGTGCCAAACAAAATACCCGCATAGATAAATATTGGCAGCTCAAATAGACCGTGGCCTTCCAAACTCAACGACAAAGAAACCACACCCGTAAAAGCAGCCAACACAAACGCCTCTGTTTGGGTATGTTTCGGCAACAAAGCCGCCAAAGCCCCCAACAAAACGCCAACGGCGAGCATCACGTTTAAAATCCAAACGCCAACAAAAGCTGCCGCAAATAATCCTATGACTTGGCCAGCTAAAAACACAGGCCAAGCTTTCACCATACCCTCAGCATGCCAAAGGCTCAGCAAGATCCCTAGCGCCATCAGCGGTAAAATTGTCGATGGGTAAGTAAAAATAACGCTGACACCTTCCGAAAACTGGGCATATTGATCGGCCCCAGATTCGAACGCATGCGCCTCAACGCGACCAGCGGCCAAAAGAGCCGCTGGAAAAATTATTTTAGAAAGGTGTTTCAAAGGGCTTAGTCAAGCAAAGCCAAACAGAAAGGCCGCACCAATCAGCGCAATCACCCCGCCTGCACCACGTGCAACCCATCGACCAACAGTTGATTCCGTAAAGAACCCGATGCCAATACCGATTAAGTGCAACAGACCCGTCCCGATCACAAAGCCGACGGCGTAACCGAATGCGTTATAGCTTTCGCCCATTTCTGTACCATGCGCGTGACCATGGAAAATCGCAAAGATACCAACCAGCACGGCGGCCACCCAAAGCGGCGCAGAGACAGCGAACAGAATAAGCAGACCAAGGACAAGGCCAGAACCCGCAATTCCGATTTCAACGGCTGGAATAGGAACACCAATGACGCCCAGCGCACCGCCAAAGGCCATGACCAATGGAAAAACAACGGGTAGAATCCAAATTGCAGGTCGCCCAAGGAACGCCCCCCAAATGCCGACCGCAATCATCGCGACCACATGGTCTGGACCAAGGATCGGATGCCAGAAACCAGAAATAAAGCCATCACCAACCCCTTCACCCGAATGAGCAAAAGCAGCAGAGGTGCAAACAAATGCCACAAGCATCGTCAATAAACCAAAAAATCGTGATAGGTTTTTCATATCGAAAACTCCAAGTTGGAAGGTGCGCGCACCCTATCACCAAGCTGTTTTGGGTCAATAATAGAATGTCCTTTTTTACCCACGATTGGGCTTGTTAGTGCATCTCGATTTTCCTCCCCAACCCTTGCATCACAACCCCAATCCGTCTAAAGACCCCCAATCTCGGGCTCGAATGAGCTGTGCGAGTCGATTGGGCTTTGGTTCTTCTCTGAAACCCGCAAAGATGACAAACCACGACCGGGACCATAGCAACGTCGACTTGAACCTTCGGCGGGCGCGAAATGCGGACCCGAAAGAAGACCGAAAGCAAGCAGTCGGAAATAACCTTCGCCCAAAAAAGGGTGAGCGATAAAAGGAATTGGTTCAATGAACGTGCTTGAACAGCTGAACGCTGAACAGATCACGTCACTCGGCAAAGACATCCCTGATTTCAAAGCAGGCGATACAGTCCGTGTTGGCTTTAAGATCATCGAGGGCTCTCGCTCTCGTATCCAGAATTACGAAGGTGTTTGTATTTCCCGCAAAGGCGGGAATACAATTGATGCCGCATTCACAGTGCGCAAAATCTCCTTCGGTGAAGGTGTGGAACGTGTGTTCCCACTCTATTCAACAAATATCGACAGCATCGAAGTTGTGCGCCGCGGTCGCGTACGCCGTGCGAAGCTGTACTACCTGCGCTCTCGCCGTGGTAAGTCTGCGCGTATCGCAGAGAAGACAAATTACAAGCCGAAGAAGGAAGGATAAGCGACATGAAAAAAGATATCCATCCAGAGTACCACACAATCACTGTCAAAATGACAGATGGGACAACTTACGAAACACGCTCTACTTATGGCGCAGAAGGCGAAACGCTTTCCTTGGACGTTGATCCGTCTGTGCACCCTGCGTGGACCGGTGGCGGTGCAAAATTGACCGACGCAGGTGGTCGTGTGTCTAAGTTTAAAAAGAAATACGACGGTTTGGGCTTCTAAGGCGCAAAACAAACGAAGATGTCAAAACGCCGCTTCTCCAAGCGGCGTTTTTTTTGTATGCGCTGATGCAAGGGGCAAGAGGGCAGCATGGCGCATATTATCACCATTGGAAATGAAAAAGGCGGTGCGGGCAAATCAACCCTGTCGATGCATCTGGCCTGCGGTCTGATGTATTCCGGCGCGCGCATCGGCATGGTTGATATTGATATCCGCCAACGCACTTTTGAGCGGTTCATTAACAACCGCGCAAGTTATGCCGCAGAAAACAGTCTGGATATTCCCATGCCAATTGTCGGGTCCATGCCCAAAAAAGCATCGGACCTATCGCCCGAGAAAGCTTTCGGCGATGTCTTGGACCACTTAAATGATAAGGTTGATTATATTCTACTCGATTGCCCGGGCGCACTGACGCGACTAAGCGAGATGGCCCATGCGCTCGCGAATACGCTGGTGACGCCCTTAAATGACAGTTTCATCGATTTTGACTTATTGGGCCAGGTCGATAGCAGCGGGGACAAGGTCCTGCGTCCCTCACTTTATGCAGAAATGGTCTGGAATGCGCGTCAGGAACGTCAACGCCAAGGGTTCAAACCACTCGATTGGGTGGTTGTGCGCAATCGGTTGGCGCGCCAGAATATGCATAACAAACGCAAAGTCTCTGCCGCATTGCAAAACCTGTCCAATCGCATCGGTTTTCGCCTTGTGCCCGGCCTATCGGATCGGGTGATTTTCAAAGAACTGTTTCCAAAGGGTATGACGATTCTAGACCCCGATGCTGGCTCTGGATTTTCGCTGTCCAACATCGCAGCCAAGCAAGAAATCCGGGATCTTTTAACCGGTTTGAACTTGCCGGATTTTGAGGTCGGGTTTTAAGGCGGCTTAGGCCGCAACCCGCGATGTTTTGCGCGATTTCGTATACCGATAACCCAACAGCACGACCAAGATGACGACATAAATCATCGGTTCAATTTCCCAGGTTTTGGTCAACAACATGAAATGCAACACGGCCCCAATCGCAATTACATAGACAAGTTTATGTATCTTGCGCCAAACAACTGGGCCAATCTTTCGAATTGTCGGGTTGTTTGAAGTCAGCGCCAGTGGCACCATCAACACAAAGGCCGCCATACCAAATGTGATGTAAGGCCGTTTGACGATGTCGCGCCAAATTTCTGCCAGATCGAGGCTTTGGTCAAAGACCAGATAAACACTCAGATGGGCAAATGTATAATAAAACGCCATCAACCCAATCGCGCGGCGATATTTGATCAGATTGATCTTGGTCAGTTCGCGCAACGGTGTGATGGCCAGACCAGCGATCAAAAATTGCAGCGCCAGCAGCCCCACCTCATGTTCGAACACCCGCACTGGGTCCGCGCCCAACCCACCCGTGAGCATCCAATAAGTATAAAGCCCCAATGGAATGAAAAGCAGGATATAAATCGGCCAGGGCGGTATACGCCGTATAACACCATTAATTGTCTGTACGATATCCATCGATGAACCCTCTATTTGCGGCTTCTCTACACAAAGCAGTGCCAGCATGCAAAACACCGATGATCAAGGCCATGTGGGAAATGTTACACTTTATGATGCTGTCGCGCTGCGCTTGACGGTAGACGAAAATAGGACCCATCGAGGGTCCTATTTTCGTCGCGAATTTGCATGGGGGGCAAAGCCCCCCTACCGCAAATTCGCTTATAACTCCCAATGGCAATATCCGCACCAAACCAAAGGTTTAGTGCGGATGCTGTCGAGGGAAACTCCTAGTGAAACTTGATCAGATCCATGCCTGCATACATGGACGCGACCTCTTGCCCATACCCATTAAACATCGGCGTATCGCGCTTAAACAAACCGCCAGAGATTACACGTTCGCGCTTCTGGCTCCAGCGCGGGTGATCCCGATTTGGGTTCACATTGGAAAAGAAACCATATTCATTGGCCGCAATCCGGTTCCAAGTCGTGGGCGGCTGCTTGTTCACAACCGTGATCTTCACAATCGATTTGATCGATTTATATCCATACTTCCAAGGCACAACCAAACGCAGCGGTGCACCATTTTGTTTGGGCATCTCCTCGCCATACATACCCGTTGCAATCATGGTCAGCGGATGCATCGCCTCGTCCATGCGCAAACCTTCAACATAAGGCCACGGGAATTGTGGACGCCAGCCGATGCCGGGCATTTCAGAAGGACGGTTCAACGTCTCAAAGGCAACATATTTCGCGCCTGGCGCGGGATCGACCTTCTTAAGCACTTTGGACAAGGAAAACCCAATCCATGGCACAACCATTGACCACGCCTCGACACAGCGGAAACGATATATGCGCTCTTCGAGTGGGATGCCCCCAATCAGATCCGCCAGATCATAGGTGCCGGGCTTGCCCACCATACCGCCGATTTCTACCGACCATGGATCGGTTGTCAGTTGATGCGCGTTTTTCGCGGGATCATCCTTTCCGGTCCCAAATTCATAGAAATTATTATACGTCGTGGCCCCTGATTTCGGCGTAATTTCGATGCCATTTGCGACTTTGTAATTTGTCTTTTTGAACTTCAGCTTTGCAGCAGAAGCAGGGACGCCCAGTGCTGTTGCCATCCCAAGACCGGCCGCGGTTCCCAGCAAACGCCGGCGGTTCAGAAAATCAGCTTTCGGCGTGATATCTGAATATTTCAACTGTCCATTAAAATTGCGCATAAGTGCGACCCTCCTAATTCTTGTCATTCTGATAACGGTAAATGACACGCCCGCCAAATGACCTCAGATCACAGTTTCGTTCTTTATGTGACAGGGGGATACAGCTCTGACAGGGTGGCGGTCCGCCCGTCTTGACCAACCATGCGCACATGATTGCGTGAAATCTCGCGCGGTTCTTTTGCGCCGACACTATGGGCGATGATTTCCACCTCTTTAATGATCCCACGGGCGTAATTCGCAACCTTTTCGGATTTCACCTCTGGCACCAGACCTTTTTGCAAGCGTTTGTCATGGGTTGTGATTCCCGTCGGACAGGTGTTCTTATTGCATTTCAGCGCCTGAATGCAGCCCAACGAAAACATGAAACCGCGCCCAGCAGTGACAAAATCAGCCCCTGCGGCAAGCGCCCAAGCGACATCGCCTGGATTGATCAGCTTGCCACTCGCAATCAAGCGCACGCGGTCCTTTAATCCGCGTTGCACCAACATATCTGATAATTTAGGCAGGCTTTCACGCAAAGGCAGACCCACCAAATCCATCAACGGCATCGGGGCGGCACCGGTCCCACCATCGCCGCCATCAAGCGTGATAAAATCGGGTGCATGGTCTGGGCCGCGCTCAACCACCAAATCCAGAAACGCGCCCATCGCCTCAAAGTCACCTAGCACGGTTTTGAACCCCACAGGTTTGCCACTGACCATGCGAATATGATCCAGAAAATCAATCAGCTCTGCCGCATTCGAGATTTCGGGATGCCGATTGGGCGAGATCGAGGCCTCTCCTGCATTGATCCCGCGAATACGCGCCACCTCCGCGCTGACTTTGCTTGCAGGCAATATCCCACCCTTGCCGGGCTTTGCGCCTTGGGCGAGCTTAAGCTCAAACATCTTGACCTCTGGGCGTGCTGCAACCTCGCGCAATTTTTCGTCGCTCAAACTGCCATCCAAGTTGCGCACGCCATATTTGGCGGTTCCAATTTGAAAGACAACATCGCCCCCACCCGTCAGGTGATACGGGCTGACCCCGCCTTCGCCTGTGTTAAACCAAATACCCGCATCTGCCGCGCCCAACGAAAGTGCGGTCACCGCAGGGGCAGATAAAGCCCCATAAGACATGCCAGAAATATTAAAAAAGCTTGGCGCTTCATATGGGTGCGCAGCATTTGGCCCGATCACCAATGGTTTGGTCTTTGCATGATCTTTTTCCAAAGGTGGGAAGGGCGCATTCACAAAAATCGGGGTGCCCGGCACCGACAGATTGCGGGTGGACCCAAACGCAATTGTATTGCCATGACCCGAGGCCGCGCGTTCCACCCAATCGCGTTGCGCGCGGTTAAAGGGCAGTTCCTCGCGATCCATTGCAAAGAAATATTGGCGAAAAAACTCGCCCAATGTGGTGAAAAGATAGCGAAACCGTCCAATAACGGGATAGTTTCGGCGCACCGCATCGCGCCGTTGCGTCCGGTCAATGACAAACAAAATCACCAAAATCGCACAGGCAACGCCGACCGTGATCACAAACGCAATCGCCAAATATTCAAAGGTTTTTGCCGCAAATTCCATAGCCCACATGATACATGCCTCACTTTTTCATAAAGTAGCGCGATTTCTGCCGCATCATAAACAAATTTTTTGATCCAATGCTGTTTCTGGGGCGTAAGAGGTATATCCCCTCAGCGCCATTTTAGGCGCAGTCCCTTCGCCGGCAAGTGCCCCCACTTGTCGGCGTTTTTTTACAAAAATATCAAATTTCAGTTTTGGGCTTAATTATCCGCCAAATTGCCCACGAAAATAAAGATAGAGCATGCCCCCGATCAAAATAATCCCAGGCCATCCGATGATCCGGCGCAGGATGGTAAAGACAAATAGTCGGATCAAAAAGAAAATCGGGTTCATTGATAAGCGGCTCATCTTGGTTCTATGCGGGCGGCCAAAAGCTAAGAGACATATGCTAAAGCCGAACGCCCAATCCCACTTAAACAAAAAAACACCACCTGCCCAGCTTGTGATGATCGGCGGCGATTTTCAACAGATTTTCAAATGGATCAAGGCGCGCGGCTGAGGCGGAGAAATGCTAGGCATCGCCGGCGAGGTTTGGCCATAGTTTCAGCGCGTGGTATAGAAAGTTGCTGGTAAACAATTCCTTTCAAATAAATAACTCTTCCGGTTTAGTGGTTTAATTCTTTACCAAAAATTAAGGAAATCGGGGCTCACAAAGCCCCGACTTCAGATGTGAAGACGTCGAGAATTAATGCAGTTTTGCGTCTTTTGGCGCCACATCTGTTTTGCTGCGCCCATTGATCACAAGCCCTGCATCATCAGCCGTTACTTTGACCTCTGCGCCATCCAAGACCTCACCGCTCAACAACAGCTCGGCCAACGCGTCCTGAAGCTCTTTTTGGATCACACGCTTCAACGGACGCGCACCATAGATTGGATCATACCCCTGATCCGCCATCCAAGTTTGCGCCTTGTCATCCACATCCAACGTGATCTTGCGGCTTGCCAAACGCTTGCCCAGAATCGCCAACTGAATATCGACGATGCCATCCATATTCTCGCGGCTTAGGCGGTCGAACAGAACAATCTCGTCCAAGCGGTTCAGGAACTCTGGTCGGAAATGCGCCTGAACGGCACCCATCACCTCCGCCTTTGCCTCTTCGGTATCCGCCCCATCGGGCAACACCGACAGCGCCTGTGCCCCAAGGTTCGATGTCAGGATAATCAGCGTCTGTTTGAAATCCACAGTGCGCCCCTGCCCATCTGTCAACTGGCCATCGTCAAGAACTTGCAACAGCACGTTGAACACATCTGGATGCGCCTTTTCGACCTCGTCAAATAATAGCACCTGATATGGTCGACGCCGCACGGCTTCTGTCAACACGCCGCCTTCATCATAACCGACATAGCCCGGAGGCGCACCGATCAAACGGGCAACCGCATGCTTTTCCATAAACTCCGACATATCAATGCGCACCATCGCTTGATCATCGTCGAACAGGAATTCTGCCAAGGCTTTGGTCAGCTCCGTCTTCCCAACACCTGTTGGCCCAAGGAACATGAAACTGCCCAAAGGACGGCGCGGATCATTCAGACCCGCACGTGCACGACGCACAGCATTTGACACCGCATGAACCGCATCAAACTGACCAATCACACGTTTGCCGATCTCCTCTTCCATGCGCAGCAGTTTTTCGCGCTCGCCTTCCAGCATCTTATCCACTGGAATACCCGTCCAACGCTCGACCACGGCTGCCACATGTTCGGGGCGCACGGCCTCTTCGACCATCTGGTCTTTGCCTTTTTCTTCGGCCTCGACCAAACGCTTTTCCAGCTCTGGGATGATGCCATATTGTAGCTCTCCCATTTTCGCCAAATCGCCAGAGCGTCGTGCGATCTCAAAATCATTCCGTGCGTCATCAAGCTCTTCTTTGATATCACGCGCAGAGGCCAATTGGTCACGCTCTGCCTGCCAACGCGCCGTCATTTCCATGGATTGCGTTTCCAGCTTGGACACTTCGCCTTTCAGCTTTGCCAACCGATCTTTGGAGGCCGCATCACTTTCTTGCTTTAGCGCTTCAACCTCGATCTGCTTTTGCAACAATTCACGATCAATTGCATCTAGCTCCTCTGGCTTGGAATCCACTTCCATTCGCAACCGCGACGCCGCCTCGTCCATCAAATCGATGGCTTTGTCGGGCATAAACCGATCCGTGATATAACGGTCCGATAGAGTGGCCGCGGAGACCAAGGCACTATCCGAAATCCGAATACCATGATGCAGCTCGTATTTTTCTTTGATGCCCCGCAAAATCGAAATTGTATCCTCAACGGTAGGCTCATCCACAAACACCGGCTGGAACCGCCGCGCTAGTGCTGCGTCTTTCTCAACATGTTTGCGATATTCATCCAACGTCGTTGCACCAACGGCATGTAACTCACCACGTGCCAACGCAGGTTTCAACAAGTTCGACGCATCCATCGCCCCCTCTGACGCGCCAGCACCGACAAGCGTATGCATCTCGTCAATGAACAAGATCACCTCGCCTGCGGCAGCCGTAACTTCCGACAGAACCGCTTTCAACCGCTCCTCAAACTCACCACGATATTTTGCACCCGCAATCAGCGCACCCATGTCCAACGCCATCAGCTTCTTGTTTTGAATACTCTCTGGCACATCGCCATTGATAATCCGCAACGCGAGACCTTCGGCAATCGCGGTTTTCCCCACACCCGGTTCCCCGATCAGCACAGGGTTATTTTTCGTCCGCCGCGACAGAACCTGCATTGTACGGCGAATTTCTTCATCACGCCCGATGATCGGATCGATCTTGCCGTCGCGTGCACGTTCGGTCAGATCCGTGGCAAATTTCTTCAAGGCATCATAGCCGCTTTCAGCCGACGCCGTATCCGCCGTGCGCCCTTTGCGAATATCATTGATCGCGGCATTCAGCGATTGCGCGGTCACACCGCTATTGGCCAAAATATCCTTCGCGCCCGACCGCGCCACCGCCAAAGCGGTCAGCATCCGTTCCACTGGCACAAAACTATCGCCAGCCTTTTCCGCCAGTTTCGCGGCCTCTGCCAAAACCTTATTCGTCTTGATATCTGGATATATCTGCCCATTCGCACCCGTCACCTTGGGTTGTTTGTCTAATGCATCCTCGGTGCTTTGCAGGGCTCGTCTGGCATCACCCCCTGCCATTTGGACCAAGTTCCTGGCCAAGCCTTCTTCATCATCCAGCAGCGCTTTCAGCAAATGTTCAGGCATAAATCGTTGATGATCGTCGCGTGTCGCGATGGTTTGAGCGGCTTGAATCATGCCGCGCGCCGCTTCGGTGAACTTACTCAAGTCCATTGCGTTTCTCCTTCATAAGCGCCCGTTTTGAAATTCGCACCCTCTTCAGAGGCATGCCTAGATTGGGCCTTCGATCTATAAAATGCGCCTTTGCGAGTATGTTTTCAAGCCCTTGGACGAAGGTTTTCCATCAAAATTAAGGTGGCTCCGCGCTGGGTCCGGCCGCCCCGTTCGGGGCGCCGCCAGCGCTCCGCTCTTTCCTCCGGACGTAAGCGCGTGTCGCGGGATCGCCTGAACGGCGCTCCCGACGCAGCACGCGCGAAAGGGTCTCTTGAAATTCAATCTGGCCTGGGAATCCAAAGAGAATCAAAAAACCCGCCCGGGGAGGTCGAGCGGGTTTTAGAGTATTTATGTTGCAAAAATTATTTCGGCAGCAAAACTTTGTCCACAACATGGATCACGCCATTGGACTGGTTCACATTCGAAATCGAGATACGACCTGCATTTCCGCTTTCATCAAAGATATAGATCGAATTTCCTTGAACCTTCGCAGACAAGGCATCACCAGACACAGTATCCATATGATAAAACCCATCGGAACCGATATTGTTCTTGATATCTTGGGCTGAAATGTCACCCGCAACAACATGGGCTGTCAAAATCTTGACCAACGTGTCTTTGTTTTCAGGCTGTAGTAACGTATCCACTGTGCCCTCTGGCAAAGCCGCAAATGCATCGTTCACCGGTGCAAAAACAGTGAACGGGCCAGGTGTTTGCAACGTATCAACCAATCCAGCAGCGGTTACAGCTGCGACCAAGGTTGTATGATCGGCAGAATTTACAGCATTTTCTACAATGTTTTTATCTGGAAACATCGGTGCGCCACCTACCATTGGATTATTAGTCGATGCATGGCTTTCTGCGAATGCAGAACCAGCAGTGATTGCCAGAGCGGTGGTAGCATTCAGAAGAGTTGTCTTAAACATAGGTTTTCCTTTCGGTTTGAACGGGCAGTGTCGCCCATCGATGCAGAAACCACGCAGATAGATACGATCAGGTTTCAAATCCCACGTTCAAATAAAATTGAGAATTTATTTTGATCCAAAGCCACAAAAGATGCGTATCAGAAACCTGCCAATACCCGATTTCTATTTGGCAATGATTGCCTCTGAATCGACCTGTGCTAAGTTTTCCATGAATCAAGGGGAATTGTGATGAAACTCCAACCGCTTTTTGCCACTCTTTTGATCGCTTTGGCGTTTCCCGCCACTGCCGAGGATCTACCGATTTTCGACGCACATATTCATTACAGCCATGACGCGGTTGATCTGATCCCGCCCGAAGAGGTTGCAAAAATCCTGCGCGAGGCTGGTGTAAAGAAAGCGCTGGTGTCCAGCTCGAACGACAATGGCACACAGCTTTTGAAAGCAGCGGCACCCGACATCATCGTCCCTGCCCTGCGCCCATATGCCAGCCGTGGGAAGATCAATACATGGATGCATGACCCATCGGTGATCGACTATTTATCAGATAAACTCGCGCGTTTTGAATACGAGGCGATAGGCGAATTTCATGCCTTTGGCGATGACATCATGACGGATGTGATCCAGGCAATGATTGGTATGGCCAAAGACCGAAACCTCATCCTGCACCACCACGGTGATCGCGAGGCATTGGATTTGATTTTCGACACTTGGCCAGAGGCCCGCGTGTTATGGGCGCATTCGGGCTTTGATCGGCCGGCAGATATTGCCGATGCGCTGGCGCGTTATCCAAAACTCTGGGCTGATTTGGCTTTCCGGTCTGATATGGCCGCGGGCGGGCAAGTGGCGGAAAGCTGGCGCAAGCTCTTCACCGCTTATACTGATCGTTTCATGGTCGGCACCGATACCTTCGCGCCGGAACGCTGGTATTACGTCGGCCCGCATGCGGCTTATTCGCGCGATTGGCTGGCAGATTTACCCGACGGTATCGCCCGCAAAATCGCTTATGAAAATGCCGAAGCAATGCTGAGCGCGAAATGATCCGTACTGCGCTCTTGTTCTGCCTGATCGCGAACGGCGTCTTGGCGTGTCCCGCTACCCCAGATGCCCTCGCGCTTCAGGCACAAGCCGAAGCGCCATCGGCCTATATCACTATGGACCCGCCCGCGATCTCGCAGCCCCGCTCTGCACAGATCGAATTTTGCACCGATCTGTCCATGGCCGATCTCTCTTTCAACGCAATCATGCCCGCGCATCAGCACGGGATGAATTATGAAGTCACGGTCGAAAAAATCGCGCCCGGCACATTTGACATCGAAAATATCGTGTTTCACATGCCCGGCCTGTGGGAAATTCAAGTTGAGGCCATCAGCGGATCAACATCCTTTCCCTACACCGCAGAGGTGATGGTCGAGTGAGCCGCCTTTTTGCGCTTGCACTCGCGGCCCTTTGGATGCTCGTCGCGCCCCTCTCGGCAGAGATATTATTAACGCCCAAGGAAATAACCCAAACTCTGCGTCACGGCCCGTGGCCACCGCAACCTACCATCGACCCCAGCAATCGCGTCTCGGGCAATCCACAGGCCATCGCGCTTGGCCAGCAATTGTTCAACGACCCAATCCTCTCTATCGATGGCACACTTTCTTGTGCCGCATGCCACGATCCCGCACGCGATTTCACCGATGGGCGTGCCCGCGCTATGGGGCGCGACCTCCAAGATCGCAACACACTTTCACTATGGAACCTGGGGCGGCATCGCTGGTTTGGCTGGGCGGGCGACACAGATACTATCTGGGCCCAATCCATCACCCCGTTATTGAATGCAGGCGAAATGGGTCACAGCCATGAAACCTTACAACACGCGCTGCGCAACAGCCGATATGCCACTGAATATACACAGCTTTTCTCTGATCCCGCACAGGAACCCGCCCAACAAACCACCGTCAATATCGCCAAAACTCTCGCCGCATTTCAAGAAACATTGCACAGCGGGATCACCAGTTTTGATCGGTTTCGCGATGCTTTGGCAAAGGGGGATATGAACCACGCCGTCAAGTATCCCGCCGCCGCCCAGCGCGGGTTGCAAATCTTCCTCGGCCATGGACGATGCGTCTTTTGCCATTCTGGCCCTGCCTTCACAAATGGCGAGTTTCATGATGCGGGCATACCCTATTTTTTGGAACCGGGTCGGGTCGATCAGGGCCGTTTCGCGGCACTAAACGCGCTGAAAGACAGCCCCTATACGCTGGATGGGGCTTTCACAGATGATCAAAAAAAGTCGGGCGCATGGGCCGTGCGCAATGTGCGCTTCCAGCATTTGGATTTTGGTACTTTCCGCACGCCCAGCCTACGCCGCGCAGCCCAGACCGCACCCTATATGCATAATGGCAGCCTGCCGGATTTGCGCGCCGTTCTGGATCATTACAATGCAATCAATATGGAGCGCCTGCACACAGATGGCGAGGCGATCTTGCGGCCGCTTAACCTTAGCGACACAGAGCTATCGGATTTAGAAACCTTCCTGCGGACACTCTCCGACGACACACCGGGTGGGTGAAACCCACCAAACCCTCACCACGCAATCGCCTTGCGGTCTCTAAAAAAAACCACCGGTTGGACCACTGCCCTCCAAAGTGGCCAACCAAATCGCCGTATCCGCACCCTCTTCGGGCGAGCGGCTTGCCCCGCGCCACCCATATCTGTGCGCACACAGCCCGGGCACATTGCATTAACCTTCACATGATTGGGCAAGCTGCGCGCGGCGCATCCAAACCTAACCATGGTGATGCGGCCCGCTTATGCGTTTGAAGATATGCAGGACCCCGGCACTGATCTGGCCTTTCGAATTGGCACGTTTGAGGATGACCGTCTGATTGCGCGCCGCTTGGGCAGCTTTCGCCGCATGCTGGTCACCGCGCCCACATTCCAAAACCAAAACCCAATCACAGATCCCAAAGCGCTGGCAGCGATCCCTTGCCTGACCTTTCGCGGCGATCAGCCGGGGGCCACATGGACCTTCACCAACAAAGGGAAAGAGGTCTCGGTGGATGTCACCGGCCCCATCGCGGTTTATGATTTCGGCATTTTGCTTCGGCTGGTGCGCGAGGGCCAAGGTGCGGCCCTTCTGCCAGACTTCATGCTGCGCGATGATTTGGCCACGGGCAGACTAACACCCTATCTGCCCGACTATCTGGCCAAGGCTTTCCCCGTCTACCTGACCTACCGTCCTGGCGCACGGCGCATCGCTCGGATTTATGCGGTGCTAACAAAGGCCGAAGAGCTGATCCCGAAGCTTTTAACCAGCTAACCTGTCTCATAATTTACCTAAACGTTACCCAAGCAACACAAGACCTTTACCCATCTGTCACTCGATCATCACGTGCCGCTCCTAATCTGTGCAGGAATTCAATTCCAGCAAGAGACTCACAGGAGAGAAAAATGACCCAGCTAGATGAACAGGATTTATCATTTGATGATTGGGATGAACTGCATTCCCCACGTTCAAAAAAGCAAGGATTTGATGATGTTGTTGACAGCGCAATTTCACGCCGAGGTTTTTTAGGGGGCACATTGGCCTTTGGCTCTGGCGCCGCTGTTATGGGCGCCGCCGGGCTGAAAGGCACAACAGCAATCGCCGCCCAAACCAGCCGCTTTGCCTTTGAACAATTGGGGCCACAAACAGATGGCACGGTACATGTTCCATTGGGTTATAAATGGGACGTTTTGGTTCGCTGGGGCGATCCACTTTTCTCTGACGCGCCGGAATTCGACGCGGCCACAGGCCACGGCGTGAACGGTTCCGACCGTATCTTCGGCGAAAACACAGATGGGATGGAGCTTTTCCACAAAGGCACAACGCAACTGCTTGTAGTCAACAGCGAATACCCAAACCCCAAGATAAACCTACCCGCAGCCCAAGAAGGGGCTTCACAATCCATCAATGATGTAAAGCTTTTGCAAAACATCCAAGGCGTTAGCGTCATGGAAGTCGAAGAAAGCGCGGATGGCTGGTCTGTCGTCGTCGACAGCGCCTATAACCGCCGCATTCACCACAACACCCCGATGAAAATCGACGGGCCTGCTGCGGGGCATGATCTGCTGAAAACAGATACGGACGCAACAGGCACAGCTTCGCTTGGGACATTCAACAACTGTGGTTCCGGCCGCACGCCTTGGGGCACCTATTTGACCTGCGAAGAAAACTTCAACGGCTATTTCGGAAATACCCAAGACCCAAATTGGGGCGAACCGCATGCTGCTGGTTTCAAACGCTACGGCGTAAACACAAAGATCGAGCCGGGTCGCTATAACTATCACGGCTTTGATGAACGTTTCGATATATCTAAACACCCAAACGAGCCGCATCGCGCAGGATATATTGTTGAAATCGATCCTTGGGATCCAGAAGCAACACCAGTGAAGCGCACCGCTTTGGGTCGTTTCAAACATGAAAACGCGGCTTGCACCCTTGCCCCTGATGGGCGCGTCGTCGTCTATATGGGTGACGATGAACGTGGCGAATATATGTATAAATTCATCAGCCGCGATGTGTATGTGCCGGGTGGTGACACCTCGGCCTTGCTGAGCGAGGGTCAGCTTTACGTCGCCAAATTCAACGATGATATGACAGGCTCTTGGATTGCTCTGACGCCCGAAGATACCGGAATGTCAGAAGCAGAAATCGCGATATTCACCCGTATCGCCGCAACTGAAGTCTCTGCCACGACAATGGACCGCCCAGAATGGATCGCCGTGAACCCCACAGCGGTAGAGGCATATTGCTGCCTGACCAACAACTCCCGCCGCGGTGCGACAAATGACGACGGCTCTATCCGCACAAATGCATCGGGCGAACCAATGGTGGCAAACGCACCAAACCCACGTGATATCAACCGCTACGGCCAAATCGTTCGCTGGCGTCCGCATAATGATGACCACGCTGCCTCGACCTTTGAGTGGGACCTTTATGTGATGGCAGGTAATCCGACCGTGCATGCAGGCGATGGAAATCTTTATGCAGGCACGGCGAACATCAACGCAGGCAACCTCTTCAACTCGCCTGATGGAATGCAGATCGACACCACAGGCTTGATCTGGATCCAAACAGATGGGGATGATGATAACGAGGGTGATTTCCTGGGCATGGGTAATAACCAAATGCTTGCGGGCGATCCAGTAACCGGCGAAATCCGCCGCTTCCTGACAGGTCCAAACGGGTCAGAGGTCACAGGCCTGACTTGGTCAGCCGATCGCCGCACCATGTTTGTTGGCATCCAGCACCCCGGCGGCAACTTCCCCGATGGCGAGGGCAGCCTCCCGCGCTCGTCAATTATAACCGTCAAACGCGATGACGGCGCTTTGGTCAGTTAACGCCCCAAGGGTGTCCCGCCCCCCGGGCGGGGCACCCTTCTCACTTGACATCACGGCTGCGATGGCGGCAAGAGCGCCTCATGTCAGATGATCGCCTTATAGTCGCCCTTGATGTCCCCAATATCCTTGATGGTATGAAAATCGCAGAGGCGTTGGGCGACACGGTCAGCTTCTATAAAATCGGTCTTGGCATGCTAACGGGCGGCGGTTTGGCGCTGGCAAACGAGCTGAAACTCGAACATGGAAAACGCATTTTTCTGGACATGAAATTCTTCGACATCGGCGCGACGGTGGAAAAGGCTGTCGCGGGCATCGCAAGCTACGATCTGGATTTTCTGACCGTGCACGGCGACCCACATGTCGTCCGCGCCGCGGTGGCGGGTCGCGGCGACACGACCCTCAAAATCCTCGCCGTCACGATCCTAACCTCGCTGGATCGCGACGATCTTGATGCCTGCCTGATCCAAGGCGGACAGATCGCTGACCTCGTCACCGAACGCGCACGCCGCGCGCTGGCCGCAGGTGCCGACGGCGTCATCGCCAGCCCGCAAGAGGCCGCCCTCATCCGCGCCCTGCCAGAGGCGGAGGGCAAGCTCATCGTCACCCCCGGCGTGCGCCCCACAGGGGCAGACAAAGGCGACCAGAAACGCATCGCCACACCAGCGCAAGCACTCCAAAACGGCGCAGATCATATCGTCATTGGCCGCCCAATTTGGCAAGCAGATGATCCCAAGATCGCCGCCCAGGCCGTCCTGAACGAAATCAAACGCCATTAGGGCGCGCGCGCAACCGTGGGTGGGCATTTCAAACGCGATGCGGCGTGACAAATTGTTATACAAGGATAGCCCGAGCGCGAGTTTTCGGAACGATTTGGCGTTAGCACACATTCATTTTACAAATGGGTGAAGCTGTATTCTCTGAATAATAAGACGCCATATGCGGTAGATCATTAAGCGGAGAACAGGCGTCCCGAACGAGAGCTAGCACGTGTCACAGAAGTGCCTGAAATTTTAAAAAGAGTAAGCGAACATTCCGCCATTAGTCCGAGCACAATGGACGTGTATCCCGTCACGATTATTGATTCTTCTTTGGTGCTGCTGGGGAGGATTGAACTCCCGACCTCGTCCTTACCAAGGACGCGCTCTACCACTGAGCTACAGCAGCCCGTTCAACTGCGCCGCTTTTAGCGCCTATCGGCAAAAGCGCAAGTCCCGTATTGAAACGGGCATGCAAAACTTGGATACTGCGCTTCATGGCAGGCAAACCTAAAACCGAACCGAAAACCGCACAAAAGCAATCAAAGGCCGCGGCACGCGATGCGCGGCTAAAAGAGCAGTTGCGCAAAAATCTGCATCGGCGAAAGGCGCAAAAGCGCGGCGCAACCAACAGCGACTAGGCTGGCCATTGCAACAGCGCTGAAGAACACATAAATGCCGATATAACATCAAGAGGGTTAGGGATTATGGATTCCATTCATGTGCGCGGCGGCAAGGAACTCAGCGGTTCTGTCTCTATTTCAGGTGCGAAGAATACGGCGCTGAAATTAATGCCTGCCTCTATCCTAACCGATCAACCTGTCACGCTGACCAATATGCCCTCGTTGTCCGATGTGCGCACATTGGCAGAGCTTTTGGGCACGCTTGGGACCGAAACGGCCAGTCTCGAAGATGGTCATGTTATGACGTTGGTGACCAAGGACATCATAAACCGGAAAGCTGATTATGACATCGTGCGCAAATTGCGGGCAAGCTTTAACGTGCTTGGCCCCCTTCTGGCGCGCGAGGGTGAGGCGATTGTTTCCCTGCCGGGGGGCTGCGCTATCGGCGCGCGAAAGGTCGATTTGCATTTGGATGCTTTAGAAAAGCTAGGCGCGACGATTGAGTTGGTTGATGGCTATGTCCATGCCAGTGCGCCAAATGGGTTAACCGGCACTGTGATTGAATTTCCCTTCGTCTCCGTCGGGGCAACAGAAAACGCTTTGACAGCGGCAACATTGGCCAAAGGTACAACGGTTATAAAGAATGCAGCGCGCGAGCCCGATACCGTTGATCTTGCGAAATTCCTCTCTGGCATGGGTGCGAAAATCTCGGGCGCTGGAACATCGACAATCACTGTAGAGAGTGTGGAAAGCCTGCATGGCGTGACGCATGAAGTGATCGCTGATCGGATTGAACTGGGCACCTATATGATCGCGCCTGCGATTGCGGGGGGTGAGATCGAGCTAAAGGGCGGTCGTTTGGATTTGATCGAGGCATTTGCAGAGAAGCTTGATGCCGCCGGTATGCAGATCACACAAACCAATGACGGGCTGAAGGTCAAACGTGTAAACGGGATCAAATCGGTCGATGTTGCAACCGCGCCATTCCCGGGCTTCCCCACCGATCTTCAGGCGCAATTCATGGCGTTGATGTGTACTGCAGAGGGGACATCGAAACTGGAAGAAACGATTTTCGAAAACCGCTTCATGCACGCCCCCGAATTGATCCGCATGGGTGCGGATATCGATGTTGAGGGCGGCACCGCGATTGTCAAAGGTGTGCCAAAATTGCAAGGCGCGCCGGTGATGGCCACGGACCTTCGTGCCTCTGTCAGTCTTATCCTTGCAGGCCTTGCCGCAGGGGGCGAGACCAAGGTCGCGCGCGTCTATCACCTTGATCGCGGCTATGAACATGTTGTAGCGAAGTTTCGTGGGATTGGTGCAGTTATTGAACGGATCAAAGAATGAGCACAGATGCACGATTTGAAGATGCAGGCGAAAAGCCCCTGCGCCTAATGGCGCGCGATGCGGATGATGTGCAAGTGATTTCTGCGCTTGTGCAAGACAGCATCTTTCCCTCCTCCGAAATCTCTTGGTTGCCGGGCGAGAACCGGTTCGCGATGCTGCTCAACCGCTATCGCTGGGAAAATACCCAACGCACGACAGAGCGTGTGCAATCGGTGCTGGTCTTTGATTGCGTGGAAACGGTCAAAACCGACAGCGTCGATGCAACGGATAAGGACCAAGTGCTTTCGCTTTTGTCGATTGAACTGGATCAAGGTGAGGGCTGTGCAGCAACCTATCGGTTGATCTTGGCAGGTGATGGCGAGATTAAGCTGGAGGCCGAATGTATCGAAGTGATTTTACAAGATGCCACGCGGCCTTACAAAGCGCCATCACGCAAGACACCCGCACATAAGCTGGACAGCTAACCATGCCGCAATTTCTGAATACCGGGGATGCGGCGTTTGCGGCGCAATTCGAAGCCTTCTTGGGTCAAAAGCGCGAGGCAAGTGCGGATGTTGGCGCCGCTGTTGATGCGATTTTAGCAGATGTCGCAGCGCGCGGCGATGCGGCCGTCATTGAGTATACGGCAAAGTTTGATGGGCTTGATCTGACACCCGAGACGCTGGCCTTCTCGCGCGATGAAATTGATGCGGCGATTTTGGATATCGATCCAACAGAGCGCGCAGCACTGGAACTTGCCGCAGATCGCATTCGCGATTATCACATGCGCCAACGCCCCGAAGATGCGTCTTGGCAGGGCCCACATGGCGAAACCTTGGGTTGGCGTTGGACGCCTGTGGATCGCGCGGGGCTTTATGTGCCGGGTGGTCTGGCCTCTTACCCCTCTTCTGTTTTGATGAACGCCATTCCGGCAGTCGTTGCAGGTGTCAAAGAGCTTGTGATCTGTGCGCCATGTCCAAAGGGCACCTTTAACCCGCTTGTCCTGTTGGCCGCACAGCTTTCGGGGGTCGAGACGATCTATAAGCTCGGCGGCGCGCAGGCGATTGCGGCGATGGCTTATGGAACCGTAAGTATCACCAAGGTCGATGTCGTCACTGGGCCGGGCAATGCCTATGTCGCGGCCGCGAAGGCGCGTGTTTATGGATCTGTCGGCATTGATATGATCGCAGGCCCGTCCGAGATTTTGGTGATTGCAGATAAGGACAATGATCCCGATTGGATCGCGCTTGATTTGCTTAGCCAAGCAGAACATGACGAAAACGCGCAATCGGTTTTAATCACGGATAATGCCGCTTTTGGTCAGGCGGTCGCAAATGCGGTTGACGCCCGCCTTGAAACGTTAGAACGGCGTGCGATTGCTGGCGCAAGTTGGCGCGATTTCGGCGCGGTGATCACGGTGACAAATCTTGAAGAAGCAGCAATGCTTTCAGATCGTTTTGCACCGGAACATTTAGAACTCTGTGTCGCAGACCCAGATGCATTGTCAGAAAAGATCACCCATGCCGGCGCGATTTTCTTGGGGCAGTATACGCCTGAGGCGATTGGCGATTATATCGGCGGTCCCAACCATGTTTTGCCCACAGCGCGCAGCGCGCGATTTGCGTCCGGCCTGTCAGTGCTGGATTTTATGAAACGCACGACGCTGGCCAAAATGACACCCGTCGCGCTGAAGGCTATTGGCCCATCGGGCGAGGTTTTGGCACGCTCCGAAGATTTAGAAGCGCATGGTCTTTCCATTCGTGCACGTCTTGATAAGCTCAATCAGGAATGAGCTTTCTGATTGATATAAAACTGGATGATGCCGCCCTGCCGGAACCCACGCCAGAGGTCGCCCAAGAACGGCGCGTGGCGATTTTTGACTTGCTAGAAGAAAACAGTTTTCAATTGGCAGGCGACGCTGCACCCCAAGGGCCTTACAAATTATTGCTGGGGCTAGAGGAGCGCCGCTTGGTGTTTCACATCGCTGATCAAGAAGACGCGCATATCCAAAGTTTTCTTTTATCCGTCTCGCCGCTGGCGCAAGTGATCAAAGATTATTTTGAGATCGTTGAAAGCTATTTCAAAGCTGTGACCAGCCTGCCGCCTGCGCAAATCGAAGCAATTGATATGGGCCGTCGCGGCATCCACAATGAAGGTGCGGAACAGCTGCGCGAGCGACTTGAAGGTAAGATCGAAATTGATCATCTGACGGCCAAACGTCTGTTCACACTTATCTGTGCATTGCACTTCAAGGGATAAGAAATGAGCAGCAAAATCACATCCGTTCTGTTTTGCTGCGATCACAATTCGATCCGCTCCCCTATGGCCGAGGGGTTAATGAAAAAACATGTCGGCACATCGATCTTTGTGCAATCCGCAGGTGTGGGCAATGACAAGGATATTGATGGGTTTGCGATTGCTGTTTGTGAAGAGGTAGAAGTTGAGCTGACCAAACACAAAGTGCGCTCGTTTGAGGATTTGGAAAATTGGGGTGATGATTTGGAAAGTTATGACCTGATCATCGCGCTGTCACCCTTGTCGGAACGCGTTGTGAAAGAGCATTTAACTCATGCCGCGACAGAGGTGGAATTTTGGGATATCGCTGATCCGACAGGTGCAGAGAATCGCGATGCGGCTTTGGAAAAATACCGTGCGGTGCGCGATGATATTGGGGCGAAGATCGCGAAGAGGTTTGGCGGTCCTTAGATAAGCTAAACTCCAAAATAACCTTCTAAAGCATTATAAATGCTAGAAAATATCCGTTAACCTTTACTACAATTACCTAGGTTATTGTAGTAAAGGTTAACCCTAAAAAACATCAGAAACTTTACGCACCACCCACGGCAACAATGATCGCCAAACCGCGGCGCGATCCTAATTTTTGATGCGAAAGGTTTGATGACAAGCTTTGCAGCTTTGCCCAATCAACGGCAAGAATTCACTTAAGCGTTCTGGTTCCGCTTCCAATGCGCCCGCCAAATCCTTCAACTCTTGGGCATAGCCCGCAAAACGCGCTGGTTCTGTCCAAATCGCGGGTGCGGCCTCGGACGGGTGCTGCAAACTGCCTTCGGGAAAACCGGCCAGCATCGTATCACCTGATTGGGCCTGAATATCCCGCGCGAGCTTTCGAACCAGATCGGGTTCTAGTTTATCTGCGCTCAAAGCTTTCAGAGCCTGCCCAAGCGCAACCATCCCATCCATACGCTCTTTGACAACACCCGTGGCATTGCTATGCGCCAACGCGACGCCTGCGCAACACAGAAAAACCAACAAGAAACGCATCAGTGACACGCTTTGCCCAGCGCCTTAAGCCGCCAATAGTTATAGGGCAGCGGTGCCAAAAACCCCGCAAGCAACATAATGGGCACAACCCACCAGGTCAGCTTCGCCCCACCGGTTAACACATAATCGGTCAGGTTCATTGCCGCCTCCATCGCAATCATCGAGATCAAGGACATCCCAATCGCCGTGCGAAATGCAAGCCTTAGAACCATTTGGCGCGACAGGATAAATGTCTCTAACGCAATGGATGTCAAAATCCCATTGACCATCGCGAGTAGCATAATCGCCAGCGTCGGCCATGGGATGCCCGTGAATTGAAAAAACGCAATCGTGCCCAAATCCCCAATTGCACAGCCCAGCAAGCACCAAGAGGTATTATATCCCGCGCGCCGCCATGTCGGGCGGCAGGTCCAGTGGATATTCAGATTTGCGGCAAGCGCGGTCATATTAAGGACTCCAAATCGACTGTTATGGTCTTTATAAAGGTTCTAGTTAGTGGAAGGTCAAGGACAAGTTTATGCAAATCTCAGATGTCGCGAAGGCTGCAAATTTACCTGTAAAAACAGTACGGTATTATGCTGACATAGGTTTGGTAAAACCTGCCGGGCGCACATCATCCGGGTATCGGTCTTATGATGAAACTGGGCTTGGGAAACTCATATTTGTCCGTAGAGCGCGTGAATTTGGGTTTTCGATCGATGAATGTCGGGAACTGTTAGGCTTGTATGAGGATAAAAATCGATCCAGCGCGGATGTAAAGAAACTCGCCTTAATTCGTCTGGGGATGATCGAAGAAAAACAGCGAGAGTTGCAAGCACTTCATGATGAATTGTCACGCGTTGTGCATGCATGCGCAGGCGACAATCGTCCAAATTGTCCGATACTCGATCATTTTAGATAAATATTTAAAATCAACGTGTTAACATCTTGTCCAACCTTGGACAGAGCTTATTTCGTCCCATAAATCCGATCCCCTGCATCCCCCAGCCCCGGCACGATATAACCCTTCTCGTTCAACCGCTCATCCAGACTTGCAGTCACAATCGGCACATCCGGATGGGCCTCTTTCATACGCGTTACACCCTCGGGCGCGGCCAATAGGCAGAGAAACCGAATATCCTTCGCACCCGCCGCTTTCAGCCGATCAATCGCCGCCACAGATGAATTGCCGGTTGCCAACATCGGATCAACCACGATCACCAGCCGATCCGCAATATCTTTGGGAGCTTTGAAATAATAATCGATGGGCTTCAGCGTTTCTTCATCACGATAAAGGCCCACAAACCCAACCCGAGCAGAGGGTATCAACTCCAAAACCCCATCCAACAGCCCATTTCCCGCGCGCAGGATCGACACAAGCGCCATTTTCTTGCCCGATAACACCGGCGATTTCATTTTATGCAATGGCGTCTCGATCTCGCGCAGTTCAAGCGGCAAACCCCGCGTCACCTCGTAGGCCAATAAGTGGCTGATCTCGCGCAGCAATTGCCGAAACTGGTTGCTCGGCGTGCCAATATCACGCATCAGGGTCAGCTTATGCTGCACAAGCGGATGATCAACGATGGTCAGATGTTGGGACATATCAAGTCTTTCGGGCCGTTTGAGATACCCTAGTGGGGAAATATATCCCCCGCAAGCAAGCTAGGCAGTTCAAAAAAGCGTCCATAGAAACCAAAATTTTACAGTTTTAGGTCAGAGGATCGTGCATGCGTATCTTGATCTTTTCCACCCTTCTGGCCTTGCTTCTGGCACTGCCCGCCCATGCCCAGAATATTCGCGACCATAAGACGTTTATCGACACGAAAATGGCACGCAGTTATTACCTACATATCCCCAAATCTGCTGGACCCAATGCACCCCTTGTTGTGGCCCTGCATGGGATGGGTGGTCATGCGTATGCGTTGCGCCACGGGATTGGTATTGACCGGATGGCGGCTGAAAATGGGTTTGCGGTTCTTTTTCCGCAAGGCGCAAATCTGGCCAATGGCACGACCTCTCATTGGAATGCGGGATTTGATTTTTCCGATGTCGACGATATCAGCTTTCTGACGCGCCTAACTGAAACGATCGCCCATCGGCACGGGCTTGATACAACGCGGATATATCTCTTGGGCATTTCAAACGGTGGCTACATGGCTTATCGGCTGGCCTGTCAATCGCCGGGCCTCTTTGCGGGGTTGGCCTCTGTTGCGGGAACCATGGGTGGCGCGGATTGGCAAAATTGCCCGGCCCGAAAGCCGCTTTCGATCCTGCATATTCACGCCTATGACGATCAATATATTCCTTATGACGGCTTTACGCATTGGGCGAGCGGCTGGGGCGGGGTGCCTGCGGTGCCAGATATGATCAGCTTTTGGGTGGATCAATTTAACGCCAAAGCTGTGGAAGCGGGTCGATCCCTGCCGCAAACCGATATTCTACGATTTCGGAACGAGAGACGCGATGTTGAAATCAAATTGCTTAGCCTGAAGGGCTTTCGCCATGACTGGCCGCATGCCCAAAACTTCGCCTATCGCGCGCTGGATGAAATCGCCGCTTTTTTTGATCTCTTGATGCCCGAAACGGATTTGGCACAGGCCAAGCACAAATCGACAAAATAGCCTTTTTTCCTTGAAAATTCAGCATATGGGGCGCATATGCCCCCTGCAGGCATGCATGTCTGTGTGTAAAACCGATAAAAGGAGATCTTATGGCTAAAGAAGAACCGCTCGAATTCGATGGTGTCGTCATAGAACTCCTGCCAAATGCGACATTTCGGGTTGAGTTGGATAATGGCCACGAGATCATCGCAACCATGGCAGGCAAGATGCGCAAAAACCGCATCCGTGTTCTGACAGGCGACAAAGTACAGGTGCATATGACACCTTATGATTTGTCCAAAGGCCGCATCAATTTCCGCTACAAGTAAACCACGGCTGATCCTCGGCTCTGCCAGCCCGCGCCGGCGGGACCTATTAGAGATCATTGGCGTGACGCCAGATGAGATTCAGCCTGCGGACATAAATGAGGATCCGATCCCGGGTGAAAAACCCTTGGCCTATGTCGCCCGTATCGCAGCTGAAAAAACCCAAGCGATCAGCACAGGTACCAACGATATTATTCTGGGTGCTGATACAACCGTTGCCTGCGGGCAACGTATTTTGGGCAAGCCTGCAAATGCAGATGAAGCGCGGGGTTTCCTGATGCTTCTGTCCGGCAGGCGTCACAAAGTTATGACCAGCCTTTCGCTGCGCCGCGCTGATCACCATTGGACGAAGACCGTCACCACATCTGTGAAAATGAAGCGCCTGTCTGACGTAGAAATCGCAGGCTATTTGGCCGCTGGCGAATGGCAAGGCAAGGCGGGTGGTTATTCCATCCAGGGCATCGCGGGTGCGTTCATCCCGTGGATTTCGGGCAGTTATTCTGCCGTTGTTGGCCTGCCACTTGCAGAAACCGCGAACCTCTTGCGCGCGGCGGGCTATCCCATCCGCTTTGATCAAGGCACGATATGAAACAAGGCCGCATCGCTGTTTTTGATCAGATCGACAATCGCGATGCGGCGGCCCTTCTGGTCAATGGCGCGCTTCATGATCTGATGATTGCGCCCAAGGACGCGCAGCCGACACTTGGCGCCATCTATCGCGCCAAATTGGGGCGCCCGATGAAAGGACAAGGTGGTGCCATCCTTGATCTTGGCGATGGGCAAAAGGGGTTTTTGCGCGGTGCCAAAGGATTAAGCGAAGGCCAGCTGATCACTGTGCAGATCTCTAGCATTGCCGAGCCTAGTAAGGCCACGCCGTGTACCCAAAAAATTATCTTCAAAGGGGCACATATGATTTGGACCCCGGGCGCGCCCGGACGCAATATTGCACGATCCATCAAAGACGACGATATCCGCGACCGCTTGGAAGAGCTTGCCCATGATTTGCTATCAAATGCGGGCACCAATTGGGGGCTGATTTTGCGCTCAACGGCTGCGAGCGTGGCAGATGAAACGATCCGCGACGAGGCAGAAGCGCTGTTTAATCTGGGTCAAAGCATTATGTCAGATCAATCGGACGCGCCCTGCTTGCTTTATGAGCCTGCCTTGTTTGATGCTGCTTTGCAAAGCTGGTCAACGCCAGGTCTGGATCAGATTATCGACGATCCAAATAGCTTCGAGATATTGGGCATCCATGATCATATCGCACCTTTGGATGACGTCGAAACCCTAGCAAAAGGGGCGTTTTTTACCATCGAGCCCACCCGTGCCTTTGTCGCGGTGGATGTAAATACAGGCAATGACACATCTTTTGTCGCAGGCCAAAACGCCAATATCGCAACCGCGAAGGCATTGCCGCGTGCCTTACGCTTGCGGGGCTTGGGCGGACAGATTGTCGTGGATTTTGCACCCTCCCCCAAAAAAGACCGTCGCCGCATTGAAGAGGCCTTGCGCGCCGCGTTCAAGGCCGATGGCATTGAAACCGCCTTGGTGGGCTGGACCCAATTGGGTCATTTTGAATTGCAAAGAAAGCGAGAACGTGTGCCGCTGACGGCTTGTCTGTAAATCGTTTTCTAAGGGTTTTGTGCGTTGCGGATTTGTGACGTCTGTCCCCAAGCAAAAGAACAAATAGTCACTCACAGGTCACACACGAATTATTGCCAAAGATCTTTGACTCTAGGCTGAGACGAGCGCGATAATTTTACGATTTCGTTGCGACCTTTGGCCATTCATTATGGTTTAACTTGTTGCCCTTCTAGCTAAAATGGCGGCTTAGAGCCCAAGATTCACCAAAAGGGTGCGTGCCCGACCGTGGGTGGGCGCTGATCTAACAAAGTTCGGGGCAGTTTATCCCAGCCACATTAGGATTGCCTATGAAGGGCAGGACACATCTCACAAATGCGCCCGCCCTTCGGGACGGTCGGGCGCGCACCCGGGCAGCTTCGCTGCTATTCCGTGTGCAGGGTTAAATGGCAATTTCGTCCGCATACGAGACCATTAGACAATTCAATTGTAAGTCTTAATTTCCCTCGAAAATTCTATGTGGAAAATTCGATCCTGTTTTTGAGGCTTAGGGTCTTTTCGCTATAAGCCGTTATAACAAGACCAACCGCCCCAGCCCAGCCAAAGACACCACCACCAAGAACCCCATGCAAATCCGGCGATAATATTTCTCCGTCTCTGGCGCAAAGAACATCTTGCCGATCCAAACGCCCAAAAGCGTCACTGGCACCATCACCGCCGCGCGGGACAGCGCAACCTCATCCATCACACCCAGAACGCTTTGGACAGTGATGGAATATGTCAGCGATACGCCCAGATAAACAATCATGGTCGCACGCATGACGCGCGCAGGCAGGTTCATCGCCAAAAAGACAGCGGCATAAACCAAACCACCCACGCCCGCGATGCCAGAAACGAAACTGGCTGTGAAACCCGCAAGACCCAAGGGAAGCCGCGTCTTTTTCATCGGCGGGACCCATCCCATAAGCAGGGCCAGAACCAGGCCAAAGATCAACAGCAACGCCACGATTTTTGAGACCTGTGGATCAAGTGCGATGGTCAGCGCAAGGCCCGTTGGATAACCCAAAACAGAGCCCACAATAAACATGGACACCACGCCCCAATCCGCATCTCGCCAGGTTGTGTTTAGCAGGAAAACTGTCGCCGCAGCTTCCAACAAAAGCGCAATCGGCAGTAGCTCAATCGGTGCAACAAAAACCGCAATAATCGCAACCAAGACGGCTGAAAGGCCAAAGCCCGTAAAGCCTCGGATCAGCCCGGCCAAAAAACAAACAACCCCCATAAGCAACACCAGCCAAGGCGCCAGCGCGGTAAAGGAAGATACAAGGTCGATCATGCCAAAGCATTGGCGCGTTTGATCGGATAAGAAAAGCAAATTCGCATCCGTCGACCTGTTTATAGATTGGTAATCTTAGTGAACAAAACCTGAAAAAAATTTTGACAAACCTCTGCCATGGCGCACGCAGCGGTAAGGATTTGAACACACCTAAAACGCAAATCTTAACCTTTGGCGCGGCATTTCATTGGATCTATTGGGCATCGTTAGGATTTGATAAGATATCGACCCTCGACCGTTAACACCTCACGCAAAAAGCAACAAAGATTCAGCACTGACACAACACCGACGTGATACCGACCGAATACTGACGCATTACAGATGGGTAATTTCTGCGATCTTGATCTGACGTGTCGGAAATCGATGGATGTAAACAGACCGAGCGCTCCGTTAACGTCTTTTGCGTTTTAGGCGATTAGAACTTCGTTCTAGCCACGCCATTCATCACCTTGCCAAGCCGCAATTTCCATGTTCATGTAAAAAAAACGACACGGGTTTAAATATGTCCTGCCCCATTTGCGACAAACCATCCAACAAAACCTACCGCCCCTTCTGCTCAAAGCGCTGCGCGGATATTGATCTGGGAAAATGGCTGTCAGACGGCTACGCCATCCCCGGCGCGCCACTGGAAGAAGCAGAAGAGACGCCTGGTTTTTCAGATAAGGTTGATCCGAAACTGCATTGAATTTTCTTGCAGTTTCGCCAAGATTCCCGCTTGCAAGCTTGGGTCTCAAACCCTAAAACGCCCCGACCCTGATCGGACAGATGTCCACCCGTGCCCGGGTAGCTCAGGGGTAGAGCAGTGGACTGAAAATCCTCGTGTCGGTGGTTCAAATCCGCCCCCGGGCACCATAAAATCAAAGACTTAGCAGAAACTGAAAAATCTTAGGCTCGCAATAGGCTCTAGATATTATATTGTTGCGATAAAATACGTGCTCTGGTTTGTTGAAACATAGAAAATTTAGAGTTCGATCTCCGAAAGAAAAAACTTGCGACTGCGCAAAGAGACGTGCTGCAAATGCAAGCTAGATTTCAATATCAAGTCTTCTTCTACTTTTGTCGATTTTCTTTGCTAGTTTTGATTTCTGCTTTCTTAGATTGAGAAATTCTTCCTCATTTACGGAAGTGCCTTGCATGAACTTAGTTACATTAATCTTTTTAAACTCTTCAATCAGCGCCATTTCCTGATAGGTATGGTCACCTATTAGATCTCGAAGCTCGTACCTAATATCTGGTATCTGGTCATCTTGTTTTATTAAAATACAAGCTCGGGAAATTGCTTCATCTTTGGAGTAAGTAGACAGTAATGCATTCGTAATTGCGCCCACTTCATTACGGTCTGGCTGTACTATATTCAAAAGATAAATCTCATGAGATTTTTGGCGCCGGCCAAGGCAAGTAATTAAATTATCATGATTTGTAGCATACCCGCGAACGACGTCGGTACGTTGCAGACTGAGAGTCTTAGCGCCTTCGTCAGATTTGTTTTTTGGGGCAATTGGGGTAATCATCTCCCATTGAAGTAGTTCACTACCTTCGTTGTTTTTAAATTCAAGCATTGAAACCTGAATGGTATCAGCCTTACCTCGCCACCGCAGAACCAAATGGTACCGCGCAAGCTGGTCCATCATTTTTTGTTTGTCATTTGGGTCAAGCTGAAAACCATCTGCGAATATTTTAAATACCCTGTCTACCTTATCTAAAACAAAAGTTTGCTTTATTGATGAGACTTGAATCTTTTGTTTGTCAGAATATTTCCTGCTATCGAAATCGGTAGATTGAAACCAATCAATTATTCCAGCTAGCTTATTAACTTTAATTTGAGAATAATCGTCTGCCGACTCTTTTTTTGTTTTGCCTAGAAAATAGTTCAGTTCATTTCTTGATAGGCCCGTGTGCTCTGATATCTCATTAATCGTAAGCGTTTTGGATTGGATAAGCTCATCTATTAACTTCGCAAGTAATTTCGTTCTGTTGATTAACCTTTCCGAATATTTTTCTACCATGCCCTCAACCCCTGAATGTTTCTAAGCTAAGTATTTTGTTTATTTTTCAATACTTATGCTGATTTTTGCTTACCATGATAATGTGTCGCAATCAATACATTGACAAAGAAATGGGCAATGTGTTACGTTCGACTCATCAAGAATTAAGAAAAATATACGTCACGACGATAAGTTGAGATAGTTTTGTAGGTGGAAGATCACCTATCTCGCAGCCCAATCATAGGGTGTTTGCGGAGAAATCACCAAACAAAAAGGTTAATAGAGGCTAATTCCTTTTGCCTATTTGTATTAAAATAAAGGAAAAGAGAAAGGCGTGAAGAGCATCATTTGAAAACCGTTACTCAACACGCCATATATCAATCCAGAGGATACACCTCATGAAATCGACATCTCAATTATAGCACATAATCGAGAAAATCATACCATATATTGTGTTTACAGTGTCGATTAACACTTTTTGTGGATCCAACCTCTGATTGCCAGTAAACTAAGGAGTAAAGAAATGGCAATAAATAGCCGAGAATGGGCGCTTATGGGTGCCAAATCAGCAGTTAAGGCTGCTTTAAAAGGTCACAAATTTTCTTGGTTGTCTCGAAAATCAAAAATTGCTGAAAACCTTTTGCAGCAGGTTTTCGAACGTAATAACCGACCTAAAGTGCCACCCAAAGAGTTTTACCGAAAGTTGCTTAACGCACGAAACGGCCGGAATAAAATTCTAGATGCGCATGCAAGGAGAATGGTAAAGCGGCTATTCGCGGAGGATTATGGATATATTCCACAATGACCTCCGCTGAGGGTTTTAGCAATCCTGCTAGAACCAAATCATCAACATGACACCCTACGAGATTAGAGCCAGAGGGCATAGGTTGATAAATTTAAGGAGAAACAAACATGATTTGTCTATTTTCGCCATTGTTATCGATAGAATATTTAGTCGATAAAATCAAGTTGTACTTGGAATGGCTTTGGAAGCTGTTTTGGCGATGGCTTTACGTACTAGCTGAAGCATTGATGATAGGGGTTGCGTTAATTTACTTAACGACAGTTGTGCTAGATTCGATCTCTGGCCGTGGCCCCTTGGGTTGGGACACAGAAAGCTGGAAGTTTTGGATATGGATGCTTATTTACCTTCTCACGCTGCTTGCGCTGACGGTCGCGCGGTTGAGAGAACCACTATCTAAAACATTCAAAAAATTTCTGTAACCATGATAGAAGTTGTTCTGCTTTTTTGACGACCCAACTTTTGGGTCGTCATCCATAATTGTTTCGAATTTAGTAATTGAAAATTCAATGGCGTCGGGAATATCTTTTTCCAAGGGCTTTGCATTGAGATTTGATCGATGTAGGTTTCAAAAAGTATTTAGACGAGTGAATAATCCGACATCTTTACAAATGGTTTTGACTTATTCTAAGGGACCGTCCCTTTGCTTTTTACTGAGAAATCTAAGTTAATTTGTAATAATCTCATAAATTGCGGCTCGTCAGACTTCATGCGCGGGATGATTTAGTTTGCTAGATTTGCGATTAATGGAAAACCCGTCAACTAAACTATCAGGCGAAGAACTCGTAGCTCGGCTGTACGGGCTTATCGAATGGCTTCACGAGCAGATCGCGCGTCCGGGCTTTGAGTGGCCAAAAGATTTTGATCCTGACGAATATAAACGTCGAGCAGATCAGCTATTGCAGGAATAGTGTCTTCATTTTCTTTATTCCATTGATCGATAAGATCGATGTCTTTTTGTATTGCCCGAAGATAGCGAGATTTGTCGAAATTGGTGCGATTAGTGTTCCGTTCTGCCCGCAGAATGCGGCACAGAGCTCGTTCGAGCTCGGCACTTCATGGAAACGCCAATTGAAATAAGGCTGTTTTGTCTTTGAGAGTGGAGTTCGAACATAGCAATTTGAGCAAACGGCGCTTTCCAGCGTGATCTGCGGTGCGGAAGAAAAATAGCGCTCTATCAAAGAGTAAAATAACAGATTGCACGGGTTCGAACATATCGACCTTAAATTGCGGATCAGCGAGTTTTTCTTTGATCGTTTCCAGTGAAACACCGAGCTCGAACCGCTTCTGTGTGAATTCCTCATCCGTTACGACATCGCGCAGGCGCAGATCAGTTAAGTTCGTGAGTTGGCGTTGTGTTTGAACCAGGTCGCTTTCCAATCTTGCCTTCGTTGAAATCCGGTCTTCAATGAATTTGGACGGTTGGATTTTTGTTTGCGCAGCTTTCAAGATCTGCTGCGTGGGTTTTAAGCTTTCCAAGAAAGTTTCTAATTGGCAGATCAATGGGCGCTCTTCAACAGAAGGCTGTTTACATTTCACAGTGTTGTGCACACGCGTGCAATGATAGTAAATATACTCTTTTCCGGATGGTTTTTGTTTGCGTTCTGCCGTCACGGCTTTGCCACATACGCCACAGCTGAATAGACCTTTGAAAAGAAAATCGTAAGACCTCTTCCGTGTATCGGTCTGCCTTCCAAGCAGTTTTTGCACTTGTAAGAATTCGTCCTTCGAAATGATCGCTTCGTGCTTGCCTTCGTAAAGTTCACCTTTCCAAGGCAAATACCCTGCATAAAAGGGGTTTGCGAGAATGCGATAAACTTGTGATCTTGAAAGGCGTTTGCCTCCAGACTTCTTTCGAATTGGTGTCCGATAGTCTAATTCTTCGATCAATTTGCGGTGGATTTCGGCAACGGTGTATAAACCAGAAAGAAACCAGTCGAATATTTTACGGATCACTGCGGCATGTTCATGATCAAGTTTAATATTATGGTCATTCCGATCATTTACAAACCCTAAGGGCGCTCGATTTGGAAGCCAACCTTGGGCAAGTTTCTTTCGAATACCGCGCAATACGTTCTTCGAAAGATTATCGATTGTATATTTCGACTGCCCAAACATAATGCTGAGCATAAATTTTCCCTCTGGTGAGTTTTCGAACGTATAGGTACAGAATTTCAAATCCACGAGTAATTCCTCATCGAGGAAGTAAATAACTTGCCCGCCGTCCACAGAATTCCGCGCTAAACGGTCGGGATGCCATGCAACGATGCACTCAGCCTCGCCTTTTTGTATGCGCTTCATCATTTTATTGAACAGTGGTCGGCCAGGCTTCTTTGCGCTTTTGGCTTCGGAATAGACATCAACAATTTCAATTTCAGGGTACTCTTGTAACAGACGTTGAATTTCATCCAGCTGGCTTTCCAGCGACAAGACTTGCCGATCTTCGGCTTCCTGCGATTTACGGCAATAAATGAAAGATTTCATGAATTTTGATTTTTCAGATTTTGATTAATGGTCTCTACGGAAAAGGCTTTGCTTTGCACACCATGGATCATCAGGCGGCAATAGGCGCGGTGGTTGGGAAGATTGAGCAGATCGCGTTCACGCGGGAATTGCAGGTAACGAGAGAAGTAGTCGGCATCTTCAAGGCCAAGCCGGAAGATGATGGATGTTCCAATATTCCCCATCAAGCTTTGCCTGATCTTGGGATCAGATTGTTTGGAATGCTGTTGCGAGAGGGTGAGGTTCACACGGTACTTTCGAAGCTCTGAGAGGCTTTCAGCGATTGTCTGGGTGGTGAAGTTGTGGAATTCATCGATCAAGATGCCATAAGGCTTTCTAAGGCCTTCTGGCTGATCCTCGCGCGTGAAGGCGGCATTGCGGAAACCTGCGACGACTAACCCACCCATTATGTTCGCGGCTTCAGCACCCAGCCTTCCTTTGCTGAGGTTCACAATCAAAGTTTGTCCCTCATCCATGATCTTTCGAAAGCGGAGCGGTATCTTGGGATCGGTGAGCGCTTTACGGATCACGGGATGCGAAAGGAAGATGGAGAGTTTATTGGCAATCGGCGCGGCGCCATCGAAAGCCGTTTTGTATGAGAGAGCTGTGTACTCCTCGACCCAGAAACGTTTGCACTCTTCATCTTCAATGTTGACAATGACTTGTTTGCGAAAGTCTTTGTTGGTCAGAAGCGGCATAATGTCCACCACGGTCGCTTTAGGTTGATCCAATAGTGCTAAGAGCGACCAACGCAATAGGCTCTCCATTCTTGGCCCCCATGCATCCGCCCATTGGTGCTTGAGCGTATCGATAAATCCCGAAGCTATAAGCGGGCGTAGGGATTTTTCGATACGCGTGAGCGGGTTGTATCCGAAGGGCGAAGCTGGATCAGCAATGTCCCAATAGAGGCAATTTGTATCGGCTTGTTTGAACACTTCTTTGGCAAGATCACCATGTGGATCAATCAGGCAAAAACCTTGGCCGTTCTTGGTATCTTGCAAAGCCATTGTGCGTAAGAGCGTGGACTTTCCCGTCCCTGTTTGTCCCAGAATATATATGTGATGGGCACGATCTTCGGGCTTGATCCCAAATGGCAGCCAACCGTTTCGAGAGTAGGCATTTCCAAGTGTGGTGATGGGTTGGATTGACATAGGCAGGCAGTCTGCCAGAAACTATACAATCTTGCATGACAGTCTGGCTTTCTCACTCCCACATCCGACTTGCCAACTCGCGCTCTTCTTGTCCAACGATTGTTGTATAGCCAGCGGTTGTTTCGATATTGGCGTGCCCCATCCACCGTTGCAGCATCTGGAGCTGTATACCTGTATTGATGGCGTGAGCCCCGAAGGTATGTCGCAAACCTTTTGGCGACGCGCGTGGACCCTCTAGGCCCAAATCCTCCATCACCTGTTTCACCCAGCGATAGCATTGGATACGTGGTGGTGGTTGGTCGATCTCGCTCCAAAGATAGATACGCTTTTTGTCCCAAGTAAGACGTTGCGCCTCTAACGTCATGGCAACAGTCACTGGGAGCGGTAGGTACCTAAAGTGCTTTTCTTCTCTGCGCTTGAGCGTACGTATGAGCACCATCTTTTCGGGAAAGCAAAAATCTGTGCACTTTAAATATCGCGCTTCCGAAAGTCGCACACCAGTGTAGACAAGCATGAGGCAAAAGCTCTTTTGCGTTCTGGGCAGCTTTTGGCACGCCTCAATGAATGCGCGTCGTTCACTTTCACTGAGATAATAACGTTCACCACCATCACTATGGAGTTTTGCACCCGCTTCAGGGCGAAGTCTTTGATAATACATTTATGACCGATTAACAGTTGATACAGAATTCAGGATTTTGTATCAAAACTGATAAAACCATTATATATCAATGACTTACTTGCATCAAATCGATCTTTATTTGCTTCGATATTTCATGCAGTGGCGCATTAAGCCCTTGCAAACAAAGACTTTGTACAAAATCCTGAATTTTGTATCAGAAAAATGCTCAAATCGGTCGCCAACAAGGAGATCAAAATGAAAAGTTTAAAATTAAATAGGTTGTTTATGCGGGCAACGCCATTGGGCGTGGCTAAATTGCCAACATTATGCGCGTTAGCGGGTGTCACTTTTCGAGTGTGTAAACATGACGTTTAATGCAACACAGAAAAAGCTCATGTGGGTGGGTACAGGCTTAGTTCTTCTTGCACTCATTATCTTTGGCAGCAATGCCCCAAGTGGCCCGTCCCAAGACCTTATAAAGCAAGCAAATTCAAACTCATTCTTATCTGGTGGTGCAGCTATTTCGGTGGAAATGAAAAAATCGGCGCAACAAGCCTACCAGTCTTGTTTGGTTGGATCGAGTTATTTTGGCAATCGTTGTCCAATGGGCGGCAACCTATATCTACTCTTCCTAGGTGGGGTCGCGTTATTCGGCGTTGGTATGATTTTCAAATTTGGAAAAAGTGATGATCAAGTTGAGTAGTCCTCTCGCTTTTTGAGTAGATCAAGGCTTCTTGCAGGCCAAACCATATCGGTTAAAATTCCGCTATTCTAGAAAATTGAAAACGGGTTTTGCGGGGCTTGGGCAGTGCGACAAAGGGATGGGGCATAGCCCCTTAACATCCCGCTTCAGTCGCCTCTGCCCTGAGCCGCGTGTTTCCCGCAAAACCCGTTTTCAATGTCTTTATTCAAGCGCCGAAATACTTGCGGTAATCATTCTTACTCAATCTTTTTGTTTGCTTACAGTACATTTTCCATCTGTGTTTTGCCACGGCGTCCATTCTTCACAAATTGGCACTAAGTCCCATTGAATTGAAGCGCTAATGTAAACCAATGCTGACAATGTATATAATGTTATTGCAGCAGAGAATAATCGAAGGCACTTTACAAACCACTCGTTCATAGTGGCCAACGCACGCGAATTTATTTCACCATAACTAGACACGCTACTGACATAAATCAGCAAAAATAGTGTTAGGATCGCGTTGACAATAGTAGCAACTTGCCATTTGGGTAGACCATTGGGCACGAAATATATATCAATTACGTGTCTTTGAAATGGAGACCCAGAAGTCTCATTTAATAGTGTTGGCGAAAATATTTTAATCAAAAAAAATGCACCCAAAAATATGGAAAACGTAGCTCCAACTCTATAAATTTTTGATTTCTTTGTGAGGTTGATAAAAGACTGCCAGCTTTGAACAATCACAAGATAAGCAATTATCAAAAAGGTTAGAAAAGCGACCAGCGAGGAAAATATAACCCTCATTTCGGGCGGTTGTGATGCAGGGTTCAGTATTTCTCTCTTGAGAACAGTTGCTAGTAGTTGCCCAATGCTAATGTCTGAGACGACAAAAAGGACAAAATAAATCACCGCAAAAATTGAAGTGAGTATGATGCTAAAGCTGATTAAAGTCAGATAGATTGGGCCATCAACGTATTTGGTAATTACTTTTTTTGGCGTCTTAGAAATGAGCGCAACTGGCAAAGAAAATACCAAATTTAGAACTGAGAATACTAGCGTCGACAGTATTACTACCTGAACTATATCACTTCCGTTTGGGATCAGTATTAAGGGTATATGTTCATGAAATATGAAGAAATAGATGGATAGATAGATCAAAATAATCGTGACCGAGGCGGCTAAATCGATCAAAGTCATAAATATTTGAAACCCAACACTATCACGGCGCTTCATATACTTCAGAAAAGCGCGAGTTTGGCACAATGACAAAAAATCTGGTATAAAATTAAGGATTACGATCACTAATGCGATGCGAATGAGTTGATCACCTAAGTGGACATCACCAAATCCAAAAATCGCCCAAAAAGCTAAGAAAACGGTTAGCATTGATGTGATGCAAGAAAGAATAAAGCTGCGCAAACTAAAAATTTTGTTGCCAAAAATTTGGTTGAACACAAATTCTGAAAACTCACTATAGTTCTTCGCACTATAAGACTTTATGTATCGATTTATTTGCGATTTAATTTGCTTATTTAGCGAATTTTTTGTCGCTCGGAAAAAGGCTATCGAAGCTAAAAATGCTGGCGTCAATGACGTCAAAATAAGAGAAATTTCAAATTCCATTTTGAAATGCTTTCCTGTTAAAAAATGGGTTCCAAAATTATTGTCTCGTGATTATCCAATATGTACACAATTGAAGAATAAATATGGGAACATATGACAAAACCACGTTCCGTAGAAACATTGCTGATCGATGCCGTTTAACTGCAATCCATGACCATCCCATTTTTGATCTTTTCTCCGTAAATGCTTTCGTAATTGATATTTGTGAAATCTCGTGTTTTTCAAAATCTTTTTTGAACGTTTCGCTTGCAAAATATGTTCTAATTTCTCGATCTCTTTCGATAAACTTGGTCTGAAAGCTTTTGAAAAGCCCGTCAACAATCCAGAAAACTGATACTGGCAACGTCATATACAAACAAAGTGCTGCATCATTATTCACATATGCATAGGCAACCCCAGCAGAGCACAGCGTGATTGCCCAACCCCGTATCTTAAATATAGTTTCATCGAGTGCTCTAATGCTTTCTTGTACATAGCCCCACTCCGATCGCAAAATATTCAGCGATAGTTCATAAAAATCTATGTTGGCCATAATTTTCCATTCAAAAAAGTAACAATTCAAATTTCGCTTTTTTTCAATCTCAGTCAAGTCTGCACGAAAAAAAGGTGAGTTTCTCGAAAGATGAGAGCTTTGGCACTTCATGTAAATTTTATTGTCCTCGTGTATCTTATCGCCCGCTTTATCAGTTAAGCGAAATTTATGTTTGATCGAATTGGGGCATTAGCCCAAGAAGCGCGAAAGGGGCGCAATTATACGCATACGGATGTTCGAAAATTATTGGGCTGGGATAAAAGTCGCCTGAGCCGCATCGAAAAAGGTCGACAAAACCCATCGTTGGTTGATTTCTTGCAGCTCGGCGTATTGTTCTCGCATGAATTCCAAATCAAGACGTCTCAATTTATGGAAGAAATAAAGGCCGACATATATGCGCGTTTATGCGATTTGCTCGAAGCCGAAGATGATGTGGTGAACCCATCGAGCTTCAAACGGATCGACAATCTAAAAGCCTTAAAACTGGACCTTGAAGCCTTACATGGAGCGGCCTAACCGTACCCTGTCGGTCGCCACATCGACTGGTCGTTTGGCTGGCGTTTTTCTCGAAGATAATAGTGTGGTCGGGTGGCGCCTCTCCCGCAAAGCTGCCAAAACCCCAAAAGACGCCGCGGTGTGTCTCAAATCATGGATTGATGATTTCAAACCTGATCTGCTGATCAGCGAAGACCCTGCGACGTCTGGTAAAGGGGATCATGTGAAAACACTTTTGGAAACCATCGGACAGATTTGCGATCAGGCCGATGGTCTCAATGTGCGGCTTCCACGCAAGCAAGTGTATCACGACAAATACCAAGAAGCGAAAGCGCTCGGGGAACGGTATCCGCAACTGCTTGGCGTTCTTCCAGTTAAGCCACAGATTTGGAAACCTGAGCCACATGCAATCAGCTACTTCGAAGCGCTGTCCTTCGTTGAACAACTGAAGTCTTAACCTTTGCCCAACAGCTCGTCTGTTGGCTGGCGTGTCCGAATGATCGGGCACGTCTTCAACAAAGGAGTACTTTCATGTTGTCAGAAGACACACTCAAAATCCGCAGGCTAAATGATCAATTTCGGGCTGGCGATCCAAAAGTTCCAGGTGAGATTGTCATCACCGCTGCATTGAATGAATTGATTGATTGCGATGCACGCTCGACATCGAATTTGATAAAGACCGTTCGCGATTACACCTCGTTTACCAAAGACAATGATCCAAATTCGGAGCATGATTTTGGATCGTTTGAATTCAAAGGCGAAACATGTTTTTGGAAAATCGATGTCTATGATCACGCGCTAAAATGGGCAGCACCCGATCCGAGTGATCCCAAACTTTCCAAGCGGGTTTTAACCATCATGCTTGCGAGTGATTATTGATGGCGGAAGATCACTGTGATGAAGCTGTTGATATTACTTGGAATGGATTGGACATCCACGTGACACTCAAGAAACAAAGCTGGCATTCAGATTTCATCCATATTGAGATCAGGTGCAAAGAGCCGTTGCCTATGACGAATACCGGCTATCGCTCGCATTTCATGCAGGGGGAAGCTTTCGCTCAATATGAAAGCTTAGAAGCCTTCATATTGGCATGGCTCGAAGAGGCGTCACAGTCGAAAGACTGGAAGCAGATTTGGGACGCTAGGCAACAATTGAGTTTCGGATTTTGAATATACTAGCTCCGCCTATGGCGGAGCTTTTTCCAATTTTGGGATCAATCCGTGAATTCAGAGTTGATCGAATCTTAAAACAGTCCCAAGCTTACTCTACTTATTTGGTCTATTTTGTTTATGGAGAATTTTATGTCAGAAAAATTAAGATCGTATGATATTGCGCGTGGATATTTCAATTTCATTGAAATGACGGGAAAAATCACAATCGGACTGGCCATAATACTGGGTCTTATCGCAATCGGAGAGGCCGATGGATTTAGCGCAGCCACGCAGAGATTTGGTGGGGTGCTTATTATGGTTATAGGCGGGCCTTTAGGTCTTATGATGATGGGCGCTGCCCAATATTGGCGCGCAGGTGTGGATAGCGCTGAGTATAGCCAACAAATGCTCGCAATCGCACGGGAGAATTTAGAAATTTCGCGCCAGATTCAGGTAAGTGGAACAGCCAAGAAAGCGACCTATAAACAATCTGACCCTGGTCGAACAAAAACTTCGAATAAGAAAACTAAATCCACATGGACTGAAGGCAGCAACAAAGAGGGCGAAACTGTTCTGAATATTGAAGGGCACAGCGTCAAAATGGTCGGAAAGCAATTTGAATTCGAAGGCAAGCTTTACGATACTAAAGCAAATATTGAAGCATTGCTTTTGGAGCGCCAATGACCCCCATACGCACCCCCAACCTCTTTGGGGGTCTCGTGTGTGGGTTCATCGGGGAACATCGATGCGCAGATCTGAACATTTTTTTGGAAATTCTGCCGTGACTTCATCTGCTTTCGCAGATGATATAGAGGCTGCCGCCTCATTCTATGATATTCAATTTGGCTTTGATTTTTACGGCGCTTGTTCTGATGAAACTCCGATTGAAATTTCCACTCTTAATAAGTGGAGAAAAGACTTCTGGGGGAAAGGATATTAATGCGTGTGTCTATTGATCATCAGACTATACGTAAGGGTCTTGTGTTTAAGCGGACTTATTACCAAGTCTCATTGTCTGTGTATTTTACGCATGAAGAAAAGCAGATTATCAAACAACGCGGGTTGCTCAAAACCAAATTGGCAGATCGCAGACCAGCAACTGCAAAAGTCGAAGATCGCGACGAGAAATTCGAATTGCGCGTTGAACATGTAATGAATGGAAAAACAGATCACTTTCTCTGCGCGACGCCTTCCAAGTCTAAGATCTATGAAGAGCAAATTTTGATGATGCTTGAACAAGTCAAAGATTGGATTGATGACAATGCCGAAACGGGAACGCGTATTGTGGTTGAATTCTGATGCGCAGCGCAAACGAATTCTTTGGGCTCTATGCCACTCTTGTGATTATCGCACTGATTGTGATGTTAGCGGTATTCGTCACACCTTTTTTGTTATTTGGTGTTTTGGTTTTTGCTGGCGTCAAACTTTATCTCGATAATCCTAAACGCTTGGAGCGGCTGGCTAGCGAAGAAACAGAAATTTTATACAACCATGCGAAGGCTGGGACGGCCAATCTTACTGACGAGGAGATTGAAGTGGCGCTCGAACAACACTGGCCTAACAATACACCGCAATCGCTCAAGATACAGCTCTTTCAAATCGGCAAGGCGCTTCTAGAACAAGAAGGCCTGACCCAAGACATTCCGCCTATCCCTGCACTTTGCAATACGGTAGAAGGTGCACGGTATCGCGATCAACTCGCTAAACTCGGACAAGCTCGCAATGACCGCGTGATGACGCTGTCAGCGCTTGAAACAATCTCTCAAAGCCTCGCAACCATTGCAGAAGCCGTGCCGCCAATTGAAGGCGATGTACTGGTTGAGGTGACGCAATTCGTCCACCCGCTTGGGCAAGCCGTGCAAAACATCATCGCGCCTTTCTTCGAGGACACTGACTATAACCACTTCAAAGAACTGCGCCGTCAGCTTGATGCCAATCTGCATAAGACCCACCGCACCAATCCTGTCTTCCCAAAGGACTATAAAGGCGATGATGTGGTGGATACCTATTTGTCCGGCACCTTGCTTGCCGAACTTTTCAAACTCAAGTCTCCCTTCACTATTCCAGAGCGAAGCCGTTTCGAACATACGCATATCGTGGCTGGCTCAGGCCACGGCAAGACCCAAACCTTGCAGTATTTCATCGCCAAGGATTTGGAAGATGTTTTGCATCAAGATAAATCGGTGATTGTGATTGATAGCCAAGGCGATCTGATCAACACGATCCTGAAGGCCAAGCACTTACCGCCTGATCGAATTGTGCTGATCAATCCAGAAGACATCCAATATCCCGTCAGTCTAAATTTGTTCTCAGTCGGTCAATCGCGGTTGGAAACATACGACCAGCTGGAACGCGAGCGCCTGACGAACTCCATCATCGAGCTTTATGACTTCGTTCTTGGATCACTTTTGGCCGCTGGTATGACCTCCAAACAAAGCACGCTCTTTCGATATGTCACGCGGCTCATGTTCCAAATCCCAGATGCCACAATTCATACACTCCGTGATCTGATGGAAGTGGGTGGTACTGAGAAATACCAAGAGCATATCGAAAAGCTCGAAGGTACACCGAGACGTTTCTTTGAAACTGAGTTTGACAGCAAAGAATTTGCAGCCACCAAAACCCAAGTCTTGCGCCGTCTTTATGCTGTCCTGGAAAATCAAACTTTTGAGCGGATGTTTTCACATCCCGTTTCTAAGTTTGACATGTTTGAAGAAATGAATGCAGGCAAGCTGATCCTGATCAACACCGCAAAATCGCTTCTCAAAGAACAAGGCACTGAAATCTTTGGCCGCTTCTTCGTGGCCCTCATTGCGCAAGCCGCCCAAGAACGCGCGACATTGCCGTCGCAGGATCGATTGCCTGTCATGGTCTATGTTGATGAAGCCCAAGACTATTTTGACAAAAATATCGGCATCATCTTGAGCCAAGCCCGCAAATACAAAGTTGGCATGGTGATGGCACATCAATACCTAGGTCAGCTCAATAGCGGATTGCAGGAAGCCTTTGAAGCCAATACGTCGATCAAACTAGCTGGAGGCGTTTCTGCCCGTGATGCCCGCGTGTTGGCGGGACAAATGGCAACCATGCCAGACAAAGTACAAGATCAACCCAAAGGCACATTTACCACTTTTGTACGCGGATTGACCCAGACCGCTGTTCCAATCAGCTTCCCATTTTTTGTCTTGGAGAAGTCCGATAAGACAACAAAAGAAGAGCGTGATGCAATAAGGCAACATAGTCGAGAGGCTTATGCGAACCTATGGAAACCCAAGGCAACCCATAGAGACACATCGGGCAATGATCCAAAAGACGACCCGCCAGAAAAAGATTATGATGAACCGATAAAACCAACACCAAAGCTCTGAGTGTTGCTATGCCAAGCGCATGGAATATACGCAAAAACATCTTAGCAAACTCAATCAACCGCTTCCAAGATTGACGGAACGAGCGATCAAATGGTTGACCTTTCTGAACCGCCACGGCCCACTGCCGTCTCACTATCTTTACGAATACACGCGAGCTACCCATCGTTGCAAAGACACCTGCCTGCGCAATCTCAAAACGCTTTGCGAGCAAGGCATCCTCTACCGACCACCGCAGCAAATGAATTTCCCCAATGCGCCGTTCAATCCCTATATCTATGATCTTTCGGATCGAGGCCACGCGGCACTTATCGAAGCTGGTATTGAAAAGAACCCAACACGACCAACGGGGCATTTCCCGCATTTGCACATGACGGCCTGTGTAACGGCCTCAATTGAAATGGAGGCGATCAAAGCGGGCAATGAATATATCGAAGCCAAAACGATCCTTGCGCTCAAAGACAGCGCTTTGGCCATTCCGCTCAAATCGGGAAAGCTAATCCCCGACCAGCTTTTTGCCATTAAGACCACCTTGGGTTATCGCGCTTATGCGCTTGAGGTAGATCGAGGGACGGAGCCGATAGCAAGCCCTGCAATGCGGAAAAGTTATCAACGATCAATTGAGCAGTATAAAGAAGTTTTTGAACAAGAACTTTCGAAGACACATTATGGGCTGACTGCTCCTTTGATCTGTATCTGGTTGTTTTCCAAGAAGACCCGCCTACGAGCTTTTGAGGTGCTTATGAAAGAAATAAAATTGCAGAATAAAATTATTCTAGAAACATACGAAAATTACGTGCTCAATGTACATCGGATTATTCGATAGCTAAATATATGCTGAAGAGCCCTCTGGGAATGACCTTTGCTACCATATCAACGCCATCCCAATTGCTCGGGTTCTTCATCCATCATTTTTTCGTTTTTTATAGTAAGCAATATCAATGCTTCACCTGAACCAATTGATTTGGCCTGTTCCAATATTTCGTATTTTCGTGCCTCTTGTCTATCGAACCAGTAATCGGCTCCGATATTCTGCGCAAATTTATTTCCTGGCGAATTGCCGAAGACTACATCAAATGCGCACGAACTCGCATCGACGTCGCCTTTAGGAAACCAACGTTTGTGAAACATTCTTGCCTGCGTAAACCACTTTCGCCCTGATTGGGTATGATGAATTAACATACAAGGCCATATATCTGCTTCAACTAGTCGGATGGCGGTCGCTGTCAGGCTAGTTCTAAATTCATGAGCAAATTGTTCAACAACACTGAAATTTAATCGTTGATGATCCTTAGCGCGAGGGGTCAAAAGGTAGTTCGGCATCAATAGAGAAGAGGCGTAGTTGTTAGCCTTTCTTTCTGCGAGTTGTTTGATTTTTGGCTGAAAATCTTCTACTCGGCATTGCAAGCGTTGACCGCGGTGATGATGCCAGTGACCTAACTCGTGCGCTATTGAAAATCTGGCGCGTGTATCACTTTTTGATTTATCAACTGTAATTATAGCTTTGTCTTTAAAACCAATTATATCTGCTTCACATCCACACAGTTTCTTAAAGCGAACTTCTGCACCTTGATCAAATGCAATATCCTCCAAGACGATTTCTCTTGGCTCAGTAATGCCAAGCGCTTTCAATAATGCTTCGGCTGGGTCGACTTGTTTCATTAAGTTTAGTTCTCATCGAGAGAAATTGCGCCTAGACGAACCAAATCGGTATATTTTTGGAGAACTTCTTCATCCGTAAGTTCTTTCATCGTTTCATTCCGAGCAGCCATAGAAATATCTTTGTCATTGAGCACAGCTTCAATCGTTTTTCTGGCCTCGGAAATATCGACTATATTAGCTGTTGAACTCTGGTCCGTAGATTGAATGGATAGGCGACTATCACGGGCAATCTGCATTCTTCGCTTTCCCGCATTCACTTTGGCCTTTTCAAACAAAGAGTGCATGTGATCATTAACAGAAACTGGATCAATGCCAGCGGCGCGTACATCTTCAAGTGTTTCATCTTCACTCGCGTTCACAATGTCTTCAAAAATGGCATCTGCAAGTGAAAACAGTTTTTTTTGTTCATCAGCTCTGGTTTCGCTCATAGCAAAAACCCTTTCTCTATTGCCCTGTTCAGTTTGCGTTTAATAAATCGTCGTTTCGAATTAAATTCTGTTTGAGAAAGTCCTGTGGCATGCCGTAATTCTTGGCCATTTTCACCCTCCATATCTCCAAATACTATAAGTTGTGCAATTTCATCCCCTTCGAACAATTCAAGCAGCCTTGCTTCTGTATTCTGAAACTGTTCTTTGGAAATTAGTGTTTGTTCGCCAGTTGGCTCTAAAGATCGCGGCGTGATTGCATCGATGTTTTGGTCGCTCTCACCACTGTGGACTGAAACTTCTTTCCTTTTATGTTCCTTTTTGTTGTGCTCATCGTGCGCGATGCCCCTAATTGTATTTAGAAGAAAAATCAAAACGGTGACATTTCTTGGACATTTTCTTGTACCAGCCAATGCACGGCATAGCGCTTCTTGTACTAATTCATCAGCTTCGACGGGATAGAATGCGTATATTTGACCAACTTTCTTAATTCGCACCCAGTCTACATCAGAAAAGGCTGAAATCGATTGTTCCAATTCATCCCGAGACAGATGCTCTGATAGCGTAGCTTTTTTCATCTTTAATACACTCATCTCAAATTCGTATGCGGAATAATTTTTGTTTTCGGACAAATAAATGTCCGAAGAGCAGTTTTTCTCCGCATTAGAAAATGAAGCGAAACAGGAACGCTAATTTTGACGGAGAAGAAAAATGATTTACGCAATAAATTATGACCTCAAAAGACCAGGTCAAAACTACAACGACTTGCACGATGCAATCAAGGGTTGTGGTGCTTGGTGGCATTATTTGGATAGCTGCTGGTTGGTCGACACAAACCTTTCGGCTTCGCAAATATGGGAAAAACTATCAAAACATACCGACAGCAACGATTATTTCCTAATTACCGGGATAAGCCGTGATTATTCAGGTTGGTTACCTGAAAAAGCCTGGGAGTGGATCAATTCACGGTCGAACAAAATGGCCGCATAGAGAAGTCGATCTGACCGCAGGGTTAAGCATAATGTACGCGACGATGGGAGGACGTTGCATCATAGAAAGAGGAAGATTTTGTCTATTAAATCCGCTCACTTAAACAAATTACTCAAAGCTTTTGCTTTGCAAGAAAGCAAACTGGTTTCGCTGCTCAGAAGTGATATCAGAAATGAACAATATAAGTCACAAGGGTTTAAAAAGGGTGGTGGCGATTTTCACGGACCTTTTTGGGCAGACGCGAAAGACTATGTGCTTCACGGTACTGATCTAGAACAACTGATTAAAGATCGTATCGAGGCTAATGAGTGTAGAAAGCGTTTATATCCTGAGCTTGCAAAGGGTTTCTTGGATTGGTGGAACAACAAAAAGCGTTTCAGCAATGAGAAAATTGAACCTTATCCACTTCCCCTAAAAGCGCGGCTTGCATTCAAAGACTTGGATGCAGAGGTGAAGATAGAAAACCTTTTGGTTTTATCCGTAGGTGATGAAAGTAAACGGATTATATATCCGTATTTCACAGAGGAACCCGAACTCAGCGAGATATTTGGCCGAATAGGCCTATGGGCTCTTTGTGCGGCATTTCCTAGTCAAAACCCAGACAACTTTCGGATCTTGGATGTTTTGAGAGGAACCGCAATCTCAATAGAGAATACTCCGTTTCTGGGTACAGAAGAAGAAACCTTTCGGCTTCATTTGGAACGAATAATCGAGAAATGGGAACGCCTCAAAACAGAATATTAAATTCAGCAAAAAGGAACTGAGCAGATGGCAACTATTAGTGATCGCAACCATGTTTGGAACAAAGCCAAACCAGTACGTGGTAAAAGCGCGAAACTTTATCGTCGAGACAAGCATGGAAATATAATTTTTAAGTCTTCCTATGGCAAGAATAGTAAAATGGGTTGGGAGGTTGATCACATCGTTCCGAAGTCAAAAGGCGGGTCAAATAAAAGACGTAATTTGCAAGCGTTACAGACGGAGGCTAATAGGAAAAAGTCTGACAAAATACCCAGAACCCGCAGGCGCATTTCCAAGAGATAGTGCATAACAAGTAGTCTATTTTGTGTGAGGCTGCCTACAACGATAGCTGCAGGCAGCCATGCTCCACAAAGGAAGCAATTACTTTCGATTGCGAATTTTCTTAGCTTGCCAGTCCAAAACTTCGTCCTCAAGCCAACCCACTCGGTTAGGGCCTAGCTGTACCCGCTTGGGGAATAAGCCTGCCTTCTCCAATCTGGCGATGTGCTGAGGTGAATAAAGTACCAGTGCCCTAAGTTGCTTCTTCGATAGTATACGCATTACAACGTCTCCTTTGAAAAGGAGCGTTGCAACGCCCCGGGTTGAGGTAAAACCTCGGACCGAGGCGGATATTTTTGCTGAAATCGCAACGAAATGCAAATCGCACCCTAGAAAATTATAAAAATGAAGTTTTTCTCCGAATTAAGTTATAATGTGCTCAATCGCACTTTCTTCACGATAAAATTTTTCCAGCCCAAATACGAAGTATCGCTATTATCCCATGTGGCCAGTTTTAGGGAGACGAGATATATCGATCAATTAAGTCGTATCTTTGACAAAGTTGATTTTCTGTTTTGGAGATGTTTCGGAGATTCGACTCTTTGCTGCTCATTTGTTAGATTCGGAGCATATGAAAAACACAAATGTTCCCACACCATATCAGTTAGAAATTGAAGAAATTATCGAAATGCGATGCCTTCCAGAGGACGCATATGAAAGTGTCTATCAAATCCTAAAAAATTGTGATGAAGAGCAAGTTCGCGAAGATTTAGACATATTCACTGCTGAATGTTACCGAATGGAACCAAATCACGCACGATATGACAAACGCCGAGACGTGTATCCATCACTCTAAACTCTGGTGCATTTAGGGTGAACTAGGCTAATCCTAATAAAGTCTGTTTAGGCCACAAAGCCGCCATTCCTTCAATGGCGGCTTTAGGATTTGTGTCTTTTTGCATCGCCTGAATTTGGCGTGCTCAAATTTGTTTGTTAATCCTAGAACAAGAAGTAATCCTCTTGCAGATCAATGGCTGCTACATCTTC
>JBCCGP010000020.1:0-48940 GCA_039029215.1 Pseudomonadota bacterium
GAGGGGCCATTTGAAGTTTTATGCGGACATCTGTCCAACAATGTGCCGTTTTATCGTGATAGTGATTTAAGCAACAATGACCTAACCAAATTGCCTATCTTTGATTTGAAGATGGTACGGGACAATCACAGCGAGTTGGTTGCCCGCCCAATCCCGCTGCAACATGGCACATATCAATATCTTACCGGTCGATTAGATGCAGAGCGGGATTATGCAATTACGTGGACGCAATTTGGTGTGACGGTTCAAAATGCCCTAATTCGGAAAGCTTTACGCTGGGCCGAGATCGATCCAGCCTCTGAGATTATTGATGTCACAACCACGATCGAGCGGCCTGATCGCTCTATTGATAGGCTCTTACCGATAAACAAGGTCATTACTCGACTTTCGGAAATGACCCCCCGGGTCATCATGCTGACCGCAGATGTGGCAGGTGAATTTTTAAGGACGCTCCGCGAAAATTCACAGCTCAAAACCAAGATCTTGGGCATTCTTATTGATGATTGTATTCTAGACTTAGAGGCACGATTGTCTTTCACCGAACAGTGGTCAATTCCCATTGTGCAGGTTCTAACCAATCCAATAACCGGGCTTTATGCGATTGAATGCCCACAAACGGGTGTCATGCATCTTAGCACTGAAACACATATTTTTGAAGTTTTGGATGAAGACGGTCGCAAGGCTGGCAAAGGTGAAGTTGGCGAATTGGTCGTCACAGGGCTGTATAATTTGGCAGAGCCGATAACACGCTTTAAAACAGGGCGTCGCGGGCAAATTGTTTCTAACGATGACCTTGGCCCAATAAATCGCACTGGGCCAATTTGGACTGCAACGGATCGACAGGTCTAATTATCTAGAAGAATAGTAGTCTTTGGGCATCATCCGCGCTGCTAATTCCGCATCATAAAGGCCGTTACGGGATGGGCTTGCGAATTTATCATCGGGGTCAGCTTTGCGCTGCGTATCTTTTAATGTCAGGCCTTTGGGTCCGAAATAGAAGGTTGCGCCAAAACTGAAAACGTCGCCCGCATCGCCATCTTCGAAACTTGCAAATAGTCCAACATCTTGATTGCCCAATGCCATTTTGCTTTCGACTTTGAGGCCGAAATTATCAAGGCCAAAGCTGTTTTCGTAAGATGCAGTGACCCGTGTATTATCAGTCACAAAATAGCCAAGTGCAAAGCGCGCCAGATCATAATCCAGTTTGGTTCCAGCAATGTCTACTTTGTCTTGGCCGGCCAAAAGCTCAATCGTCAGGTCGTTTAGGTAAAATTCTGTTTCAATCGCCAGTCGGGTGTTTTTTATGTCACCGAGGGCACTGTCCGTATCAAGCCGATGGGCATAGGCACCAATTAAAAACCGGCTTGGATCGCGATAAAACATATGAAGTGCGGCGCCTTTGGTCGCACCTAAGCCGGCTGCATCATTGCCCGCATCATCATAGCCAAGATCGATTTGAACACCAAATTGGTTGGACAGGGGCGCGGAAAAAGACCCTGTGATAAAGCCGCCGTCCCCGGCACCGTCTGAATAGCCCAGCTTCACTTTCGAATTGGGTGCTAGGACCGCTGGTTCTTGTGCAAACGAGACACTGGCGATGGAAAGGACCGCAGAGCCAGCAAATAAAAAATGCGAATTCTTCATCGTAAATACCCCTTTCAATGGTGATCAGTTTATCAAATAAAATCGTATTTGTCCAAAATTTGCTTTCAATCCACCATAGGTTGATTGGTTGTACCGACTTTGCCGAGATCAGATCTGGCTAAAACCTGATCACGAAGTGCGGCCTAAGGCCGCCTAGCAGATGTTCGATCAGCTCTTTCCGATATCCGGCCTGCGGCGCTGCGTGATCTCTTCGGCTTTTTGACCGCGCCATTTCTCGACCGCGCCATGATCCCCCGACAGCAGCACCTCGGGGATGTCGCGCCCACGCCATGTGCGGGGTTGCGTGTACTGGGGGTGTTCCAGAAGACCGTTTTGGAAACTCTCCGCTGCGAGGCTTTCTGCGTTTCCGATCACATCGGGCAACAGCCGTGTGGTCGCATCGATAAGGATTTGTGTGGGCAACTCGCCGCCTGTCAGAACGGCATCACCAACACAGATTTCTTCGATTTCATATTCTTCGATTACGCGTTCATCCACGCCTTCAAAGCGGCCGCACAGGATAGTGACACCTTCGCATTTTGAAAACCGCTCGGCGTCGGCCTGAGTGATCGGTTTGCCGCGTGGGGACATATACAGAAGGGGCCATATCTTGCGGTCAGTGGGCGCGTCAGCTTGGGCATGATCAAGTGCGGCGCCCAGAACATCTGCGCGCATCACCAGACCTGGGCCACCGCCTGCAGGTGTGTCGTCAACCTTACGATGTTTGCCAAGCCCGAATGGGCGCAAATCAATCGGTTCAAGCTGCCATTTGCCCTCTTGCAGCGCTTTGCCCGTCAGTGATGCGCCGAGAACACCTGGAAACGCCTCGGGAAATAGCGTGATCACTTTCGCCTTCCACACACCTGCAATGTCAGGTGTGTGTTTCATCAACTCCGCTGGTTTGAGTGTCGGACGGACGGCAAGACGGCCATGGGATCTTGGCTTGTCACTCATTCTGGAAACACGCCCTCAGGCGGATCAATGATAACGCGTTTTGTGCCAAGGTCCACAGTTGGCACGGCCTCTTTTGTGAAGGGTAACAATATGCCGCCCTTAAGATTTGGCCCTGTGATTTCCAACAGATCGCCAGCGCCGTGATCGAACACAGCTTTGATACGACCGAGTTTCGCGCCGCCTGTGTCCAACACGTCCAGTCCAATCAGGTCAGAGTGATAGAATTCATCATCCGGTAGGTTTGGCAGTTGATCGCGCGCGGCGTAAAGTGCCGTTCCTTTCAACGCATCGGCCTGATCTTTGAAACGAATTTTCGGATCTCGTGCGGCAAAGCCGCCTTTGATGGGGCGGGTGATTTTGAGCGTGAATTCTTTTGCGCCCGCCTCGTCTGTGAGCGGCTTAAACGTGGCGATATCAGCAGGTTCAGCACAAAAACTTTTAATGCGCATTTCGCCTTTCACGCCGAATGCGCCCATAATTGCGCCTACACAGATTTTTGCGTCATCCATAGATGTTCCTTTAGCGTTGTTTTCACAGAAATGTCTATGAATATGGGCGCGCTGGGGCGTGACAATATCGCAATTCACGCTAAGCTGATAAGAAGCTTAGAAACCCCGCATAGTGACATGTCACGATATTCTGATTTTTTTGCAGGCCTAATTGACCCAGAGATGCCCGCCGACGGCGCACCGCCACAAAAGCTTGGCGCGTTTTTCCGGTGGTCTTTGTCGGGTGTGTGGGGCGTTATTTTCCTAACCGCGCTGGCCAATATGCTGGGCGGGGCGATGGAGGTCATAACTTATTATTTGCTCGGGCGATTGGTTGATGGCGTCATCGGCACCGAATTTTCGGGATTCTGGACAAGCCATGGATCGCTCTTTTTATGGTTTGTGGTAATTTCGATTGTCCTGCGCCCGCTCGCCTTTGGGCTTGCGTCCAGCATGAATGCAATCACCTTGGGACCGAACCTCCCAAATTTGGTGCTCAGCCGCATTCATCGCCACGTCTTGGGTCATTCTGTGCAATATTTCGATGATGATTTTGCCGGGCGGATTTCACAAAAGGAATTGCAAGTCTCGCGTGCGATCACGTCTGTTGTCCAAGAATGCATTCATGCGCTTATATTTGCACTGACAATGGTCATCGGGACGACGGCAGTTTTTGGGGCGCTGTCACCTGTTTTGATCCTATTACTCTTTGTCTGGTTTGCGCTTTATTTTGGGTTTTTGGGCGTGATTTTGCCGCGTATGCGGGAGCGTTCGAAGATACGCGCAAGTGCACGGGCGGGCGTGTCGGGCCAATTGGTGGACACGGTTGCCAATATGCGGATGGTCAAGCTTTTCGCATCAAGCCAGCAGGAAGATCGGGCCGCCCTTGATGCGATGGAATCTTACCGTGGCACTGCAATTCATTGGGCGCGATTAGCGGTTGTTTTCCGGGTCGGCTTAATCTTTTTGGGTGGCCTATTGCCGGTGGTCATGTTGGGCTACGGGTTGCGTTTATGGCAGTCAGGCGCGGCGACAGCAGGCGATCTGGCCGCAATTGGTGCGCTGTCTTTGCGATTGGGCCAGATGTCTGGATGGGTAAGCTGGACATTGATGACGATATTTTCCGATCTTGGCGAGGCAGAAGATGGCATGCGCACGTTGGCGCCGCCGCATGATTTGGTGGATCGTGACGATGCTGTGGACTTAGAGATTGCCCGTGCTGATTTGCGATTTACGAATGTGGATTTTCAATATGGGAAAGATGTGGGCGGGGTCAAAGGCATCAACCTGCATATCAAAGAGGGCGAGAAGATCGGGCTGGTCGGACCCTCAGGCGCTGGGAAATCGACGCTGATGTCCCTTGCCCTTCGGCTGTATGATCCCGAAGCTGGAAGGGTCGAAATTTCCGATCAGAATCTAGCGGGCGTTACCCAAGAAAGTTTACGCAAACAAATCGCAATGGTTACGCAAGACGCCGCGATGTTTAACCGCTCCGCTTTTGACAATATTCAATATGGGCGTTGGGAGGCGACGGCCGCAGAGGTCGCAGCGGCGGCAAAACGTGCTGAAGCTGATGCGTTTATCGGTACATTGATCGACCCCAAAGGGCGGTCCGGATATGACGCGTATTTGGGCGAGCGTGGGGTGAAACTTTCGGGTGGACAGCGGCAGAGAATAGCCTTGGCGCGCGCGATTTTGAAAGATGCGCCAATTTTGTTATTGGATGAGGCAACATCCGCGTTGGATTCAGAAGTGGAGGCGCAAATTCAATCTGCTTTGGCCAATGTGATGGAGGGCAAGACCGTGATTGCGATTGCGCACCGGTTGAGCACAATTGCAAAAATGGACCGGATTGTTGTTTTAGATCAAGGACGGATCGTTGAGGAAGGGTCGCATCAGAAGTTGCTGGATCGGGGCGGGCTTTATGCCAAACTTTGGGCGCATCAATCTGGCGGGTTCTTGAATGTGGATCAGCTGAAAGCGGGTTGAATTAAGTGGTCTTTGGCTGGTTAATTTTGTGTGAACTCAAAATGAGAAAATGCATTTAGTGATTTTGAGTCTCCCTTTTGTAAATCAATAAAAGTGCTTTTATTCAATATGATAAGCGTTTTTTACGTCACAGAGCGGGCAAATTTTGCTCCTAAAATGAATCGCCCACGCGGTTAAAACCACGCGGGCGATGCGAGATAAGCGTAGAAATTGCGTTCCGAAATTTCTACGCGTATTGGTCTTATCCTTCGGCCTTCGCTTCTTCTTCCGCAGGGGCTTCTTCTGCCGGGACCGCTTCCGCCGCCGCTTCCTCGGTTGGCGCTTCTTCGCTCGATGTGTCTTCGGCAGGGGCTTCCTCTGCAGGTGCTTCTGCGGCGGCTTTGGCTTCCTCTTCTTTCGCGGCTTTCTCTTCAATCCGCTCTTGCGCTTTTTTGCCAGGCTTTGCTTTGTTTGGATTATTGCGCTCGGTCTTATCCAAGACGCCCGCCGCTTCTAAGAAACGGGCGACGCGATCTGTGGGCTGCGCCCCTTCGCCCAACCAATGCTTTACACGCTCCATATCAAGCTTCACGCGCTCTTCACTATCTTTGGGCAAAAGTGGGTTATACGTGCCGAGCTTTTCAATATAGCGGCCATCGCGCGGCATGCGGCTGTCGGCTGCGACCACACGATAGAAAGGGCGTTTTTTCGACCCGCCCCGGGCCAGTCTGATTTTCATTGCCATTTTGGTTTTCTCCTAAGTATCAGAATGTGAGTGTTGTTTGTGATGTTGGATGACTTCGGCGATAACGAAGTTCAGAAACTTCTTCGCGAATTCGGGATCAAGATCGGCGTCTAGCGCCATCTTTTGTAGGCGTTCTATTTGCTGTGCTTCGCGCAGGGGATCAGCAGGTGGAAGTTCATAAAGCGCTTTGAGTTGGCCGACTTCCTTGGTGTGGCGAAAGCGTTCGGCCAGCGTGTAGACAAGAATTGCGTCTAACCTGTCGATGCTTTCACGATGTTTGCCCAAAACTTCTTGGGCGGTGGGTGCGGTATCGTCGGTCATAGTTTACTCCGATGGATGACGGTAAACGAGGCAAGGAAAATCGCCTGGTGTTTTTGCGTTTGGGTCATGTTTTGCACCCAGCCGTTCGGCCAGTGCGATCGAGCGGGTGACATCGGGCTTGATGTAAGAGACCATTGTGGTCCAGCCAAGACGTGTGCGTGCATCAATAATTGCCGCATTCGCTGCCTCATAGGCGATGCCTTTGCCTTCGGCATTTTCAAATATCATCCAGCCGATTTCACGTTCTGGCCAATCGGGCGGGGTCCATGGACCGATAAGACCGACAAGACTTTCATCATCTTTCATCGTCACCGCCCACATGCCATGTCCAAAAATTTCCCAATGGCCAAGTTCATAGGCAAAATGGCGCCAGGCTTGGCCCAGATCATAGGGACCGCCCACGCCAACCGCGCGATCTGACATGAAAAAGGCCACAGAGGGGTCTTGGTCACGCGGTTGAGGACGGCGCAGGAAGAGGCGTTCGGTTTCTAAGATCATGCTGGCAATTCTTTTGCATAAACAATGCCGTCAGGCATCGACTTTGGCGCAACAGCATTCGGGTCTTGTTCCATGCCGAGTTTTCTCGCCACGTTTATAGACGGTTCATTATTCTTGGAGATTGGTGCGATAATGCGCTTTGCACCTGCTGCGAACCAAGCTTCTAATACTGCTGATGCGGCCTCGGTCGCAAAACCTTTCTGTGTCTCTGTTTCATCCCAAAGCGTCCATGTCATCTCTGGTTCGCTATCAAGATGCAGTACACCCACATGCCCAAAAGCTGGCTTCGCGTGATCTGTTGTTATCGCATAGCGACCATATCCGCGAATAGACCATTGACCAGCCATAGCTAAAAACCGTTCGATCGCAACATCCTTGGGTTGTGCGCCGCCGACACCTTTAGTGCGCGCATCAGATGTATAGTAATCCAAATAGCTCGGCATATCATCCGCATGAAACGGGCGGAGTCGAAGGCGCGCAGTGTCTATGTTGACAGGCATTTGCATTACTTTTTCTTCCCAAACCCAGACAAGTCAGGTGGTAATTGCAATGGACCGCCGCCCAATCCAGGAAGGCCGCCCGCTAAACCGCCACCCCCTTTGGACAGTTGCTTTGCCGCATCTTCCATTTGTTTGGGATCCATTCCGTCTGGCATTTGTGGCATCCCGCCTTTGCCAAACATCGCACCCATCGCTTGTTTCAACATCCCGCCCTTACCCATCTTCTTCATCATATCGGCCATTTGACGTTGCATTTTGAGAAGTTGGTTGAGTTCGGACACTTGAAGGCCCGCACCTGCGGCGACACGTTTCTTGCGGCTGGCTTGCATAATCTGTGGGTTGGCGCGTTCCTTTTTGGTCATGGATTGGATCAAAGCGATTTGGCGTTTAAAGATTTTGTCATCAATACCGCCTGCCTCATCGATCTGCTTTTGCATTTTTTTCATGCCGGGCATCATGCCCATGATGCCTTCCATGCCGCCCATTTTCATCATTTGTTCAAGCTGCATTTTCAGGTCGTTCATATTGAACTGACCCTTCTTCATGCGCTTCATCATCTTTTCGGCCTGTTCGACCTCAATGGTTTCTTGGGCTTTTTCGACAAGGCTGACGATGTCGCCCATACCAAGGATGCGGCCTGCAATACGTTCTGGATGGAATTCTTCCAGCGCATCCATCTTTTCGCCGACACCGACAAATTTGATGGGTTGGCCTGTAACCGCGCGCATTGATAGGGCTGCACCACCGCGCCCATCGCCATCCATTCGGGTCATCACCACGCCTGTGATGCCAACGCGGCGGTCGAATTCTTCGGCAACCTCAACCGCGACTTGACCTGTTAGGCCGTCGACGACCAACATGGTTTCGCGGGGGTTTGCGACTTTGGAAACTTCTTCGACCTCTGCCATCAGCTCTTGGTCGATTTGCAAACGGCCAGCGGTGTCGAGCATATAGACGTCATAACCGCCAAGGTTCGCTTGTTGTTTGGCGCGTTTTGCGATATTGACTGCGTTTTCACCTTTGACGATGGGCAGACAATCGACACCGACCTGCTGACCCAAAATCGCCAATTGCTCCATCGCCGCAGGACGGTTTGTGTCAAGCGAGGCCATCAAAACCTTCTTGCCGTTCTTTTCTTTCAGACGTTTGGCGAGTTTTGCGGTTGTCGTCGTTTTACCCGAGCCTTGGAGACCGACCATCAGGATTGGGGCAGGCGGGCTGTCGATTTTCAGCTCGCCTATATTTGGATTGTCGCCGGCAAGGAAATGCACCAGCTCGTCATGGACGATTTTGACGACCTGTTGGCCAGGTGTGATGGAACGTGTGACCGCTTGGCCTGTCGCTTTTTCTTGAACTGCTTTGATGAAGTCGCGCGCAACAGACAGCGATACGTCTGCTTCCAACAAGGCCACGCGCACCTCGCGCAGGGCAACCGATACATCTTCGTCTGACAGGGCACCTTGTTTGGTGAGTTTGTCAAAGACGCCAGAGAGGCGATCCGATAAGCTTTCAAACATCTCGCAGGCTCCTTTCAAGCCATGTTAAGTCCCAATGCAGAACAGCCCCCGCGGGCGAAACTCGCTGACGGGGGGCGATCTTGGGTGTTCCCTAAAGACCGGAAGGTGTGACTCTTCCTTGAATTGTCGGGGCAGATAGGATGTTCGCGCAGGTCTGTCAATGGTCAGACTTGGTTGTCTTATGCGGCGATTTTTGTGTTCGTCGCCGTTTCGGCGTTCCATTGATCCATAAGTGTTTCAATCACCTCTGCTCGAAGTATGATTTTTGTGTCTTGGGGTGTGCGCTTTTTCATAACGAGACCAGCGCGATGCATCAGCCGAAGATGATGGGTGAGTGCGTTGGTGTTGAGTTTGGAAATGGACTGGAGCTGCGTCAGATTTGGCGGCGTTTTGGCTGCGGCTAGAATGTTGAACAGTTTGATGCGGCGTGGATGGGCAAGCGCTTTGTATAGGGGGGCAAATTTCGGATCGATGGGCATTGTTGGTCTTTCTAATTTTTGAAAACAAGAAAACAGGTAAACAAGTTTTCTTGTTTTTAGGTAAACAGGTTTTCGAATTTTATTTCAGAGTTAGAAAAGGCAATGTGCCCCGCCAAAATTTGGGCAGGGCAAGAGATCGAGTTTAATAAAGCGCGATAATAGCTTGCAGTGTCCTATCTACACGCTCTCAAAATCTGACGCATCATGGCGCTCTGGTAATTGACCATCATCGCCCCAAGTTCGGTTGACCATTCGACCGCGTTTAAACGCTGGGCGATCTGCGATTTCATCCATCCAACGATTAACGTTCTTATAGCTGGTGACATCTAGGAATTCTGCCGCGCCATATTGCCAGCCTTTAACCAAGCCGCCATACCAAGGCGCTGTAGCGATATCCGCTATTGTATAATCATTGCCTGCCAAAAATGGGCGATCAGATAAATTCTGATCCAACACATCCAATTGGCGTTTGGTTTCCATCGCAAAACGATTGATCGGATATTCCCATTTCTCTGGCGCATAAGCATAAAAGTGACCAAAGCCGCCGCCAAGATAAGGGGCGGAGCCTTGTAGCCAGAAGAGCCAATTCAGGGTTTCAGTGCGACCCGCATGATCCTGTGGCATAAAGGCTTTGAATTTATCCGCCAAATAAAGCAGGATCGCGCCGCTTTCGAAAACGCGTGTGCCTGTGGTCGTATCCATCAGTGCAGGAATTTTTGAATTCGGGTTCACATCGACAAAGCCAGAGGAAAACTGATCCCCTTCCTGAATTTTAATAAGCCAAGCATCATATTCTGCATCATGACCCGCGGCTAACAGTTCTTCGAACATGACCGTGACTTTGATGCCATTTGGTGTAGCAAGGGAATAAAGCTGATAGGGGTGTTTGCCGACAGGCAGATCCTTGTCATGGGTGGGACCACTGATGGGGCGGTTGATATTGGCAAATTGGCCGCCACTTTTTTCTTCCCATGTCCAGACTTTGGGGGGTGTATAGCTCATGATCTCGATCTTTCTATGATAGGTTTTGTGACCCGCACGGAACCCGGACGGTAAGACGTAACTTTCATGTTAGGATTTTTGACGATCTGTGCAATAAGACAGTTGTAAACAAATTGTTTATCCTTACATGGACGTTGGGAAAACTCTGAGGGAACAAAATGCTAAAAGAATTCAAAGATTTTATCGCCAAGGGCAATGTTATGGACATGGCCGTTGGTATCATCATCGGTGCGGCGTTTACCGCAATTGTCGGCTCGCTGGTCGCGGATTTGATCAATCCGTTTATCAGCCTATTCATGGGCGGGGTTGATTTCGCATCCATGTATTCCACGCTGGATGGGTCCAGTCACGCAAGCCTTGCGGCGGCAGAAGAAGCTGGCGCGCCAGTCTTCGCTTATGGACGGTTTATCATGGCGATCATCAATTTCTTGATCATCGGTTTTGTTGTGTTCATGCTGGTTCGGTCTGTGAACAAGATGAAAAAGAAAGAAGAGGAAGCACCGGCAGAGGATCCGGGCCCAAGCGAGATTGATCTGTTGATCGAAATCCGTGATGGGTTAACGAAGAAAAAATAAGACCAACATATGAGCTCAAAGGGCCGTGTCAGAGATGATGCGGCCTTTTCGCATCTGGCCTTTTGTGATGTGATGACTATTTTAAGATTATGACCCCTGCGGAAAAGACACTTGCAGCGCATAAAGGCCCAGTGACTGTGATGGATGCAATGTGCAATCTATGCGCGAAAGGCGCGAAATGGATCGCACATAACGACCAAAAGGGCGAGTTTTTGATTGTTCCCCTGCAAAGTGATTTGGGCGGGAGGTTGATGCGTCAGCACGGCATGGACCCAAGTGCCCCTTCAAGCTGGCTCTATTTGGTGGATGGTCAGGCTTATAGCTCTGCGGATGCGTTTTTGCGTGTGGCGCAAAGATTGGGTGGGATTTGGAAACTGTCCGCGATCTTTCGGATTATTCCTTATCCGATCCTAAATTGGGGCTATCACCTGATTGCGCGCAATCGCATTCGACTTTTGGGGCGCACAGATTTATGCAACCTGCCTGACGCAGAGGTGCAAAAACGACTGCTGAACTCCTGAAAGCTGTTCCATGAAAATTCTGATCCTTGGTGGCTACGGTATGTTCGGGGGGCGCCTTGTGGAATTGTTAGGCGACGATCCCGCTTTAACTTTTATGGTTGCGGGGCGCAGTTTGGATAAGGCGCAAGCCTTTTGTGACGGTTTGGATATCGCGGCGGAGCTTGTGCCGCTTGAGTTGGATCGCCTAAACATTGCAGCGGCCATAGAGACGCAAAGACCCGATTTGGTCGTTGATGCATCTGGTCCATTTCAGGCCTATGGCGGCGACCCTTATCATGTTGCGAAAGAAGCGATTGCGGCAGGGATTGATTACTATGATTTTGCCGATGGGGCGGAATTTGCATCTGGTATAGATCAGTTGGATCAGGCAGCGCGTAGTGCGGATGTGACAATCCTATCCGGTGTGTCGAGCTTTCCGATACTCTCGGGCGCGGTACTGGCAGAGCTAGAAGATAAAATTCCGATCGAGAAAGTCGAAGCGGGGATCGCGCCCTCGCCTTTTGCTGGATTTGGCATGAGCGTGATGCGTGCGGTGCTGTCATATGCAGGCACACCAATTGAGCGGTTGGAATCGGGTCAAAAAGCGGCGGGGCTTGGTCTGGTTGAAAGCCGTTATTTCACCATCGCGCCGCCTGGTAAAACGCCGCTACGACGACGACGATTTACACTGATTGACGTACCCGATTTAACAATCCTGCCACATCGGTACCCGCGTATCACCGATATTTGGTTTGGGGTCGGCACGCTACCCGCATATTTGCACCGCCTTTTGAGTTTGATGGCGCGAATGCGCCGCTACCGCCTTTTGCCGCGTTTAGACCGATTTTCGGGTGTCGCAATGCGCGCACTTCGGGCATTGCGCGCAGGGGAAGATAGGGGCGGCATGTATGTGGCCGTAAGTGGTAAGGGGCGGCGCATTGAATGGCATCTGCTTGCCGAAACCACAGATGGGCCGTACATCCCGTCACTGCCGATCGCGGCCTTGATCAAAAAGCGTATGAAAGGTCAAAGGTTTGCTGCTGGTGCGCGTATTCCAAAGACAGAACTATCACTAAAAGATATTTTGGACTGCGCCGGTGATCGGGCAATTTTCGCTGGATTTCGTGAACCTATCGAAGGCAGCCTTTTTGAACGGCATCTTGGCAAGGCGATGATTAAAGCGCCACAAATTGTACAGAACTTTCATAAATTGAGTGCGCCGCAGAGATATGTTGGCGAGGCCAAAATCACGCGCGGAACGCATCCAATCGCACGATTGATTGCCCGGCTTATGGGCTTTCCTGATGCTGGCGAAAATGTGCCCGCTGCGGTCACAATTTCGCGGGATGCGGATCAAGAGCGTTGGACACGCGAATTTGCGGGAAAAGAATTTCAGTCGGTCTTGACGCAAGGCAAAGGCAAAGATCAGTATTTAATGCGCGAAAGGTTTGGACCAATTACGATTTCACTGGCGATTGTTGTTGAAGGCGATCGGATTTATTTCAATCCGCGGCGTTGGGATCTTCTGGGTATACCGATGCCCAAATTTTTGCTTCCCGACGGTGGCAGCTATGAAACAGAGCGTGACCGCTTATATCACTTTGATGTCAAGATGACATTTCCGATCATCGGTTTAATCGTGGCTTATCGCGGCTGGCTAAAACCAGCCGCCTGAGGACTCGTAAAAGTCCTATGTTTTCAAAGCCAATTCTGGGCTGAGGACATCAATGCCAAGTGCTTTTCCAACGGCGAAATATGTCAGATGACCGGCATGAGTATTTAGGCCCGCAAGCAAATGTGGATCGTCTGCGCATGCGTCTTTCCAACCTTTATCAGCAAGTGACAGCAAGAAAGGCATGGTCGCATTTCCAAGTGCAATTGTCGACGTGCGTGCAACCGCGCCCGGCATGTTGGCGACGCAATAATGCACAATGCCATCGACCTCATAAATTGGATCATCATGTGTTGTGGCTTTAGAGGTCTCAAAACACCCGCCTTGATCGATGGCGACATCAACCAAAACCGCACCTGGCTTCATCGTGCCCAATTGCGCGCGGGTGATTAATTTTGGTGCTGCGGCCCCGGGGATCAGCACCGCGCCAATCACCATATCTGCCGATTGGATAAGTTGCGCAGTGTTGTCGCGGCTGGCATAGCGAGTTTTGAAATCTTTGCCGAAAACATCATCCAAATACCGCATGCGGGGCAGCGACATGTCCAGCACGGTGACATCTGCCCCCATGCCCGCAGCAACGCGCGCGGCATGCAGGCCAACATTGCCGCCGCCGATCACAACGACTTCGGCCGGACCCACGCCTGGCACACCACCCAGTAATGTACCACGGCCGCCATTGGCTTTCTGCAAAGCCCAGCTGCCCACTTGTGGCGCAAGTTTGCCCGCAACCTCCGACATTGGTGCAAGGAGTGGGAGGCCGCCTTGCGCATCCGTTACGGTCTCGTAAGCAATTGCTGTGACACTGCTATTAAGCAGGTCTTTGGTCTGTTCCGGATCAGGCGCAAGATGCAGGTAGGTGAACAAAACCTGCCCCTCGCGTAGCATTTTGCGCTCGCCGGCTTGGGGTTCTTTGACTTTCACAATCATCTCTGCTTTTGCAAAAATATCTTGCGCAGACCCAAGAATCTCTGCGCCTTGATTGGTGTAATCTTCATCCGAGAATCCCGCACCTATTCCTGCGCCCGTTTCTATAATGACGCTATGACCGCGCGCGACGGCTTCTGCCGCTGCGGCGGGCGTCATGCCGACGCGATATTCCTGATTCTTGATTTCTTTTGGGCAACCGATGATCATTTGAATGCTCCTTTACATTGGATCAAAAATTAGGAGTGTTGCAGCGGTATTAAGCGCGAAAGATATTGCAAATTTGCGTAATTTAAGAACATATCACGGATAAATTTTGAATTTGCGAAAGGAAATTCGATGAATTTTCAAATTGATGACGTTGATCGCCGCATCTTAAAAGCCTTGCAAAAACAGGGGCGGTTGTCGAATTTGGAATTGGCCGAGAAGGTGCACCTGTCCCCATCGGCATGTCATCGGCGCGTCGGGATATTGGAACGTGAGGGGTTTATCAAAGACTATGTCGCCCTTTTGGATCCGCAGAAAATTGATCGTAAGACCACCGTCTTTGTAGAGATTAAATTGGGCAGTCAGACCGACGAGGCACTGGATGCGTTTGAGAAGGCAGTCCGGTTGATCCCCGATGTATTAGAGTGTCATTTGATGGCCGGGAATGCAGATTATTTGCTAAAGATTGTAGCGGCAGATACGGAAGATTTTGCGCGTATTCATCGGCAGCATTTGTCGCGCTTGCCGCATGTGAATCAGATGCAATCGAGCTTTGCCTTACGTACGGTGTTTAAGACCACAGCGCTGCCGGTCTGATAGGGATTTCGTTTGTGAAATTTGGTTAAAATCAGCTTCACTCCCCTAGTTTTCTGGAGTGGATTTTAATCCGATATTAACCGCAGTTTTTTGATCCGAGTTGTCATTCCACCGTCACTGACTTTGCCAAATTACGCGGTTGATCTACATCGGTGCCCTTATGAACGGCTGTGTGATAGGCCAACATCTGGGCTGGCAGAGCATATAGGATTGGCGCCAAAATATCCGCAATGTCAGGCATTACAATTGTTTGCCACACATCATCGCCTGCGTCCTTCGCACCTGCCTCATCTGTGATCAGAAGCACTTTGCCGCCACGCGCCATGACTTCCTGCATATTCGATACTGTCTTGTCATAGAGCGCGTCCTTTGGGGCCAATACGATAACGGGCATATGTTCGTCGACCAACGCAATCGGTCCATGCTTTAATTCGCCACTCGCGTAACCTTCGGCATGAATATAGCTGATTTCTTTCAGTTTCAGCGCGCCCTCTAGCGCCAGCGGATAGATTGGGCCGCGTCCCAAAAACAATGCGTCTTTGGCTTTCGCAATTTCGCCTGCAATCTGATCTACTTTCGGCTCCAGCGCCAATGCGTCGGTCATACGCCCGGGCAAGGTGACGAGTTCTTTGACCAGTTTCGGTTCTGATATTTCATCCAAAGCGCCTTTCAACCGCGCCATGCACAGGCAAAGCGACAGAAGTGTCAGAAGCTGACAGGTGAATGCCTTGGTAGAGGCAACGCCAATTTCAGTTCCGGCATGGATCAACAGCTTTGCATCCGCGTCTCGTGCAATTGTCGAGGTCTCAACATTCACGATGCCAAGTGTGGTCATTCCACCTTCTTTGCAATGGCGTAATGCGGCCAGCGTGTCGGCAGTTTCGCCCGATTGGCTAACAAAAATCGCCAGTGTGTTTGGGTTCAAAACAGGCTGGCGGTAGCGATATTCAGAGGCAATATCGATTTCTACTGGCAGACCAGCGATTTGTTCGAACCAATATTTTGCAACAGCACCTGCCAAATAAGCTGTGCCACAGGCCACAATTGTCACGCGGTTGAATTTGGACAAATCGATATCCAATGCGGGTAAATCGATTCCAGTGCGGTCGGCGTTCAGATAGATGCCCAACGCATCCGCAATGACTGCGGGTTGTTCCGCAATTTCTTTGGCCATGAAATGCTTGTGATGCCCCTTTTCGACCGCGCCGCTGGACAGTGCGATTTCCTGCATGTCGCGGCTGACTTGTTTGTTCTGGGCGTCATAAATTTCGGCGCATGACCGATTGATCACGGCCCAATCGCCTTCTTCAAGATAGGTGATTTTTGTGGTCATCGGCGCAAGGGCAATGGCGTCAGAGCCGACAAACATCTCGCCCTCGCCATGCCCAATGGCAAGCGGCGAGCCTTTGCGCGCCGCAATCAATAGATCATCTTCGCCCGCAAACAGAAAACATAGCGCAAAGGCACCTTCGAGTGCCGCAATTGTATTTTTAGCAGCCTCGCGCGGGCTGGCGCCGTCATCCATGAAAGACATACAAAGTTGTACGATGGTTTCGGTATCCGTTTCGGTTCTGAAATCGGCCCCTTTTGCATTCAACTGGTCACGTAAATCTTTGAAATTTTCGATGATGCCATTGTGCACGACGGCGACCTTGCCTGCCTTATGCGGGTGTGCATTTGCAACATTAGGGGCGCCATGTGTGGCCCATCGCGTGTGGCCGATACCCGCTTTCCCGGCAAGCGGTTCGTGGACCAAAAGATCCGACAGATTGACCAGTTTGCCGACAGCGCGGCGACGTTCCAGCTGCCCGTCTAGTACGGTCGCGATGCCCGCGCTGTCATAGCCGCGATATTCAAGGCGCTTGAGCGCATCGACCAAAAGTGGTGCGGCCTCGTGATTCCCCAAAACACCAACAATCCCACACATCAGCCTTGTTCCTTTTTCATTTTTTCTTTCATCGCCAACAGCTTCTGGCGCAATTTTGTAGCGAAGCCCGCCTTATTTTCCTGACGCGCGCGCCCAACACCCAAAGCTTCAGCAGGCACGTCTTTGGTAATCACAGAGCCTGATCCGGTCATCGCGTCGTCACCGATGCGCACAGGCGCAACAAGTGCGGAATTAGAGCCAATAAAGGCGCGTTCACCGATTTCAGTGTGATGTTTCAGGACGCCATCATAGTTGCACGTAATTGTGCCTGCTCCGATATTCGCGTCCTTGCCAACGGAAGCGTCGCCAATATAGCTAAGGTGAGAGGCTTTCGCGCCTTCTGCGAATTGTGCGTTCTTCACCTCCACAAAGTTGCCGACAAAAGCGCCTTCGCCAATCTCTGCACCTGGGCGCAGGCGGGCATAAGGGCCAACCGATGCACCTTTTGAAACATGCGCGCCTTCAAGATGCGAGAACGCTTTGATGTGCGCGCCGCTTTCAACTGTGACATTCGGACCGAAGACAACATTTTCTTCGATCACCACGTCACGTCCAATCGTCGTGTCATAGGCGAAATAAACCGTTTCAGGGGCAAGCAATGTGACGCCGCTTTCAATAACCTCTGCCCGTTTCATATCCTGAAATAGTGCTTCTGCGCGGGCAAGCTCTTGGCGGGAATTAATTCCGAGAGCTTCTGTTTCGCTGCATTCAACAGCGCCACAGGTCAGGCCCTTTTCATTTGCGATGGCAACAATATCCGTCAGATAATATTCACCATTTGCATTGTCGTTTCCGATTTTGGTGATCAGATCAAATAGCGTTTCTCGATCCGCACAGACGATGCCGGAATTGCAAAAACTGATTTCCAACTCCTTGTCTGTCGCATCCTTGGCTTCTGCGATCTTGGTCAATTTATCGCCATTCATGACCAAACGCCCATAACTATGCGGCGGCGCGAGCTGAAAGCCAAGTATAACGACATCCGCACCAGTGTCGCGTTTTTCGGCCATCGCGATCAAAGTATCTGCTGAGACAAAAGGGGTATCGCCGTAAAGCACAAAGACATCGCCATTAAAAGCCTTCAACGCGTCGCGCGCTTGATCGACGGCGTGCCCTGTGCCGAGTTGTTCTTTTTGAACAGCAATTTCAGCAGTGTCATCAAAGACAAGCGCGGCGTCACGGACGGCCTCTGCCTTGTGCCCCGCGACCACAATCGTTTTTTCTGCTTCAATCATCTGCGCGGCGCGCATGGAATGATAAAGCATCGGCGCACGGCCCAAAGGGTGCAGCACTTTTGGCAGGTCAGATGCCATGCGCGTGCCTTTGCCAGCGGCTAGAATAACAACTGCGGTTCTTTGTGTCATTGCGCCCCTCTATCGTGTTCGATTCGCAAGTGAAAGTGCCCATCTGCTCAAGAAGTCTTTCACTTCGTTACGATCCATGTCAGAGGGCGGATATGAGTGTGAGTGTGATTTTTGATCTTGATGGAACTTTGGCCGATACCAGCAAGGATTTGCTGAACGCGGCGAATGCGGTTTTTGAGACACAAGGCCATGGTCGTCCGTTGGAGCATCCACAGGATACAGCAACCGCGCTGCGCGGTGGTCGCGCGATGCTGACATTAGGTGCGTCGCGTCGGGACGGTCTGGGCGAGGCATTTATTGATGATGGTTACCGTCCATTATTGGATTTCTATGCAAAGAATTTGCATGAGCATACGGCTCTTTATGACGGTGTCTTGTCATGTTTGGAGCGGTTGAAATTAGATGGTCATGTGTTGGGTGTTTGTACCAATAAACCAGCTTGGCTGGCGGAACCGCTTTTGAAAGCGCTGGGGATTTGGGATTATTTTGGCGCCATGCTGGGCGCGGATAGTTTGGATGTGCGCAAACCTGATCCAGAGCATTTGTTTGAAACCGTGCGGCGGGCAGGGGGCGATGTGACCCGTGCCGTATTGATTGGGGACACAAAAACAGATCGGGACACATCAAAAGCTGCGGGTTTGCCCTCTATTCTTGTTGGTTTTGGACCGCTAGGTGGGGATATTCGCGCCTTGGAGCCCGAAGCGATATTGAATCACTACGACGATCTGCCGCGCTTGATCGCAGATATGTTCCCAAATTAGATTGGCCGCTATGACCAAACGATTCCAAGGTAGCTTTACCCAGCAGGAACCCCTGCCAGAGGCCGCGATTGAGGCAGCGGTGAATGTGATGCGTCATGGGCGGTTGCATCGCTACAATGTTGTGGAAGGCGAAACGGCAGAGGCAGTTTTGCTGGAACAAGAATTCGCGGATTTTGTGGGGTCAAAATATTGTCTTGCTGTGGCCTCGGGTGGCTATGCCATGGCGACGGCGTTGCGCGCATTGGGTGTTGGCCAAGGCGATGGCGTTCTGACGAATAGCTTCACGCTCGCCCCTGTACCCGGCGCGATTGCGAATGTCGGGGCAAAGCCAATTTTTGTGGAAATCACCGAAGATTTGGTGATGGACCTGAAAGACCTAGAAGCCAAAATCGAAGCCTCTGGTGCAAAGGTTTTGATGCTGAGCCATATGCGCGGCCATCTTGTTAATATGGATAAGCTGATTGCGATATGTGATGCCGCGGGCGTTCAAGTTGTTGAGGATTGCGCGCATACGATGGGCGCGTCTTGGAATGGCACGCCATCGGGGCGTCATGGGATTATCGGGTGCTATTCAACGCAAACCTATAAGCATATGAATTCAGGCGAGGGTGGTTTACTCGTGACCGATGATGCCGAAGTTATGGCGCGAGCTACGATGCTGTCAGGGTCCTATATGCTGTATGAAAGTCATGCAGCAGGTGCGCCGACGGAGGTTTTCGAAGACATTCGATTGGACATGCCAAATTGTTCGGGCCGTATGGACAATTTGCGAGCTGCGATTTTGCGGCCACAACTGGCGGATCTGCCGCGCCAATGTGCGCGTTGGAAAGCGCTTTATAATCAAATGGAAAAAGAATTGGCGCAAGTTGAAGGTTTGGCGCTGCCTTATCGACCCGCCGAAGAAGATCATGTGATGTCGTCTTTCCAATTTCGATTGCTCGGGCGGTCCAACGTCGAGATTGAGAATTTTATGGCGCGATGTGCGGCGCGTGGAGTGGAATTGAAGTGGTTCGGGGCCGATGCACCCAAGGGCTTTACCTCACGACATGACAGTTGGCGCTATGTTGAAGCCCAACAGCTTCCCCAAACAGACGAGATTTTAAGTACGCTTTTGGATTTGCGCCTTCCATTGACCTTTAGCGCCGCTGATGTTGATTGCATCGCTGGGATTATTCGGTCCGAAGTTTCGATCTAAAATCACGTAAAAACGACGCCAAGTTTTATTGACCTCCTTTGAGGGTCAAGATAGGTAATCAAGAACTTCGGAAAATCTGCATGGAAGAGAGGCGATTTTGGAAGAGCTGCTAATGGAATATTTGCCGATCCTGATTTTCTTGGGCGTGGCGATTGGCTTAGGTTTAGCCCTGCTGCTGTCTGCGGTCATCATCGCGGTGCGCAACCCTGATCCGGAAAAGAACTCTGCCTACGAATGTGGGTTTAATGCGTTTGACGACGCGCGGATGAAATTCGATATACGCTTCTATCTTGTTTCGATCTTGTTCATTATTTTCGATCTTGAGGTGGCTTTCCTTTTTCCATGGGCGGTTAGCTTTTCCAGCCAAGGCTTGGTTGGCTTCTGGTCAATGATGATTTTCCTTGCTGTTCTGACTATCGGTTTCGCTTACGAGTGGAAAAAAGGAGCGTTGGAATGGGAGTAATGACCGGAACAGCGACGGCGGGCGGCGACAACGAAGTTACGACCGGTGCGATCAACAAAGAATTGCAGGATAAGGGCTTTATCCTGACGTCTACTGAAGATGTGATCAATTGGGCGCGCACAGGTTCGCTTCATTGGATGACTTTCGGCTTGGCATGCTGTGCGGTCGAAATGATGCATACCTCCATGCCGCGCTACGATTTGGAACGTTTCGGGACGGCACCTCGTGCATCGCCGCGACAATCAGATTTGATGATCGTCGCGGGGACGTTGACGAATAAAATGGCGCCTGCCTTACGCAAGGTTTATGATCAGATGCCCGAGCCGCGTTATGTGATCTCGATGGGGTCGTGTGCAAATGGCGGCGGCTATTACCACTATAGCTACTCTGTTGTGCGCGGTTGTGACCGGATTGTCCCTGTTGATGTCTATGTCCCGGGGTGTCCGCCGACGGCAGAAGCGTTGCTTTACGGTATTTTACAATTGCAGCGCAAAATCCGCCGCACGGGAACATTGGTGCGCTGATGAGTGAAGTGCTGACAGAAATGGCCGAATTGGTCGCGTCTAAAATTGGGGACGCTTTAGAAGGCCAAGCGATTAACGAGATGGGCGAGCTGGTTCTGCATGTGAAAGCGGACAAGCTGGTTGATATTGTTGAGATTTTGAAAACTAACCAACAGCTGAAATTCTCGACTTTAATTGATATCACGGCAGTGGATTACCCGGGCCGCGCTGCGCGGTTCGACATGGTCTATCACTTCTTGTCCATGTACACCAACCAACGTGTGCGTCTGAAGGCGGTTGTGGCCGAGGATCAGATTGTCCCGTCGATCACAGAGATACACCCATCTGCCAATTGGTTTGAGCGTGAAGTGTTCGATATGTATGGCATTATGTTCTCTGGCCATCCAGACCTGCGCCGTCTTTTGACCGATTATGGTTTTCGCGGCTATCCGCTGCGCAAGGATTTCCCGACCACAGGTTATGTTGAAATGCGTTTTGACGAGGTTGAAAAGCGCTGCGTTTATGAGCCAGTCCAATTGGTTCAGGAATATCGCCAGTTTGATTTCATGTCGCCATGGGAAGGCGCGGAATATATCATTCCAGGTGACGAGAAGGGGACAGAAAAATGAGCCCTATCTTCTATCTGATTATGGCGGTTTTGACGATTATTCCGTTTTGGATTTTTCTACCAAATTTCCGTTTGCCATCTTGGTTCGCAATATTCTCGCTGACACCTTTTACCGTGATCCCGCTGCTTTGGATCATGGCCTATCGCGATAAGATAAAAAGTCCGTGACTTGATAAATAATGGACGGCAATTTCAACGACGCCCAAACCGGCGAACAGCGCATTCGGAATTTCAATATTAATTTCGGACCGCAACACCCGGCTGCGCATGGTGTTTTACGTCTTGTTCTAGAGCTTGATGGAGAGATTGTAGAACGCTGCGATCCGCATATTGGTCTGCTGCATCGTGGGACTGAAAAATTGATGGAAAGCAGGACTTACCTGCAAAACCTGCCCTATTTCGACCGCCTTGATTACGTGGCACCGATGAACCAAGAGCATGCATGGTGTCTCGCGATTGAGAAGCTAACTGGGACAGAAGTACCGCGCCGAGCACAGTTGATCCGTGTGCTGTACTCCGAAATCGGCCGCATTCTGAATCATCTGCTGAACGTGACCACGCAAGCGCTGGATGTTGGTGCTTTGACCCCGCCGCTTTGGGGGTTTGAAGAGCGTGAAAAGCTGATGATCTTTTACGAGCGTGCCTGTGGCGCACGTCTGCACGCGGCATATTTCCGTCCAGGCGGGGTGCATCAAGACCTGCCGCAGGAATTACTTGATGACATCATGGCTTGGACGCAGACCTTCCCGCAAGCCTTGCAAGATATCGATGATCTGTTGACCGAAAATCGGATTTTCAAACAGCGAAATGTCGATATTGCGGTGATCATCGAGGAAGAGGCGCTGGACTGGGGATTTTCTGGCGTCATGGTACGCGGCTCTGGCATGGCATGGGATTTGCGCCGCGCGCAGCCCTATGAATGCTATGACGAGCTAGAGTTCAATATTCCTATTGGCAAAAATGGCGATTGTTATGATCGTTATTTGTGCCGTATGGCCGAGATGCGCGAAAGCGTGAAGATCATTCAGCAATGCATTACAAAATTGGATAGCGCGACAGGCGATGTACTTTCCCGCGGTAAAGTCACGCCGCCAAAGCGGGATGAGATGAAAACCTCGATGGAAGCGCTGATCCATCATTTCAAGCTTTATACCGAAGGATTTAAGGTGCCCGAGGGCGAAGTATACGCCGCAGTTGAGGCACCCAAGGGTGAGTTCGGCGTCTACCTGATTTCGGATGGATCGAACAAACCTTACAAAGCGAAAATTCGCGCACCAGGTTATCCACATCTGCAAGCGCTGGATCATATTTGTAAGGGGCATCAATTGGCAGATGTCGCCGCGATTATTGGCACGCTTGATATCGTGTTTGGGGAGATTGATCGGTAATGGTTAGTTTGCCGATATTGATTTTTTGGTCGATTGCCTTTGCTTCGACGTTTGCATGCGGACTTTATGTCGTACGCAAATGGGGTTTAAAGTCAGTTGATGAATTAGGCCGCCCCTATGATGCAATACTTGCGAGGTACTTTTTCAATTTTACTTTGTTTGGTGCTGGCTCTCTTTTGTCGTTTCCCGTTTTGATAGTCTTTGCGGTTGTATTGGAAAGGGTCTGGGGAACATAATGCAAGCTTACATTGGTATCATTCGCAGCTTCGGGTATCTGTGTTCAGTTTTACTTGTATGCTTGGGCTTGTATTTTGTGATCGCGCCAGACACGGCCTTGATGGGAACGTCACATCAAATCGATAAGTTGCCACTCGTCTTGGGAGGACGCTATTTCTTCTTTGGTGCAATGCTCGCGGGCGCGATTTATCTTTCCGATAGTCGCGTGACAGCTTTTTTATTGGCGGGATTTGCGTTCATGGGCTTCTTTGATGCTGTGGTTTATCTCGGTGCTGATCCGATTCCGCATCTTAGCGTGGGCAATCTAAGTTTGATTGCTGCGATTTACTTTTACTCTTTGATCAAAAAGGAAACGACCTAATGTCCTTGCGTCGTCTTCATCACGAACAACCTGACAGTTTCAAATTCACATCTGCAAACCTGAAATGGGCCAAAGCGCAGATGAAGAAATATCCAGATGGCCGTCAGGCCTCTGCGATTATTCCGCTGCTTTGGCGCGCCCAAGAGCAGGAAGGATGGCTGTCTCAGCCCGCAATTGAATATATCGCCGATCTGCTGGACATGGCCTATATCCGTGCATTGGAAGTGGCGACCTTCTATTTCATGTTCCAACTGCATCCAGTCGGTTCGGTCGCGCATATTCAAGTCTGCGGCACGACGACTTGCATGATTTGTGGGGCCGAAGACTTGATCCAAGTTTGCAAAGAGATGATTGCGCCAAACCCGCATCAACTGTCCGAAAACGGAAAATTCAGTTGGGAAGAAGTGGAATGTTTGGGGGCATGCACCAATGCCCCGATGGTTCAAATTGGCAAAGATTTCTATGAAGATTTAACCGAGGAAAGCTTGCGTGACGTGATTTATGCGATGGATCGTGGTGAAGTGCCACGTCCGGGTCCGCAAAATGGGCGTTTCGCGGCAGAACCAAAATCTGGGCTGACCGCCTTGAAAGACATGAATTTATCCGTAAATGATGGAAATGCGTCGGTGACGCGCGCCTCCTTGTACGGGGATACGATCAAACGTATCAAAGGGGACGAAGTGCCGATCTTAACCGCACGCAAAAAAGCGCGTGTGAAAACCAACTCAAAATCCGCCTAAGGCGCGGTGACAGATTAGAGGGAAACATATTATGTCTGACGGAACTGGAACCAATTGGCTACGCAATTGTCCGACGGTCTGCTATCTGATTGCGGCTTTCATTGGCCTGATCGCATTTCTTAAATTGCTTCACGGGATCGGCTTTATCATTGCTGCGTTGATTGGTTTGGCAATTTTGTTCTTGGGCGGATGGATTTTGCAATCTTTATTGTGCAAAGGCGCGGAAGCCACACCAATGCCAGCAGCAGCGGCACCAGCAGCGGCGGCGGTTGAAACGCCAGCTGTGAGAGAACCCGCGCCAAAGAAAGCGGCAGCTAAGAAACCAGCAGCTAAGAAAGCGGCACCGAAAACTGCGGCTAAAAAGGCGCCAGCTAAAAAGACAGTGGCGAAGAAACGTCCACCAGCGCTTTACACGAAAAAGCCTGCTAAGGTCGATGATTTGAAAGAGATTTCAGGCGTTGGTCCGAAGTTGGAAAAAACCTGTAACTCTATTGGTGTTTATCAGTTTGACCAAATCGCGCATTGGACCAAGAAGGACATTGCCATGGTTGACGATAAGCTGTCATTCAAAGGACGTATTGAGCGCGACAATTGGGTTGGCCAAGCCAAGAAACTGGCCAAAGCCAAGAAGTAGTCGCATTTGCAATAGAATAGCAAAGGCGGGCCGATGTGCCCGCCTTTTTTGAAAGAGCGCATGGATAAAGAGAAAAACAAGAAACAGATCCGTTTGGCGTCGATTGTGATCTTCGCAACGATCTTGATTTGGATGTTTGCGCAATGGCTGGGCGGGCAATTGGGCCTGCCCGCACGGTTCGTGTTTTTGTTTGACTTTGCCGCGATGGCCTCTTTTGCTTGGGCGCTATATGTATTATGGAAGGCATGGCGCAAGTCGCAGTGATCAAGGGACGATTTTAAATGCTAAAAGATCAGGATCGCATTTTTACCAATCTTTACGGTCAGCACGAATGCACTTTGAAAGGTGCAAAAAAGCGCGGCCATTGGGATGGCACAGCAAAGCTGATCAAAAAGGGTCGTGATTGGATCATTGACGAGATGAAAAAATCCGGTCTGCGCGGACGAGGTGGCGCGGGCTTTCCCACCGGCCTGAAATGGTCGTTCATGCCCAAGGAATCAGATGGGCGTCCGGCTTATCTGGTGGTGAACGCAGACGAGTCAGAACCCGGCACCTGCAAAGACCGTGAAATCATGCGCCATGATCCGCACACGCTGATCGAGGGGTGCTTGATTGCAAGTTTCGCGATGAATGCGCATGCGTGCTATATCTATATCCGCGGTGAGTTCATTCGCGAACGCGAAGCGCTACAAGCCGCGATTGATGAGGCGTATGACGCAGGCTTTCTGGGCAAGAATGCGGCGAAATCCGGTTGGGATTTTGACCTGTATCTGCATCACGGCGCGGGCGCATATATTTGTGGTGAAGAAACCGCATTGTTGGAATCGCTTGAAGGCAAAAAAGGTATGCCGCGCATGAAGCCGCCTTTCCCGGCGGGTGCGGGTTTATATGGCTGTCCAACGACCGTGAATAATGTCGAATCCATTGCAGTGGTCCCGACAATCTTACGGCGTGGCGCGGATTGGTTTTCCAGCTTCGGGCGCGAAAACAATGCTGGTACAAAACTTTTTGCAATCTCGGGCCATGTGAACAATCCATGTGTGGTTGAAGAAGCAATGTCGATCACCTTTGACGAATTAATCGAAAAACATTGCGGCGGTATTCGCGGGGGTTGGGATAACCTTAAGGCAGTGATCCCAGGTGGGTCTTCTGTGCCCTTGTTGCCAGCGGATGTGATGCGCAAAGATGCGATTATGGATTTCGATTGGCTGCGCGAACAACGCTCTGGCCTTGGCACGGCGGCCGTGATTGTGATGGATCAGTCTGTGGATGTGATCAAAGCGATTTGGCGTTTGTCTAAATTTTACAAACATGAAAGCTGTGGTCAGTGTACGCCATGCCGTGAAGGTACCGGTTGGATGATGCGTGTGATGGATCGTTTGGTCACGGGCGAGGCTGAACCGGAAGAAATCGATATGCTTTTAGATGTGACCAAACAGGTCGAGGGCCATACGATTTGCGCACTTGGCGATGCGGCTGCTTGGCCAATCCAAGGTCTGATACGTCACTATCGCGACGAGATCGAAGATCGCATCAAGCATAAACGCACAGGCCGCATGAGTGCGGTTGCGGCGGAGTAATCCACCTAAATCACGGTATCATCGCTGCGTAAGTTAGATTGCGTGGACTTGTCGTACGTTCTTAGAAACCTCTATAGTCATTTTTCGTATTGCGTTTGGCTATAATTACATTGTTTTGTCATTGAATGACGCATCATCTGGCAAGCTTTAACCTCGCACGGTCAAAGGGTCCAAAAGACGATCCGATCATGGCATCGTTCTTTGCCCAAGTGGATCGCATGAATGCCCTTGCTGAACGTATGCCCGGATTTATTTGGCGCAACACAGATGAAGGGAATTTTAGCGAAGGTCTGGCCGAGGATCCGCTAATCCTCTCAACCCTGTCGGTTTGGGAAGATGTTTCAAGCCTTCATAATTATGTCTTTAACACAATCCATCGCCAAATGTATGACCGCCGCCACGAATGGTTCGAAGTCTTTGATGGTCCTTACATGGTGTTTTGGAATGTTTCTGAGGGTCATAAGCCCGCGATGTCAGAAGGTTTTGGAAAACTTGACCATATTACTGAATTTGGCCCAACGGCGGCGGCATTTGATTGGGCGTGGCTTGAAAGCACAAAAGTTAGATAAGACGCATTAGCATTCTCTTTCGGCCACTGGAGGTACATGTGCATATCATCAGTATCGGAGAGGCAATTCTGGGGCTTGGTTGATGGTATTCATACTGGCAGAGACTTCTAATGCGATCTTTGAGCTTTCAGCGACTTTTTGGAATAAACACTGATCTGCTATTCGATAACATCGAAAATCGGCAAAAATCCCCGCGAAATCCGTCGATTTAGCTGATTTTTCCATAAATCTCGCAAAACTGTAACACCCCGTGTGGCTTTATGATATTGAATAACATGATCGAAATGCATTGATTAGCATCTCAATCAAGCGCAACTGCGCGAAAGAGAGTTAAAATGAAAAAAGCAGTGATTGGCCTCCTGACCATCGCTTTGACATCTGCACCAGCGATCGCAAAACCTTCGCTTTGGAGTTATGAGCGCATTGATACGGGCCTGTTCGATATCGGTGTGGCTTGGGGTGTCAAAGAAAATTGTACAACCCTGACAGAAAACCGTCTGAATGGTATGGTGTTTTCGCTTGGGCTTTACAACTTCGCAAAAGCACAAGGTTATACCCATGACGAGGTGAAGTCCTTTCTCGATAGCGATGCTGAAAAAGATAAGCTTCGGCAGCGTGTCACGGCCTACTTTAAAAAGCAGGGTTTAAACCCGGATGAGCGTAATGCGCTGTGTACTTTTGGGAACAATGAAATCACTGCCAAAACCCAAGTTGGCAAGCTGCTACGGAAGAACTAATTTCCCTAGTAAAATAGTCGATTAAGCCTCATATTTAACTGCTTTTTCGGCATCACTTTTGGCGGTTAACTGTTGTCCCTATGCGCAACATTCTTTATTGAGTTGCAAAGATCATCTTGGGAACAAAAATGTCTGATCTGCGCAAGATTATCGTCGATGGAGAAGAGGTCGAAGTTGATGGCGCAATGACGCTTCTTCAGGCCTGTGAAGTGGCCGGGATTGAAGTGCCACGTTTCTGCTATCACGAGCGTTTGTCGATTGCAGGCAACTGCCGGATGTGCCTTGTCGAGGTCGTCGGCGGCCCGCCAAAACCGGCCGCATCCTGTGCGATGCAGGTACGCGATTTGCGCCCGGGCCCTGAGGGTCAACCACCCGAAGTGAAGACAACCAGTCCCATGGTCAAAAAAGCCCGTGAAGGGGTGATGGAATTTCTGCTGATTAATCACCCGCTTGATTGCCCAATTTGCGATCAGGGCGGGGAATGCGATTTGCAAGATCAGGCAATGGCTTACGGCGTTGATTTTTCGCGTTTCCGAGAACCCAAGCGTGCGGTTGAAGATCTTGATCTTGGCCCGCTTGTAGAAACGACGATGACGCGGTGCATTTCGTGCACCCGCTGCGTGCGGTTTACGACAGAGGTCGCGGGCATCACCCAGATGGGTCAAACAGGTCGTGGTGAAGATGCAGAGATTACAAGCTATCTGAACCAGACTTTGGACAGTGAGCTTCAGGGCAATATTATCGATCTGTGCCCGGTTGGTGCGCTGACCTCAAAACCTTATGCATTTACCGCCCGCCCTTGGGAATTGAAAAAGACCGAGACAATTGATGTGATGGACGCGCTTGGCTCTAATATCCGCGTGGATACAAAGGGCCGCGAAGTGATGCGTATTTTGCCGCGCAACCATGATGGCGTGAACGAAGAATGGATTTCTGACAAAACGCGGTTTGTATGGGATGGGTTGCGTCGCCAGCGGTTAGATAAACCTTATGTAAAAAAGGGCGGAAAGCTGACGCCTGCAACATGGGGCGAGGCATTTACCGCGATTGCAAAAGCCGTCAAAGGGAAAAAGGTAGCCGGCCTTGTTGGGGACCTTACCTCGACCGAGGCGGCTTATGCGCTCAATAACCTTGTGACATCGCTTGGAGGTTCAGTTGAATGTCGAACCGATGGCGCTGCATTGCCAAGTGACAACCGCGGCGCCTATGTCGGCACAGCAAAAATTGAAGATGTTGATGATGCTGAACTCATCCAGTTGATTGGTACAAACCCGCGCGCCGAAGCGCCGGTGTTGAATGCACGTATCCGCAAAGCCTATTTGAATGGTGCACAGATTGGATTGATTGGTGAGGCCATTGATCTGACCTATGACTATGCGCATCTGGGGTCTGATCAAGCAGCGCTTGAAAAGCTGGCCAAAAAGAAAGTGTCTGCGGCCGGTAAAAAGGCCCCAAGCCTTGTCATTGTTGGGGCCGGCGCAATCACGGGGACAAATGGCGCTGCGATTTTAGCGGCTGCGCAGCAGATTGCCGCGAATTCGAATTCGAAGCTGATGGTTCTGCACACCGCAGCAGGGCGCGTTGGTGCCATGGATGTAGGGGCCGTGACCAAGGGTGGGCTGAAAGCAGCGCTAAAAGGTGCGGATGTCATCTTCAACCTTGGTGCTGACGAGGTCAGTATCGCAGATGGGCCTTTTGTAATTTATCAAGGCAGCCATGGTGATCGCGGGGCACATCGGGCAGATGTTATCCTTCCCGCCGCGGCTTACACGGAAGAAAGTGGTATTTTTGTAAATACCGAAGGCCGTCCGCAAATGGCGGAACGCGCTGGTTTCGCGCCTGGCGATGCACGCGAGAATTGGGCTATTCTGCGGGCTTTGTCAGCAGAGCTGGGCGCAACGCTGCCTTTTGACAGCCTCGCTGAATTGCGCGCAAAAATGTTTGCCGATGTGCCACATTTGGCAGCAATCAACGCAGTGCCAGAAAATAAAACAACTAAGCTTCGGGCCGGCAAGCTTGGTAAAGCAAAGATTATATATGCTGTTACCGATCACTACGTGACCAATCCAATCGCCCGCGCATCTGAAGTGATGGCAGAGCTCAGCCGTGGTGCCGAAGAACGCCGCGCTGCGCCATTGGCGGCGGAGTAGGGGCAGGGCATGGAGTTCTTTCAAACCGGATTTGGCACGTTTTTGATCATCTTGGGTCAATGCCTTTTGCTGACCCTGTTCATTTTGCTCAGCGCCATGATGTTGGTTTATGGCGACCGAAAAATCTGGGGCGCTGTGCAGCTACGCCGCGGGCCGAATGTGGTCGGGCCATTTGGGTTGTTACAGCTCATCGCGGATTTCCTGAAATATGTGTTTAAGGAATTTGTCATCCCATCTGGTGCTGACAAAACCTTGTTCATTATGGCACCGCTGATTGCGTTTATTTTGCCAGCGATTATTTGGGCCGTGATCCCGTTTTCTGACAATCTGATCTTGGCCAATATCAACGTCGCCATTCTTTATATCTTCGCGATTGGTTCGCTGGAAGTTTATGGTGTGATTATCGGGGGTTGGGCCTCAAACTCGAAATATGCGTTCCTTGGCTCACTGCGTTCCGCAGCCCAGATGATCTCTTATGAAGTTTCAATTGGCTTTATCATTATTGGTGTTGTGCTGTCCTCTGGGTCGCTCAACTTGATTGATATCGTGAATGCACAAGATGGTTCTTACGGGTTTTTCAGTTGGTATTGGGTCGCGCATTTCCCGATGGTCTTCCTTTTCTTCATCTCAGCGCTGGCCGAAACAAACCGTCCACCTTTTGATTTGCCCGAGGCGGAGTCGGAACTGGTCGCGGGCTATCAGGTCGAATACGGCTCTATGGCATTCATGCTGTTTGCGCTGGGCGAGTATCTTGCAATTTGGCTCATGTGCGCGCTGACCACTTTGCTGTTTTTCGGTGGCTGGCTTAGCCCCGTGCCGTGGTTGCCCGACAGTCCACTATGGATGGTCGCAAAAATGGCGTTTTTCTTCTTCTTATTTGCAATGGTCAAGGCGATCACACCACGTTATCGCTATGATCAGCTGATGCGCTTGGGATGGAAGGTGTTTCTTCCGCTTTCTTTGGCATGGGTCGTGATCGTGGCGTTTTTGGCGCAATATGAGGCCTTTGGTGGTGCATATGCACGCTGGGCAGTAGGAGGATAACATGATCAAAAGATTTTTGTTGGGTGCTATTTTCGCGAGTATTATCGCACCCGTCGCACAGGCCGATGTTGACAGGGAGGTTGCCGATATAAGGGCCTTGGTCGATGATTGCGTCGCAAAAAGTCGCGATGTTTGCGTGGTTTTTGGTGCAACGCAGATGCTGACAAATGTTGACATGTTGAATCACTTCTACACCGAAGACACGGCTGGCTTGGAACAATTCGTCAACACATTTGAACGTGCAAGTTTCCGTATCGCCCTAGAGGGTCGACCAGATTTTCGTAAATTTTTGGCCGAGAATGCGATCTGGACGATGGACTATTATAACGAGCGTTTTTTGGCGCGCGTGGATCCAGAATATATCTACGAAGATGTACGACATTTTTATGCGGCCTATCAGTTGGCGCGCGCAGCGGCATGCGATGAAGCTGATAACGCACCCTGCACAGAAAGTGCGCTTTGGTATGTGAAAAACGCCCAAGATAAAAACTATTGGGATCGGGTCGTTGATCGCTTTCAAATTTTGCCAGAGCAATCTGATCTACTGCTTGGTGCCTTGTTTGAACAATATGAGGGGCGGTATGAATAGCTGCGCCGTCCATAAGGGGAATGCCCATGGCATTTGATTACGCACGCGCCGGGCGATATTTCCTTTTGTGGGATTTCATCGTCGGTATGAAGCTGGGGATGAAATATTTCTTCAAGCCGAAAGCGACGCTGAACTACCCGCACGAGAAGGGTCCGTTGTCCCCACGCTTTCGTGGTGAACATGCGTTGCGCCGCTATCCGAATGGCGAAGAGCGATGTATTGCCTGCAAGCTTTGCGAGGCGATTTGTCCGGCACAGGCGATTACAATCGATGCGGAGCCACGCGAAGACGGTTCGCGCCGCACCACGCGCTATGACATCGACATGACGAAATGCATCTATTGCGGTTTCTGCCAAGAAGCTTGCCCGGTAGACGCGATCGTGGAAGGTCCGAATTTCGAATTCGCGACAGAGACGCGTGAAGAGCTTTTCTATAACAAAGACAAACTTCTTGATAATGGCGAGCGCTGGGAAGCGGAAATTGCCAGAAATATTGAGATTGATGCGCCCTATAGGTAGACAATGACGATTACTGCGCTTGCCTTTTATCTGTTTGCCGTGGTCGCGATTACCAGCGGGCTGTTGGTTATTTTTGCGCGCAATCCGGTGCATTCGGTGATGTGGTTGATCCTGACATTCTTTAGCGCAGCGGCGATGTTCGTGCTGATGGGCGCAGAATTTGTCGCGATGCTTTTGGCGATTGTTTATGTCGGCGCGGTTGCGGTGCTGTTCCTGTTTGTGGTGATGATGCTGGATGTAGATTTCGCACAATTGCGCGCAGGCATGCAGCGCTATTTTTGGATCGGTGCGGCGATTGGTGTTGTCTTGATTGCGGAACTGTCCTTGCTGTATGGCGCTTGGATTAGCGCGCCAGAGGCTGAGGGTTTACGCCAATCCGTGACGCCCGCGCTAAGCGAGGCGCATAATACCCAAGCACTGGGTGAGATTATTTACACGGACTATATCTATCTGTTTCAGATCGCGGGGCTGATCCTGTTGGTCGCGATGATTGGTGCGATTGTTTTGACATTGCGCCACCGCGTGGATGTGAAACGCCAGAATGTGGTCGAACAAATGCATCGCGATCCAGCCGGGGCGATGGATCTGGTTGATGTGAAGCCAGGGCAGGGGTTGTAATGCGAATCTTACTGCCGATACTTTTGCTTGTTTTTTCGTTTCCTGCTCAGGCTTGCTTGATTGCTTATACTGAACAATCAGCACAAGAACTTAGGTGGAAAAGTAAACGCGTAGTTGTTGACGCTCAATGCAGCCTGACAAACGGTGGTGTGCTTGATAATATTGAACTAGATTCTGCTGTTTCATTGGGCGAGGGCCGCTTTTATCAAACAGTAGGTATAGATAGAAAATCAAAGGTACTTGTGGGCGATTGTAACACCCGTGAAGTTACAGTGTTATTGGCACCTCATACTTTGGGCGACGATACTTCATGTGGACCAGAGCTAGAATTTAAGGACCTTGTTGGCGAGCGTTCTGTATTGTCACTGACGGCTGGCGAAGATTTGCATGAATTGGTTGCGTTGGCAAAAGCTAAAGGCGCAAGAGAGCTTAATCCGATCAATGAATTCTTCCAATTTAAGATAAATTATGGCGATGAAGAGCGGCACAAAGTAGGCCGTAAGGATCGTTTTGACCTTTTGTGTGGTTGCAAAATTTTTTACCCAGAAAGCAAGGGTGCTAAATGATAGGCGTTGAACATTATATCACCGTTGCGGCGATTCTTTTTGTGATCGGTATTTTCGGTATTTTCCTAAATCGGAAAAACGTGATCGTTATTCTGATGTCGATCGAATTAATGCTGCTCGCCGTGAATATCAATTTCGTGGCCTTCTCTGCCCATCTGGGCGATTTGGTGGGCCAAGTCTTTACACTGTTCGTTTTGACCGTTGCGGCTGCTGAGGCCGCGATTGGATTGGCGATTTTAGTTTGCTTCTTCCGCATGCGGGGCACGATTGCGGTTGAAGATGTAAATGTGATGAAGGGGTAACGGGGACAATGGAAACCATTCTTCTTTTTGCACCCCTGATCGGGGCGATCCTGTGCGGGTTTGGGCATCGGGCTTTTGGTGAAAAACCAGCCCTGATGATCTCTACAGGTCTGCTTTTCTTATCCTGTTTGCTGTCATGGATCGTCTTTCTGACGCATAATGGTCAAACAGATGTCATCCCCGTTTTGCGTTGGGTGGAATCGGGCAGCTTATCTGCCGATTGGGCGATCCGTGTGGATCGGTTGACGGCCGTTATGTTGATTGTGATCACGACCGTCTCCGCGCTCGTACATCTGTATAGCTGGGGCTATATGGATCATGATGTGAATTTCAAAGAGGGCGAAAGTTACAAGCCGCGCTTCTTTGCCTATCTGTCGTTCTTTACCTTTGCGATGTTGATGTTGGTGACCTCCGACAACCTGCTACAACTCTTCTTTGGTTGGGAAGGTGTTGGCGTGGCCTCTTACCTTCTGATTGGGTTCTATTTCCGAAAACAAAGCGCGGGTGCGGCGGCGATGAAAGCCTTTATCGTCAATCGGGTTGGCGACTTCGGCTTCGCACTTGGTATTTTTGGTGTTTACCTGCTGACCGACAGCATCAATTTTTCCGAAGTTCTGGACCCAAATATGTCCAAGCTGATCTCAACCCAAACCTTTACTTTCTTGTCTTGGGAAGTGAACGCGCTTGAGACGATCACACTGCTTCTCTTCGTTGGCGCGATGGGCAAATCTGCGCAGTTGTTGCTGCACACATGGCTGCCTGATGCGATGGAAGGTCCGACACCGGTTTCTGCCCTAATTCACGCCGCCACAATGGTTACAGCAGGTGTGTTCATGGTCTGCCGTCTTTCACCAATGATGGAATACGCAACTTGGACGCCGAACTTCATCGTGGTCATTGGCGCAACAACAGCATTTTTCGCGGCCACCGTGGGGTTGGTGCAAAACGATATTAAACGCGTGATCGCCTATTCCACCTGTTCCCAGCTGGGCTATATGTTCGTGGCTGCAGGCGTCGGGGCATATTCTGTGGCGATGTTTCATCTGTTCACACACGCATTCTTTAAGGCAATGCTATTCCTTGGCGCGGGCTCTGTGATCCATGCCATGCATCACGAACAGGATATGCGGTTCTACGGCAACTTGCGTAAAAAAATTCCTTATACTTTCTGGGCGATGATGCTGGGGACCTTGGCAATCACCGGGGTCGGTATTCCGCTGTTGCATCTGGGTTCTTTGCCGCCGATTGGCTTTGCAGGTTTCTTGTCGAAAGACGCAGTTATCGAAAGCGCCTATGCCGCTGGTGGAACTGGGCTCTATGCGTTCGTCCTATTGGTTGTCGCGGCATGTTTCACCAGTTTCTATAGCTGGCGATTGATCTTCCTGACATTCTACGGCGAGGAACGCGGTGACAAGCGTACTCATGATCATGCGCATGAAAGTCCGCTGGTCATGCTAATCCCACTTGGTGTTCTAGCCTTGGGTGCAGTTTTTGCAGGTATGCTTTGGTATGACGACTTCTTTGGCAAAACCAAACATGTCGTCGCGTGGTTTGGGGACTCGATTTATATGCGCCACAAAGAGTTTGATATTATCGACGAGGCGCATCACGTTGCGGCTTGGGTCAAAGTCAGCCCATTTGTGGCGATGCTGGCCGGCTTCTTGATGGCGATGTGGTTCTATATCTGGAACCCAGAAGCACCAAAGAAGCTGGCCGCACAACAGCATCACTTGTATCAATTCCTACTCAACAAATGGTATTTTGACGAGATTTACGATGTGATCTTCGTGCGACCGGCAAAGTGGCTGGGCAGTTTCCTGTGGAAAAAGGGCGACGGTACCGTGATTGATGGCGGGATCAACGGGCTTGCTATGGGCATTATTCCTTGGGTTACAAGCCTCGTGAATCGTGCGCAATCTGGTTATGTCTTCCATTACGCCTTCACCATGATCATCGGTGTTGTTGTTCTGATCACTTGGTTTGCATTTGGGGGGGCTGGCTGATGCTGTTAAACGCACCCCTGTCGATTATGATGGCGCTGCCCACAGTGGCCGCGATTATTCTGTTTTTGGTTCTCCGCGGCGAGGATGAAGCCGCACAACGCAATGCCAAAAGGCTGGCCTTGTTTACGACCTTCGCGACTTTTTTAGTTTCACTAATTGTGATGGCAAATTTTGACCCAAGCGATACAGGGTTTCAATTCGTTGAAGATCATGAATGGTTTGCTGGCCTGCGCTATAAGGTGGGCGTCGACGGGATATCGATCCTCTTTGTGATGCTGACCACATTCTTAATGCCGATTGTGATTGGGGCATGTTGGAATGTGACGACGCGGGTCAAGGAATATATGATTATGTTCCTTGTGCTCGAGACGCTGATGCTGGCGGTGTTCTGTGCGCTGGATCTGATCCTGTTCTATATTGTGTTCGAGGCGGGCTTGATCCCAATGTTCCTGATTGTGGGTATTTGGGGCGGCAAGGATCGGATTTATGCCGCGTTCAAATTTTTCCTTTATACGCTGTTGGGTTCCGTCCTGATGCTGGTTGCTATGCTGTATATGTGGTGGGATGCGGGCACGACGGATATTCCGCAACTTCTGCAACATCGCTTCAATGCAGACGAATTTGTGCTTCTTGGCATTACGATCGTGGGCGGTGTGCAGACGCTATTGTTCCTTGCTTTCTTTGCAAGCTTTGCGGTGAAAATGCCGATGTGGCCTGTCCATACTTGGTTGCCAGACGCACATGTGCAGGCGCCCACTGCGGGCTCTGTCGTGCTGGCGGCGATCCTCTTGAAAATGGGCGGCTATGGGATCTTACGTTTCAGCTTGCCGATGTTCCCGATCGGGTCAGAGGTCATGGCGAACTTCGTGATGACCCTGTCGGTGATTGCAATCATCTATACCTCGCTGGTGGCGATGATGCAGGAAGATATGAAAAAGCTGATCGCCTATTCTTCGGTCGCGCATATGGGTTTTGTGACCATGGGAATTTTTGCGATCAATCAGCAAGGTGTTGATGGCGCGATCTTCCAGATGCTCAGCCATGGTTTTATTTCGGGTGCGCTTTTCCTTGGTGTCGGCGTGGTTTATGACCGCATGCACACACGCGATATCGATGCTTATGGTGGATTGGTTGTGCGTATGCCTGTCTACGCCTTGATCTTTATGTTGTTCACAATGGCCAATGTTGGCCTGCCGGGAACCTCTGGTTTTGTCGGAGAATTCTTGACCTTGGTCGGCGCCTTTAAGGCAAACACATGGATTGCTTTTGGTGCGACCACGGGCGTGATCCTGTCGGCAGCTTATGCACTGTGGCTTTATCGCCGGGTGATGTTTGGCGATCTGATCAAAGAAAGCTTGAAGGCGATCACGGATATGGATCGACGCGAGAAGATGTTGATGGCGCCCCTTGTGGTGATGACGATCCTGCTTGGTATTTATCCGGTCCTGGTGCTTGATATTATTGGTCCAAGTGTTGAGGCGTTGTTGGGTCAAGTGACCGAGGCGCAGCTAGACTGGGCCGCGTCAAACCAATTGGCCGCGAATTAGGGGACGGGTAGAGATGCAAGAGAATATCAATATCGTCCTGCCTGAAATCATCCTTGCGGTTTATGCTATGGGCGCGCTGATGTTTGCGGTTTATGGTGGCAAGGATCGTCTGTCTGGGTCGATTTTTTGGGCCACGGCCTTGGTTATGTTCGGCCTTGCGGCGTGGATATTTATGGAGCCTGCGGGTCGCAATGTCGCCTTCAATGGCGCCTTTATCGATGATGGATTTTCGCGCTTTGCCAAAGTTTTGATGCTTGTTGCTTCGGGCGTTATGCTGTTGTTATCACAAGATTATCTAAAAAAATTCAAACTCTATAAGTTTGAATTTCCAATCCTGATCGCCTTTGCCACTTTGGGCATGATGCTCATGGTCAGCGCTGGCGATTTGATGGCGCTTTATATGGGGTTAGAGCTGCAATCCCTATCACTTTATGTTGTCGCCGCGTTCCGGCGCGACAGCGTGCGATCCACCGAGGCGGGGTTAAAATACTTCGTGCTTGGGGCATTATCTTCTGGCCTGCTGCTTTATGGGGCGTCGTTGGTTTATGGCTTCGCTGGCACAACGAACTTCCAAGGCATCGCCAGCACGATCCAAGAAGGAGAACGTAATTTCGGTCTGCTCTTTGGTCTTGTATTCCTGTGCGTCGGTATGGGGTTCAAAATATCTGCCGCACCGTTCCATATGTGGACGCCCGATGTTTATGAGGGCTCGCCCACACCTGTGACAGGATTCTTTGCAACAGCGCCTAAAGTAGCCGCAGCGGGCCTATTTGCCCGTGTTGTTCATGATGGGTTCGGTGGTGCGGTTGCCGACTGGCAACAAATCATTGCGTTCTTGTCTGTTGTTTCAATGTTTGTGGGCGCGATCGCGGCAATCGGACAAACCAATATCAAACGCCTAATGGCCTATTCCTCGATTGCGCATATGGGTTTTGCGCTGATGGGTTTGGCCGCCGGGAACGAGGGCGGGGTCACAGCCCTGCTTGTCTATATGGCAATCTATTTGGTGATGAATATTGGTGTCTTTGCGATGATCCTGAATATGGAGCGTGATGGCAATCCGATCACGGATATCAAAGCGCTTAATATGCTGTCGACCTATCAGCCTGCGCATGCAGCGGCGCTTGCGGTGCTGCTGTTCTCACTTGCGGGCATTCCGCCCTTGGTTGGTTTCGTTGGTAAGCTTTACGTGCTTCAAGCGGCGGTCAATGCAGATATGGCTTGGCTTGCGATTGCGGGTGTAATCGCATCGGTGATTGGCGCATTTTACTATCTGCGGATTATCTATTTCATGTATTTCGGCGACGAAGTTGAACCGCTGTCTGGCGTAATGCCCATAATGCATAAGCTTGCTTTTTATGGAGCGGCACTTGCAATGTTGGTCGGTATCTTCAATCTTTTCGGTTTGGATCCTTGGGCGGCGGAAGCAGCCGCAAGCCTGTTGAAATAATGACCCTGCCCAAGGGCGTTGATCATATCCATTTCGAAACGATCGACAGCACCAATCTTGAGGCACGTCGTAGGGTGCGTGATTGTCACGCCCCAATTTGGATAACAGCAGACGAACAAACCGCAGGGTTGGGCCGACGTGGCCGGGCTTGGTCGACCGTTTCCGGTAATTTTGCGGGTAGCTATTTGATGCCCGTCACCAAACCCGTCCAGCACCAAGCACTTTACAGTTTTGTTGCGGCTTTAGGACTTTATGATGCGTGCGCGGATGTCACTGGTCGTGCAGAAGCTTTCACGCTCAAATGGCCGAATGATGTTCTGATGAATGGTGCGAAGATTGCGGGCATATTGCTAGAAGCGATTGGCGCGCCCAGCCATTTGGTGGTCGGTATCGGTGTGAACCTGCGCCATGACGCCGAAGCAGGTAAATTGGCCGAAGACGCGCATCCGACAGCAAGTTTGGGTAGCGACTTGGATGCACGCGGATTTCTTGAAGTTCTTTCGCCCCATTTCCAGCAATATGCGGCAAGATTTCAGACCGAAGGCTTTGGGCCTATCCGAGATGCGTGGTTGGATCGCGCAGCAAAGCGCGGGGAAGTGATTACCGCGCGTTTGCCAAACCAGGAAGTCACAGGCGTTTTTAGGGATGTTGATAACACCGGGGCGATGATCCTAGAAAATGCCGAAGGGCGCCATACCATTGCCGCAGGCGATGTTTTCTTCTAAGGAGCGCCCATGTTACTTGCAATTGATGTCGGCAATACGAATTCTGTTTTCGCGGTTATGGAAGGGCCCGAAATCTTGGGTGAATGGCGCATTGAAACCAACCACCAGACCACAGCGGATGAGTATTTTGTCTGGTTGAATCAGTTGATGACATTGAATGGCGTGCACGGGGATATTACGCGTGTTGTGATCAGCTCCACCGTCCCGCGCGTGGTGTTCAATCTGCGTGTTTTATCAGATCGTTATTACAAATGCAGACCGTTGGTTGTTGGAAAGCCAGAATGTAAACTTCCACACGAGCCACGTGTTGATAAAGGCGTAAAAGTCGGACCCGACCGAATTGTGAATACGACAGCGGGCTTTGATCGCTATGGTGGCGATCTCATTGTCGTCGACTTTGGAACGGCGACCACCTTTGATGTGGCCGATCAAGACGGGGCTTATATCGGTGGGGTAATTGCGCCCGGTGTAAACACCTCTATGCGTGCGTTGCATGACGTCACTGCGGCATTGCCGCATATTGATGTAACGGAACCCGCCAAAGCGATTGGGACCAACACCGTTGAGTGTATGCAAGCGGGTGTATTTTGGGGTTATGTCGGCTTGGTCGAACGGATTGTGGCGCAGATCAAAGCAGAGCATCCACGGCCCATGAAAGTGATTGCAACAGGCGGGTTGTCGACACTTTATGAACGCGGAACCGATATTTTTGAAACTGTTGATCTGAGCTTAACCCTACATGGGCTTTATTTGATCGATCAAGAAAATCAGGACTAAGATGGCAAACGATAAAATCATCTACCTGCCGCTGGGCGGGGCAGGCGAGATTGGGATGAACCTCTACCTTTATGGTTATGGACCAGAGGGGCGCGAACGGTTCATAATGGTCGATATTGGCGTGACCTTTCCAGCGATGGATGGCACACCGGGTGTCGATTTGATCATGGCCAATATTGATTGGATCGCAGAGCGGGCAGATCAGCTGGATGCGATCTTTATTACGCATGCGCACGAGGATCATATCGGTGCTTTGGGATTACTTTATCCGCGTCTTGGCGATGTCCCGATTTATGTCCGCAAATTCACAGGCCACGTCGCGCGTGCAAAACTGGAGGATCGCGGCCTTGATCCAAACCGGGTCACCGTCGTTCCACCGTACCCAGAGATGGTTTCCGCAGGCCCGTTTTCCGTGGGTCTTTTCCCGGTGCCCCATTCGATCCCAGAGGCAAGCGGCCTAGTGATCGAAGCAGGCGATTTGCGTCTGTTCCATACTGGGGATTTGAAGCTTGATCCTGACCCGATCGTGGGTGAGGCGTTTGATAAATCTGCATTCGAGACCCTGGGCGCATTGGGCGTGGATGCGTTGATTTGCGACAGCACAAATGTCTTTAGCCCACATGCAGGGCGCTCCGAAAACACATTGCGTAAACCAATTTCGGAATTGATTGCCAGTGCAGAGGGTATGGTGGTTGCAACGACATTTGCGTCCAACATTGCGCGCCTAAAGACGCTGGCACAGGCTGGTGTGGATGCGGGGCGGTCGGTCTGTGTGTTAGGTCGCGCGATGCAGCGAATGCTGGGTTATGGACATGCAAGCGGTGTGCTGACAGATTTTCCGCCCTCTGTTTCTCTGGAAGATGTCGATAAAATCCCACGCGAAAATCTCATGTTGCTTGTCACCGGCAGTCAGGGCGAAGGGCGTGCAGCATCCGCACAGCTTGCGCGCGGAAAGTATAATGGGATTACGATGCGACAGGGGGATATGTTTTTGTTTTCTTCAAAAACGATACCTGGTAATGAAATCTCGGTTGGTCGCGTGATCAATGCCCTGGCAGAACAGGGTGTGGATGTGGTTGATGATCACTTCGATCTCTATCACGTCTCGGGCCATGCCAACCGTCCGGATTTGGAACAGGTGCACAGGCTGATCAACCCGACCTCTGTTCTTCCAATGCATGGTGAATATCGACATTTGAAAGAGCACGCGGAATTGGCTGCTGCGAGTGGTCGAAAATCCGTAATTGCCCAAAATGGGACGGTTGTTGCGATCAGCAAAGAAGGTGTCGAGGTAGAAACATATATAGAGCCGGGCCGGACGTATCTGGATGGCAGCAGATTGATTGGCGCCTATGACGGTGTTGTGCTGGAACGTATCCGCATGGCCACGCGCGGGATGGTGAGTGTCTCGCTTGTACTTGAAGAAGCTGAGCTTTTGAGCATCTGGGCAGAGCCCGTTGGTTTGCCAGAAACGGATGAGCGGGGGGCTGGCTTGGCCGAAGAATTGGAAACGCAGATTGAAAACTCGTTGCAAACCGCACCACCTGCTGAACTAAAAAGTGATGAGGCATTGGAAGAGCGCGTGTCGCGGGTTGTAAAAAAGATCTGCAACGAAGAAATTGGCAAAAAACCAGTGACGCGGATTTTGATCAATCGATTGGAAGAATGAGTACGTGCCCGCCATACTGACGGGCGCCACATATGATATTTTGCGTTCACGCAGTTAGGGGGCGTCGCCCCCTCGGCCCTTTGCGGGGCCTCACCCCGTTTTATAGCATTTTCGGTCTTAGGTTGGGATTTGCGTCAGCAAACCCGCGATCCGAGGGGCTGGATGCCCCGAGGATCGCGCCACCTCAAGCTCTAGGCCGCGCTATCATCACGCCATTCGCGCGTTAAAAATGCAGGCACGTGATCACCAAGGCCCTTGGGCGCTGGATGATCCTGTTTGCCATCCTGCTTTGGTTTGCCACGCGTAGGTCGATCTTGTGTTTTTGTGGCGCCTTTTACCGGCTTGTCTTTTGATCGCGGTTTCCGACGATCAGACATCTCCACCTCCGGCGCGTCTATACGCGGGATATCATGCTTTACTAACTCTTCGATTTTGGACAGATATTTCTCTTCAAATGGAACACAAAGCATGAAGGCCCAACCCTCTCGCCCCGCACGGCCGGTGCGTCCGATACGATGGACATAATCCTCTGAATGGATCGGCACATCATAGTTGAACACATGGCTGACATTCGGGATATCCAGCCCGCGTGCAGCCACGTCAGAGGCAACGAGAATTTGGATGTCACCGTCCCGAAACCCATCCAAAGTTTGCATGCGATATTTTTGATCTAAATCACCATGGATTGCACCGACCTTGTCATGGCCAAGATGTTTTTTCAGTGACTTCATCACGATATCAACATCAACCTTGCGGTTGCAAAAAACGATCGCATTGGTCAGGCGCTCTTCTTCTACCTTGATCAGTTCTCGTAAAACGGTGCGTTTATGCTTTGCCTCTGATGCACGATTGGCGGGTTTGAACAGACAAACCTTTTGTTCAATCGTTTCTGAGGTAGTGGCCTGTCTTGCAACCTCAACCCGTTCTGGGTTTTGCAAAAATTCTTGCGTGATGCGTGTAATTTCTGGTGCCATCGTTGCAGAGAAAAACAGGGTCTGGCGGGTAAATGGGGTGAGTTTGAAGATACGTTCGATATCCGGGATAAAACCCATATCAAGCATCCTGTCCGCTTCATCGACCACCATGATCTCGATACCAGTCAAAAGCAGCTTCCCGCGTTCAAAATGATCCAAAAGACGGCCGGGCGTGGCGATTAGAACATCCACACCACGATCAATCAGACGATCTTGATCTTTGAAGCTAACCCCCCCGATCAGCAGTGCCATATCAAGCTTCACATATTTCGCGTATTGCTCGAAATTCTCCGCCACCTGTGCTGCCAATTCGCGTGTTGGTGCCAAAACCAGACTGCGCGGCATCCGTGCCCGTGCCCGCCCGCGGGCAAGACAGTTGATCATTGGCAGCGTGAAACTTGCAGTCTTGCCTGTCCCCGTCTGCGCAATTCCCAAAACATCACGCCCGTCCAACGCATGTGGTATCGCGGCTGCTTGAATAGGGGTGGGTGTCTCATAGCCAACATCGCGGATGGCTTTCATCACTTTTGGGCCAAGCCCAAGTTCATCAAATTTTGTCATATGTCTCCGTCAGGTCAGCGGCGTTTAAGTTTTGCCGCTAATCCCCGCGCGGCCACGCGGCCCGCATTGGCCACTGTCATTTCTGAATTCCACGTAGAGTTTAATGATTAGAAAGTCAACTTTCAGATCTGACATCTCGAAACGGCGATCCTTGGCACACACCACTGGTTTCGAGTGACTTTGAATTGTTCAAGTATTCTTCGACAATATCTCGTGGTATATTTTTGGGTTCCAATACTGCTTCATTTGAATCAAGATTTTCTGATGGTTTAGAAGCCATACGCTCGACCCGATCGAAATCGATACCGAGTTCTTGAACTTCTTTGCTTTCGCGTTTTTGATACAGGTCTGCAATATCTTGACGCGCTTTTCTGACAATCCAACTATCGATGAAATCTGGTTTATTTATATAGGCTTTTAGGACAGAAATTGTTCGCTCTGATGTGAATGGATTGGTATGGTTTAGAAAATTATTATCTTTCAAAAGCTTCAAATCCACAAACCTAACGCCTTTGCTGCAAAGTTCGCTTGCCGCTGTTAAGTCATCTTTATTCTGAGTTCCGATCAAACCAAGCCGTCTTTTATTCGCACGAATAGCAGCAGAAACTCTTAGTGGAAGATCGCCAGTATGTGACAATACTACGAAATTGCTTGGAAGTGGTTTGACGTCTTTGATCTGAGATTTAAAGACTTCGATACTTAAATCAGGCGCAATAAGAATAACGCCTTTTACTTTTTCTTTGACCTTTTTTGAACCTCGCAGTGATATTCGGGCGAGAGTTTCCATAACAAAGTCACTTCCCAAGGAATGTGCAACGATGATGATTTCACCATGTTGCGTTAGGGCGGTAACGAGCTGCTCAAGGTTGGTACGATCATGGCGCAAGCTTTCGCGGTCATAGGCGTAGCCAAGTGCTATGCCAGAGCTTTGACCGATAAAGGTCACGGCTGGGATATTCTTTTCTTTTAATTGATAATCTTGTTGAACTTTTGCATAGCGTTTTGTGGCTTCCAACATATTCACATTGTTGCCGTGAACAAAAAGAACAAGTTTATCGGCACCCCCGCCATAGGTCTTCCAAGCTTGGCGCGCGAACGAACCAATCTTTAAAACTTGGCGGCGGCTAATATAAGCAATGTGCTGATCTGGGTTTGGTTTTAAACCAGAAAGAGGAACTTTACTTGCACCGATAGCCGCAGCCTTTGGAAGCGAGAGGTCATCGACGAGAAAAACCATCTCATCTGCACGGGGCTCGCCCGCACGATTGAGCAGGTAGAGATCTTTTTGGGGTTGGGACGCAACATTTTTTATCGTTGCCTGATATGGTGGATCGGTGTCTTCACGAACTATTTTGCGCATCGCTGCGAGGTAAACTGTTTCTTTGATTTGAGCATCTTCAGCGCTGATAAAAGGCTGTGCGTTTTGGGTGCAGCCGGCGAGGAGAAGAAAAACAATAATCATGGCAAAGCGCATCATCGTCCCCTTTGATCAATTCCTTAACAATAGATTAAGGCTAAACCCGAAGCGTAGATTCGCGCAAGCTTTGTTAGATCATCACCTCTTTGGTCGCACTTAAGGCCAGATCTGGATGATCACGTTCCACCCGATCAATATCCCATTGCAGACGCGTCATATAGACGGGATCGCCGTCATGGTCGCCGGCCATATGGCCCTTGTTGCTTTCGATAAACTTATCGAGTTGGTCTTGCGGTCCTGTCATCCAGCGGGCGGATGTGAATTGCGTGGCCTCGAACCGTACAGGGATGCCGTATTCCAGTTCAATGCGCGAGGCCAAAACCTCGAATTGGAGTGCACCGACAACGCCGACGATCCAGCCTGCGCCGATGACAGGTTTGAACAATTTCGCTGCCCCTTCTTCGGCGAATTGGGTCAGTGCCTTGTCCAGATGTTTGGCCTTCATCGGGTCGGTGGCGCGGACAGATTGAAGCAGTTCCGGTGCGAAGGAGGGGATACCGGTAAACCTTAACATTTCGCCCTCTGTCAACGCATCGCCAATGCGGAGTTGCCCGTGGTTGGGGATACCGATGATGTCACCTGCCCATGCCTCTTCAGCGAGCTCTCTGTCACTTGCGAGGAACAACATGGGCGAGGCAATCGCCATGGGTTTTTTGGAGCGCACATGGGTCAGTTTCATGCCGCGTGTGAAGTGGCCCGAGCAGAGGCGCACGAAGGCAATTCGGTCGCGGTGTTTTGGGTCCATATTGGCTTGGACTTTGAAGACGAAGCCTGTGACGTTTTTCTCGTCCGGGCTGATCTGGCGTTCCGCTGCGGGGCGTACTTGCGGCTTGGGGCCGAAATCGCCGATGCCGTTCATCAATTCTTGGACACCAAAACTGTTGATCGCAGAGCCGAACCAGATCGGCGTTAGCGTGCCATCGAGCATCGCTTGTGGGTCGAGAGAGGGCAAGAGTTCCTTGGCCATCTCAACCTCTTCCAAGAACTTTTCGAGCAAGTCAGCAGGCACATGTTCAGCCAGCTTTGGATCGTCCAAGCCGTTGATTTCAATGGATTCCGCCACAACATTGCGATCCGCACGATCCATCAGCTCTAGGCGATCATTCAACAGGTCATAGCACCCCATAAAGTCGCGCCCGACGCCAATCGGCCAGCTGGCGGGCGTGACATCGATGGCAAGGTTTTCTTGGATCTCGTCAATGATATCGAACGTATCGCGGCTTTCGCGATCCATCTTGTTACAGAAGGTCAGGATCGGCATGTCGCGCAGGCGGCAGACCTCGAACAGTTTGCGCGTCTGGCTTTCGACACCTTTCGCGCCATCGATGACCATGATCGCGGCGTCCACGGCGGTCAGGGTGCGATAGGTATCTTCGGAGAAGTCAGAGTGGCCGGGCGTGTCCACCAGATTGAACCAAAAATCCTTGAACGGGAAGGACATGGCCGAGGCGGAAACGGAGATACCGCGATCCTTTTCCATCTGCATAAAATCAGACCGCGTGCGCCGCGCCTCGCCCTTGGCGCGGACCTGACCGGCCATCTGAATTGCACCACCATAAAGCAGGAATTTTTCGGTCAACGTCGTCTTGCCGGCATCGGGGTGAGAGATGATGGCGAAGGTCCGACGACGGTCGATTTCTGGGGGTAAAACAGGTTGGTTGTGTTCGCGAGCTAACATGAGCGTGCGCTTAGTTAAGATTTGGCGGGAATGCAAGAATAGGAACTTTGGTGAACCTTCGGTTTTAGGCCATTGGCGGAAAGGTTAATGCGGGCGATCAAGATAAGAGATTTAAATCAATTTTTGCGCTTTTAAGGCTGATAATGGAAAGTCAAAGTAATCTGGACGCAAGATCGAGAAATTGAAAGCTGCCTCTCATAAATCGTTCTAAAACGCCGTTCTAAAAATTGAAAACCGCATCGCTAATTCCAACAGAAGTTCTTTCTGTCATCAGCATAACTTTAGATTTGGAAATTTAAGCATGGGCAGGGCGTGCCTAAAGGCAATTCAAACCAATCTACAACCCTTCAAAAGCACATAGCACTTTTGTTGGAACGCCCATCGCTTCGATCTTCTCGCGCCCACCCAAATCTGGCAGGTCGATGATAAATTGTGCAAGGGTTACCTGACCCCCCAAGCGTTCGATCAACTTGATCCCTGCCTCCGCCGTGCCGCCAGTGGCAATCAGATCATCGATCAACAGAATTTTGTCGCCCGCCTCAATCGCATCTTCATGGATCTCAATCGTAGCGGTGCCATATTCCAAATCATAATCTTGGGCCACTGCATCGCCTGGTAATTTTCCGGCCTTGCGGATCATGACCAAAGGCAGGCCCAGCTCATAAGCAAGCACAGTGCCCAGCATAAACCCGCGCGCTTCCAGCCCTGCAACACGGTCAAATTTCATCCCCTCGACCGCATCAAGGCTTTCTTTCAAAGCCAGTTTCAATCCGTCGGCGGAGTTGAAGAGTGTCGTGATATCCCGAAACATAATTCCCTCATGCGGGAAATCGGGGATGGTGCGGATATATTTTGTTAGATCGCTCACCTCTCTTTCCTGTCATTCTTGGCCGCTTGGGTAAAGGACGAAAAGTGCTGCCCAAATCAAACTGTTTTCGCGCAAAAACCGTATGGTCCGGTAATAGGCTTTTTGTGCAATCGGGCTGTGCGCCCGCGCATCCGTAGGAAATGCGACTGACGTGCCATATACGCCCACTTGCCAGCATTGCAGCGAAATTCGCGGCAGGTGAAATCGTTGGGATACAAATAGGATATCGCGTGTTGTGCCCTTTCCGAGTTCCGTGCGGCAGGTATCGGGTGTTCTTTCTGCGTTGTCATCGCGTTCTATTGCGTCTTTCGGAATGCCGGAGGTGATCAAAAACTGTTCCATTATCCGGGCTGCTTTGGGACTATTTGAAACGACAAGCTTTTCAACCTTTTTAAGATCGTAAAGCGCCGCCGCCGCAAGCAAACGTTCGCGATGCAAAGGCGAGATGGTCTCATCCCGCACGATGGCGCCAAAAATGAGCGCCGCATCAGCGCGCGGCGCATCTTGCGGTGTATAGATCGGGAAGAGGCTGCGTAAGAACAGCCACGGAAGACAGAAAAGCAATAGGGCAACGCAAGTCCATCTTAGGAAAAACAACTTAAAGCACGCGCCCCGCAACCGCATCTAATTTGGCAACCATAGCTGGATCGCGATTTTCTGGCTGGGTGATGATCGCGAATTCTAGCGCTTTGTCACAGCCATGGGGGCAATCGTCGCGGTCTTTGCCAAGAAGCGTAGGCAGACGGGCGACCATGCCCTTAGCTTTTGCCGCATTTCCCATAAGCGTTTGAATGATCTGCATCACATCGACCTCGCCATGATCTGGATGCCAGCTGTCATAATCGGTGATCATCGCAACCGAGGCATAGCAAAGTTCTGCCTCGCGGGCCAATTTCGCCTCCGGCATATTGGTCATGCCAATGACATCGCAGCCCCAAACCTCTCGGTAAAGTTTGCTTTCAGCAAGTGTCGAGAATTGCGGACCTTCCATGGCCAGATAGGTTCCAACACTATGGACTGTAATCTCTTCTGCTTTTGCAGCCTCAAGACAGGCTGCGCTAAGCCGTGGACAGGTCGGATGGGCAACGGACACATGTGCAACGCAGCCAGGTCCAAAAAAGCTTTTTTCGCGTGCGAATGTCCGGTCTATGAATTGATCGACAATAACGAAGTCGCCGGGCGCCATCTCTTCACGAAAAGAGCCGCAGGTGGAGACGGAAATTACATCTGTGACGCCAGCACGTTTTAACGCATCAATATTGGCGCGGTAATTGACGGTAGAGGGTGTTTGGGTGTGGCCGCGCCCATGGCGGGGCAGAAAGACCATTTTCACCCCGTCGAGATGTCCGATCAGGAGGTCGTCTGAAGGGGCGCCAAAGGGGCTATCAACAGAAACCCATTGTGGGTTTTCAAGTGCATCAATTTCATAAACGCCTGATCCGCCAATCACGCCAATAACTGTTTCCATGAAACTATTCCTGTTTTCGCCTTACATACCTTATCGGCTCAACCTATGCGTTCAACCCAAAACGGGCCCAGAATTCTTGTGACTTTTTTTCCACAGCACAGGGGCGCACCTGACGCAGGCGTGCCAAAGCTGCGTCTGGATCTTCGCCTTGCAAAATCAAAAGTCGCATTGCCAACATGCCCGTGCGTCCGCACCCGCCACGGCAATGAATGAAGATCTTACCCTGATCGCGCAGCACCATTGTGAGCGTTTCAACAAGTGGGTTGATATCTGCA
>JBCCGP010000021.1:0-48109 GCA_039029215.1 Pseudomonadota bacterium
CATGAAGGTGCGTGCGACAAAATCAGGCGCAGAAACCGATGAGTTCACATTCGCCCTACGCGCAAAAACGCGCGACGGACAGGTTGTTTTGTGGAATTGGTTCGAAGACTCTTTTGCGGTCAGTGAAGCCTATCACGGGAATTGAGAAAATTTGATGGAACGTAAAACGCCGCTATGGCGGCGTCTTACATATTTTACACCCACCCACCCGCCCTGAATGGGCGCGTGGGCGGGCGTTTTTTGGGTAATCTGCTAAAACCCCAAAAGACCTTAAATCCGCCAAAACGGCTTGGCGCATTCGGTGTCACGCATCGCCTCTGTCACGCCGATATCGTCCAACATGTGATGGTTCATGCGCGAGAGTTCTTTGCGTTGCCGGGCGCGCGCTGACCAAAGTGAGATGGCATAGACCGCATTGATCAGCACCGTGCCAAGTGCAGGCACGTCGTTACGCAGCGCAAGCTTCTGGGCGGGGGTGAGGGTCTGTGCACACATCATCTATCTCCTTTGATTGTATTGGTACAATGTTGACTTATTCACGAAAGTATGCATACAATATAAAAAAATAGAGGTACAGGATTATATTGTAATGGGTACAATTTGGCGTCCACAAACAGAGTTAAACACGGGGAAGAAGTATCAAGCGCTGCTGGATGCGGTGCTGGCAGATATTAAAAACGGCGTTCTCAGCGCAGGTGAAAAGCTGCCGCCCGTGCGGCAGCTGGCTTGGGAGATTGGGTTGACACCGGGCACAGTTGCACGCGCTTATCAAGAAGGTATCGCGCAAGGTGCGTTGGTTGCCCATACGGGGCAGGGAACATTTGTAGCAGACCCCGAAACCCATGCCACATCAAAAGATGTGCGCGAAATGTTGTTTGATCCCAATAGCTCTGTTGATTTGAACGCGTCAAATACCTGCTATGTCGGGCAGGATCGTATTCTGGCCAAGGCGATGCGCGAGACTTTGGAAGAGAGTTTTGCCACGATTACGCTTTATCCGCGCAGGTCAGAGCGCAAAGAATTATATCGGGAACTCGCGAATTGGATCACCCCGCATGGGGTAACAGCCAACCCAGAGAATATTGTTTTAACCCATGGGGGGCAAAACGCGTTAGAGCTGTCCATTCGTGCCATATTGGTTGATGCACCCCGCAAGGTTGCGTTGGATCGGTTGTTCTATCCCGGGTTGCGCATGGCGTTGGAAGGGGCAGGGGCCGATTTGGTGGGCGTTGATATTGACGCGCAGGGGCCAGTACCAGAGGCGGTAGAGGCGTTGTGTCAACGCGAGAAGATTGCGGCGCTTTATACTTCTGCAAATGTGATGAACCCAACCACGGGCACAATGCCGCTTGAGCGCAGGCAAGCATTGGTTGCCCTTGCGCGCAAATATGATTTTCAAATTGTCGAGGATGATTGCTGGTGCATTGATCCCATGGATATCCCAAGCTTTCAACAAATCGTACCAGAACGCGGGTGGTATTTATCATCATTCTCGAAATCTATTGCGGCCGGTTTGCGGTTTGGGTTTTTGCATGCGCCAGAGGCCTATCTTCCGACATTAAAGCGCTTTATTCGTATTTCGTCTTATGGAGTTGGCAGGCCTGTTGCCGATCTGGCGTTAGAGATTTTAAGATCAGGTGCTGCCACAGATATTCGCAAGGCCGTGTGCGCGCGTGTGAATGCGCGCCTTGCGCTGACGATCAACCATTTGGGGCGCTGGGATATTTCGTGGCAGAAATCCGTGCCCTTCCTGTGGTTGCGTTTGCCAGAAGGGTGGCGAACTGCGTCTTTCGTGGCCGCCTGTGAGCGTCACGGTGTCATCCCGCGCCCGGCGGATGAGTTTACCTTTAACGATGCGGGCGTTCCCGCGGCGGTGCGGCTGTCGATCAATTGTTCGGTGCCCGAGGCGCGGTATATTGAGGCGTTAGAGGTGATGAACACGATCCTAAGCGAGACGCCAATGGAGTTTGGGGCGTAGTGTGACACGCGCTAGCGCATCTGTTCAGATTTGTAAGAACGACAAGCTTAGAGATGTTATTTCTCAATTTTCAGTAAGTCTGCCGGTGTGCAGTCCAGTGCATCGCATATTTTTTCAAGAGTAGAAAAACGAATACCTTTCACTTTGCCCGATTTTAAAAGCGATAGATTTTGTTCCGTGATGCCTATGCGTTGCGCAAGGTCTTTGGAGCGCATTTTCCGCTTGGCAAGCATGATATCCAGTGTGACGATAATCTCGCTCATATGATGGCTTCATTCTCTTTTTGGATTAGTAAGGCTTCCCGAGTGATCCAGCCAACCAAGCAAAATCCAGCACCCGCAAGTGCTATGGTGATATCGCCTGAGTCATAATAGTATTGCGGAGAGATCGGCCCATCTACATTCCAATGGGTCAGCAATGGACCTTCGAAACTTAATATCAAAGTGTCGACCAGCGAAACACAAATCAAGCTTATACCAAGCGCGATCAGGCGATTTGACGTTTTTGACGAAAAAATCTCCATCCGTTGATATTGCGTCAGCAGCATTGCTGCGGTGCTAAAAGCGGCGAAAGCAGCAACAAATACTGGTATATAGAAGGCAAAGACAATTCCGCGCATTCTAGATGTTATTTTTAAACTATCATCAACACCGCGATACGTTGCCCAATCGTTTATAAATACATGTTGATAAATGCGCATTGTGTACTCGATCGTCCAATAGGCAGCGAAAATGCATACTGCGATCAGCAAAACTGTCGATATGAAAGAAATTCTGTTTTTTCGCATCAAAACCTCCACTTAATGTAAAACAATAATTTATGTATCTTTAATATGCATAAGTAGTCAATAAATTTTAATTTCTAAATTTAATTTGGTGTAAAAAATGTCATCGGGCACTCAGGTGTTATGCTGAATGCCCGATAAGTCGTCATTGCAAGGCACGTCTAGAATCAGCGTTGATCAGGTGGCGTTGCGTCTTGGACCAGCGCGGAGATCACATCGTCCAGCTTTTCCACCTTGGTTTGTTTTTCACCCAAACGGCGAACGGTAACGGTGCCGTCCTCAACCTCGCGCATGCCAACGGCCAAGATCACAGGTACTTTGCCCAGTGAATGTTCGCGGACTTTGTAGTTGATCTTCTCATTGCGCATATCAGCCTCTGCCAAGATACCCGCCGCTTTGAGTTTTTCTGTGACCTCTAATGCGTAATCATTTGCGTCTGTCACAATCGGGGCGACGACAACCTGACGGGGGGCCAGCCAGAAGGGCAGGCGACCCGCATGTTGCTCGATCAAAATGCCTGTGAACCGTTCCAAGGATCCAAACAATGCGCGGTGCAGCATGACCGGAACACGCTTTTCACCAGCGGCGTCGATATAGGTGGTTTTGAAACGCTCTGGCAGGTTGAAATCAACCTGAAGCGTTCCGCATTGCCAATCGCGCCCAATCGCGTCGCGCAGGACGTATTCTAGTTTCGGGCCGTAGAAGGCGCCTTCGCCCTCAAAAATCGTATAAGGAAGCCCCGCCTGATCGAGCGCGTCGCGCAATGCGCTTTCGGATTGGTCCCAGCTTTCGTCGCTGCCGATGCGTTTTTCTGGGCGGGTGGACAGTTTGATGCGCACATCCTCGAACCCGAAATCTTTGTAGATCGACAAGACAAGCGCGTTCACCTTCAAACATTCCTCGGTCAGCTGTTCCTCGGTACAATAAATATGTGCATCATCTTGGGTAAAGCTGCGCACGCGCAACAGCCCGTGCAGCGCACCCGATGGTTCATAGCGGTGCACCTTGCCGAATTCGGCGATTTTGACTGGCATATCGCGGTAGCTTTTGATGCCTTGGTTAAAGATCAACATATGGCCGGGGCAGTTCATCGGCTTTAACGCGTAGTCGCGATCATCATGGGTTTTGGCCAAGAACATATTGTCCATATAGTTGAACCAATGGCCCGAGGTTTCCCACAAAGCGCGGTCCATAATATCGGGTGAATTCACCTCGACATATCCAGCGGTTTCCTGACGGCGGCGCATATAGCCAATCAGCGACTGGAACATGCGCCAGCCACTTGGGTGCCAGAAGACAGAGCCGGGCGCGACCTCTTCAAAATGGAACAGGTCCATTTCGCGGCCCAATTTGCGGTGGTCACGTTTGGCGGCCTCTTCCAGCATATGAAGATGCGCTTTGAGGTCTTCCTTGTTTTTGAAGGCCACACCGTAGATGCGCTGAAGCATGGCATTGTCGCTGTCGCCACGCCAATAGGCGCCCGCAACGCTCATCAATTTAAACCCATCTGCGGGCACTTGGCCCGTATGCACCAGATGCGGACCGCGGCAGAGGTCCTGCCAATCGCCATGCCAATACATGCGAATATCTTCGCCTTCGGGGATCATGCCGACAAGTTCGACCTTATAGGGTTCGTTTGTGCTTTCGTAATGTTTGATTGCCTCTTCGCGCGACCAAATTTCGGTGCGCACAGGATCGCGTGCCGCGATAATCTCGCGCATCTTTTTTTCGATTGTGCCAAGATCCTCGGGACTAAATGGCTCTGCGCGGTCGAAATCGTAATACCAGCCGTTTTCGATGACGGGGCCGATGGTGACTTTGGTATCTGGCCAAATCTCTTGCACCGCGCGCGCCATGATATGGGCCGCGTCATGGCGGATCAGTTCGAGTGCTTGGGCTTCGTCTTGCATCGTGTGGATGGCAAAGCTTGCGTCGCTTTCGATAGTGCGGGACAGGTCGCGATGTTCGCCCTTCACGGTGCAGCTGATCGCCTTTTTCGCAAGCGAGGTGGAAATGTCCTTGGCAATATCCATGCCGGTGGTGCCAGCAGGGTAGGATCGTTGATTGCCATCGGGGAGAGTCACAGTGATATCAGACATTTGTCTGGGCCTTTCTGTTTAGCGCCTACGGCACGCTCGGTTGAAGATGGGTGTGTATGAAGCGAAATGGGTTGGGTTGTCAATGCGGTGATGTGGGGGAAGCGGTGATTGGGGTGGACTGTTGGGGGTGCGGGGAGGATATGATTAACCCTAGGTTAACCCGAAAATGAGAAAATGCATTTTCTGATTCTGAATTAACCCAAAAGAAAGGTTCCGCAATGCCAACCCACCACAACACCGAAGAACAGATTTCCATCGCCTTTAACGCGCTCGCGCATCCAAGACGCGTGCGCATTTTTCGAGCCCTTCAAAGGTTCGGTATACTCAGCTTCGAGGATATCGCCGCCATCACAAAAATTCCCGCGCCATCTCTGACGCATCACATCCGCGTTCTCAAACGTGCGGGATTTGTCTTATCCAAACCGCGCGGATCCTATACGGATTTCAGATTGGATCAGGCCCAATTCCAAATGTGGTTCGGCGCACCCAGCTATCTTAGCAAAGAACCTAGACCTCTTGCTGCATAAAAACAGCGTGATTACGCGCTCGCCCCACCAAATCGTTCGCGCATCGCTGCGCAGTCGTCCTCAGAGACTTTTGCAAACAAATTCTCTGGCACAGAAAATGCATGACCCGCTTCCAAAAGCGCCACCGCCTCTTTCACCGTCTTTGGCCAAATCACCTCCGCTTGCCCAACGGATGCCAGCATTTTATCGGCCGCATCGGGAATAAACGGCGCGGATAGGCGCGCATAAAGTGGGATCAGGTTCAATGCAAAACGCACGGTTACAGCGGCGGCAGCTTCGTCTTCCTTGAACACAGACCACGGCGCGGCCTCCTGTAGATATTCGTTCCCAATCGCCCACATACTCCGCAAATCGCCAGCGGCTTTGCGGATCTCCATTGCGTCCATATTTTTTGTGTAAGACGCAAGCTTTGCATCCAATGCCGCGATTGCTGCATTTTCTGCGTCTCCATATACGCCTGCTGGAATCTCTTCGCCAAATTTAGAGCGGCAGAATTTCGTGATCCGCGAGACGAAATTGCCCAACACATCAGCCAAATCTTTGTTCACGCCGGCTTGAAAACTCTCCCATGTAAATTCGCTGTCGGAACTTTCAGGCACATTTGACAGAAGCCACCAGCGCCAATAGTCACTGGGCAAAATATCCAACGCTTGGTCTTGAAACACGCCACGGCCCTTAGACGTCGAAAATTGTCCGCCATCGTAATTCAGGTAATTGAAGCTTTTGATGTAATCAACCAGTTTCCAATTATCATCTGCCCCTAGAATAGTCGCGGGGAAAGACAGCGTATGGAAGGGCACATTGTCTTTGCCCATGAACTGCACATAGCGCACGTCATTCGCACCTTTATCGGTGCGCCACCAGCGTTCCCAGGCGTCATCCCCCAAACCTTTGGCATCGGCCCATTCTTTTGTCGCGGCAATATATTCGATGGGTGCATCAAACCACACATAGAAGACTTTGCCTTCCATCCCGTCCCAATCCGCATCACCCCGTTTGACCGCGATCCCCCAATCCAAGTCGCGCGTGATCCCGCGATCTTGTAACCCATCGCCATCATGCAGCCACTTCTTGGCAATCGATGTGGTCAAGATCGGCCAATCGGTTTTCGATGAAATCCAGTCATCAATCCGTCCCGCAAGCGCAGATTGCTTCAGATACAGATGTTTCGTCTCGCGCACTTCTAAATCGGTCGAGCCTGAAATCGCAGAGCGTGGATTGATCAGTTCGGTTGGCGTTAACTGTTTGGTGCAATTCTCGCATTGATCGCCCCGCGCGCTTTCATATCCACAATTCGGGCATTCGCCCTCGATATAGCGATCGGGCAGATAGCGGCCATCGGCATTGGAATAGACCTGCTCTTCCATCACCTCTTCGATAAACCCATTCTCGGCCAATTTACCTGCGAAATATTGGGTCAGCGCATGGTTTTGCGGCGAGGAAGAGCGTCCAAAATGATCAAAGGACAACCCAAACCCACGGGCGAGTGAGGCCTGAACCTCATGCATCTCTGCGCAATATTCATCGACGGATTTGCCCGCTTTCGCAGCCGCCAGCTCTGCGGGTGTGCCATGTTCGTCTGTGGCACAGATAAACATCACCTCATCCCCCCGCGCACGGCAGAAGCGTGCATAGACATCAGACGGCAATTGAGAGCCGATAAGATTGCCCAAATGTTTGATCCCATTGATATAGGGCAGGGCGGATGTGATCAGGGTGCGTGCCATAGTTTTCTTGTTCTGTCGCTTTTTTTGCCTTCTAGCCCGACACTTACGAGAGTTCTAGCAGATTATCAGATGACAGGCCCGCAGAGGCGCTTCTTAAATCGTTCGCAACTGCCCGATCACATTGATCGAATGCGCGCACTTATTTGGATTGATTTTGACCATAGGCGACGGCCAAGGCTTGCGCAGTGACCATGGACCCAACAGAGGACCTGAAACCGGCGTCGGTGGCCTGATCTGTAAACAGGTTCACATCAGACAGCAGCCCAATCGGGCTGACCGTGCTGTCCGTTATCGCAATGACTTTCGCGCCTGCATCTTTGGCCAATTCAACCGTGCGAATGGTCTGATCAATATAATTTGGAAAAGATATCGCGATCAGAACATCACGTTCGTGGAATGTGCCAGAATTTGCTGTGTCGAGTTGGCCAAGGCTTGATAAGATCTGCACCGGCGCATCAAAGCCAGACAATGTGTAATTCAAAAAACACGCAACCCCAAAGGCGCGGCGCAGGCCGACAACATGGATCAACCGCGCAGAGGTCATGAACTTCACCGCCCGATCAAAATCTGCCTCGTTGGGCAGGTTCTCTAAACTCGCAGCGCCCAATTTGGCAAAGCGCTGCAAGGCGCTGTCTTCACCCGCACTTTCAGACAGGCGCGCGAAATAACCCTGGGTACCGCCGGTGTTCATTGCGTTTTTTAGGATGCGCTGGATTTCGGAAAACCCATTAAACCCAACCGCCTTAGAATACCGAATGACGGACGAGGGCTGCACGCCGACCTCCTCTGACAGGTCCGCAATGGTCATCAGCGCGACCTGTTGCGGGTGATCGAGCACAAATTGCGAGATAAGTTGCAATTGCGGTGGTAAGCTTGGGTGATGCTCGACCAAGCGCGCCTGCAATTTGTCATATATCTCGTCAGTAGTCATGATCCGATCCTAGAGTGTGACCCATGCATTGCTTTCAGAGGCATCTTGTATCGCCTGCAACGCCGTCTCAAACACGATCCCATCTGCGTAGTTTGGATAAGCTTCTTCATTCTCCAAAATGGCTTTCACAAAATGCCCAACTTCGATGATCTTCATCTCGTTAAACCCAACATGATGCCCCGGCGCAGGGCAGAAATTGCCAAAAGGCGCATGCCATGGACCGACCAGAACGGTCTTGTAGCCATTTGTGCGCATTTCCGAGTTGCCATCCATTTCAAACAAGTGAAACTCGCCCATGCGTTCTTGATCAAATCGGATTGCGCCCTTGGTGCCGGTCACCTCAAAGCCAAGGTTCATTTTATGCCCTTGGCCCATCCAGCTTGTGTGCATGGTGAACAGCCCACCGTTTTCAAATGTGCCGATTGCGGAATATTGATCATCCACTTCGACGGGCAACATTTCACCCGTCTCGGCATCGGGGCGTTTGTCATAGACGGTTTGAAGACGGGCAGAAACTTCCTTCATCTTCCCACATAGCCAAATCGCCATGGAAACTTGGTGCGATCCCATATCACCCAACGCGCCCTTGCCGCCGCCTTTCTTGGTCAGACGCCAGCTATGGGTCATGTTGGGGTCACACATGAAATCCTCTTGATAGACCCCATTAAAATGGATGATGTCGCCAATGCGGCCTTCGTCGATCAGCTCTTTGATCGCAAGGATCGCGGGCGATTTCATGTAGTTATAGCCCAGCATGGTTTTGACACCCGCCTTTTTGGCGTTCTCGGTCATGGCAAGCGCATCTTCCATCGAGGTCGCCATGGGCTTTTCGCACCAAATATGTTTGCCCGTTTCAGCAGCCAGATCGGACATCTCGCGATGCGCAAAATTAGGCGTGCAGATCGAGACGACATCGATGTCATCCGCGCCACAGACCTCGCGCCAATCTTGCGTGGTGCGTTTGAAGCCGAAGCGATTGCCGTTCAGTTCACAACTATCCTCGGACATATCAAACAGCGCAGTTAGTTCGATATCAATTGGCCAGTTAAACACCGCCTTGCCGCGTTGCCAGGCTTGCGTATGCGTGCCGCCCATGAACCCCATGCCCAACACGCCAACGCGCAATTTTTTAAGTCCGGCTTTGTTTTCCGGCTGACCGTCAATTCTTAGGTCGCGTTTCATGTTGTGATCTCCAATCCTGCATGGGCGCAAACATCTAGAATGTGTTTGTAGCCTTTTTCTGAGTATTCATAGGGGGGCGCTTTTGCGGGGTCTTGTTCCGCCTCGACCACAATCCAGCCTGCGTAGTCCATTGATTTTAGAAAATCGGCAACCGCTTGAAAATCAATGCAGCCATCGCCGGGTACAGTGAATGCGCCCGCGACCACCGCATCAAGGAAGGTGCGGTTATGGGTGCGGATGTCGTCCACGACCTTTGGCCGGATATCTTTGAAATGCACATGCTGAATACGATCGCCCCAGCGATTCATCGTCGCCATCACATCGCCGCCGCCAAACAACAGATGGCCCGTGTCGAAGGTCAAGTTCACCTCGACCCCTGTGGCATCCATAAACCAATTCACATCATCTTCGCTTTCGATAATTGTGCCCATGTGGTGGTGGTAGGACAAAGGCATGCCCAGATCAGTCATCCATTTTGCAAGCTCTGTCACGCGCTTGCCATAATCTTTCATCTCATCGCGCGACAGGGTTGGGCGGTTCGCAACGGGAGTCTTTTGGTCGCCTTGAACGGTGTTGGAACATTCCGCATAAACGATGCAGGGCGCGTTTAGGTCGATGAACTGTTGAACCTGCTCTGACACCGCCTGTTTCTCTGCTGCGACATCATTCACCAGCGAGGCACCTGAACACCACCCACCACACAGCGCAATGTCATATTTTTCCAAATAAGCGCGCAGGCCTTCGGTATCTGCGGGCATGCGTTGGCCGCGTTCGACGCCTGTATAACCAATTTGGCGTGCCTCTTCCAAAGCTTGCTCCATCGTGTAAGCCGCTGTTAAGTCTGGCAAATCATCATTTTGCCACGCGATGGGCGATATTCCTATTTTGAGGCTCATTTAGATGTCCACACGTTGTTTGGATTTGCGATTGTCTTCATGTTCTGCCTTGGCGGCAGTGACCTCTTTGCGGGGCGAGACCTCTGGCACACCAACATCCCACCAGCTGTCACCACCTGTCCAATCATGCGATTGAACGCGGGTAGAAATGACTACCGTCTTGTCGGATTCGCGCGCTTTGGCGAAGGCTTCTTTTAGCTCATCGATTGTGTCGACATCGTAAGCTTCCGCACCCATTGATGCGCCGTGATCTGCGAAATTCGGCATGAACGGCTCAACACCATCACCCAACTTACAATCCTTGATCAGGTTGTTGAAACTCTCGCCGCCTTTGAAATTTTGTAAGCGGTTGATCACAGCATAGCCGCCATTGTCACACACAATGACGATCATCTTGTGACCCGACAACACCGATGAATAAATGTCCGAATTCATCATCATGTAAGAGCCATCGCCGACAAAGACGATCAACTCGCCTTCATCCTTATCCTCGGCCTTGGCAATCGCCGCCCCCCAACCGCCAGAGGTTTCATACCCCATACAAGAAAACCCATATTCGCAATCGTAAGAGCCATGCGATTTCGGCAACCAGCCTTTGTTCATCTCGCCCGGCAATCCACCCGCGGCGGTCAAAACGCGATCCTCGGGGAGTGCCAAATCATGGATTGCGCCCACCACTTCGGAATAGCGCGGCATATCATTTGTCACCGCACGACGCCCCGCCAGATAGTCGCGCCATTTTGCCATTTCTTTTTGTGCTTGGTCCATCCGCGCGGCGGGTGCGGTCCAATCGCCAAGTGCGGCATCAAGCTCCTCTAGACAAACCTTCGCATCACCAACCAAGGCAAGCCCATTATGTTTGTAGGCATCAAACGCAGCGGTATTGATGTGAATGAACCGAACATTCGGATCTTGGAAGCATGACCAAGAGCCGGTTGTGAAATCTTGCAGCCGCGTGCCGACCAGCAAGACGACATCGGCATCTTCCGCAATGGCATTCGCCGCAGAAGTGCCCGTGGGTCCTGTTAATCCAACGCCATGGGCATGGCTGTCCAAGACAGAGGTTTTCCCGGCGGTTGTTTCCGAAACGGGGATCTGATGACGCGCGGCGAAGTCGTTCAGCGTCTCTTCAGCGCGCGAATATAGAACCCCACCGCCTGCAATCATCATTGGTTTCTTCGCTGTCTTCAAAAGCGAGGCCGCTTCTGAAATCGCATCGCGATCCGCACGCCGCCGTTCAACTTTCCAAACACGTTCCGTAAAGAAGCTGCTGGGATAATCACAGGCCGCTGCTTGAATATCCTGCGGCAAACCCAAAAATGCAGGGCCGCGCGTTGCGGGGTCCAGCATGGTTTGCACGGCGGCAGGTAGGGATTTCATCACTTGTTCAGGATGCGTGATCCGATCCCAAAACCGCACAACCGGTTTAAAACAATCATTCACTGTGACGGTTGGATCGTTGAAATTCTCGACCTGCTGTAACACCGGATCGGGTCTGCGATTTTGAAATGTATCGCCCGACACAATCAACAAGGGCAGACGATTCGACATCGCAACCGCCGCCGCTGTCACCATATTTGTTGCGCCGGGCCCGACAGAGGATGTTGCAATCATAATCTGTTCAGCACGTTTTGCCTTGCTATAGGCAATGCCTGCCAGCGCCATGCCTTGTTCGTTTTGACCGCGATAAGTGGGCATTTTATCTTGAACCCGTTCCAAGGCCTCGGCCAAACAGGTGACATTCCCATGACCAAAAATTCCAAAAACACCCGGGAACAGTGGCTTGACCCCCTGTGGCGTGTCTATTTTTTGAGCAACAAGCCATTTTACCATTGCCTGTGCCATCGTAAGCGTTTCAAAACTCATCCCAAGCGCCCTTTGTTTTCGGAAGTCATCATTCTGTCCCTCCCATGAAACAGAATAAATATTCTATTTTCAGCTTTACACAGAATAAAAAAAATGTTCAAACTATTTTAATGGTTGAAATGAGATTTTTTTACGTCACAGTGGGGAGTCTCAAAACCATGTAAATGAGTTCTAGGGAGGAATTTAACATGAAAAAATTGTTGATGGCGACAGCGGCACTTGCGCTGACAGCGACAACAGCATTTGCAGAGCGTTATGTGATGATTACGCACACGCAAGGGACTGACCCATTCTGGCCAGTTGTTGAAAAAGGCGGCCGTGATGCGGCAGCGGCAATCGGTGCAGATTTCGAATATAACTTCGATCCATCTGGCGACATGGCTGGCATGGCGAAATTGATTGAAGCAGCGGCAGCATCGAACCCGGATGGGATCATCGTATCGCTACCTGACGCAGATGCGCTTGGGCCAGCAATCAAGGCAGCGGCGGATGCAGGTATTCCTGTGATCACCATGAACTCTGGTCTTGAATCGTCGAAAGCGGTTGGTGCGTTGATGCATGTTGGCCAGCCAGAGCGTTTGGCAGGTGAATCCGCAGGTCAGCGCGCAAAGGCAGAAGGTGTGACCAACGGCCTGTGCCTGAACCAAGAGGCGTTTAACACTGCACTTGTTGACCGTTGTGAAGGCTACTTCGCAGGTCTGGGCGGCGATCTAAACATGATCGACGTATCAAACGATGTGACGCAAATCGAAACACGGACTGCGGCGGCATTGTCTGCGGACCCATCTATCGATGGTGTTTTGGCAGTCGGCCCACATGTTTGTGCGGCAGCCAATAAAGCGATCAAAGATGTGGGTGCAGATGTGCACCTAGCTTGTTTCGATCTGTCCCCAGAAGTGATGGACATGATCAAAGCGGGTGACGCATCCTTCACAATCGACCAACAGCAGCGTCTACAAGGCTACATGCCCGTGGTCGTGCTTCACCTGTATAACACAAATGCAGGTATGTTGCCGGGTGCAAATATCCCATCTGGTCCAGGCTTCGTTGACGCGTCTAACGCGGCATCTGTTGCAGACCAAGCAGGTGTGAACCGCTAATCGCGGCTTTGCAGTATGGATAAGGCAGGCGGGGAAAACCCCGCCTGTTTTCTATAAACCTCCAAAAAAACACACGGGGACGATATGGCTGACCGCAGCGAATCCGATAGATTACAAGAAGAATCTTGGTTTCAGCGCACGATAAGGCGCCCAGAAATCGGTGCGTTCATTGTGATGGTCGTGATTATTGTGGCCCTCGCGATTGCCTCAAACGGCAAAGCGTTCAACGCGCTGGGACTAAAGAACAATATCGCAATTATTGCGCAGCTGGGCATTATTGCTACGGGTGCGGCATTGTTGATGATTGCAGGCGAATTTGATTTGTCGATTGGACCTATGATTGCCTTTGCGGGCATGTCGATTGCGATCATGATGAAATGGGGGATGCCCTTTGGGCTGGGCGAGGCAACGCCCTTTTTAGCCTTTTTTATAACGTTAATAATGACGCTCGGTTTCGGTTGGCTGATAGGGAATATTGTGGTCCGATCAGGACTGTCGAGTTTTATTGTAACGCTGGCGTTTTGGTTCTTCCTGCGGGGATTGACCGAAGTGTGCTTCCGCTTGATCAACCAAAATACCAATGTGTCTGGCCTGCCTGATTTCAAATTAGAAAGCTGGTTTGCAGAACAAATGGGCGGTGAAGTCTTTGGATGGTTTTATGATGCGTGGTATTGGATGGGATCCAAGATCATCGCTGGCGTTGAGTTTCCAAACAAGCTGACCATAGAAGATATCAACTATCTTGGGTTTTTGAACATCAACCGCAAGATGGAACAATGGGTCACAGGCTTTGACGCGCGTTTGTTGTGGTTCTTTATCATCGCAGGCTTTGCGTGGTTCATTCTGTCAAAAACCCAGCTTGGGAACTGGATCTATGCAACGGGCGACAATAAAGAAGCAGCGCGGGCAAATGGTGTGCCGGTGGATCGTGTGAAAATCGGTCTGTTTATGTTCTCCGCCTTTTGCGCGACAATTTTTGCGACCTGTCAGGTGTTTGACACAAATTCATCAGATGCGGCGAAGGGTCTGTTTAAAGAACTGGAAGCAATCGCGATTGCGGTTGTGGGCGGAATTCTGATGACAGGCGGCTTTGGAACCATCCTTGGGGTGGTCTTTGGTGCGGTCACGTTTGGACTTGTGGCCAACGCCGTGTTTTTCATTCCATGGATTGACGGCTCTTGGTTCCGCGTCTTCGTGGGCACGGTTTTGTTGGCGGCAGTTTTTGCCAATGAGCGTATCCGCAAACGCATCACGGGGGGGATATGAGTATGGCGAAAAAACAACCCTATATGAGCGTCAAAGGGCTGGTCAAAAAATTCGGCCCTTTCACCGCCCTTGATGGTGTCGATCTGGAGGTTTATCCGGGCGAGGTGCATGCCCTGCTTGGGGATAACGGTGCAGGGAAATCAACGCTGATCAAAATCTTGGCAGGCGTGCACCAACCCACCGAAGGTCAGATTTTTATCGAAGGGACTGAAACGCAGTTTCGGAGCCCGCGCGATGCGACAGCGGCGGGGATTGGGACGGTTTATCAGGACCTTGCGTTGAACCAGTTGATGTCAATCACCCGCAACTTCTTTATGGGGCGCGAGCTTCGCAATGCGTTTGGCGTCATGGATATGGAGCAGATGAACCAGATCGCGCATGACGAGATGCTGAAGATCGGGATTGATTTTTCCGACCCGACGCAAGCTGTGGGCACAATGTCCGGTGGTCAGCGCCAGACTTTGGCGATCGCGCGTGCGATCCATTTTGGTGCGAAGGTTTTGATTTTGGATGAACCGACCTCTGCCCTTGGGCAAAAGCAGCAGCTCGGTGTTTTGAAAACCATCGACCGGGTGCGCGAACGCGGGGATATCGCGATTATCTTCATCACGCATAACGAAATTCATTCCCGCTTGATTGCAGATCGGTACACCTTCCTTGCTTTGGGCAAGGTGATCGGCGCTGGCGTGCGCGGAAAAATGAAAGAGGGCGAAATCCGGCGTCTAATGGCTGGTGGCGCGGAATTGGCCGATCTGGAAAAAGAATTCGCGAGGTAGCCAGATGTTCTACAATGCTGATGCGCCAGCATTGGATGATTTCAAGGCAGAGGTGGGGCAGGTGCTTGACCCTGCAGACGTCCCCCTTGTGGCCGAAGTTGAACAAAGCATCCCTGTCTATGACATCCCCTCCCTTGATTTAGGCACGCAAGCCGATGCCCTGCGCCGAGAATGGTGCTGGGTTTTGGGTGACGGTCCGGGTGTTTTAGTGATGAAACGCGCCTATACCGACACGACTGCTTTGGATCAGGCGAGTGCGATTTTTCATGACATTATTGCCGCGGAGAAGGCGGGCGCAGGTGGTGGTGCAGATCATTTCGCTGCTGCCGGCGCAAATGATCGGATATGGAATTCGCTGCAAAAACTGTGCATGGCCGATCCAGCGGTTCATGCACGTATCTTTAGCAACGTCGCGTTGTCTTTGGTGTGCGAAGCTTGGCTTGGCCCGTATTACCAAATGACCGCGCAGGTGAATTTGGTACGCCCGAGTGGCAAAGCACAGACCGCGCATCGCGATTATCACCTTGGCTTTCAAACAGAGGAGGTGGCGTTGCGGTTTCCTGCACATGTCCACAAACTCTCGCCCGTGATGACCTTGCAAGGCGCGATTGCGCATTGCGACATGCCGATCGAAAGCGGCCCAACGAAACTGTTGCCTTATTCGCAAAATTATGGGCCCGGATATCTTGCCTATCGCCATGACGCGTTCCGGGCATTTTTTGAGGATAGCTATGTTCAATTGCCACTGGAAAAGGGCGATATGCTGTTTTTCAACCCCGCACTGTTTCATGGTGCAGGCGACAATGCCAGCGAGGATATTCAGCGATTAGGCAATCTTGTCCAGGTGTCGTCAGCGATGGGCCGTACGATGGAAAGTTTGGATCGCGCGGCGATGTGCAAGGCGCTTTATCCTGTTTTGCTGGATGGTGATCTGGGTCTGAGCGATGCAGAGAGACACGCCGTGATTGCCGCGACGACAGAGGGGTATAGTTTCCCAACCAGCCTCGACAATGATCCCCCAGTTGGCGGGCTCGCCCCTAAAACACAGGCTGATATCATATTGGATGGGCTGCAAAAGGGTGCGCCAGCTCAAGACGTCGAAGCGATGCTCGATGCGCTCGAAAATCGCCGCAAACCATGAGTCCTCTTCTGCGCAAACCAATTAGTACTTGGGGGCATGTGCATGCCCTAACGCCTGCGACGGCCAAAGAAGATTGCCCGAATTGGGACTATGTTGGCTTTGATCTGTATCGTTTGAAAGCGGGTGAGACACTGTCGGTTGGAACAGGCAGCCGCGAGCATTTGCTTGTCATTATCGAAGGCAAGATGACAGCCGCGGCAGGCGGCACTGCGCTGGGCGAGTTAGGCGCGCGTATGGATATTTTTTCCAAAGAAAAAGCACATGCGCTGTATGTGCCCAATGACAGCGGATGGGATGTCGTGGCAGTGACGGATTTGGAACTCGCGGTCTGTTCAGCGCCCGGAAAGGGTGGCCATCCGGTGCGCGTTATTGAACCAGATACGATTCCGATGGAAGAACGCGGCAAAGGCGCGAATACGCGTCTTGTGAATGCGATCTGTATGGAGGAAAAGGATTGGGCCGACAGTTTGTTGGTGACCGAAGTTTGGACGCCAAATGGCAATTGGTCGAGCTATCCGAGCCACAAACATGATCAGGATAATTTTCCAACCGAGAGCTATTTGGAAGAGACGTATTACCACCGCCTGAAACCTGGCGATGGCTGGGGCGTGCAGCGGGTGTTCACGGATGATCTGGGTTTGAATGAAACGATGGCTGTCTATGATCGGGATTTGGTTTTGGTGCCAGAAGGATACCACCCCTGTGCAGCACCTTATGGGTATGAGATGTATTATCTAAATGTCATGGCTGGGCCCTTGCGCAAATGGCGGTTTCAGAATGATCCGAGAGTGGACTGGTTGTTCCGGCGTGATGGTGGGAAAATGCCGGGAGAAAATTGAAGGTTTTTTGCGTAAAAAATTGGGTTAATCAAAAATGAACATAAAATGTGAAAATGCATTTTCTCATTTTCATTTTAACGAAAAATTAAGGCCCCAAAAGACCGCAGGACCCATGCCCGCACCAAACGCAAGAACAGCCGCACCTTCACCCAACGTAAAATTTGCTTTCTGACCGCGCCTCGCCTAACCTCGCGCGAGGGAAAAGGGAGAGATATTCATGGCATTGACGCGCATGCAAATGGCGGGCTGGGGGCTTGCCGATATGGGCATTGTGACCTTCGTGGTGATCAAGCAGCTTTTGGTACTGGCCTTTATGACAAATTATTTGGGCGTTCCGATTGCGACCGCGGGTGTGCTGACGACCTCGATCCTTCTTTTTGATATTATTTCAGATCCGATCATCGGATCAAAATCCGACCGAACTCAAAGCAGATTTGGCCGTCGTGCGCCGTGGCTGTTCTGGGGTGCAGTGGTCATGGTGGCAGGTGTGATCGGTATCTTTGCCGTCCCCGACGGATTTCAACTAGGCGGTAATCTGACATGGGTTGCTGTTGCTTTCGTTGTTGCAACCGTTGGTTTTACCATGTGTGCCATTCCCTATGGCGCCATGGCCGGTGAAATGACCCAAAACCCGAAAGAGCGGTCTGTCATGACTGGGTGGCGTATGGCTTTTGCTTCAATTGGTATTTTGATCGGTGGCGCGTTGATCCCCGGACTGGCCGGCACCACCAAAGAGGGGCATTTGATGGCGGCAATTTATGTCTCGCCCTTGATCATCGGGGCGATCTGGCTATCGCTTTTGATGACGCGCAATGCGCCGCGTATTGATGTCCCGTCTCAAAATTCAATTGTTGAATCGATTTCATTGGTTTTAACAAACAAAGCCTTCGTGATCCTTGTCCTGCTTTATGGTGTGATGACGCTTGCCATTGCGGTCATCACCGCGGGCCTTCCTTTTGCTGCGCTTTACTTGATTTTGGATAATGGCGAGACGGCGCTTTCTGGCGCGGCCTCCGGCTTGGGCACGTTGTCCCTAATGTTTGCGTGTTTTGTCGTGGGCGCGATCCTGTCGCAAGTGATTTGGGTCCTCTTATCACATCGCCTTGGCAAGTTAGGCGCCTTGATCTTGGGCCTGTGCCTCTACCTTGTGCTACTTGGTACAATCTATATGGCGCTGCCAAGCGTGAATGTGACAGCGATTGCGGTTTTGTTTATCTTTGCGGGCTTTACAAATGGCGCCTATCAGCAAATTCCTTGGGCGATGTTTCCTGATCTTATGGATGTCACGCGCAAAGAAACAGGGGATGCAATTGAAGGTGCATTTTCTGCGATCTGGCTTTTTGGTCAGAAAGTCGCGAATGCCATCGCACCTTTATTCTTAGCGCTCGTTCTTGGCGTGTTTGGATGGAAAGAAACAACAACCGGTTTTGTCGAACAAACAGATAGTGCGATCGAAGCACTGCGCTTTTGCATCACGCTTCTGCCTGCGGGGATATTGCTTTTGGCTATTCTCGGTTTGGCATTGATCTATCGGCCTGTTGCGACCGACTATTTAGCGCGCCGTTAACAATATCGCTCCGGCCCCACGGATTGGCCTTCGTCATAGCGATCACCATAGGCCCAGCCAACGGGCAACAGGTGATCTATGCCGGCCATATCCTCTGCTGACAATGTGACTTGATCAGCCTGTGACCATTTTCGAAGATGGTCCGCGGTGCGTGTCCCCGGAATTGGAATAATCGATGGGCTGCGGGCAAGGCACCAAGCAATTGAGACAGCCTCGGTTGTATGCCCCTTCGTATGACACCATTCGCGGAATTTTTGGACAATACGTTGGTTGTCTGAAAAATTCGGTTCCGTAAATCGTGGGATGCGTTTGCGAAAATCGCTGTCGCCCATCTGCGTTGGATCAGGGGGGCTATCGGTCAGCATACCGCGCGCGACAGGTGAGAAGGCAACAAAGGCTGTGCCCAACTCTTCGCAAGTGCGGATCAGGCCAAGATCAGGTTGACGCGACCAAAGTGAATATTCGTTTTGTACAGCCATACAGGGATGAATCGCATGCGCGCGCCGCAATGTGGTCGGCGACACTTCGGACAGACCATACCCGCCAATCTTGCCCTCTTTGATAAAGCCAGACAGCGTCTCCACAACCTCTTCAATCGGGCGATCAGCTTCGCGACGGTGGATGTAATATAAATCAACATAATCCACACCAAGACGATCCAGCGAGGCATCCAGCGCCTCGGTTAGATAGGCCTTGGAATTGTCAAATTTCCGCACCGGTTTGATACGAATGGACCCTTTGGTGGCAATCACCGCCTTGGGTTTATGCGCGGCCAGAAATTGCCCGACCAAACGTTCCGACAGCCCCATGCCATAAAGATCGGCCGTATCGATATGATCCAAACCCTCTTCAAAGGCGGCTTCAAGACATTTCAAAGATGTTGCCTCATCCGCAGGCCCGAAGAAACCCGCGATTGACATCGCCCCAAACCCGATGGCGCGGACCTTTGGCCCATTTTTTCCAAGCTGACGATACTGCATAGGGGTCCCCTTTTGTTAACCAAAATAAATCGCCCCAAGACGCTGCGATCAAGCGCTAATTTGCGTGTTTACAGTCATTGGACCGAATCCTATAAGCGCGACGAAATTCAGCCCAAGGATAATCCCATGCTTAAGATTTTCGGCCATAAATCCCCTGACACAGATGCGACATGTTCGGCGATTATTTGGGCATGGTATCAAAGCGCGCAGGGCAATCCAGCCACACCGTATGTCTTGGGTGAGCCGAATACAGAGGCGCAATTTGTGCTAAAGCGCTGGGGGTTTGATATGCCCGAACTGCTGGGGCCACTGGGCGCGGGCGATCCGGTGATTGTTGTGGATACAAATAACCCAGCAGAGCTTCCCGAAGATATCGGCAATGCCACGATTCAAGAGATCATTGATCATCATTTACTGGTGGGTGGTCTGACAACATCCGCGCCGATCAATATCACCATGAAGCCGATTGCCTCAACCGCCTCGATTATGATGCAAATGATGGGCAACGATGTTGATACCGCGCCAGAGGGGATCAAAGGACTGATCCTGTCGTGCATTCTGTCAGACACGTTGGAATTCCGTAGCCCTACAACGACCGAGGTCGACAAAGTGCTGGCCGAAAAACTGGCCGCCGATCTGAGCCTATCGATCCCAGATTACGCAAGCGAGATGTTTGAAGCGAAATCAGATATTTCGGCGTTCAGTGATGCAGCGCTTTTGCGCCTTGATTCCAAACAATATGGAGTAGGGGGCAAAGAATTCCGGGTCTCTGTTCTTGAAACCACGTCGCCCGCGACAGTTCTGGCGCGCAAAGACAGCTTGATGACCTCGATGGGGACGGTTGCGTCAGAGGATAGCGTGGATCAGGTTTTGCTGTTCGTGGTCGATATTTTAAACGAAGAAAGCACGCTTTTGGTGCCAAATGATTTGGTCAAATCTGTGGCCGAAGCCTCTTTTGATATTCAGGTGAGTGGAGATTTAGTGATTCTTCCTGGGGTTGTGTCTCGGAAGAAGCAAATTATCCCAAATCTGAAACTCTAAATTGTCCCAAGATTCTGCGTTTTAACGGTGAAGTCGGTCGGTTCATAAAAATTTAACTCAATTAAATCAGATAGATATCTTTTTGAACTTCCCCAAAAAGGGTTAGATGACCTGCGCAATGGTTTTGGCCACACTGGTCAAGAGGGGCGCAATTAAGGTTCTGTTAACCTTTATGAAAGAGGCTCAAAAATGCAACATGAATGGATGATTGACGTACTGAACGATCTGCGCGCGTTCTCCTATAATCATAAACTGTTGAAACTCGCAGAACAATTGGATGACGCAATCCTGATCGCCGCGTCAGAAATGGCGCCGTTAGACGAACACGCTGGGATGCCCCTGACACATGGCCAAGGATTTGGAAACCACCATCGATCAGCTGAAGCGGGTTAACTCGCTTGAAGATCTTTATGGTTTTGTCCTTGGGCTTGGATCGTTTTTCGAAACTGACCACATCATTTACCACTCGATACAGCATTCGCGCGCGCCGTTTGCCTTGGCCAGCTATGGCAGTGAATGGTCCAATTACTACGAAGGCAATCGTCTCTATTTGGTTGATCCGGTTGTGCTCAGCTCGTTTCAGCGCTTCCATCCTTATGAATGGAAACAGCTTGATTGGTCTGGCAAAAGCTCTCGGGCGTTGATGGTCGATGCAACCGATGGCGGGGTTGGATCGCAGGGATTTTCTGTTCCCATCCGCGGCCCCCATGGCGAAACCGCGCTTTTTTCGATCAACCATAATGCAACCGATGCCGTGTGGGAAAAGAAGATCGACAAAGGATTAAACGAAATCCTATTGGTCAGCCATTATGTGCATGAAGCGGCACGTCTGGTCATCAATGCACCTATAAACGAGGATGTGCCCAGCCTGTCCCCACGAGAGATTGACGCATTGACCTATTTGGCACTTGGGCAAAACCGGGCGCGGATTGCGGAAAAGTTAAAGATTTCCGAGCATACATTGCGGGTTTATATTGAATCCTCGCGCCTTAAATTAGCGGCGACCAACACCACGCAAGCAGTCGCAAAAGCGATCACCAATGGGTTGATTTCTATATAGACTATTACCCAAGCGGGCGCAGGCCTTAGCCCCAATTTACCATAAATAGATAGCGCATTTGGCAGGAGGACTGCCAATGCTTCGCTATGTGACCGAAACTGAATTCAATCTTTACCCCAAACTGATCGACACGATGTTCAAGGACCGTGCCCAGCAATTCAAAGGGCGGCTTGATTGGTCTGTCACTGTGGATACGCATGGGTACGAGCGTGATCAATATGACCACAAGGACGCACTTTATGCGATTTGGGAAATGCCCGATGGGTCCCATGGGGCCTCGATGCGGGTCTTGTCGACCGGGCGCCCTGTGATGGTGAATGATTTCTTTTCGCATATCACGGGGCGGCGGTTTGAAGATCCGTTGATTTGGGAAAGTACGCGGTTTTGTATCTCTCCAAATGCGCTTGGCGAAACGCATCGACTATCTGCGGCGATCATGCTGTCGGGCTGCGAGCTGGGTTTGAATTTCGCGCTTAAACAAGCCGTGGCGGTTTTCGATCCGGGCATAATGCGCATTTACAAACAGATCGGATGGCCGCCTGAAGTATTGGGCAAAAACGGGCACGGGCGCGAGGCGATTTGGGCCGGCATTTGGAATTTCGACGAGCTGACGCGCCGGAAGTTATGCGCCAAGGCGGGTCTGTCCCCCGCGCTTTCGCGGTACTGGTTTAATCGGTCTATGGGTCACCAGATCGCGGGCGGTCTATAGCGCTGGTGCTCTCTTTGCGGTGCAGCTAAGAGAGGTTATGGACGCAAAACCACTTACCTTGTCAGACGATCAGCGCACCGCACAAAACGCGGTCGCGGCAATGCTGCGCAAGGCAGGTGTGGATATTGAAACCAGCATGCTGCATGCCGATGGCGACAGCAAAGCGCGTGTTTTGGCGGTTTTGGGCAAAGCAGGATCGGGTAAAACTGTGCTTTTGGCCGAACTTGCACGCGCGGTTGCTGGAACGGGTGCACGGATTATCTCGGGCGATTATGAACCAAAAATGGCCCGTGATGCGCGCTCACTTGCCATTCTGGCACCCACGAATAAAGCCGCAAGTGTGTTGCGTGCGCGTGGGATCGAGGCAACGACGATCCACCGTATCCTTTATATTCCGGTCTATGATCCCCAATATGAACTGATCGCCGAATGGTTGGCAGGCAATCGCGACAAACCCCAGATCGAGGCGATCCCGGCAGAGGCCTTGGACCGTGCCTATACATTCTATCAGTCGCATAAATCCATTCCAGGTGCTTTGGCAGCCGCAGGTTTGCGCGGGTCTGATTTCATCTCTGGCTGGAAGCGGCGCGAGGAACCTTTGGATATTGGATTTGTCGATGAAGCCTCAATGCTGGACGACAAACAATTCGAAGATTTGCAGGAGATTTTTTCAACTTTGGTTTTGTTCGGCGATCCCGCGCAATTGGCGCCGGTGAACCAATCGGGCTTCATGTCATTTGATAAGCTTGGCGCGGATCAAAAATACGAACTCAAACGCATCCATAGACAAGCAGCCGACAATCCCATTCTTGATTTGGCCCATGCTTTGTCGGACGAGAGTTTAGATTTTCAAACTTTTGAGCGTTTGATTGAAGAAAAAGCGCGCGATGATGATCGGATTGTTGTCAGCCCCCGTGTGAATGCTGATTTAATGCCGCGTTCGCCCGTTTTGGTATGGCGCAACGCGACGCGTATCCGTTTGATCAGTGCGTTTCGCAAAGCGCATTTGGCACCAGAAGATCGATTGATTTCAGGTGAGCCCTTAATTTGTGACGGGATCGAACTGCCGCTCAAACATCGCAAAAAACGGCTCGATTTAGAGGCGCGTGGCCTGATCAAAGGTGCGCAGGTGATCTTTCTGGGCGATGGGCGCAAGCCTGGGTTTTCACGTTTGCATGTCTTGGGATCAAACGATCCGCAAGTCTCTGCTGCAAGTATTATCAAGATCGAGAACCCAGATCAGGAAGAACCAACAATCCCCTTTGCAGCGCGCATGGGGGCCGCATTTGTGCATGGTGCGGCGTGTACGATCCATAAGGCGCAAGGCTCACAATGGGATCAGGTCCAAGTTTTTGGCCCCGATATGTATGCCGCCGCCCAAGCCGGACGTGTCGAAGCAGGGATCCCGCTTTGGAAACGTCTGGCCTATGTTGCGATCACCCGCGCCGCAGAGCGGTTAATTTGGGTGACGCGCTATAAAATCTCGAAGCCAGAGATACCGTTGAATACAGATGATCTGCGCACCGCACCGCGGCCAGAGCTGACATTTGAACGCGAAGAAGACGGGTGATTTTGCTGCGGTAAATGCATGATGTTTTGGCGTGCTGTGTTGGTGCGTTTTGTCTGACGTCTGGCGCGCATTTGGGCGCGCATCACGACAGCTCTTTTCACAGATATAGGTCCCAAACTGATACCTTGAGTAGCCTCAAATTCTGATCAAATTTAACCCCCGAAAACCGGTTTCACAGAAAACCCGTAAACAAGTTTTGTTGTTTACAGGTTTTCTGGTATTATCGTTTAAAAACAGATGGATAACATGGTGTCCTAGCTAGGACATCACCAGAACCGCTCAAAATATAAGGTTCAGCATCACCATCGATACAACAAGAAAGATCACCGTCATAATCCCGCCAGCCCGCATGAAATCCACCACCCGATAGCCCGCTGGCCCCATGATCAGCGCATTCACCTGATGGGTCGGGATCAAGAAGGAATTCGAGGTCGCAATCGCCACCGTCAGCGCAAAAATCGCCGGATTAGCGCCAGCCGCAACAGCGATCGAAACAGCAAGCGGCACCAGCAAAACGGTGGCCCCAACATTCGACATGACCAGCGTGAAGATGGTCGCCAGGACTGCCACGCCCGTCTGTAACGCCCAAATCGGCCAGCCATCCAGCAGCTGCAAAACAAGGGCAGCGATCCATTCCGCCGTTCCGGTTGATTGAACAGCCTGTCCAAGCGGGATCAAACTGGCCAGCAAAAAGACCGTATTCCATCCCACAGCATTATACGCCTCATCAATGCTCAAAACGCGCGAGGCGATCATACCCACCGCGCCGACCAACAGGCAAAGCGACAGGCGAATATCCGTAAACAAAATCAGCGATAGGGCGATCAGGAAAAAGAACAAGGCATAGCCCAACTTTCGCGGGCGCATCTCGTCTTGGGGAAAATCGGATGTGACAATCACAAAATCCCGATCGCGCTTTAAACGCGCCAAGGTTTCCCACTGGGTCTGCACCACCAGAGTATCCCCCGCTTGAAAAGGGATCGAAGAAATAATTGTCGCCTCATGATCCTCGGTTTCCACATGGCTAAACGTCTCTTCGGCACGATGGATCGCCAGCAAAGACAATCCATAAGCTTTGCGCAGGCGCACATCTTTGGACGTTTTATGGATCAAGCTGCTATTGGGCGGGATCACAATTTCCGCCACGCCTGCTTTTGTCGGGACGAATTCTTCGGCAAACACCTCTAACTCTTTCAGTGCCGTCAGGCCGTAATCTTCACAGATTTCGTTGATTACAGCCTTTGACCCCATAATGGCCAAACGGCAAGGCGGCGTAATTTCTGTATCAATCGGTGGCCCGACCCAACGCCTGCCTGCGTGATATGTTCCGATGATATAGACATGATGTGCATCCATCACATCGCCCAAGGTCTCGCCCAAAAGGATTGAGCCTTCGGGCACCATCACTTCGACAATATCTGCATTCAATCCATAGCTCCGCTTCAGATAATCCTTCATCGATTGGCCGGAGGTAGAGCTGTCGCGTTCACTGACGGGCAGAACAAAACGGCCGAAGATGACAAAATATAGAATACCCACGGTGACCAAAGCCAACCCAATAGGCGTTACCGCAAAAAGATCAAACGTGTCCATCTGCATCTCTGCGGGCAGGTCCCTGTTGGAACTGACAATAAGATCATTCAACAAGATCAATGGCGAGGAACCGACCATTGTAATTGTGCCGCCAAGTATCGCGCAAAACCCCATCGGCATCAGCAATCGTGAAAGTGGAATTTCGGTTCGCGCTGCAATGCGCGAGGCGACAGGAAGGAAAAGGGCCGCTGCACCGACATTTTGAAGGAAGCTAGAAATAATACCCACCGATCCGGACAAAACTGGGACAATTCTGGATTCTGTGCTGCCACCGATTTTGAGTATTTTCGCCGCGACCGTGTTCATCAATCCAGTTCGATCCAACCCAGCCCCGATAATCATCACCGCAATAATTGAAATCACGGCGTTAGACGCAAATCCGTCAAACAGATGATTGATATCGGCCAAGCCGCCAAGCCCTGGGATTTGCGACAGGCAGCCCAAAATCACCATGACCAAGATCGCGGCCAAATCAACGCGCACAATTTCAGAGACAAATAGGAAGACGGTAAAGCCCAAAAGCACCAGAACAACGATCATCTCGGTTGTCAGCGCGGGTTCCACCAGTAATCTCCCCTAGAATTGGAACCGTCTATAAACCCAGCCTATGCCAGAGAGCAAGGGAGGGTACGCGCATCGCGTCTTAAACAGATGAAAGCCGTCGTTCCATGATGCATGCATCTGTTTTGGAGCCATTCGACCACGTATAATATGCCTTAAGACGATTGATTTCGTGAAAACCCGCGCTGTAATAAAAATCGATGGTTTTGTGATCTTCGGAATTGACCTCAAGAATACATCTTGTGGCGCCCTTTTTTCTGATCTGTTCCAAAAATGTCGAGAGAAGGGCTTTGCCATGCCCTTTGCCTTGCTGCGCGGGATCAATCGCAATGAAAAGAAGATCGCAATCCGGCGCGACCAGTTGGCCAAGTGCCATGCCATGCGCACTGATGGATAAATGGGTTGTTGGCTTTTCAAGAAGCGTTTCGAATTCTGCTGCAGACCAATCGCGCGCATTTGGAAACGCGCGGGTATGCAGGTCTGACATGTCTTCGGGTGTCACGAGAGCATCTTGGGTGTGATAGATTTTGGGATCGCCGCATCGGGCGCTTGGATGTAATAGGGCGCGGGTGGGATTTTATCGCTTGTATCTTTCCTTTGACCGACATGGGCAAGGGTGACGGGTAATGTGTACCCGCAAGGCATCAAATAGGGGCGTTCGACCGCCTCGTCGCTTTTTGTCATAGCGGCATCTGATAGCGCGTCCTCACCGTCAAAGTCTTGACTGTAGATATGCCCACGCCGTGCAGGGAGGGCTAGTGTTTGGCGGCCTTGGTTGCCAAAGGCCATCGCCTCAAATAATGTCACGCCAATCGCGGGAATGCCCAAGGCAAGCGACAAACCCCGTGCCGTCGATACAGAGATACGAATGCCCGTGAAATTGCCCGGCCCTGTGCAAACTGCGATTGCGTTTAAATCTGTCCAGCCGAACCCGCCACGCTTCAAGGCATCCTCGCAGAGCGGCAACAGGTGTTCTGCTTGGCCTTTGTCCATTTCCATCCGCATATCTGCCAAAATGTCATCACCCGAAAGCAAAGCGACCGCGCAATGCGCGGTCGATGTATCGAAGGCCAGTATTTTGGCGTCAGGCTGCAACCGGACGCACCTCTGTCACTTCTGGGATATAATGGCGCAGCAAATTTTCGATGCCCATTTTCAATGTAATGGTCGAGGATGGGCAGCCCGCACAGGCGCCTTGCATATGCAGATAAACGACGCCGCGGTCAAAGCCGTGAAAGGTGATATCACCACCATCTTGGGCAACCGCTGGCCGCACACGCGTATCCAGAAGCTCTTTGATTTGGTCTACAATTTCTGCGTCTTCGCCCTCATGGGCGGCGTGACCACCGGAAGCATCCGCGCCTTCAATGACAGGTGCGCCGGATTGAAAATGTTCCATAATCGCGCCTAGCAAAGCCGGTTTGATATGATCCCATTCGATATCATCCGCTTTTGTCACTGTGATGAAATCTGGACCAAGGAAAACACCAGTTGCGCCATTTACCGCAAAAATGCGTGTCGCAAGGGGGGAGTTACCCGCCGAATCCACTGACGGAAAATCAGCCGTTCCAGATGCCATGACATCTTGTCCGGGCAGAAACTTGAGTGTCGCTGGATTTGGGGTGGATTCGGTTTGAATAAACATATCGCGTGATCCTTTTGATAGACCCATATATGTGCCTCAACGGGCCGACTGTCAATATTTAGAACGGTTCTAAATTACGTTGCTATCGCGTTGCTGATGTGGCGATAGAAGGAAAGGGTATTGAGTAAAACCTGCCCTTCACCGTCGCGGAAATTCAAATCAGTTGCGTTTTGAACCAAAACCAACTGGCTGTTGCGATTGACATAGATCATCTGGCCGTAAATCCCGATTGCAAAAAACTCTCCTTTTTGCGGGTTTGGCGGGCGCCACCAATGCATCCCGTAAAGGCATTCCGCGTCTGGCGTGCCTTGAATGCCGGGGTAGGGCGGGGGTGCAGATGGTGTGATCAACTCTTCGATCCAACCGGCCGAGACGATCTGTTGCCCATTCCATTTGCCCTTATCCAGCATCATTTGCCCAATGCGGGCGTAATCGCTGGTGCAAAAATTCATACCGCCCAAAACGAAAGGCTGATCAAAACTGTCCGCGATGCAATGCGCGGGTGCTTCAAAAAGCATCGGGAGCATCAGATGTTGATGATACAGGTCTTGGATATTCTCGCCCGTCAATGCGCGCAGCGCCATGCCGATCACATGTGTGTCGATAGAGACATAATGCCGCCAAGTGCCGGGGTCATATTCGCGCACCAAACTGGCCGCAAATTCATCCATCGATCCGCCAATGCCGAGGATGCGTCCCAATTTGTTAATGTCAGAGTGATAGTCGATATAGTCTTCGTTGAACGCAACGCCGCTGGACATATTAAGCAGATTGCGCAGCGTGACGCCATCGTAACCGGAGCCATTTAACATCGGAACAAGCGGTGTGACGGATCGATCCAGATCGCTTTTTTTGATCACCTTTTTGTCGATCAAAATACCAACAAGGATTGCAATCAAACCTTTGGAGACCGACCAACCGATGCGAATGTCAGTACGCTTTGTCTTTTGATAATACTCTTCGAAACACAGCTTGCCCTTATGCATAGCTAAGAAAGCGGTGAGCTGTCGGTCCGTGCGATGCTTTGCAAAGTTAAAGTCGTTCAGTGCTTTTGCGCATTTTTCGACGCTTGCTTTCGGGGCCTTTGGCAATTGTCTAGCACGTCCAGTTGCAGGAAAGGACACGGTGTTGAAAAGCTTTTTGGTATGCGAGAAATTCCAGACCACGCGCTTGGGTTTGAACATGGAATTTACACGAAGCAGACGTAGAAACCCGGTCAGATCAAGCCGGATTATCCGCCCACCAACGGATCGCGTGATATCAAGAAACTGCGCCAGATCCATGGATTACTTCCCGAATTTATCCAAGAGTTTTTGCAATGGACCGCGTGCGTCTTCTTCGGGTTCAGGCGGTGGGGCCTTTGGCTTTATTGATTTTTGCGGCGCTGGCTTTGCCGTTTTTGACGGGCCGAGCGATTGGATAAATTTCGCCGCATCAAAATTTACAAGCGGGTCCAGATTTTTTGAAATGGCCGGCAGTACTGTATCGATCCAATCGTGATCAGCTTTTGCAAAATCGCTGAGCACATAGCCAGAAACTCTTGATTTGTCGCCTGGATGACCGATCCCAATGCGAAGACGCCAAAATTCCGCCCCAATATGCTGTGTGATTGATCGCAATCCATTATGTCCGGCATGCCCGCCACCCTGTTTCATCTTCACTTTGCCAGGCGGCAGATCGAGTTCATCGTGTAGGACGATGATATCTTTCGCGTCGATTTTGTAAAATTTTGCAGCCGCTTGAACCGATTGGCCAGATACGTTCATAAACGTTGTGGGCATCAAAAGCAGGGTCTTTTGCCCGCCAAAATTGCCCTCTGCGATATGGCCCTGAAACTTGCTGCGCCAGTCTGGCAAGCCATGCTCTTTGGCAATGTGTTCCAAAGCAAGAAAGCCGATATTATGCCGATTTTGGGCATATTTTTTTCCGGGATTTCCAAGTCCGACGATCAGACGCATGGGCTGCCTTTCTTGCGTGGCTTATGTCTAGCAGGTCAAACCTGTCAGGCAATAAAAAAGCCCGCGGGCAAGCGCGGGCTTTGACGTCTTTGATAGTGAAGGGCGGTATTACTCTTCGCCGCCCTCTGCCGCGTCGCCGCCATCTTCTGCTGGTGCGTCGCCACTGTCTTCTGCGCCATCTTCGGCCTCTGCATCTTCGTCTTCCTCAGACGCAGCAGCAACTGTTGGTGCCGCGACGTTTGCAATCACGAAGTCACGATCGGTGATGACTGGGCGGGATCCTTCGGGCAATTCAACGCCAGAGATTGAAATCACATCGCCGATTTCCTTGTCACCCAGATCAATTGTGATCTGATCAGGGATATTGCCCGCTGTCACCATCAATTCGACCTCTGTGCGCACGACGGTCAAAACACCACCCACTTTCAGACCTGGGCAGGATTCTTCGTTTTCAAACACAACAGGAATGTTCATGTTGATCCGGCTGTCGCGTTTGAGGCGCAAGAAATCAACATGGGTTGGCAAATCTTTGACAACATCACGCTGAACGCCCCGACAGACCGCGCGCACATCCTCTTGGCCTTCAATCTTAAGATTGAAAAGCGTGGACATGAAACCACCATCTTTGAGCATTTTGAACAGAATGTTGAAGGGGATAGAAACGGGCATTGGATCTGCGCCGCCACCATAAACAACACCAGGGACAAGCCCGTCACGACGTGCTTGGCGGGCGGCCCCCTTGCCTGTCCCCGCGCGTGGTGTCAATTCGAGATCAGGAATCTTTCCTGCCATGACAAATTCTCCTAAAGTTTGGCCCTCCTCCAAGGGTGTAGGGCCGTGTGAACGCGTCCCTTTAAGAAGAATCGCGGCGAATGTGAAGGGGTAATTTTAGCACCTGTTACGAAGCGGAGACCGCGCTGATGCGCGGTCACGAGATCAGCAGTCAAAACAGCGGTTTTGCCTGCGGCCACGTCGAATTGGCGTTAAAGCCAGTGATCGGAGAAATCACGCGGGATCAGCATATGATCGCGTATCATATCGTGAATATTGCGTTCACCCGTGAGCGCCATGGATGTGGCCATTTCTTTATGCAGCAGCTCAAGTGCCTTGGTAACACCCACCTCGCCCATTGCGCCCAACCCATAAACAAAGCCGCGGCCAATATAGGTCCCCTTGGCCCCCATCGCCATGGCTTTAAGCGCATCTTGGCCAGAACGGATGCCGCCATCAAAATGAACCTCAATTTGATCGCCGACCGCATCTACAATTGCTGGTAAGGCACGAATGGATGAAATCGTACCATCCAATTGCCGCCCGCCATGGTTCGAGACAACAATTGCATCCGCCCCCAGCTTCACGGCCATTTTTGCGTCTTCGACATCCATGATGCCTTTTAAGATCACCTTGCCGCCCCACATGTCCATCAGCTCTTTCACGCGCGTCCAATCAAGCGCTTCGTCAAAAGCCTCGGACGTCCAACTGGCAAGTGAAGAGGGGTCAGTCACGCCCTTTGCGTGCCCGATCACATTGCGGAATGTCTGGCGTTTGGTGCCCAGCATTTGAAGACCCCAACGCCATTTGGTGGACAGATTGATCAGATTTTTCAGCGTCGGCTTTGGCGGGGCCGAGAGACCATTTTTGATATCCTTGTGGCGTTGCCCCATGACCTGAAGATCGAGTGTAATGACGATAGCCGAACAATAGGTGCGGGCGCGGTCCAGAAGATTGCGCATAAAATCATTGTCTTTGAGCGTGTAGACCTGAAACCAGAACGGCTTGTCAGTATGTTGCGCGACATCTTCGATCGAGCAAATGGATAGCGTCGACAGTGTAAACGGGACACCGAAATTTTGGGCGGCGCGGGCGGCTTTGATTTCGCCATCGGCATGTTGCATGCCTGTAAGGCCGACAGGCGCGAGGCCGATCGGCATGGAAACATCTTCGCCGATCATTTGGGTTTTAAGTGTGGGATCGCGCATGTCTCGGGCAACCCGTTGCTTGAGATAAAGCTTTTCAAAATCGGTCGTGTTTTCGGTGAATGTCTGTTGGGACCAACTGCCAGTTTCGGCATAGTCGTAAAACATGCGCGGCACCCGTTTTTTATAAAGTGCCTTTAGATCCGCAATCTCTGTTATCACTGGCATGTCTTTTCCCTTAAAACTGTGCCGTTTATCGAAATGGTGCGGTTTGGCGCGCGGTTTAGATCAGCTATGCGCGCCATCTGACAGTGTTTTGACAAATCCAAGCACGTCCTTTGCACTTTCGCCATCGGTCAGTTTACTGACAATGGCAGAGCCGACAACTGCGCCATCGGCAACCGCGGCCATAGCAAGCGCACCCTCGGGTGTTTTGATCCCAAAACCCACGCAGATCGGCAGATCGGTTTGCTGTTTAATCCGCGCAACCTCTTTCCCAACGGTTTCGGGGCTGGCAGAACCCGCGCCTGTGATCCCTGTGATCGCGACATAATAGATGAAGCCCGACGTATTGGGCAAAACCTTTGGAAGGCGACGATCATCCGTTGTGGGTGTCATCAACCGAATGAAATCAATGCCAGCATTGCCTGCGGGAATACACAGCTCGTCATCTTCCTCGGGCGGTAGATCAACAACGATCATCCCGTCAATTCCGGCCGCTTTGGCGTCGGCCAAAAACGCCTCGACCCCATAAGAATAAATCGGATTGTAATATCCCATTAAAACAATTGGCGTTGTGTCGTTCGTTTTGCGAAACGTGCGGACCATGTCCAACGTTTTGGACAAAGTCATCCCTGCCTCTAGCGCCTGTTGTCCGGCAAGTTGGATTGTCGGCCCATCCGCCATCGGGTCAGTAAACGGCGCGCCAAGCTCGATAATATCCACGCCTGCGTCTGGCAATCCCGCCATCACTTCGGCAGAGGTTTTTTCATTTGGATGACCGGCCATCGTATAAGACACGAACGCGGATTTGCCTTCGTTTTTGAGACGTTCAAATGTAGCTGCAATTCGCGACATATCTGACCCTTTGTTTTGTCAGTGTGGGTTTGATTGAATTCGTCGCTGAAATCAATGCTAGACTTGTCCTGTCGCCACCGCTAAGGCGCTGCTGTTGGAAAAAGGCGTGCAAAAATGGGCTTTAAAACTGGGATCGTGGGTCTGCCGAATGTTGGGAAATCCACCTTGTTCAATGCGCTGACAAAAACAGCCGCGGCACAGGCTGCGAATTTTCCTTTTTGCACAATTGAACCCAATGTTGGCGAGGTCTCTGTGCCAGATGCGCGTCTGGATAAATTGGCCGCAATTGCGGGTAGTGCACAAGTCATTCCAGCCCGCATGACATTTGTAGATATCGCAGGACTGGTCAAAGGGGCCTCAAAGGGCGAGGGATTGGGCAATCAGTTTTTGGCCAATATTCGCGAATGTGATGCGATTGCGCATGTGTTGCGTTGTTTTGAAAATGAGGATGTCACGCATGTCGATGGGCGGGTTGATCCGATTGAAGATGCCGAGATTATCGAGACAGAATTGATGCTGGCAGATCTCGAAAGCATCGAGAAACGTCAGATTAATTTGGTGCGCAAAATCAAAGGCAATGACAAAGACGCAAAAGCCGAACATGATTTGCTGGACCGCGCAAAGCAAGCCATAGAAAACGGAAAGCCAGCGCGGTCCGTGGACATTACGGAAGACGAAGAAAAGCTGTGGAAACAGCTGACACTGCTATCGGCAAAACCGGTTTTATATGTTTGCAATGTAGAAGAAGACAATGCAGGCGCAGGAAACGCCCATTCCGAGGCCATTGCCAAAATGGCCGCAGAGCAAGGTGCGGCAAGTGTTGTGATTTCGGCCGCGATTGAAGAAGAGATTAGCCAGCTTGATGCAGAGGAAGCAGCCATGTTCTTGGAAGAGCTTGGCTTGTCAGAGGCAGGCTTGGATCGACTGATTGCCGCTGGTTATGGTTTGTTGGGTTTGCAAACCTATTTTACCTGTGGTCCCAAAGAGACGCGGGCCTGGACGGTCGCCAAAGGGGCAACAGCCCCCCAAGCGGCTGGTGTAATCCATACCGATTTTGAGCGCGGATTTATTCGGGCAGAGACCATCGCCTATGATGATTTCATCGCCAATAACGGCGAACAAGGTGCGAAAGAAGCTGGAAAACTGCGTGCAGAAGGTAAAACTTATATCGTTCAAGACGGCGATGTGATGCATTTTCTGTTTAATACATAAATATGCTATTCCTAGCTGATCAGTCCAAATCGCCTCTAACTCATTGTTTCATTTGTGATAATTGGCGCACCCGAGAGGCGTTAGGGGCATATTTATCGCTGAACATAGGTAAATATAAGCCATTGTATTTATTAGATATAATTTAAAAGCTTGAAACTTAGGTGAACATAATAGATCACTAGATCGCGTATATCAAGGTGGTTCAAAAGGTGGTTTATAAATGACGGTGCACAATGTTTTAACACAGTTAAAAGCGCGATCTTTGGATAAGGGCAAATATGCGGATGGCAAAGGTCTTTGGCTCGTCAAAAGCCGAAAAGAGTCAGGTCGCTGGATGCTGCGCATCGTTGTAAATGGAAAGCGTCGTGAAATGGGTTTGGGCCCTTGGCCAGATGTCGGTATTTCTGAGGCGCGAGATCGCGCTTCGGCGGCTCGAAGAAGGTTGAGAGACGGTGTTGATCCCATTGAAGCGAGACGAAAGCATCAAGCACCATCCAGGAAGACGACATTGGCAAAAGTAGTCGGCCTTTGCTTTGAAGCTCGTAAGGCCGAGCTAAAAGATGATGGCAAAGCGGGTGGATGGATGTCCCCGCTAAATATTCATGTGTTACCCAAAATTGGAAACACGCCCGTTGACGAAGTTAACCAGCATATTTTGAAAGAAGTGATGGAGCCAATTTGGCATACGAAGTCGGATACGGCGCGCAAAGCGATAAACCGGGTCAATTTGAGCCTCAAGCATGGGGCTGCGCTCGGACTCGATGTTGATTTACAAGCCGTGATGAAAGCTAAAGCATTGCTTGGAAAGCGCCGGCATGAAGTAAAACATATTCCTGCTTTGCCCTATCAAGAGCTGCCACAGTTCTATAGATGGCTTTGCAGCAAGCCAATGACCTCCACTTTCGCGCTAAGATTTCTTATTTTGACCGTTGCACGTACAAGCGAAGTGAGGTTCGCCAGCTTTGAGGAAATTAAAGATGATATTTGGACGCTTCCTGCGAACCGCACAAAATCAGGACGAGAGCACCGCATTCCATTGTCACATGAAGCCTCAAAAATCGTATCACAAATGACGGCCAACGGTTCAACGCTATTATTCCCAACTGAGCGCGGGAATGTAATGTCAGACGCCACCATGAGCGCATTTATGAAACGAGAGGGGTATGAAGCTCGACCGCACGGTTTTAGAGCAACTTTTCGTACATGGGTCGAAGAGCAAACCGATACTGCTTTTGAGGTAAAAGAGACAGCGCTTGGTCATAATGTAGATACAGGCGTCGTTGGTGCGTATCAGCGCTCGGATCGTTTAGAAAAACGCGCAGTTTTGATGCAAGATTGGGCAAAATTTGTTCTTAGTTAATAGCTTATCAAGATCTGAACGTGCCCTGTTGCAAATCTTTAGCAGAGCATGCGGAGCCAGGTTGCTAGCTCACCTTCATCAATCTGGCCTTGGGCTGTCGCAATAATCTTCTGTCCGACAGTTTCGGTTTCCCAATCAATGTCAACTCCATGCAAACGTAAAATCACATCCATACCTCGAAACGCAGTACGCTTATTTCCGTCATTGAATAAGTGCCCTGTCGCAATCACAACCGCATAGGTAGCGGCGAGATCAAACTCGTCTTTGATGAGGCCATAGGTCAGACGAAAATCGATGCGGGAAAGCGCTCCGCTAAGTGACTTGTCGCCCGCAAGGCCTTTCAGTTCTTTCGGATTAAGCACTTGATCATGGATGTGTTCAACATCCGCTTCAGACAGCAGGTACATGCGTTACTTATCTTTAAGATAATCCAAGACGGGTTGAACTGTCTTAGCAGAAGCCTGCAAAACAGCATCAAGCTGCGCTCGATCAACCTGTTGCGGAGCAGTCGTATCCACTGCATCAGCTGGAACAAGATAGCCCACACATTCGTTGTTCTTCAAAATCGCCACAGGTTTCCCAGAGGCTTTGTCTAAAACCTTCGCAGGTTCGCGAAGCTCGGTGATGCCAACGGTTAAGTTGGTAAGAAGGCGCTTCATTGGTGTATCCATATATGTGTATAGTTATGTACATTATATATCACATCAAAATAAATGCAATATTCTAGATCAACATGTGAGTTAGTAACTAAAAGGGGGAGGCAATTGCTCCCCCAGATTATTAATCTGAAACTAAACTATCGAATCTCGCCGTAGTTCTTATAGGCTCGCCTCGCTTTAATCACGCTTCTCTGCTGTCGGGCAGATAATCCACTCGCTTTTCGGCGACGGCGTCGCTGAGAAGATGTGGCTCGAATGTAACCATCTCGCGCGCGAACGTGTCTAGGACGAGAATTGATTTTTCTTTGCTTAAATGAACCGAACATTTGATACCTCCTTTGCTACGGTGATTTCAGAGCTAGGTCGCATCATCGCTTTTGTAAAAGTGCGGTATTTTCACTCCCGAGACGAGAAGGCATCTAATGTTCAGGTATGTTCAAACGCAAATAGTTGTTGTTGGTGTGCATATTTTTCCGCTGAGAACCAAATAGTGACAAATATGTTGCAATCACGAGCAGAATTCTAAGAATAGCAGGCCTCGGCTGGGACTTAACCCAACGGGGCATCGCGATGCTCCTTATCAAAGGAGACATGGTGATGCGGATACTATCGAAACGTGATTTGAAAGAGATGATTTTGTACTCCCCACAACACATCGCACGATTGGAAAAAGCTGGAAAGTTCCCCAAGCGGGTGCAACTTGGGCCTAACAGAGTGGGGTGGGTCGAGGCGGAAGTGCTCGATTGGATCAAAGATCGCATTGAAAAACGAGAGTAACCAAACAGCTCCTTTTGGAGCGGGCGGCTTGAGGTGAGAGCCTCAAGCCGTCACTACCGGCCCATACCTGCCGTTAGGCTTATGCCATGATTCGGAGGTTATTTCGCAAAGCAGACATTGCTGAAAGTTGGTTCTCATTTGGTACTAATACCGTCAACTGCGCGAGGCAAAGCCAGTTTTTTAGGATGAAAGTAATTTGGAAGCATTGACGGAACCCACCTTTGAAATGCATCGAACTTCGCTTTGGATTGCGGCTAAAGCAGAGCTTAAGACTCCTGGAACGTATAAATGGAGGGCGTAAACTCGAGAAATGCCCACCCAAACGTATCCAGTTCAAAAGCTTTTTGAGTATTGAATCATTATTTGGGAATTTGAATGATCCTCAAACCAGATAGACTGGAACGCCATTATTCTGGGACAGATGACATCAATCTTTCAAGCAGATAGCTTTTTTGAATTTTTATCCAGCCATTTGAGCAAACAACTTCGGAAACTTGCGTTCCTAAATTATGCCACGGGTCAAAAATGAGCGGAAGCGGAAAGACTTTTTCCGTCCATGCTCTTAGTGTCGCGAGTATCATTGGGCGAGTAACTTCCTCAGCAACTTGCAACGAAAATATTTGTATTGTCGCGCCCTCTATTTCAATTGTGTGCTCAGTAGGCGCCGACGCCGTTTCTCGGCTTGCCAGAAAAACAAAGTTTCTGAACAGAAGTTCGCGAATGTGTACTTCTTGGTCAATGCTGCCGTTGGTCAAGTTGTTTACACAGCTCAAGTTTTCCCAAACATCGGTGATCATATTATCTGGTAGGCAGCCGCTTTCGAGATACGCCGGATACATTCGGATCCTGGCTGTAACGGCAAATGGGGTTTCAGTGGGGCTCCCCGGTAGCCGTATTGATCCGCGCAAATTTTGGACTGCAAGAGCAGGAAGGTCGGAAAAGTTCCTTGATGCCACGTCGGCAGTAGTCGACCCAAAATCGACTGCAATTTTTTGAACTTCGGAAACCGAAAACTCGATTTCGCCGAAATCAGTTTGTTCAACTCGCCCGTCTAGGAAAAGGTGACCACCTCGCCTATACAAGTCCAGTATCCGGTTTGGGCCTAAGCAGTTGCATGAAAGTTCGACATGAGCTGGGTCGTCTACGCTTCCAACGCGCCCGTCTAGAGGAGACTCATCTGAACTTTGGCAAATGAAAACACCAGAAAGTGCCGACGGCACCGAGGTTAAACGGGGTTTTGGGCTATTGAACGGCGCTTTTTGTGCTAGCAGTCTAAATATTTCATGCCCCCCTCTGACAAAGGAGCGCCTAAAATCACTAGGTTGAATTAGTTTGTACTTTGAATTTTTCTTTGCTCCAGCATCTTTGCTTTGTTTTTCGTCGCCGCTCTTATTTCTTCCAGCCTTTTTGTTGTTTTCCTTGAAGTAATCTTGCGCAGCTCTTTGAATTGATTTTGGTAACTTTTTACCCAAATAGGAACGCTCTTTTATGTTCACGCTGTGTATGTTGAAATTAACGATCTCTTCTACCGTGAATCCTTCAAGGCTCAAAAGATTTGCCAATTTTTCATGTGTGCTAAGAAACTTCGAGTTCTGGACAGCCTCTTGTGCAAATATCAATGGTTCGACCTTTGGCAAATATTGTGCGATCCTTGATAGCAATGGTCGCCACCCTTGGTCTCCTCTTTCCCAAGGATCGGTAACTTCTACGATAGTTGGCGGAGGGTCGGTAATATTCGGCGGATTTCCTATTACAGCTTCAGGTAGTTGTTCATTGAAAAACCTAAGCGCACCGTCTTGAGTTTGAACTTGAACCTCTGCAAGGCTGATTTGTTCAACTTGCTCCGTCCCATTTAACGGGTAACCCAAATCTAAGATTTGAGTGAAATGGCCTTGTGTCAATGATTGAGGGATCTTCTTCAAGGGGTCTTCATCACTTGCAAGCGAAGCGATATCAGGTTTTTTCTTTAGTTTTTTCCTGATGTAACTTTTAAGGGACCATTCTAAAATGTCATCACCAAAATCAAGAATGCTATTTACGGCGACTGAAACTTCATCTGGAGGGAGAAATTGCCGGATGTTCAAAACTTCAGCAATGGCTCGGTGAACGTCTTGAACATCAATATCGAAGTCGCCTGATAAAACTTCAACACTCAGGTTCTCCCAAGAACCGCGAGTGAATAAATGTGTGGGCCAGCCTTTTAAGTTTGTCCCAGTTAATCGAATTGGTGCTGCCCTTATTCTCAAACGCAGATCGGTAATTCTTACTTCTCGAGGCTGATTCAAATCAATTTCAGCGATAACTTCATCTTCCTCGACATCTTCGTCATCAGAGGTGTTCCGCAAAAGTTTTATCGATAACCCGTTGCCAAAACGTATTTGCGGAATTGTGATTTCAAATTGCAGGTGTTCACCTGAGGCTGGGTACGAAAAAGGAACCAAATTGCTGAATGTCTGCGGAAACTGAATTGAAATTGGACAATTCACACTCAATGCCAAGCGCTTGCCAACAACACCATTCAATATATCAATATCGAAACCATCATAAGTAAGATCCATAAACGAAGACACTGCTTCCTCGATTGCCCTATAAACGTTCATAATTGCTTCGTAATCTGGCCAACTAATCAGGCCGTCATCCAGTCGGTTAAAGAGTAAGGTCGCTAATCCTTTTCCATCTTGCTGCGAATTGTTGGGATCAACCAAAGGATTTCCATTATTGTCTAGCTTTCCCATACGTTTCAATTCAAAGGTTGGAAGGAAGTTATTGTTCATCAGATTTCTAAGAATGAAGACCACCACTAGCCCAAGGTTGGGATTGTATTTATTAACTTCATTTTCGATTAAGCCGTAAATTTCGGTAACGGCGGCGGTTGGGTTTTGTGGGCCGAAGGAAGCCGCTATAATCTGTTCAGTGATGCCCATACGCTGTGCAATACCGTCGCCAACGTTTAAAGTAATATTAGGGCCAGGTAGTCCTACCGGGGTCTGAAGTGATCCGATATACAACCGACCTAATTGTTTCCAAATCACCTCCATATAATTTGCAACGTGATGCCGGCAATCGAACAAAGGTTTCCGTTCGCTCGCTGTGAAAAAAAGCGGCAGGAATTCGATCGGAATACTATCATCAATTTCAAACTCGTTCATATTGAAATCCCAAATTTCAAAGAAAATTGCGGCCAGTTTGTATAAGATTGCTTCTAAATTCAAGTTATCGCTGAAAGTCGTCGAGATGATACCAGACGCGCAATAGGACAGCTGGAATTCACACGAACGTTTGAATCAACGTAAACAGAAATAATGATACGCCAGCGCACGTTCACTGAGACTTGGGACCGTAGTTATCCGAAAATACTACGTATACTAATATCCAGATTCAGGATACCTCGCCAATATGTTCATTGAATAAGTTCCCAATTCTTTTGGTATGAGCAGAGCCCACCGTTGTCGGATAAGTTCGGTGTAGATTTTACTTTCGTCAAACAAGTTGTGTAGGAGATAGGCTCAAATCTCAATTGTAAAGACGTTTCCCGAATGACCGGTCTTAAGATTACTTTTTGGAATGTTCTTAGCTGGTCGACTGCAGGCTATGGCCACAAGTTATATATTTAAAACTTCAATCCTGTAAGTTCGGCCCAAAGCCGCAGTCTATCGCATCTCACGACGCTGCCGCGTAGCTTCCCCGAAGCGGACGTTGGTCGTCGGCGCAACAATATTTGCGATGCAATGACCGGAGCGCAGGACATATCCGACGCCTCCACCATTTTTGAAGGCAATCTTATAAGGCATAAATGGAAAAAGGACTTAAAATCGAACTCTAGAAACTCGAAGCTTTTGGAGTTGTGGAGTTCACCGTGTTGAATGAGTGCTTTCAAAGGTGGGACGGTTCGCGAACTGTGATAGACTGCGCCAGCCGTGTCACGACCCAGACCGATTGTGGGAACCGCGCTGAAGTCAGCCGCAGCTCCGCGCATAGTCTATGCCGCCTTGGGCGCGGATTAACCTCAGTGTTTCGACAGATGATGTGGATCAACTTCTGTGGGGCAGGTTCTCGTGGAATGAGGTTGTGAAAAGGAAATTTAGGTGGCATTGACTCTTCTAAAAGTATAGCCAGTAGCCATTGACCGTGAATACAACCCTTGTGGTTTTGGACTTTGTATTTGAGATTTTAAAGGACCTACGAATTTGCTACAGCCCGTTTTAGTCAGTTTTCGCGATCAAACCACGGGTCGCATTCACGACCTTCTTGCTGATGAAGGTCTGGCTTGCGCGCAATCTCAGAATATATTGTCATACTTTGCTGGGGCCTTGCTGAATTACAAGGAAGAAGGGGTGGAGTTTTTCCCATCTATCGTCTTGTGCAATTCAATCGACGAATTTCTTAAAACATTCCCTGGGTCAGTATCGCATCAAATTGGAAGCGCGCCCTTCCAGCCGGAATCTGGTCCTCAGATATTGAAAGACTGTGCTCCCTTGTCGGGACCTAACTGGTATATCTTTATTGAACGGCCAGACGAAGATGACATTCTTCGATACGGAATTTTCACTTACTTTAGATTACCTACAGCTATTCCTTTGCACGAAGCAGTTACGATTGATCCAGATCAGTTTTCAGTCCTGATAAGGAAAGCAAGCACCAACACCATTGATGTTCGAGGTTCAAAAGGAAGCTTGCTAACTTTGATTTTTTCTACCGTGCGAGAGCAAGTTGTATCCAGTGAAGATATTTCACAGTTTGCAGAACGATGCTGCAAAGCCGTAAACGAAGAAAATATCCATGAAGAATTTCTTCGGTATTTTTCTAGGCTTTTGGAGGCCTCCTTGACCTCATGTCACGGAACAATATTGGCTTGTGGCGAAGAATTGAACATTGCTGACATCGAGGAAATGCAAGATGCGGTAGAAGTCGCGCCTAAGATCAATTTTTTCGAAGCATTTTCACAGTTCAAAACTGGGGAGACAGCTGAGTCGATCTTAACACTTCAACGTTGTGAGGACCTATTGAATGGATTCTTAAAATGTGACGGGATAATTCTATTTGATGCTTCTGGATGCATTTCGGCGTATCGAGTTTTCTTTCGGCCAACTAAAGTTGAAGGAGAAGATGCGCCAAAGATTGTTGGCGGCGCACGAAGAAGGGCGTTTGAGGGTCTGAAAGGGCTTATCGGTAAGAATTTGGATTCAGTTTTGTTTCGATCTCAGGATGGGCAAACTCTATTTTGTGGAGAAGATGCATGAATGGTGCGGACATACAACTTTGGACCGCCCCAACGCAGGTTACAGTCTCCGACGGGGAGTCCAACCCGGCTGCGATTGCTTCTCGTGCTTTGCAGCTTCGGTCTAGAGAGCAACATCAAATTGCTTCGAACTTTGAAGCTGGCAACTATGAGATGGCGTCGTCATTCGTATGGATGAGGACGATGGCTTTATTGAAAAAACAATTGGCATCGCTTGGGATCGAGTTCATCGGTGAATTATTACAGAGACCCGATATAGATGAATATAGTGAAATAAGTACGGCGGTTTCAGATGCAGAAGCCATATCTTTGGCTAGAGATCTGGGAATAATAACTTCAGTTCAAACCATGCGCCTCCTTCATTCGCAGCAGGTCGTTACACATTTTGCCGCTATTGATAACGATCCGAGCTTAGACGAAGATGAAATAATGACACGGGAAGAGGCGATAGGGTGCCTCAGAGTCTGCGTACAAGGTGTACTTGGGCAGGAGACGGTTTCCGTTGCAGAGGATTTTAAGAGCTTCCGGTCCAAGCTTGAAACCGAAACATTTACTTTGCAGTCACCTGAGATAGTAAAACTATTTTCATCGCCTTACTTTTTCATGCGAACTGCAATCAGCATTCTTCTTTCCTTGTTCAAGACGGGGAAAGGCGCTCAGCTTGAACACACCGCTAGAAATGCAAATCTGATCATCCCTCATTATTGGGAACAGCTAAAGGCTCCTGAGCGTTGGCAAATTGGGCAGGCCTACGCGCAAGAATTTAGTGAAGGCCGGAAGGAGTCTGTAAAAGGTCTTCATGCTGTTTTAGTTTCCGTCGGCGGCTTTGACTATGTTCCTGAGAACTTGCGGTCTTCCACGTTTGTTCAAGTGGCCAGTAGTGTAATTGCTGCTCATCAAGGCATGAACAACTTTTATAACGAACCCGCGCCCATGAGCGAGTTGGCGAGCCTTGGGACCTCTATCCCAAGTCCAGCATTGGCCAAATGTATGACAGCAGTATTGTGTGTTAAGCTAGGCAACTCGTATGGAACATCTCATGCCGCTCAAGAACCAGCAAATCGAGTTTTAGGCAGCCTGTCTAAAGAGCGTTGGTACTATTACTTTAATGAACGGCTAGGGCATGATCGTGTCATTCTTTCCAAGTTAAGAGATACTCGTTGCCAAGGCAGATGGGTTTCAATTGTTCAAACACTCGGGCTTGAGGCCGATCAAATTTCGGACAAAAACATTAAGGCGTTGTTTAATTCGACTGTTCAAAACGACATGGCCAAATTATCGAGCGTAGCTTTGAGGCTAATGGACAAGGCATTGGGTAGCTAAGCGGCAGAAATGAGCCGCGTCGTTCGGCCACTTGCTGACTTCCAGCACACGGTCAATTGCTGCAGCGCAACTTCTTCAAGCCTCCCTTTCATTCGCTTCCAGACAAAGAGCCAAATACATGTCCGATGGCTATCTATCAAACCGTCCCTTTGGTTTTCCCAGGCGTGGAGGAAGGAATCGCAGCTTGTGCGTAGTCTTAGGTTTAGGCTTTTTCAGCGGATTGGCCTCTATCTTTCGCCGTCCAAGTTCGGTTATGCGATAGCCACGAATTTCGAACCATTTGTTGATACCAGCCTCGATCATCCTCCAATCTTCTAGATCGGAAAGCGTTTTATTACCGATACCGGGCGATAACTTGTTGCGAGAGACAAATATCAACTCCCCGTTACTTCGAGAATCCTCGTAGTTACATTCTTCGTGTAGCTTTAAGAGTGCATCTAAGTGCCGCTTGGTAAGTTCGGGGTTCATATCTAATCTCGCCACTTTTTGAAAATGAATGTCGCAGAACCAACGTTAATGAAGCTCAGGCCCGCTGCAAACTCACCGCTTTTCTCAAAGCCCCATTTCAGATTGAGCCGTTCTGGAAAGCACGGCTCCCGGAAGATTTTGGCTTCCGTTTCGTGCCCATGACGCGACTAAACGGCTACCAATTCAGCGATTTTTTTTGCGACTTCGGCCATCGTCTCCTCAGCGGTACTCAGACCGGCTCGGGAGGCGAGCAAGAGGCTAACCTTCTCAAGATCTTCATAGGTCGTTCCATGTGCAATCGGGATAAGCCGCTCGCGCCGAAGAAGTGCCGAAAGCTCTTTGTCCGCGACACCTTCAGCTGGAAGGCGTTTCAACATGGCAGGAGTCGCCAGAACAATACCGATACGTGAGTTCACCAATCCTTTGTCGATCGCGCGCATCATCGGCACACCGAGGCCAAGGTCTTTCTCGCTGAACCAGACGCGGACACCCGATGCTTCCAAAAGATCATGCAATTCCTTCGCAGATTCCTGCCGGTCGTCCCACGCGTGGCAAAGAAATACATCCCGAAGGTCAGGCTGCAAGACTGCCAGGCTCTCTATGTTTTCTCGAACTGGCGTAAGTGTTCGCACTTGGGCCGGTGTATAGACAACAGACGAACCTGCCCTTGACCAGCGTGGCTTTGCGCTGCCGCTTCCTCCACTACCGCCACTTAGGCTGCTTCTTGATGATGAGTAGGATGGGGTGGAATATGACGCGTTTGAATAGGAAGTATAGCCCCAATAGCCGCGAGAACGACCACCACGACATGCAGGGCAGTTCGCGGCGCCACTAGCGGTACGGTGGCCATTTACTGGTGCTGTGCATTGTGCCATATTCTTTCCTTATCTTGGTAGGTGCATGGACATTTCATTTTGTTTACTGATATTTACGAAATTGGCCCCAACTTGGTCGGATTAGCTCAATTCGCGTAGTTTCATAGTTTTCAAGCAATCACCAAAAGCTCCGACGCTTTGATTTGGTTGGCATTTTATCTGATTTTCGGCGATTTGCAGCCGTTTGCAGCGCTTGCAGGTTTCGCCGATTGTTAGATCCCCCCTTGGACGATGGTTTGATATGATCAACCTGCCAACCCATCGGGCTATTTCTACCATATGCAGCCTTGTAAATCACATTTCCCATTGAATCTCTTCTGTATTGATTTGGGTTTTTCCCGCGAACAGGTGCCGCTTTCCCCCAGACGTGTTCGATATCGCTTTTCTTGATCGGCATAGCCGTTGTCCTTCTGTTAAATTTTGCCTGCAACTCAACCTTTGGGTGGGAAGGGGTCATTGCCATGTGAGTCTCGGGCGCGGATCTGACCATTGCGTCCGTGAATAAGAAGCTCTGATCTTTGATTTTGCGAGATGCTCCGTCCCGCATCAATTGCCTGCTGCTGTGTTGCGTGGACTGATGTCGCCCGCTGGGCCCCAGCCCCGCGAACTGCCCATCCATTTTCATGAGGTACAATGTGCTGGTTTCGTTTCGACATTTTCTTTCCTTCTTTCAGTCTGATCCGAAGTTTTCGAATCTTATGATCGGAAATTGCATGGTTAACGAAGAGTTGTCAATGTAAACATTGTAACGTTTGTAATATAAACAAATGTTTGTAATATTGACATGCCTAAGTTTCGTAAGGTAACAGCGTCCATGTCCAGAAATACAATCTACATAGCTTTTGGAGACAATATGTCGTCCAGACGAAAACAGCTCAACCTGACACAAAATGACCTTGCAACGCGGACTGGTCTCTCACGCGCGTCGATAGCAAACATAGAGCGAGGTCACCAAAATGTCGCTCTTCACCACCTTTACGCCATAGCCTCGGCCTTAAATGTTGAAAGTGTTTCGGATTTGTTACCTTCGTTAAGATCAGTTGCGAAAACTCAAGAGGAGGACGATATGCTGCCAACAAATGAAGCCCTGTCAGACACAAGCAGAGCAAGCGTCAACGACTTGATTAGAAAAGCTTTAAAACAGGGTGACCAAAAGAGACAGGGACGATGACGTTCAGTAAGAAACGGGCAAGGGAGGCTGCGCAATTGGTGCTTGAAGAATTTGGCATCAAACGCATTCCCGTACCTGTTGAACGTATTATAAAATCCAAGAATATTATGCTAGAGTATGCTCCGCTTGATGAAGAACTGTCTGGAATGGCGTACACTCAAGATGGGATCTCTATAATCGGCATCAATGCCTTGCACCATCCAAACCGCCAGCGTTTCTCGGCAGCGCATGAGTTGGGACATCACGTTTTACATGCAGCAGAGATAAAGAAAACAGTTCATGTTTCCAAGGGGCTGCGCGCACTGAGGCGCGATCCTTTATCTTCCCAAGGAAGCGACCCTTTGGAAATCGACGCTAATACATTTGCTTCGGAACTTCTGATGCCTGAAAAATTCTTACTCGAAGAAATTGGACCAGATGGTTTGGACATGGAAGACGAAACAAGTGTTGAGAAACTGGCAAAGAGATTCCGAGTTAGTGTTGCGGCAATGAAGTTCCGCCTAGGTGGTCTGATATAAGGTAATTTTATTGGCCTTTGTATTCTTTGATACTGAGACAACCGGGCTCCACAAGGGCTTCGACCAGATCGTCCACTTTGCAGCGATCAAAACCGATGAAAATCTCAGTGAGATCGAGCGTTTCGAGATCCGGTCTAGGCTTAACCCGAACGTTGTTCCACACCCCAAGGCATTGGTAGTCAACGGATTGCCAATAGAACAACTCATCAACACAGAGCAGCCATCTCACTATGAAATGATGCAGTATGTGGAGGCGAAACTGTATAGTTGGTCACCTTCCATTTTCCTCGGATATAACTCTATCAAGTTTGATGAAGAAATGCTCCGGTACGCGCTATTTCAAACTCTTCATACAGCCTATTTGACCAGTTTTCATAACAACGGGAGAAATGATGTTTTGTCATTAGCTTTGGCTGCTTACGCCATCGCCCAAGATGCTATTAGAGTCTCGTTGCGAGACGATGGGACACCCATCTTTCGCCTCGCCGAGTTAGCGGCAGCAAATGGAATATCTGTAAGCAGCGCTCATAACGCGATGTCTGATGCAGAAACAACGCTCTTTCTATGTAAGACAATAATGCGGCAATGCCCTGAGCTATGGCAGCGCTTTGCGCGCTTTTCGAGCAAAGCAGCTGTTTCAGAGTTCATTTCAACTGAAGAAGGATTTCTTCTGACAGAAATTTATAAGAACAGAGCTCATCACACGCCAGTTGCGTTCATTGGAGAAGACTCAAAGCCTGGAAATGGGCGACTTTGCATCGACTTACGGTCGAGCATTGATGAACTTGCATCATTGACCACTCAGGAGCTGCATGCGTTTCTGTCGCGCAAACCTTGCCCTATCCGAAAAATCCAAACAAACGCAGGCCCAACTATAACCCCTCTCTGGGAGGCTGGGGAAGGCTTGCTGGGAGACCTCGGCATCGACGCGTTAGAAGATCGAGCCCGTACGATAGCTGATGCCGTTGAGTTGAAGCATCGGTTAATTGAGGTTTACTCAAATAGCCGTGAACCATTTGCAGAACCTACTCATATCGAAGAAAAGCTGCACGGCATCTGGCTAAGCGATGCAGACTCAGCGCGTGCACGCCAGTTCCATAAGACACCATGGCCTGACAGGTACGAAGTCATCCAGACTATGGAGGATGAGCGCTTGCGCGAATTTGGAACGCGCTTGATATTTTTTGAAGCCCGCTCTTGCTTGCCTAAAGAGGTCGTTGACCGACTAGATCGTGAGACTGCAGAGCGGCTGGCAAATCCAGACGACAAACCAATGTCATTGAAACGGTGTCTCGACGAAATCCGTAAGTTGGAAGAAACCAGAAATGGCGATCAGCCGATGCCTGACATTTTGAATGGATTTCGAGAATACGTCACGAACCGTAAAGCAAGGGTTTCTGCATTCTTGAATGGATTATGATTAGATTGACAGTGGACAATCAGGTCACGAATGAATGTCCGCTCTTGCATGCACCTCTCAACTCTTCGCGGATGCTGCGAATGTCGGCTCTCCGCCCAATTTGTTATTTAAACATTTTTTCTACCAACTATCCGTTGCAGCTGTGCTATCGTCAGACTTTTTCTTTGGACTTTGTCTCTCGTCAATTTCTATTTCGTTACTTGTTTCGTGTTGGTCGATTTGATTTTCGGACTGTTCGCCTTCACCTCCTTCGTCGTCCAGGGTGCAGGATCACAGGATCATAAGATCAATAGGATCA
>JBCCGP010000022.1:0-43369 GCA_039029215.1 Pseudomonadota bacterium
ATAAATTTGTGCCCAATTTTACATTTTGGCATTGAAGACTCGATTGAAGGCGCGTAGAGGGGTGTTTCATTTGGCGCGGGGTGGAGCAGCCCGGTAGCTCGTCAGGCTCATAACCTGACGAGCTACCGGGCTGCTCCACCCCGCGCCAAATGAAACACCCCTCTACGCGCCTTCAATCGAGTCTTCAATGCCAAAATGTAAAATTGGGCACAAATTTATGCACCAAGCTTACAGCTTATTTATCGTCCTCAATTAACGTCCGCCCCATTCACCCGGTTTGGCACGATGACACTCTTTTTTATGCATATCACAAAAACGGCGGGCGGCACGATCAAGGCGATGTTGCGCGATTGTCAGGTAGCTGTGCGGTTTCATTACCCCAATGAAAACACCTATACCCCTGACTTTCGCTATAGCTTTGCGACCAATGTCCTTTATGGGCACTATATTTATGGAGCGCATGCGCATATGGGTCAGATCCCAAATTATGCATGTTTTCTGCGCGATCCCATCAATCGCACGATCAGCCATTTTCATCATCTTCACAATGTCGAACAAGGCCGTCTGGGCGCGCTTGCACGCGCGCATGGGGATATTGGCGCATTTGTGACCAAAGCCAATCATTGGGAGATGGATAATTTTCAAACGCGTGTCATCGCTGGCATTGGGAATGATGTAAAATTCGGCCAATTGACACCAATGCATTTGAAACAGGCGATGGATAATCTTGAGGCCCATTTTAGGTTTATAGGGATATTCGAAGACTTGCAAAATTCGCTGCATCGGCTTCAAGGGTTGTTGCCTGAAATCAAAGGTAACCTGCCCCATGTGAACAAAGGCGCATATGAGAAGGACATTCCACCCGATCAGTTGCAGCTATTGCGAAGGATCAATCATTTCGATCAGGTGCTCTATGATTATGGCAAAGCCCTTGCGCCCAGCCGTACTGTCAAAGCCGCACCGACAGTGCTGAAAAAGGTCAGTTGATTCCGCATGAAGAGCCTACCATCACGGTAGAAATATTCTAAAAACTGCTGCCGAATATAGGCGTCCATAGGCTTTGCATTCCTCATACCCGCTCTAAGTCAGGGATATGAAATTGAGGCTCATTCTTGGTGATCAGCTTTCTGATCAGATTTCGTCCCTGCAAAATGCAGATCCCGAGGATATTGTTATGCTGGCTGAGGTCGTGGGCGAGGCGACCTATGTCAAACATCATAAGAAAAAGATCGCCTTTCTTTTTGCGGCGATGCGTCAGTTCCACGCGCAACTTCAGGCGCGGGGATTAAAAACTCGTTATGTGAACATCACTGACTCAGATAATACAGGCAGTCTAACTGAGGAGGTGGCGCGCGCCATCCACACCCTGCACCCATCAGAGGTCATCGTTACAGAACCCGGTGAATATCGCGTTTTGCAAGATCTACGGAATCTTCGAGCGTCTCAAAATATCCCTATTACCATCCTACGTGATACACGTTTTCTGGCCTCGATCGCGGATTTCAGAACATGGGCAGAGGGCCGTAAATCTTTGCGTATGGAGTTCTTTTATCGAGAGATGCGGCGCAAGTTCCATGTCCTGATGGAGGGGGATCAACCAATTGGTGGCAAATGGAATTATGACGCCGAAAACAGAAAGCCGCCGAAATCCGGTTTGAATATCCCGCCACCATTCAAAACGGAACCTGACGAAATTACGACATCTGCGATTGCAGATGTCGGGCGTTTGTTTCCAGATCATTTTGGGTCACTTGATGATTTTCACTACGCCACCACGCGTGAAAAGGCTCTTGATGCATTTTCTGATTTTGTCACACATCGCCTACCTTTTTTTGGGAGCTATCAAGATGCAATGATCACCGGTGAGCCATGGATGTTTCACAGCCATATCAGTCTCTATCTGAATTGTGGCTTACTGGAACCGTTAGAGGTGATCGAGCGGGTAGAGCAAGCGTATCACAATGGCCACGCGCCTTTGAACGCCGTCGAAGGATTTATCCGCCAAATCCTGGGGTGGCGCGAATATGTGCGTGGGGTCTATTGGACCCAAATGCCAAATTACGCGCATGCAAATTATTTGGAGGCAACACGTAAACTGCCATCCGTTTATTGGGGTGCGGACACACGCATGGCCTGTATGAAAACCTGTGTCGCGGAAACCGCTGCCAATGCCTATGCGCATCACATCCAGCGGTTGATGGTGCTTGGGAATTTTGCGCTTCTTGCTGGTCTTGATCCGATCGAGGTCAATGAATGGTATTTGGTTGTTTATGCAGATGCCTATGAGTGGGTTGAGATGCCAAATGTTACGGGAATGGTATTGTTCGCGGATGGGGGTTTGCTCGGCTCTAAACCTTACGCGGCCAGTGGTGCTTATATTAATCGCATGTCTGACTATTGCAGCCATTGCAGCTATAAGGTTGCCGCGAAATCGGGGGCAGATGCGTGTCCGTTCAATTATCTTTATTGGGATTTCTTGGACCGCAACGCGGGCAAGCTGTCGAAAAACCCAAGACTTGCCATGCCATATCGCACGTTGGCCAAATTCGATGATGCGCGTCGGACAGAGATCCGCAGCGATGCGGCACGTTTTTTAAGAGAATTGGACAATGGTAAAGAAGTCTGATCTGCCCCGCAAAACATGTGCCACTTGTGGCCGTCCTTTTACGTGGCGCAAGAAATGGGAGAAAAACTGGGAAGACATGAAATATTGTTCAAAGCGCTGCCGGTCGAAGCGACGTAGCTAGACGTCGCGTCGCCCCACTTGTCACCGATGCAAATACGTTCCAAATTAGTCCTATGATCACGCGCGATGACAATTTCAAACCTTATGAGCTGCCCCGCACATGGGACCGAATACGGCATGTCGCAGCTTTACCACCACAGAAAATTTTGTTGCCGATGGTGGTAGCGGCATTGATCACGCTTATTGTCTTCTTCCAGCCCGTGCTGCTGTGGTGCGTTCTTTTTGGCATCGCTTTGCAATATGTCATTGAATATTGCATCCATCGTTTTCTATATCACATGGCACCCCCAAGCGAGGTGAACGGGTTATTCAAATGGCTTTATAGCTCGCATTGGGGTCATCACGATTTTCCGAACAATCCCAACCTTTGGGGCGGGACGGATTTGCTTTTCGTTCCGATTGTATCATCAATCTTTTTCTTGCTGTTTTCAGGGATCTTTTGGGTCATTGGGCTTTCTGATCCTGTACTGAAATCCTTCATCACCGTTTTTTTGGGTGCGATACCCACTTACATCACCTATGAATGGGCCCATGTCACAGCCCATGCGGCCGGTCGGAAAAATGCATTAGAGCGTTATATTACGCGCGAACATGCGGCGCATCACTTTCAAGATTTTAGCACCAATTATCACGTAAACGCAGGTGGGATCATCGTCGACAAAGCGTTTGGTACGGCGTTTTCAAAAGAAGATTATATGCGGCCAGATCACATTCGTACGATGGGGTTGGCCCCTGATGATCCACGGCTGATTGAGTTGCGGACTCTCTTTGCCGATACTTATGGGATTTCAGGGTCTGATTTGGCAAAGGCGCTGAAATAGAATTCGGTTAAAATGGCCAAACCTATTGGCCTTTTAAAGGCGTGTGCTTCGACGCTGAAATTTTGGATTCAGATAGGTTCAAAGAGGCAAAGAGTGTCTATGAATGTTGTCTTTGTTGGGGCATAAATTCGTTAAAGAAATCTGAATTATCAAATTAGAAAATGCATTTTCTAATTTTGATATTAACCCTCTGTTAAGGTGCCACGAGACGCCTAACCCCTCTCGACACTTAACGTTTCAAAAGAAAGACATACCAAAAGCGGGCCCAATGCGGCAGCCATATCAACCGACCAACTAAGCGAAATGAATGCACCAAATAGCTGCCATTGACCGCAGCCAGTGCGACGGCCAAACCAACTCGAAAAAAACGACGCCGTATTTTATCGGCGTCTTTCTTGTTGTCCGGGGTACGTGTCGCTTAAATTACTCTGCCGCGATCGCTGGCGCTTTATACCCTTTCGGCGCGACCGCTGCGGTCACCTTGCGCGCAAGATCAGAAGATATAAGCGCATCCAAGGCCAAGCGAAATCGATCATCTTTCGCCGAGCGCTTACGTAACTCTGCAATATCCCAACGCAATACCTCCGAACCTTTGGCAAGTTCGGTCGTCGCAGAGGCCGTTTGGCCCGTCATATAAGCGACTTCGCCCACAAAAATATGCGCCGGCAGCTCAAATTTTTGCTTCAGCTTTGACACTTTTAGTTTCCCGCTCAGGATGTAGTAAAGATGGTCATTCTCCTCTCCTTCGGCTGTGATGATCTGATTTGCCTCCGTCACATGACGATCTGCAAATTTCATTAAAGCGCGGAAATCACCCGGTGGTAGCGTGTCAAAAATCGGATAGATATCCTGATGCTCTTTTGGGATGACATATTTCGAATTGCGGTAATAAATTTGTGCAAGCCCAAGACAATTTGCGCTGCCCATAAGAACCGAGGTGATAATAGCGGTTGTGGTCCCCTCGCCACCAGATGCGGCATAATACCAAATATAAAGTAGTGTCCCGATATTGATCCACCAACGCAAAATAACCTGATTGATGATCAGATACCCAATAATAAAGGTCACGCCAGCGGCACCGACTATCCAGGATGGTGGAATGAGATCTAACATAGTTTGCCCCTTTATATGTTATGATTCACTTTTCATCTCACTATCGGGCAATAGTTTCACAGAAAGTGATCCCTGTAACTGTTTTTTCACTTCTTGAAACGTCGATTCCTCGAAAAAGAAAAATTTGACACAATTTATATGCGCCTAAGACGCGCATTTTTCTCGTTAAAATTGAACCAAACAGGGAATACTAACCAGTTTCCTATTTTAGTTTCAAATAACACATAGAAGCAAAAGGGATGGTCATGCGTATATTTTTCACCAGCGGCGGTAGGTTTATTGGCTCTGCTGTTATTCGCACAGCGATTGCTTTGGGCCACGAGGTGATCAATATCGACAAGTTGACTTATGCGGCCTGTCTGGACAATCTTGTCACCATTGCTGGGCATGCCCGCTATCATTTTGAACAATGTGACATAACAGACCCCGCGCATCTGGCACATTTATTCTAAACCTATCGGCTTGATGCGGTGATGCACCTTGCAGCGGAAAGTCATGTCGATCGGTCCATCGATGGGCCAAGCGTTTTCGTGAACACAAATATTGTTGGCACGTTCACACTTCTTGAGGTTGCTTTGGATCCCTGGATCATCACAAATTGCCCCAACAGTTTCCGTTTTTGCATGTCTCAACGGAAGAAGTTTATGGCACGCTTGATGTCGGCGGAAAATTCACCGAAAACTCCGCTTATGTACCGAACTCACCTTATGCCGCGACCAAAGCAGCGGCGGATCATCTGGTTCGCGCATGGTGTCATACATATGGCCTGCCAGTTCTGACCACCAACTGTTCGAACAATTACGGGCCCTATCAATTTCCTGAAAAACTAATCCCAGTGGTTATTCAAAACGCGCTCGCCGCAAAACCGATCCCGATATACGGCGCAGGCGCCCAGGTCCGCGATTGGCTGTATGTTGATGATCACGCGGATGCTTTGCTATGCGTTCTGAACAAGGGACGAATTGGCGAGACCTATGCCATTGGTGGAAATTGCCTTTGACAGTCATTGGATCAGCCCAAACAAACTTGAAGAAATCGCCCAGCTCTATTCAAAAAATGACTACGGAAAATACTTAAAATCCTTGCTAGATGCCGCCGCTTGAAGCGACTGGTTTAAGAACGATTTAACCCAGTTTGATCTAGGGTGGTATCACGCGAACCATCGCAACTGACAATCCGTTTCAACCATCCAATCGCTGCGCTGTTATCACATATGATCGAAAATTCTGTCTCTATTATCATTCCAGTCAAAAACGGCATGCCCCACCTGAAACAGGTCTTAGCGGCAATTGATATGCAGGAATATGATAGCGCTATAGATGTCATTTGCATCGATAGCGGATCAAAGGATGGATCGCTTGATTGTATCGCTGCGCATGACGCCACATTGATCCAAATTGCGCCGCAAGATTTTGGGCACGGTCGCACAAGGAACTTCGCGGCGACGCAGTCGCGTGCGCAATATTTGGTTTTTCTGACCCATGATGCGATCCCTGACAATCCAAATTGGCTGTCTGAACTTATTCACCCGATGCGCGAAGACGCCAATGTCGCTGGCGTCTTCTCTCGCCACATCGCGCATCATGGCGCCGATCCGTTCACAAAATGGGAATTGGCCGAAACCTTCGATGCGCTACGAAGCTATCCGGTTATCGAACTGGATGATCCGCAATCCTATTACGCGGATCAATCCTTGCGCCAAATCTACCATTTCTTTTCGGACAATGCGTCCGCTTTGCGACGTTCAGTCTGGAAAAAATTTCCCCTTCCCAATGTACAATTTGCCGAAGACCAGATTTGGGCCAAGTCAATTATCGAGGCAGGGTATAAAAAAGCCTATGCCCATGCATCCGTCATTCGTCATTCCCACAGCTTTGGACCATTTGAAACACTAAGGCGTAGCTATGATGAAAGCCGCGCTTTTCGGAAACTCTTCGGTTATCGATTGATCACATCGCCCGGCATGCTGTTCCAAAGCATCCTTTTCCTGATGCACCGTGATTTGGGGAATGCCCTTCGCCACGGTTGGATATTTTCCCATCCAGCGAAAACACTCAGCCGCGTCTTTGAAAGCATCGCAAAGCCACTCGGCCACTATTTGGGCGCCATCCCAAAATTGTCTGCCAGATGGCAATCGCGCCTATCCCGCGATAGCTGGATAAGGTCCTTGCAATGACGGCACTGGCCCGAAAATTCGTCACGCATTCGCGGCGGCACGGGTTTCGATCCGCGCTTGGTCGGACGATCAGCTATTGCCAGGGTACAGCCGAGGCGCAAGTGAATACAGAAATCCATCGCAACGATAGGCCCCAAAAAATAGATATTATAGATCGATATGAAATGATTTTGGGGCACCTTCATGGCGATACACAGGACCTCAAACGCCTAGATATCGAAACACCCCGCATCCAATGGGTGATCCCGAATTTCGGTTTTGGGTCGGGTGGGCATCTGAATATTTTCCGCTTCATTAATCTGCTGTCCGATATGGGCTACGACCAACATCTTGTGATCGTACCGCCTCATAATTGGACAAATGCCGACAAAGCGCGTGAGGCGATCAATAAATGGTATTTTCCCGTGCGCGCTTCCATCGGGCTGGGTGTGGATCACTTCAAGCCAGCCCAAGCGACGATCGCAACGGGTTGGCAAACAGCCTATTGGGTACATCACCATCAGGCAAGTCGCACCAAATTCTATTTCGTCCAAGACCATGAACCCGATTTCAGTCCACAATCCAGCGACAGCACCCTTGCAGCCGAGACGTATCGGCTTGGGCTTACTGGCATCACCGCCGGGACATGGTTAAAGGACAAACTCGCGCAAGACTATCAGATGAAAACCTATGACGTTTCATTTGCCTGTGACACAGAATTTTACCAACCAATAAAAAAACAGCCCAAACCGAATTTTGATGTGCTGTTTTATTCGCGCCACTCAACCCCGCGCCGTCTGTTTGAAATCGGCCTATTGGCCCTCAATCAATTTGCGCAAAACTGCGATAATTTGGGCGTCATTTTCGCGGGTGGGGATGTCTCGCGCTTTGAAATCCCGTTTCATCATTTAAATGCGGGTGAGCTACAGTTAAGCCAACTGCCCGATCTGTATTCACAATGCGATTTGGCGCTTGTCTTATCGGCAACCAATCTGTCTTTGCTTCCACTTGAATTGGCCGCCTGCAAATGCCCGCTGGTTTTAAATGATACGCCATCAGCCAATTGGCTATTGCCACGTTCGGCCGCATATTACGCAAAACCAACACCTGATGGTTTGGCAAAAGCGTTATCAAGAGCTTATGAAAATCCAAATCAGCGCGCAAAAAAAGCGGACGAAGCTTACCGTATAGCGCGTGCAAGGTCTTGGAAAACAGAAGCTGAAAAAATCGTCAAAATTATCGAAGGTTCAAAATGATAGGTGTCATTGGTGCCCATGGTTTCATAGGTCAATCCTTGGTCGACCATTATTTGACCAAACATAAACCGATCACGGCTTTCGTCCGAAAGCGCCGAAATACAGATCGATTGACTTTCGGTCCGCTGCCCAAAATTCAAGAGCTTTCAATCGGCGCGCCATTCGCGCTAGAACTATTCTCAGATATAGATACGCTTGTTTTGGCTGCCTCCGCCACAAATCCCCGCAGTCGAAATTCGCGTGCAAATGAAGTTACGAAGAATGTTTTGCCTCATATTCGCTTTGTCGAAAATTTGCGAAATACCGATGTCAAACATCTTATTTTTATTTCTTCCGGGGGTACAATCTATGGCGATACAAATGGTGCGGAAGCGATCCCAGAATCTTATCCAACACAACCGATCACTGATTATGCATATGGCAAGCAAAGCATCGAACATGTGCTGCGACGCCTGTGGCGGGATCAAGGCAGATGGTTGACGGTTTTACGTCCTTCAAACCCGGTTGGGATCCATCAAATGAAATCTATCAATTCGCAGGGATTAATTCCGACGGTTTTCAACAATATCCTGGCAAATCAAACCATCACAGTTTTAGGCGATGGCAGCACCGTGCGCGATTATTTTTCCGTCGATGAACTCTGCGCGCTTATAGAACTTCTGGCAGAGCAGAAGGCGCACTGCCATCGTTTGTTCAATGTTGGGTCAGGGCAGGGATGTTCCATCAAGGATGTCATTGCAATTGGGTCCGAAATTCTTGGAAGACCGGCACGCATCCATTTCAAGATGAATGAACAGCCGGTCATTCAAACGAACATTTTAGATACACAAAGACTGCGTCACGCATTTGGCTGGCAATCCATGAAATCCGTGGCCGATCTTTTCCGCGATCTTAAACAGCGCGAGGATCATAATACGCGGATCAAAGCCCTTCTGGCCAATGGATAAATACAAAGCAATGCCGGTTTAAAGCCGCCCCAAGATGGCAGAAACATAAAGGCCCATTTGCCCAATTGGCCCTTGGCGCACCAAACCTATTTTCCAAACCTCACGCGCCGCAGAAAATCCAATTCGCGTACGCACCCGCTGAAATCGATCAAGTATTCTTTGATTGGCTTCTGTCATCAGATCTTTGTCGGCCCAAAGCGCATCTATATTTATTTGGTTCCATGAACGAAATTGGCCTGACAGCATTTGGCCCATCCGAAACAGCCGGGCGCACAAACCCCGATTGGCCCCAATCTGGTTTTGTGTGTGTTGACGATAATAATAACTTGGTTGAGGATCGTGTATAAGTTCCGCATCGATGGCTGCAAAAAGCTGATAGAGATACCAATCGAAAATATAGCCACGCCCACGCGCTTTGCGCAAAATATCAATCCCCGTGCGGTTCACGACACAGCTGTTGCAAGAGAAAACATTTTGAACCAAAGCATTCTTCAGACTGAGGCCGCGACCGATCCGAGCAGATCGCCCAAGAACACACAAATTCGCATCCACCTCAATCGAGCATGCACCATAAAGCCCCGCGGTTTTCACGGGCGCCAACGCAGATATAGCGCGCGTTAGTTTTTGCGGCATCCAAACGTCATCTTGATCGGCAAAAGCAACATAATCCGACCAAGCTGGAATATGACCAACCAAATGCCAAAAATTTTCAGACGAGCCTTTTGCTGGACCTGTGATGAGCTGAATTTTCAAACTCGGATACGCCGCACAAAACTGCTGGATAATAGAAAGGGTTTCATCGTCAGAGCCATCATCGCTGATGATCAACGTCCAATTTTCATGCAGTTGCGTTCGAATAGACTGCAATTGCGCATCCAGAAACGCCGCGCCATTAAACGTTGCCATTAATATTGTGATATGGGGTATGCGCATGCAGCCGCATCATGGCATCAATATATTACCATTCCGTGCATGTAGCAGAAATCCTAATCAGGCGGTCGTGCCCCAGCTTTGCCCATATATGTGCTCATAATCTCGGGGTCCACATCATCCATATCATAGGCGCCCAAAACAATCCCGCGGCGGCGTGACCTACCACGTTTTGCAATAATATCTGCGTCTGACATGGTGATCCGTTGTGACACCCGGCGCGCCCATTCGAACAAGCGATCATACATCATCTCGATCACCTCGGCTGGTGCGCGATTGTCGCGGCATAAATCATCTAGCTCGTCAGGGTCATTTTCCATGTCAAATAGCATCGGACGAAATCCACCTTCGGCATGCATAAATTTCCAGCGATGATCTGCCACCATAAACAGGCGTGCATCTTTGGGTGCAACATCCAATGCCGCCGCAATCGGCATCATTCCATAATCATATTCCGAGATCACATAGTCCCGCCAATCCCCCGGCGTCTCTCCGTGCAGAAGCTGCAACAATGATCTGCCTTCCAAAATATGATCCGGCACCTCGCCCCCTGCCGCTGCAACAAAGGTTGCAGCACAATCAATCGATTCTACCAACGCATCGCTGACAGTCCCACGGGTTTCATCCGCACGCGGGTCAGGATCATACACAATCATCGGCACCCGGACAGAGCATTCGTGGAACAGATCTTTCTCGCCCTTCCAATGATCACCCAGATAATCCCCATGATCAGAGGTCAGTACAATCATGGTCTCATCAATCCGGCCAGTATCTTCTAAATGATCCAACAGACGCCCCAATTGATCATCGCATTGTTTGATCAATCCCATATAGGCCGGGATCACCGCCTCGCGCACTTCATCGCGGTGAAAGGCTTTGGAAATCAAACCATCTGCAAAGGCTTTCATCACAGGGTGCATATCACGCCATTCATCGTCGCTGCGGACAACCGGTTTGATATGATTATGGCCATACATATTGTGATAAGGTGCGGGCACGACATAAGGCCAATGCGGCTTGATATACGACACATGCGCGCACCATGGTTTTTCGTCATGTGTCTCAATGAATTCAATCGCTTGCGTGGTTAGCCACGTTGTCTCGCTGTCTTCCTCGCGGACATTTGCAGGCTTGCCGGCATGTTGCATCAAAAAGCCAGAGGCAACGTCGCCCTCTTCATCCACGCCTGAATTTGCAAAATCATGCCAAGCGTTTTCTGCCTCATAGCCCTGTTCGCGCAGATATTCATTATAGGGCGAGACGCGATCATAATACCAACCATCTGGCCCTTTTGCATGCAGCCCATCGTCGCGAATATACGTATCAAAGCCACATTCCGCCAAACGCGCGCCGATCATACTGTCCGGTGCAAGACCCAAGCGCGCCATACCTTTTTCATCTGCGCGCATATGCGTCTTGCCGATCAACCAACACTCCATACCAGCTTCGCGCAGATGATCGCCCAAGGTCAGCTCACCCACCCGCAGGGGATATCCATTCCATTGCGCGCCATGGCTTTGACAATAGCGGCCTGTATAAAAACTCATCCGACTGGCACCGCAAACAGGTGACTGCACATAAGCCCGATCAAAGCGCACGCCCATTTTTGCCAAACGATCAAAATTAGGTGTTTCTAACGTTGGATGCCCCGCACAAGACAGGTAATCCCAGCGCAACTGGTCATACATTATAAAGAGAATATTTTTGGTTTTGCCCATCGGTACTACTGTAATTCCCTTGGGATCGTCCAACCGGCTTCTCGGTAATATCGCAACGCGCCGGGATGCAATGGGATTGAGCTATCTGAAAACGCGGTTCTTTGGGAAACAGTTCTCATATACTCGCCCCGCTTATCCAGATCAGATTTGGCGGACCAAAATGCTTTGACGATCTGATAAACTTGTTCCTCATCCATTTTTCGATTGACCACAAGCCCGGCCAAACTGCCCAGCGCGTGTTGAGGTCCATTTTGCAAAACACGCGCGTCATAAGCGGGTTCTATGATTTCGACAAATGAGCGACCTAAGGACTGCACAATTTGATTGGCCTCTAAACTTTGATCATTTTCAATCGCGCGGCGTTCCTCTCGTGACAGGCCCAACAGACGCACCGGCGCCCCCCGTGCAAGTGTCGGAACAAAGCTATGGGGTGGTTGTCCGGGCGTGATATAGACATCAATATCGCCGCGGCGATACCCGGTTAATGCGTCCAACCATGATCCCGCAATGGGTTCATAATCCACGCCAAATTCCAGTCGCGCTGCGGCAAATAACCAATCCCGCATCAGAAGAAAATCGTCACTCCCCGGCGGGCCCAAAAAAATCCGTAACCCTTTAAGATCGCGCAATCGCCCGATGCCCAGATCGGCGGGAACCACAACCTGATAAGGTCCATTTGGGAACCAAAATAACAGCCGCAGATCATCGGCCAAATCAGGTGCGCGCGCCTGTTGCTGATACATGCCAGTTCCATTTCGCATATGGTCGAACGCATGCGGCGAGGTCAGTGCGAAATCCGTCCGCTCTAATGCAACATCCAACATATGGCGGGTCTGTACGCCCTTTGAATCCGTCAAGATCGACACAGCATCCTGCCCGGCATTCACGGCGGCGGCGAAATTTGTCATAATCAGATAAGAGGACGTGCCTGGTGCCATGACAGACAGTTTCAGCCGCTCTTGCGCGAATACCGCAGTGGCCCAAAGGCTTGCCAATACAGCTAAGCAGACACCTAAATTTCCGCGTAATTTTGACAATCTGACTGTTCCCTTGCTGGACAAATACTAAGCCGAACAACCCCGTAAATGGCAAGACCCATGGCGGATATTTTATTGTTATGTGATTAGGACAATTCGAAAGCGAGGTCTGACCCATTTAATAATGGCTTCATCGGCGAAAATATTTCGAAACTCTCACATTATCCTGCCAAGCTTGGCAACCAAAGCACAATCGATGGGAAGGCGACCAACAGGGCAATCGTGGCCGCATCAGCAAGGAAAAACGGCGTCACACCTTTGAACACATCTTGAACTGTCAAATCATCGCGCACGCCTGCGACCACGAAACAGTTCAATCCTATGGGCGGCGTGATCAGACAGAATTCTGCCATTTTGACCACCAATATCCCGAACCAAATCGCACACATTGGCCCGGACATGCCAAATGTGCTGTCGGCGGCAGAAACCAGCTCGCCACCATTCAGGGCCATAACGGCAGGAAAGACCACGGGAAGTGTCAAAAGCAACATGCCGATTGCATCCATGAACATGCCCAAAACCGCATAGGCCAGCAGGATCATCACAAGCGTCATCCATGGGTTTTGGTCAAGCGAGGTGATCCAATCTGAAAATGCAGCTGGCAGATTGGCGAAGCCTAGGAAGCGGACATAGATCAACACCCCCCAGATGATGGTGAAGATCATAACCGACAGTTTGGCCGTTTCGATCAGCGCATCCTTCAGCTCTGGCCAGCGCATGCCGCGATAAAGCGCCATGCAGAAAACGATAAAGGCCCCGATGGCCCCGCCCTCGGTCGGCGTACCCCATGCGTCGCCGCCGAAGGGATTATAGACGAAGAAGATGATGATGATGACCACGGCAAAGATGGGCATGGCCGGTGGCAGTGCAACGAACCGTTCACGCCATGTAAATCCAGAAACCGGCGGGCCGAAATTTTTGAAGCTGAGCGCAAGGATGACGATCATCGTGCCGTAGATCAGCGCCGAAAACGCGCCCGGAACGAAGCCAGCAAGCAGCAGCATGCCTACATCTTGTTCGACAATGATCGCGTAAATCACAAGAATGGCAGAGGGTGGGATCAGCGAGGCGAGCGTGCCGCCAGCAGCAACAACGCCCGCAGCGAAGCGTTTATCATAGCCGATTTTAAGCATCTCTGGAATTGCGATACGCGCGAAAACAGCCGAAGTTGCGACCGATGCACCGGACACGGCAGCAAAACCAGCCGTCGCAAAAACGGTCGAGACGGCCAACCCGCCCGGAACCCATGCGATCCATTTTTTCGCTGCTTCAAATAACGCGCGGGTCAGCCCCGCATGATAAGCTAAATATCCAATCAGGATAAAGGTTGGGATGAGCGACAGCGCTTGGCTGGACACTTTCGAATGCGGCACTTGTCCGGCTGTTTTGGCGGCAATCCCAACCGCCCACCAAAACTGATCAGGAGCCATGCCTTTCTTGGCCCAGAAAATCCAAACCAGACCCACAATCCCAGCAATCGCAGCGGCGAAAGCCACGCGCATGCCAAGGATGACAACGACCAAAAGAAAGCCCGTGACGATAATGCCAATTTGAATGGGTTCCATCGTAATTATCCCGAAACGGTCGAGGCTTCTTTGGCCGCTTGGGTTGCGGCATCCTCAATCATCGGCACGCCCGCTGGCGCAGGGTCGTTGTGCCAGATCGCGCGCGCATAAATCACAAATTGCAAAACCAAACGGAGGAGTAAGAAACTAAACGCCACAGGGGCCAGCAATTTGGCAGGCCAGATCGGCAGCGCAATATCCATCGAACTGTCGCGCGACCAAAGGGGCGCTGCAAAATCAAAGCTACGACCGAAATGCGACCACGACCCCCAAACCAGCAACACAACCACAAAAATCATCAGCAGCACAGAAATCGCTTCAAAAAACCACAATGCCCGCCCACGCAGCATCGAGACGAAAATATCCATACGAATATGCCCGCCATTCCTTTGAACAAAGGCAACGCCCATGAACGCAATTAGTGGCATTAATTGCTCGATCCAATCAACATAGCCCGGCAAAGGTTGATTGATCGAGTGGCGACCAGAGACAGAGACAACAGCCAGAACCATCAAGCTGAACACGGCCAAACCACTAAGCAGCGCAAAGATATATTCGATCTTCACAAGCTTGCGGTCGATGCGGCTCAGCAGCCCATCATTTTCCAAAACGGACGCAGAAGTGGCCATGACTGTCCCCTGTCAAAACCGGGGGCGGCACCCCGCCCCCAGTGGAATTTATTGACCGATCATTCCGGTCACAAAATCATACAGCTCTTGTGCAGGCAGGCCAGCGGCTGTGTTGCTTTCGATCCAGTCGGCAGCGGCTGGTCCAGCAACCGCCTCTTTAAAGGCTGCGATTTCACTGTCGCCATAGGTCACTTCCATAATGCCTTTTTCTTCCAGCACAGGTCCCCATGCAGCCATGGTTTTGTTGTTATAATTGTCGATATAGTGATCGAGCGCTTCATCGATGGAGCTCATCAGCGCCTCTTTATGCGCATCAGACAAACCGTTTAGCGCATCCGTATTCACGACCACTGGGCAATTCACAGTGCCGGGGTTTAGGTTTGTGGTCCACCATTTACCAGATTCGACCGTGCCAAAAGACATATGCGCATGCGGCGCAAAGGCCACTGCCTTGACCACACCGCCATCAAGCGATTGGCGCACTTCGGTCGCCGACATCGATGTTGGCACAGCTTTCACCGCTTCCATCGCTTTGCCGATCCCGCCTGTTGCGCGTACTGTCAGACCTTCGAAATCTGCAAGCGTCTTGGGGGCCTCACCGACACCAAGGATGTTATATTGCGGCAACGGCGACGGCATCAGCAATGTCGCGTTCCAACGCGCCAAATCGGCTTGCGCGGCAGGGTGTTGATACAATGCTTGGCTGATCTTGCGCTCTTCTTCTAGGGATGACACGCCCAAGAAAGGCAGCTCTAGCACAGTAATCGATGGGTTCTTGTCGCGGTGATAGCCCGCGCAGAACTGCGCCATTTGGAAAGCGCCAATCGAAATGCCATCTAAGTTTTCGCGGTTCTTAGACAGACCGCCATAGGAAATATTCAGCGTGAATTCGCCATTGGTTTTGGCCGAAACAAGCTCCGCCAATTTTTCAACATGTTCCGTAAATGCGCGACGCTTGCCCCAAAGGGATACGTCCCACGCCTCTGCAATCGCTTCACCTGCAAAAGTCATGGTCAACGCAGTGGTCACTGCGAGCTTCAATTTTTTCATGATTTTCTCCCAAATATTATGATGCGGTTACTATGACACAGATTCGTAAATCCGTGCATCACTTTTGTTGGGTGTGTATTTTCGCGCGCCTAAGCGCGTTCAATCGCAATCGCTGTGCCTTCGCCGCCACCGATGCAAATCGCTGCAATCCCGCGCTTCAGATCGCGCTTTTCCATAGCGTTGAGCAAGGTCACGATAATACGCGTGCCTGATGCGCCAATCGGATGGCCCAGCGCGCAGGCGCCACCATTTACATTTAACTTCTCTCGCGGGATACCCAGTTCCTTCATAAAGGCCATGGGCACGACGGCAAATGCCTCGTTCACTTCCCACAGATCAACATCATCCACAGACCAGCCAAGTTTTTTGAGCAGCTTTTGCGTCGCCGGCACCGGTGCGGTTGTGAACCATTCAGGTTCTTGCGCATGGCTTGCATGGCCCAAGATGCGCGCGCGGATGGGCAGACCCTCTGCCGTGGCGCGATCTGCGGTTGTGATCACCACAGCCGCCGCACCATCTGAAATGGACGAACTGTTGGCCGCTGTCACCGTCCCCTCTTTGTCAAAGGCAGGGCGCAGGGTTGGGATTTTCTCTGGCCGCGCATTCTGGGGTTGTTCATCTGCATCTACACGCGTTTCGGCCTTGCGTGATTTTACGGTGACGGGCGCAATCTCGCCCGCGAACGCACCACCTGCCTGTGCCTCTTGCGCATTGGCCAAAGACTTCAGCGCAAATTCATCCTGTGCTTCGCGGGTGAATTGATATTTCTGCGCGGTGGCTTCTGCAAAATGCCCCATCAACTTGCCAGCATCATAGGCGTCCTCTAGCCCGTCATAGAACATATGATCCTTCATCTCCGCATGGCCAAGGCGCGCGCCCGCCCGCATCTTGGGCGACAGGTAAGGCGCGTTTGTCATGCTTTCCATGCCGCCCGCGACAATCATATCACCATTGCCTGCCTTGATCTGATCATGGGCCAGCATCACGGTTTTCATGCCCGACCCGCAAACTTTGTTCACCGTGGATGTCGGCACATTTTGTGGAATATCCGCACCAAGCGCGGCTTGTCGTGCAGGCGCCTGACCCAGACCTGCGGGCAGAACGCATCCCATCATCACTTCGTCGACCTTGTCGCTCGAAATGCCCGCACCTTTCAACGCGGCATCAATCGCGGCAGCGCCAAGCTTCGTCGCAGGCAAAGCGGAAAATGCCCCCTGAAATCCGCCCATGGCCGTGCGGGCGGCCCCGGTGATGACGATGTCTGACATAATAAACACTCCTCGAATGCGGTGATTTGGCGAAAATATAAGAACAGTGTCGGTGATTGACCAGAGAGAGCATGCATGATGTCGTAGCGAAATTATGAACGGAGCAGGTATGAAGCTTTCCCCCGATGAAATTATGGTGCTGTTGGACAATGTGTTCCCGCAAGTGCGTGGGCGCTATGACATCCTGCATATGGACAAGGATGAAACCCATGTTCGTCTGAAAGTGGGCGCGGCACAATTGCGCCCCGGTGGAACCGTGTCAGGCCCGTCTATGTTCGGGCTAGCTGATTGTGCGATGTATATCGCCGTCTTGGGTGCGATTGGGCCCGAAGCGTTGGCCGTGACAACAAATTGTTCTATCGATTTTATGCGCAAACCAGAGGCACGCGATATGATCGGGGTCGCGCGGATTTTGAAACGCGGCCGCGCCTTGGTTGTGGGTGATGTGATGCTGTATACTGAAGGGATGGATAAACCCATGGCGCGGGCCTCGCTGACCTATTCAATACCACCGATCAAGGGCGCAACATGACAAAGGGCCATTGTCTGTGCGGCGCTGTGCGCTGGGAATATACGGGCGAACAGATTTGGGCGTGCTATTGCCATTGCGATGATTGCAGACGCAATTGTGCAGCACCCGTTGTCGCATGGTTTGGTGTACCGATGGAAAATTTCAAGTGGACAGGCGAGGTGCCCAAAATCTATGAAAGTTCCAAAGGGGTAGAGCGGCATTTTTGCGGGAAATGCGGAACGCCTATGGGATTTGTCGCCGCACATTATCCCGGTGACATGCATCTTTACGCGGCAACGATGGATGACCCCACCCATTTCAATCCAACTTTCCATGTGTTCGCGGGCGAGCAATTGCCATGGCTGTCGATGGAAGATGATCTGACCAAATATCCGCGTTCGCTGCTACATGCGCCTGACGACTTGAGGGACCGAACATGATCTATCACCTCGCCCTGATCCTTGGATTTCAATTGTTGGGCGAGGTGGCCACGCGCACACTTGGAACGCCCATTCCGGGGCCGGTGATCGGCATGGTCTTGTTTGTCTGCGTGATGATAGCGTCGCCCAAATTGGCGCAAGACATACGCGGCACTGCGATGGGGCTGCTGGCGCATCTGTCGCTGCTTTTTGTGCCTGCGGGTGTTGGGATTGTCGGGCATGTCACACGATTGGGGCACGAGCTGGCGCCGATCTTGGCGGTCATTGTGATCTCGACCGTTCTGTCTTTGATTGTGGCGGTGTATACGTTTTTGCTGGTTGCCAAATGGGTGGACAATGATGGGTGAATTTACCGAGATTTGGACCTATCTATCCTCAGAACCGCTATGGTGGCTGACCGCAACTTTGGGGGCGTATTGCATCGGTGATTTGGCGTTTCGTGCAAGCGGTCGGCGCGCCTTGGTGAATCCGGTTTTAATTTCGGTCCTGATCCTTGCCGCACTTTTATTTGCGACCGGCACCGATTATCCAACCTATTTTGAAGGGGCGAAGTTCATCCATTTCATGCTTGGGCCGGCCACGGTGTGTCTGGCCGTGCCGCTGTATTTTCATCTAGGCGAGGTAAAACGTGCGTTGGTCCCAATTGCGGTGGCGCTATTGGTTGGTTCTTTCATGGCAGTGGGATCGGTGGTGGTCTTGGGACAGGCCTTTGGATTGTCTGGAGAGACGATTTTGTCGTTGATGCCCAAATCCGCGACTGCCCCAGTGGCGATGGGGATTTCAGAAAATATCGGCGGCCTACCAACGCTGACAGCTGTGCTTGTCATTCTAACGGGTATTACGGGCGCGATTGTTGTCACGCCGCTAATGACCTTGTTGGGCATCAAAGATTTTCGCGCCCGCGGTTTTGCCGTCGGGCTGACCAGCCATGGTATCGGCACCGCGCGCGCCTTGCAGGTCGATGAGACCGCAGGTGCCTTTGCGGGGATCGGCATGGGTCTGAATGCGCTTGCCACGGCAATCCTTGTGCCGCTAATCTTGGTTCTGTTTTAAGGAGGAATTCATGTCCGAAGATACCGACCGTCACGCACTGAAAATGGCCAAGAAAAAGGCCGCGCGTGATAAGATCATGGCAACCAAGACCGAAGAGAAAGGTCTGGTCATCATTCATACCGGCAAGGGCAAGGGCAAATCCACCGCGGCGTTTGGCATGATCTTTCGCCATATCGCCCATGGTCGAAAATGCGCCGTGGTGCAATTTATCAAAGGCGGCATGTCCACGGGCGAGCGGGATATGATTTTGGATCGGTTCAATGATCTATGTGCGTTCCACACAATGGGCGAAGGCTTCACATGGGAGACGCAGGATAAAACGCGCGACATGGAAATGGCAGCAGCGGCTTGGGAAAAGGCCAAAGATCTGATCCGGGACGAAAGCAACCACATGGTATTGCTCGACGAGATCAACATCGCGCTACGCTATGATTATCTGGATGTGAACGAGGTTGCGACGTTTTTAACAGAAGAAAAACCCGCAATGACCCATGTGGTGATGACCGGGCGGAATGCAAAAGAAGAGTTGATCGAAATCGCAGATTTGGTCACTGAAATGGAGCTTGTGAAGCATCCGTTCCGATCTGGGATCAAGGCGCAGATTGGGGTGGAATTTTAGCCATCAGAATCATTCAGCGCAGAAAGCACATCCAAATATTCATTTACCCAAGCAGCCCACTTGTCTTTAGTCGCTAAAACGCTTTCAAATGAACCACCATCGCCAGATGACTTAAGAAATCTATCCTGTCTTAAAGCTAACCTTATACCATTAGCTTTTCCAGATGATAACTTCAATTTTTCACTGGCAAATTCATTAAAGCGTGGAATATAAAACTCGCTGCTATCAGCGCTAACGAGCTTCAAAATTTGGCTTATTCCTAGTGCGAGAACATATTTTGGGTTCTCGATTTTTGCTGCTTTTAGATATTGCTGGGTCTTGTGCAACTCAAACGGCGGTTTTGGAAGCTCGAAAGGAAAATCTTCGTTTTCCACAACTTCAACTTTTTCAAGAGACTCAATTTTAGTTTCAAGATTTTCCTTTTCTTTAAGGAGTTTATTTATTTGATTTTCCAGCTTTTTTACCTCAACAATCTCAGTAGGTTCCAACGCAGAATCTGCGCGCACCCAACCTATTGCGTTATTTCTACGCTTTAAGTCTTGGAGGCTGACCAGTACTTCAATACCCAGTTCCTTAGGGATTTCCCAAAAGCGAACCAAACTACTCTTTTGCATCTTTTCCCTAAAGTTATTGAGCTTTTCTTTCCCAATATCTGAATCCTCGATAAACTCACCCTTGAGTTCCTTAAAAGGATTTTTGTGTAAAAGGCGAATGATTGGCTTGCCGATTTCTTTGGCAAAATCATATTCCATTTCCGTGTAACTTAGTCCGGTTTTTGGGTGAATAGAACCATAACGCCCTGCGGAGATGATGATATAATAATCTGATTGTTCAATAATGGTTTTGATAAATTCAAATTGCTCTTCGTCGGCGGCCGGAAAAAGCTCCATACCAGCAGGGAAACAATCAGCTCGCAATAGTGCTTCCGATACTTCTTGGCGGGCATTTTTTAGATCTTGAAAAGTTGATGAAATAAAAACCTGAAAACGTTTGTCCATAAAATTATTCCAATAGAGTTTACGTCAATTTGCATATTCTTGTCTTTCGTTTCAAGTAAATGAAAATAAAACGCTTAGTGAAAACAGGCCTTTGGGTTTTATTTGCTAATCAAATCCTTCACAAGCCCATCTGCTTAATCTAAAATCAAAACCAACTTACGCGCAATGACGCCGCCTGCCATGGCCAACTCCCGACCAATCCATAGATTTACTATATCAGCTACGCCCGCATATTTGCCCCGTTCGCATCATAAATCGGCGCACCCAAAATTTCGGCGTCATACATTTCGCCCAAAATCTCGACCTGAACCTTATTACCTGCGCCTGCATGTTCGGTTGCGACATAGCCCATCGCCATCGACGTGCCTGCGCGATGCGCGTAGCCGCCAGAGCTGACATAGCCAATGGCCGCGCCGTCTTTCAGGATCGCCTCGTCATTTGAGACATCGATGCCGTCTACATCAATCGTCATGGTGACAAGCTTGTTGGCAACACCATCTTTGCGGAATTGTTCGGTGGCCTCTTTGCCCACGAAATCCTTTTTCCAATTGATAAACACATCCATACCGCTTTCGACCGCGTTAAAGTCTGGGCGGAATTCAAGTGTCCAGACACCCCAGCCTTTTTCAAGTCGCATGCTCATCAGCGCGCGGGCGCCGTACCAGCGATAGCCGAGATCTGCGCCTGCCTCCTCAACCTCTGTCGCCAGTTTCAACAGATATTGTGGACGGCAGTAGATTTCATAACCCAATTCGCCCGAGAAGCTGATGCGGTTGATGATCACCGGCACACCACCCACAAATGTCTGGCGGACATCGCGGAATTTGAAAGCCTCCGCGCTGACATCATCGCGGGTGATTTGTTCCAAGAGCGCGCGGGATTTTGGACCCGACAGCGCGATGCCGTGCCAATCGTCAGACGTGTTTTGATAGGTCACATCATCGGGCAGGTCTTTTTCAAACCAACGGCGATGCGCCTCTTGCATCGCACCAGAGCCGAACAGGATGAAATGATCCTCGGTCAAACAGGCGACCGTCAAATCCCCATAAAGACGCCCCGCCTCGGTCAGCATTGGTGTCAGCGTCAGACGACCCGGTTTCGGGACATAGCCCGCAAGGGTGCGATCCAGATAGGCCCGCGCGCCTGCGCCTTTGAATTCATGCTTGGCGAAATTCGCAATCTCGATCCCGCCAACGCCGTTTTGCACCGCCTCAATCTCGCGCTTTACATAGTCAAAGCTACGGTTGCGCTCGAACGTCGGATCCTCATGCGCATCTTCGGGGCCATCGGCGAACCACATTGCGTTTTCAAGGCCGAAGCCTTGATCCATCATCGCACCCTTGCTGATCAACCGATCATAAAGCGCGGTGGTTTTTTGCAGGCGCCCTTTGGGCAGGGTTTCATTGGGGAAGGTCATCACAAAACGGCGCTCGTAGTTTTCGGTCGATTTCACCGTGCCCCAATCGGGTGTGGCCCAATCGCCAAAGCGCGCGACATCCATTGCCCAAACATCAATCGACGGCTCGCCGTGGATCATCCATTCGGCAATCGTGCGCCCAACGCCGCCACCCTGACAGAAGCCCGCCATAACACCAACCGCGCACCAATAATTTGTCATCCCCGGCACAGGGCCGATCATCGGGTTGCCGTCTGGGCCGAAGGTGAAGGGGCCGTTGATCGCATCTTTGATCCCTGCATTGCCCAGCGCTGGAATTTTCTCAAACACCATTTCAAGGCGATCTGCGATATGTTCCAGATTTGGCTGCAACAGCTCGTGCCCGAAATCCATCGGGGTGCCGCCCACCTTCCATGGCACGCCCACAGGTTCGTAGGTGCCCAGCAACATGCCCTCGCGTTCCTGACGGAAATAGACATTGGCGTCGTAATCAATCCCGCAGGGCAGACGTGTGGGGTGGTTGGCAACCTCGTCGATTTTATCGGTGATCAGATAGTGATGTTCCATCGGTTGCACGGGGCAATGAATGCCCGACATCTGCCCAACCTCGCGCGCCCACAGGCCACCGCAATTGATGATATATTCGGCGTTCACCGTGCCTTTTTCCGTGACAACATTCCACGACCCATCTTTTTGCTGGATCGTTTCAATCGCTGCGGTGTGGGTGAAATAATCCGCCCCATGCACCTTCGCAGATTTGGCAAAAGCATAGGTGGCACCAGAAGGATCAAGATCGCCATCCTGATCATCCCAAAGGGCGGCAACATAGTGTTTGGGATCGATCAGCGGGTGTTTTTCGGCGACTTCCTTGGGGCTGATGAACTCTTGGGACAGCCCCATATAGCGCGCCTTGGACCGCTCGCGCTTCAAATAATCATACCATGTTTTCGACGAGGCCAGATAGAACCCGCCCGTCATATGCAGCCCGACCGAGTGGCCAGAGGTTTCTTCGATCTCTTTATAGAGATCAATCGTATAGCCTTGCAGGCGCGAGATATTCGGGTCAGACGAAATCGTATGGATTTGCCCCGCCGCGTGCCAAGAGGAACCCGATGTCAGCTCGTCTCGTTCCAGCAGGATCACATCTTTCCAGCCAAATTTGGCAAGGTGGAACAGGATCGAACAGCCAACAACCCCGCCGCCAATCACAACGACGCGGGCATGTTCGGGAAGTTTTTTACCCCCTGATGTATCATCCTTGACGATGTTCAGGGTGGATTGTGCGGTTCTTTCATCTGACATGGATTACGTCCTTGTTTGCGTTCTTAGCTGGGTTCATTTGTGGGACCGCCAATCAGCGCATCGACATTATCGAAGCTAGAGGCGGTTAGAAAATCGCTGAAATCGCCATCCTTCAAAATCTTTTTGGCGGTTTCGATCATTATGTGATGCGTGACGCGTGCAAGCGACGAGCCAAGCGATATGCGCGCAACACCAAGTGCAGCAAATTCGCTGCGCGTGCTTTTGGCAAATTTACCCGCAGCAAGCGCGTTAAACGGTTTCGTACTGGCACCAATCAATTGCTTAAGGTCATCCAGTGACCTTGGCATTGGCGCATAGAGGCAATCGGCACCTGCTGTATCAAAGGCTTGCAATCGACGAACAGCTTCATCCGCATCATAGACGCGGTTCATGATGCCATCGGCCCGCGCAACTAAAACAAAATCGGGCCCCAAGCTGCGTGCGGCAGCACTTGCCACCCTGATCCGCTCCACCGCAAGATCAAAATCATAGGCGCCGCCTGTGGCCATATCGATGTCTTCGATGGAACATCCCGCCAAACCAATTTCACCGGCAAGGCGGATCGTTTCCGCAACATCCTCGGGGCTGTCGCCAAATCCATTTTCGAAATCACCAGACACGGGAAGCGGGGTTGCCGCGATTAGGTCTTGCGCATGGGTCAAAGCTTCATCACGCGTGACATGGCCCATATCGGGTTTGCCCAATGTAAACGCATGGGCCGCAGAACTTGTCGCAAGCGCCTGAGCGCCCAGCGCGGCGGCAACCTTCGCCCCGCCCTGATCCCAAACATTCATCAAAATGAACGGATCGCCCGGGCGATGCAGATCGCGGAAAATCGTGCCAATGTCGTTTGTTGCGGACATTTAATACCAAGCCTCCGGAATTTCGGATTTGCGTCGCGCAATATAGTCGCGCAATTCCTCGTCCTTGGCGTCATCTAATTTTGGCGCTTCATAGCTGTTCAGCATCTCGTTCCAGCGCTCATAGGCGCGTTGGCGCATGTCTTTTGAACCCTCTTCTTCCCAGCTTTCTACATTTTCGCTGTTGGAAAGTTTGGCATCATAAAAGGCGGTTTCGTAATTGCGCATCGTGTGGGCAGAGCCAAGGAAATGGCCGCCTGGGGCGACCTCCTCAAATGCATCTTTGGCAAAGGCGTCTTCGGACAGATCAAGCGATTGGTCGAGGATTTTTTGATAAGAGCCGAGGCGATCTGCATCCATGATCAGTTTTTCAAAGCCAGTGCACAGACCACCCTCGAGCCACCCGGCCGAATGCAAAACAAAGTTCGCACCCGCCAGCATGGTGGAATGCATGCTGTCGGCACTTTCATAGGCCGCTTGGGCATCTTCAATTTTGGACGCGGTCAGCGATCCGCCGCAGCGTAGGGGCAGGCCAGCACGACGCGCAAGCTGGCCGACAGTGTAATTTGAGATCACAGGTTCGGGCATACCAAATGTCGGCGCGCCAGATTTCAGCGACATCGAGGATAGGAAATTGCCCATCACAAACGGCGCGCCTTCGCGCACGATTTGGGTGAATGCACATACCATCATCGCCTCGGCCACCGCTTGCACGACCGACGCGGTGGTCGACACCGGACCCATCGCGCCAGATAAGATGAAGGGCACAACAATGATCCCTTGCCCGCGCCCGCAATACACACGCACGGCTTCGGTGACGACCTTATCGACCAGCAGGGGCGAGTTGGTGTTCACATTGCCCATGATCACGGTGTTTTGGTCCAGCACCTCTTTCCCGTGCAGAATTTCGGCCATATCGACGCTGTCTTGTGCGCGGCTCATCTCTGTGATCGCACCCAGATGCGGTTTGTCGGAATATTTCATATGGGTGTAAACCATATCAAGATGGCGATGGCTGACCGGTACATCGCACGGCTCGCAAATCACCAGCCCCGTGTGGTGTAGGTTGGGATGTAAGTAGGCGAGCTTCACCAGTTTTTCGAAACTTTCCATATCGCCATAGCGACGCCCGCCCTCGACATCGCGCACAAAAGGTGCGCCATAGATGGGGGCGAAAACTTGGTTCTTGCCGCCAATGGTCACGGTGCGTTCGGGATTGCGGGCATGTTGGGTGAATTCCTTAGGCGCTTTGGCACAAAGCGCGCGGATCCATTTTGCATCTGCTTTGATCAAATCGCCCTGCTCGCCCGTGGGCGTGACGCCCGCCTTGCGCCAAATATCCAGCGCCACAAGATCATCGCGAAAGGCGATGCCGATATTTTCGATGATCCAATCGACATGGGATTCAAGCTTGGTGACTTGTTCCTCGTCCAGCACATCAAAATGCGGCACCCGACGCTGAATATGGGGCGATGCTGGCACGCCTGCGGCGGCTTTTGCCTTTGATCTATCGGTCCGACCCCGTCTGGCCATCTGCCTCTCCACCTGAATTTGATATAGAATACAGGGATTCTGAGGCGCTGTGATCCTTGAAAAAACCTATGTTTGGTATAGACAGAGGCTATGACAAAACTATGGCAACAGCTCGGGTCGCCGCGCAATCTGATCATCTTTGAGGCCGCGGCACGGCTGGGCACCTTCACCCGCGCAGCAGAGGAATTGTCGATGCGCCAACCCTCGGTCAGTGCGGCGGTGAAACAGCTGGAGGAGGCATTGGGCGCTGTTTTGTTCACCCGCCATCATCGCCATGTCACTTTGACCGAAGCGGGCGAGCGTTTGTTTGGCGTGACGACGCGTGCACTGTCAGAGCTGCAAGATGCAGTAACAGAAATTGGCGCCACAAAAGGCGATCCTTATGTGACGTTTAATGCCTCTTCTGCATTTACGACCTATTGGATGGTGCCGCGCCTACAGGCCTTTCGTGCGGCCCTTCCCGATATTGATCTGCGCATGCAAAGCACATTGCATGATCCCGATTTGGGCAGTGCGGGTATTGATCTGGGCGTGCGCCTTGGGTCAGGCGATTGGCCTGATTGCCACAGCTACCGGATTGCAGACGAGGTGATCTATCCGGTGGCCATTCCGCGTGTCTTTGCGGCGGCGCGCAATCTGCGATCAATCCCAAATCTGATGAATGAAAAGCTGATCCATCTCGAAGAGCCGATGCGCCAGCGCCCCTCTTGGCCCGATTGGTTTGCCCATCACAGCGTGCGCGATGCGCGGTTTTCAGGCGGGTTGCGGTTGAATGATTATGCGTTGGTTTTGCAAGCAGCGATTGCCGGCGATGGCATCGCCTTTGGCTGGGATCACATCGTGCGCCAGATGGTGGACAGCCATTTGCTGGCGGCGAAAGAGGACTGGGCCTGGCGTACCGGAAATGGCATTTTCCTAATCTGGCCGCGCGCACGGGCTTTGTCGCCCCAAGCCGAGCAGGTGCGAGATTGGATTATGGGCATTTGTCCGTAGTAGGTTGTGATTTGCGTTGGTGTTTCACGAACGCAACTATGAGGCCATACATAGACTGCGCGCCATATCTATAATGAATGATCTTAAACTTTGGGGACAGCCCTGCACCCGCCAACAGCTTTACGGAGCTCTGGGGCCGTGATGCATTCAGTCGAAGGTCTTTCCTATAGAACCGGATATTTTGCGCCCAAGAAACACGTATAATTATTTTCCTGTAAACAAGTTTTCTTGTTTACAGGTTTTGTGGGTTTTGAACGATAAAAATAAGCCGATCTCATACGATCAAATAGGGTGCATCGAAATAAAACTCTTCAAGATTATTTCCATCGCCAATTCTGTCGATCACAGTAAATAGCCCTGGCGCATTTAGGGGTGTCAAAACACCATGCCAAACGCCCAGATGGATATTAATTGCTTGCCCGGGTTTGGTCAGAAACGCGCGCGGGGTCGCGGGCTTTCCCGCATCATCCTGCGCCACAGTCACCAAAAACGGATGCTGATGCATCGGCGCAAAACATTGGGATCCAAGCGGATGCCGTTCCATCATGGTCAGTTGATAGGGTAAGCTGCGAGGTTCCGCCTCAAACAGGCTGACACCCGCCCGCCCGCCATCAAAGGACAAAGCCGCCCGGTCATGGTAGCGTTTGCATTTGCCTTGATTGATTGATGCATCGAAATTTCCATCCGCTTCCAAAAGGTCTCCAAACGGCGCAAAGGCCTGGGCGGAAATCGGACCCGCCTTGATCTTGATCATTTGAACATCTCTTGCAAACGTAACTCCGCGATGCGCTCCACTTGGTGACAGGCGGTGGCCAACTCCTGCGCGGCACTGTGCTCTATGCGCGCCTCAAACGCGGCCAAGATCGAGGCTTTGTCGTGATCGCGCACTGCTATGATAAACGGATGGCCAAATTTCGCGGTATATTTGCTGTTTAAATCGGTGAACTTTTCGCGCTCTGCATCAGTCAGCGCATCTAATCCGACGGAGGCCTGTTCAGAGGTTGACGCTGCCGTCAAGCGTTTGGCTGCGGCGAGTTTGCCCGCCAAATCTGGATGCGCGCGCAGGACGCCCAAACGCTCTGCATCACTCGCCTCGCGAAAGACTTGTGTCAGCGCCTGATGGATGCTTTGCGCCGTATAATCGGCTGGTGCTTGACCTTGATCAAAGGCACGCTCTGCAATCCATGCGCTATGTTCGAAGACACCACCAAATTTTTTAACAAATTCGTCGCGTGTCATTTAGATGTCCCCGCTGGATGTGTCTTGGACCAATGCTGTGCAATCTGAAGCCGTGTCGCAAACCAGATATCTTTGTGGTCTTGCGCATAGGCAAGAAACCGTTTCAAGGCCGCAAAGCGTCCCGGCCGCCCGGCCAATCGGCAATGCAACCCGATCGACATCATTTTGGGCGCGCCGTCCACCCCTTCTGCATAAAGTGTATCGAATGTATCGCGCAGATAGGTTTCCCATGATCCACCATCAGGATGACCCGCGCTGATGGCAAAACGCATATCGTTGCAATCAAGCGTATAGGGCACAATCAATTGATCACGACTTGCGGCGCACACCCAATAGGGCAAATCATCGGCATAGCTGTCCGCGATATAGTCCAGCCCATGTTCTGCGACCAGTTCTACCGTATTCATCGAACAGCGGCCTGTGTACCAACCGCGTGGCGCCGCACCGGTCACATCCTGATGCAATTGCAAGGCTTCTGCTATCTGTGCCGCCTCCTCAGCGCGTGGCATGTCTTTATGCTCAACCCATTTCAAACCGTGGCTGGCAATTTCCCACCCAGCTGCTGTCATGGCCGCCACTTGATCAGGGCCACGGATTAACGCTGTTGCCACACCAAAGACGGTGATCGGCACATCTTTCAGCAATCCATGCAAGCGCCAGAACCCAGCGCGTGCACCATATTCATAAATCGATTCCATGTTCCAATGGCGCTGCCCGTCCCAGGGCTGCGCACCTGTGATCTCGGACAAAAACGCCTCCGAGGCGGCATCGCCATGTAGAATGTTATTTTCGCCACCCTCTTCGTAGTTCAACACGATTTGAACCGCGAGTTTGGCGCCACCTGGCCAGTGCGGGTTTGGCGGATGGCCTGCATATCCGCGCATATCTCTGGGGTAATCACTCATAGCGCCTTACCATATGGCTGGGTTTGAAAAACTTCAAAAACTTTTTGACCTCATCGCCAATTTGCGAGACTTTGAGGCTGGTAGAAAAAAAGGGAATGACAATGGGATTTCTGACCACACATGTTTTAGATACCGCCCGCGGCATGCCCGCAGAGGGGATAAAAATCCTGCTCTACCGCGTATCTGGCAACAGCCATCAGAAAATCGCTGAAGCAGTCACAAATTCCGATGGGCGCACCGATACGCCAATCTTGCCTGAAAGTGATTTTAAAACAGGTATTTACGAGCTGATCTTCAAGGCCGGTGACTACCTGCGGGCAACCGACCAAGCCGTAGAAGAGCCATTGTTTCTCGATCAGGTCCCGATCCGTTTTGGCATGGCCAAAGACGACCATTATCATGTGCCCTTATTGCTTTCCCCATATGGGATGAGCACCTATCGGGGGAGCTAGGCATTGGAATATGATCTTGCTGTGCTTTGGGAGTGGATTGAATTCGTGGTCCGTTGGCTGCATGTGATCACTGCAATCGCTTGGATCGGGTCAAGCTTTTACTTCATCGCGCTGGACCTTGGCCTTCGCCAAACACCTCATCTGCCCAAAGGCGCGCATGGCGAAGAATGGCAGGTGCATGGGGGCGGTTTTTACCATATCCAGAAATATCTGGTCGCACCCGCAACCATGCCCGAACATTTGACATGGTTTAAATGGGAAAGCTATTCGACATGGCTGTCTGGTGCCGCATTGTTGATGATCGTCTATTGGGTCGGCGGCGAGATCTACTTGCTTGATCCAACTAAGGTCGATCTTTCCCTGTGGCAAGGGGTTGCGATTTCCGCACTCTCACTGACCATCGGATGGCTGGTCTATGACCGCGCGTGCAAATCGGGATTGGCCGCGCATCCAACGCTGTTAATGGTGCTGTTGTTCGTCCTGCTGACCGCAATGTCTTGGGGCTATAATCAAATCTTTACTGGCCGTGCCGCGCTGCTGCATCTAGGGGCGTTTACCGCTACGATCATGACGGCAAATGTGTTTTTTATCATCATGCCCAACCAGCGCATTGTTGTAGCGGACCTAAAGGCAGGCCGCGCGCCTGATCCAAAATATGGCCAGATCGCAAAACTGCGCTCGCTGCATAATAACTATCTGACCTTGCCAATCATCTTCTTGATGCTGTCCAATCACTACCCGCTGTCTTTTGGCACCCCATATGCGTGGATCATCGCCAGCCTAACCTTTCTGATGGGCGTCACGATCCGGCATTATTTCAATTCTATGCATGCCCGCAAAGGGCGCCCGCATTGGACATGGGCGGCAACAGCGATCATATTCATGATCATCGCATGGCTCTCTGTTGTGCCAACCCAAGACAGTTTTGATGAAGCAGAAGCGCGACAGCTGACGCCCTATGAACAGCATTTTGCGGACGCGGATGGGTTTGCGGATGCCTATGACATCGTGCTTGGAAATTGTTCCATGTGCCATGCACGCGAACCGGTCTATGCGGGCGTGCTCTGGGCGCCTAAGGGTGTTTATCTGGAAACACATGGCGATGTGGCGCGCTATGCTGACAAGATATTTTTACAGGCTGGGATCAGCCACGCGATGCCACCGCCCAATGCGGTTCAAATGGCACCAGATGCGCGTGAGATAATCGTCGCTTGGTATCGCGCGGCGACCAAATAGCGGCTTCATCCTACAATAGGGTCACTCGAACCCTTTAGATTCAAGTTTGCTGAAAGATATCAGGCCTAATTTTCAAGGGGTATAAGCGCAAGAATTGCAGCAATCACGGCCAGCCCCGCAGCCAACCAAAGCGCTGTGCCATACCTGCCATAAAAATCAAACAACAGCCCAGCAAGCGCGGGTGCACATAATCCGGCAAAGCCCCATGCGGTAAAGACCCGCCCATAAGCGCGCGGGCCTGCGTCGCCCGGAAAACGCTTTGCGATGATCGCTGGATAAGCTGCGATTGTGCCACCGTAGGCAAAACCGACAAGGGCCAACCCAATCAGGGTTGCTGTGGGCAACACCAACAGCATGATCAAGCCTGATACGCTGATAACAGCAAGGATCGGCAATACCCGATTGGGCGCGATATGATCGGCCTGATGCCCCGCGATCAAACTGCCGCACAGATTGCAAACGGCAATCACAGCCGGTGCAAGCCAAGGTGTGACGCCTGCCGCGCTGGCAATGCCAGCCGCATGTCCGATGGCCATCAACCCGGCCGCAACACCCATGCCATATGCAAACCACAGCCGGATAATCAACGCCTTTGGAAGCGGCACTCGCGCTCTTCGGGTTGCGTCAGAAAAAGTGCATCCCACCGCTTTCACAAGCAGAGCGGCAACAAGGCTCGCAGCAATGATAGACACCGCAAGCGCCAACATCGCGGCGGTAAATCCGCCCATATCCAGAAGCCGCACAAATAAGATCGGCGCGACCGCAGCCCCAAACGCATAGGCCGCTGTCACTATCCCCATCGCGACGCCTGGATACATCGGATTTGCCCGCGCCGCATATTGCAGGCCAAAGCCGTAGCCCAATCCATTTGCGACACCAAACAGCAAACCATAGCCCAACCAAACGCCAAAAACACTGGTGGAAACCCCCGCGATCAAGGCACCAAGCCCACCCAAAATACCGACCCCCAAAAACAGATGATGGGGTGCATACCGCCCATAGATTTTGGGGCCAAGCAAGACAGTCGCGGTTAAAAAGACCAGCGCCAGCGAATAGGTAAAGCTTACACGCGTTCGGCTTACATCCAGTGCGGTTTCAAGTGGCACCAAAAAGATCGAGAATGCATGCACACTGCCCAACACCGCCGACACAAGCGCACAGGCGATCAGGACACATATTCCGGCTGACGGTCTGGCGCGCATATCAAGTATCCCAATGACTTTGCATGGCTTGTAGTCTATTCGGACAATCAAACCTCGCGCAAGTTTGTGAAGGCTCGTGAGGATGTTGGAGGAATTGCCTCTTGGATGGCACTGACGAAAGCAGTAACACTTCCACATGGATCGTTTTACCGAAATGGATGTCTTTACCGCAATTGTCGAAGAAGGCGGGTTCACCGGCGCTGCGCGTAAACTGGGCCTATCAAAATCTGCGGTCTCTAAACATATCACCGCGCTTGAAGGCCGTTTGGGTGCAACGCTGCTCAATCGCACCACACGTCAGGTGAACCCGACAGAGGTTGGCCAACAATTCTATACACAAGCCAAATCCATCCTCAAAGACACTCGCGATGCAGAGGACTTGGTCAGTTCCATGCAGTCAGAGCCGATGGGTCTGCTGCGCATTTCTGCGGCAAATGATTTCGGCGTGAACCAGTTAGCGAAACCGATCAGCAAATTCTTGTGTTCTTATCCAAAGATTCAAGTTGATCTGACGCTGGACAATCGTTTTGTCGACATTCTTGCCGAAGGGATTGATTTGGCGTTTCGGATCGGCACCTTGTCTGACAGCAGCCTGAAAGCCCGGAAATTGGCCGAAACTCAATCGGTCATTTTGGCGGCACCCAGCTATATCGAAAAACATGGCATGCCCCAATCGATCGCGGATTTGGCCCAGCATAACTTGCTACATTACGCCAATAGCAAGGGCGATCATTTCTGGCGTCTCAAAGATGAAAGCGGGCAAATGGTTCAGGTTCCCGTCAAAACCTCTTTTACCGTGAATGATGGTAAGACATTGATGGAAGCAGCAATCGAAGGTGTTGGCCTGACCATGCTGCCTTGCTTTGTGTATACGGATGCGTTCAGGGCTGGAAAACTGGTCAAGGTCTTGCCAAATCTGAAGCCGAATATTTTGGGCGTCTATGCAGTTTATCCACCTGGCGATTTCATGCAGCCGAAATTACGTGCAATGATCGATTTTATGATCACAGAGTTTCGCGATAAAGGCCGCGAGAACTGGTGATCATTCGATCCCAAGCAAATCGCTGACAATCTCTGGCAATTCCTCGGGATGCCCGGCCAACATATCCGCCTCTGCCTCGCGCAGCTCGTCCGCATCGCCGAAACCCCATAAAACGCCGATATTGAACAGGGCGTTGTTCTTGGCCCCAAAGATATCAAACCGCCTGTCCCCGATCATCACGGTTTTTTCCGGGTCACTTTTGGTTTCTTCCATCGCATAGGCCAGCAGTTCGGTCTTATCAGACCGCGTGCCATCCAACTCTGCCCCGAAAATACGCTCAATAAACGCGGTCAGCCCAAAATGCTCGGCAATCTCTTGGGCCACCTCTTGGGGTTTCGAAGTGGCGACGTAAAACCGCGCGCCAAGCTCTTGTAGACCAATGAACATCTCTTCCAAACCATCATAAAGATCGGCGTCAAACATCGCATTGCCATCATATGTTTCGCGGTAAAGTGCCATGGCCTCTTCGATATCCGCGCCTTCTCCTAACAAAACGGCAAAACTATCTCGCAAATTCGGCCCGATGCACCATTCCAAATCTTCGGCAGCTGGCACATCTGCGCCCATTTCCTTAAGCGCATATTGGATCGAGGCGGTGATCCCCTCGCGGCTATCTACAAGGGTGCCGTCAAAGTCAAAGAAGATGGTGATCATAGCGCCTCAACTGCGTTGATTTGGGAACTTGCATGCCCTGAAATTTCCCAAAGCTCAATGGGAATTGAGCGCGTTAATTTCCGTATCATATGTGATCAAGAAAACAGCTGGGCTAACCCGAAACAATTCCTCATATACCGAACAACCCGTTTTTGGATTTCAAAGCCAAAAAAATTGCGAAGACCCGGCGCTTTCTAACTTCGACCCAATCAAAGACCCACTACCCAATCACACCCCGTCGGATCAAATTCAACCCAAGCAAGATAAACATGATCATAAAGGCCCATGTGAATTGTTTAACATTCATCTTTGCGCGGAATTTCTCGCCCAGGAAAAGTGCAGCAAATGTTGGGATCAACATCGCTGTACCAAGGATCGCAGTATCTTTGCTAAAATCACCTGCCGCAACAAGGCCAAGAAGAAGCGGGACAGATTGAAGCAGAAAGATTAACCCCATCGCTTGCACAAAGGCATCTTTATCCAATTTGCGTGTCGCCAGATACGCCGCCAGCGGTGGTCCCCAAATTCCGGTCAATCCCCCCATAACCGCACCAACGGATCCAGCAATGGATTGCGCGATCCAGTCAAAACGATCTGCAACGCGCGGCATGTCGATAAACAGGCTGGTTGCACCAAAAAGGATCATCGAAATACCTGCGGCAATCAACAAAGCTGATTGTGGCACAGAACCGCCCAGCACGGCGGCGACGAATATCCCAATACTCCCAAATGCGCAGTAGATCCAATAGCGCTTAATAATCGCGATCACCGGCTCGCCCCGGAACCCTTGGCGGAAATTCGTCATCACCATCGCGATCACAGCCAATGCAATCGCCTCGCGCGGGCCGATAAAGAATGTCAAAAACCCGATCATGATGGCCGGAAAGCCGATGCCAAGCACACCTTTGACAAATCCAGCAAGGCAAAACACGGCAATAAGCGGGATGAGGAATGCAATATCCATGTCGCCAATCATATATAAAATCGTCGCGAATCCGATTGCATTCTTTTTTGGTAGATTGCAAGGATGAGGCAAATTCACTCCCGAGGTTTTGTTATGCAAGATAAGCGTCAGTTTTATATCAATGGCCAATGGGTCAATCCGGTGACACCCAATGACTATCAGGTGATCAATCCCGCAACCGAGGAGCCATGCGCCACAATTTCGTTGGGCAGCAAGGACGATGTGGATGTTGCAGTCAAAGGCGCTGAAGCGGCTTTTGGATCATGGCAACATTCATCCAAGGCAGAACGTTTGGAATTGCTCAAAACCATCCAAGCCGAATATGCCAAACGCGAAGAGGATATGGCATGGGCCACCACTTGGGAAATGGGCGCCCCGATTGATATGAGCCGCACGCAGCAGGTGGGGTGTGGCACAGGCCACATTCAAGGCTTTATTGATACGCTAGAAAAATTTGAATTCGAAGAGGATATGGACGGTTATGCATCCGAAAAAATCCTCAAAGAACCAATCGGTGTTGTCGGGCTAATCACGCCGTGGAACTGGCCGATGAACCAAATTTTCCTCAAGGTTATCCCCGCGATTGCGGCGGGATGCACAGCGATTTTGAAACCCTCTGAAATCGCGCCGCTTTCGGGCTATGTCTTTACCGAAATTATGGATGCCGCCGGTGTGCCAGCAGGCGTTTACAATATGATCAATGGTGATGGTCCGGGCGTTGGCACAGCTTTATCAACGCATCCCGATATCGCGATGATCTCGTTTACCGGCTCGACCCGTGCGGGCAAGCTGATCACCAAAGCGGCGGCCGACACCATCAAACGCGTAACGCTAGAGCTGGGCGGCAAAGGTGCCAATGTGATCTTTGCGGATGCTGACGCGAAGGCAGTGAAACGCGGCGCAATGCATTGTTTCAACAATACCGGTCAAAGCTGTAACGCGCCCACGCGCATGTTGGTGCAGCGCGAATATTATGATCAGGCGGTCGAAATTGCGGCAGAAACCGCGAAAAACCGCGAGGTGAATGACCCCGCGAAAGAGGGCAATCATATCGGCACACTCGCGTCCGAGATGCAGTTCGACAAGGTCCAAGACATGATCGAGGTGGGCATCAAAGAAGGCGCGCGTTTGGTTGCAGGCGGCCCCGGCCGGCCAGAGCATCTCAACAAAGGCTTCTATGCACGGCCCACCGTCTTTGCCGATGTAACCTCTGACATGCGGATTTATCGCGAAGAAATCTTTGGCCCTGTCCTAGCAATCAGCCCGTTTGATACCGAGGAAGAAGCCTATGCCATGGCCAATGACACGGACTACGGTTTGACGAACTACGCCCAAACCCAAGACCCCGAAAAAGCCAAACGTGCTGCGCGCGCGATGCGTTCTGGCATGGTGCGCCTCAATGGCGATGGCGGCGGTGCGCCGCTGCCCTTTGGCGGGATGAAGCAATCGGGCAATGGGCGCGAGGGCGGCAAATGGGGGATCGAAGATTTCTGTGAGCTTAAACATGTCACAGGCTGGACCTAAGCCGCGACAGACGGTCTGTCATCCCCGATTTAATCGGGGATCTCTACCCTAACCCAAAGAGGCACAAGACAATTTGACGAGGTGGACCAGATGATCCACCTCGGCTTCATTTGTAAACGCGACCCCGATCCAGATAGAGTTTTTGGATCGGTTTGGATGAATTTTCAAAGATACATCACGGGACAGCTGTTCTTCCCGTATGATCTTCTGGCTAAGACGAATATCCAAAATATCGTCCCCATGAAAATGCGCGAATTCTTTGCCGCGAAAACGCACCGTAATCAGTTGCGTATCTTTCCATGGCGCGATGCTGATCCCATCAAGCGCAACAAGACGCTCCTCTAAATCGGATCGAAGCTGCGCGGGTGCGCCTGTCATGGTGTCGTTGCAAAATCGTAGGACCGCGCCACGATGGTTTTGACAACCGCCAGCTCGTCTGTGTCGCGCGGCGAAAACACCAAGATCAAGCCCATCGGAAAGATGCCTTGGGTGACCAGATAATGGCTTTCGCCCCAGCCCGCATCGATGACGGCGCGTGCATCCTCGGCCGAAAGTTTCAAATGCATACTGCCGCTATCGGGATGCGGATGAATATGCGCAAATTCGCGCCCGACCATAAAAGCCTGATCATTACACGCAACGCCGTCATGCAGGACCATAGCGCGCGAGCCGGGCACGGATATCCCACTGTCTTCTTCATTGATATCAGGCAACGAAAAGCACCAGTCATGAAGCTGTGCGATGACATCATCAGGCCCGTGATCGGTCAGTTGCGAATGCGGAAGCGCGCTGGTGGTTGCGGGTTTTTGCCCCTTGCGCTGGGGCAGGTCTAGGTCGCTGCTCATCTCACTCTCCAAATATCGAAACTCATTGATTTGAGATTAGATTGCCGAAGTCAAGAAAAACGCGCCTAAATGCGCTTCTTTTGATCAACCGACATTGCTTGAATTGCGTCACGGGCGTGAACAGATATATGCTGACAAAAACAAATATAAGGGTGAACCGAATGTTCCGCACAGCAATTCTAACAAGCGCAATTCTGGTACTCGGCAGCGGGGCATTTGCAAAATGCGGCGGCGATTTTTCTAGCTTTGTGGCGGGTTTGAAAAAAGAGGCCGTTCAGCGCGGCGCATCCAAGGCCGAGGCAGATCGGTTTTTTGCCAGCGTCAAACGTGACAAGAAGGTGATCAGCCAAGACCGCTCTCAATCGGTGTTTCGCCAGAATTTCAGCCAATTTGCGGGTCGTGTGGTCAGCCAGAACCGGATGCAGGTCGGCGCATCAAAATGGAAACAGTATCGCGGCACCTTTGATCGGGCAGAGCGGGATTATGGCATCCCTGCGCCCGTGCTTTTGGCCTTTTGGGCGATGGAAACGGATTTTGGCGCCAATCAAGGCGGGTTTAATACGCTGAACGCTTTGGCCACTTTGGCCCATGATTGCCGCCGACCCGATCTGTTTCGCCCGCAGATTTTTGCAGCGCTAGAGCTGTGGAAACAAGGCACCTTTGATCCGGCCAGTTCCAAGGGCGCTTGGGCGGGCGAGATTGGCATGGTCCAAATGCTTCCCGAAGATGTGTTGACCAAAGGTGTGGATGGTGACGGCGATGGGCGCGTGGATTTGGTGCGTTCCGCACCTGATGCGATCCTGACGGCAGCGAAGGTTTTACAAGGCCATGGGTGGCGCAAGGGTCAACCATGGATGATCGAGGTGACGGTGCCCAGCAAAATGAATTGGGCGCAATCGGGTCTGGGCAAACCGCAAAAGACATCGCAATGGGCATCTAAAGGTATAAAGGCGCGCAATGGAAATTTGCCCGGAAACCTGCCCGCATCGCTGTTGCTGCCAGAGGGCCGCAAAGGTCCTGCGTTTCTCGTCTATGACAATTTCGATGTCTATTTCGATTGGAACAAAAGTTTGGTCAATGTCACCTCGGCTGCCTATTTCGCCACCCGCTTGGGCGGGGCCGCACGATTTAACGCAGGCACCCCCGACGCGCCTTTGTCTGGGGATCAGATGGTCGCGCTTCAGAAAAAACTGAAACGGCGTGGGCATGATGTGGGCAAGGTCGATGGCATTCTGGGTGCCAAAACCCGCGCTGCGGTGCAGGCGGAACAAGCACGCTTGAAGCTGCCCGCTGATGCTTGGCCAACGCGGGATTTGTTGGGGCGGCTTTAGGGGTCGAATAGATCAATCAAATCCTGTGACCGTCAGTTAGATTTGCTACACGCGCCGAGACGCACCCGGTGACAGCCCTTTGATTGACCACTCCCCAACGCGCGCGCGGATCAAGCGCAATGTTGGATACCCCACTGCCGCCGTCATGCGCCGCACTTGCCGATTACGGCCTTCGCGCAAGGTTAGCTCGACCCAACAATCAGGAACCGATTTGCGGTATCTGATCGGCGGATCGCGTGGCCACAAATCCTTTGGCGGATCAATCAATCGCGCGCCTGCGGGTTTGGTAATTCCATCTTTCAACTCTACCCCTTCGATTAACTGGCGCAGCGCGGTTGCATCTGGAACACCCTCGACCTGTGCCCAATAGGTTTTGGGCATTTTGTGGCGCGGATCGGCAATCTTGGCCTGCAATCGCCCGTCATCCGTTAACAGAAGCAAACCTTCGCTATCTTTGTCCAAACGCCCCGCCGGATAAACGCCCGGCACGTCGATAAAATCAGATAAAGTTTGGCTGGGGGCATTGGCGGTGGAACTGTCAGTGAATTGCGACAGAACACCGTAGGGTTTGTTAAACAAGATCAAGGTCATCTGTTCCCCAATTTGCAGCATTTGGAAAATTTTAGACTTTCCATGGTCCCCCGACTTGCGCATCCCCAAAGAACGCATAAACTTGCACCAATCCTAAAAACCGGAGGCTCAAATGTCACTACGTATCAATGACACTGTTCCAAATTTTACCGCCCAGACCGATCAGGGCGAGATTACATTTTATGATTGGCTGGACGGTAAATGGGCGATCCTGTTCTCGCATCCCAAGGATTTTACGCCTGTCTGCACGACCGAGTTTTCCGCCGTGGCGCAACTGGCAGATGAATGGGCCAAGCGCGAGACGAAAGTTATCGGTATTTCCGTGGATGGCGTTGAAGATCATAAGGGTTGGAAGAAAGATATCGAGGCATTTGCCAAAACTTCCGCTGATTTCCCAATTATTGCGGACAAAGATCTGGCTGTGTCCAAGGCCTATGATATGCTGCCCGCTGAATATGTGCTGCCCGATGGGGCCACACCGAATGACAGCCAAACGGTACGCTCTGTGTTTATCATTGGTCCCGATAAGAAACTGCGCCTGTCGATGACCTATCCGATGAATGTCGGGCGCAACTTTGCTGAAGTGTTGCGCGCATTAGACGGGCTTCAAACCGCGACCAATGCGGGCGTGGCCACACCCGCAAACTGGAATGTCGGCGATGACGTTGTCATCCCCGCGCCTGTCTCGAACGAGGATGCGAAGGCGAAATTCGGCGATTTTACGACTCACTTCCCGTATTTGCGCACGACCAATCTGGGCTAGCTGGTTTTCGCCGAATAGCGCGGGCAGGCGTTTCGGCAAAATCATGTAGTTTGGAAATTCCTGATCGGCAGAGTTTTGCAAGCCGTCTATTTTCCGCCGATCAGGGTACCTCGTTTTCGCAGATTTTCGCGGATTTTAAATTGCACTTTCTTGATCTCTTTTCATCGCCCGGGCCAGCCCGCTTAGCTGCCCTTGTGATCGCCTCTGATCACCTCAAAACGGAGAAAAGATATGATAAAATATGCGCTTACCTTAACGGGCCTGTTGGGTCTGCTGGCAACACCCCTTGCGGCAGAAGAGGCCGTGGCCTGCACAGATGATGGTCTGAACCAAGTCCTAGAACAGGTCGAAACAGCGCCTGAGGATCGCAAAGATGCGGCCATGGTCGAATATCAGATGGCCAAAGAAAAAATGGCCGAAGGCGATGCGGAGGCCTGTTCGGTCCACCTGACCAACGCCAGCAAAGTTGCAACAGACAGTTAACCACACCGGGCCTTGCAGACATGCAAGGCCCATCTATGCGGCGTTTTGTTTTTCCAAGCTTTGATCCACCAGATCCTCAACAAAGGACACAATCAATTGTGTGCGCCCAGCGACACCGGCCTTTTTATAAATTGCAGCATTCTGCGCTTTAATCGTGCCCGGACTTTTGCCGCGCATCTGTGCAATTTCGGGCACAGAAAACCCTTTGAGATTTAGCAAAGCAACATCGCGCTCGGCGACCGACAAACCCCATTGATCAAATCGCTCGTCCAATAATTCTGCAAATTCGCCCGAGGCCACACGCAACTGATCTTCGACCTTTTGATTGCGCTTGGTCAGATTGCGCAACACACCAATTGTCAGGCCAATGCCAATGAACAACGAAAACAGAATACCCAGTTCAATAAACTCATAAAGTTGCCATCCAATACGGATCACCTCAATCCCAAAGACGGTATTTACGAATTCCAATAGAAACAGGACAGCTGTTGCAGCTTGTAAAACAAGTAATGCACGAAGTCCCAAAAAACTCATATACCGATTACCCCTTAGATGATGCGCCCCGTCAGGTCGCTGTCGCCAACCACCGATCGCCAACGCTTGGATTATTCATCTTCTTCATCCTCGTCGTCTTCACCCCCATCATCTTCATCATCATCCGCGTCGTCTTCATCACTATCATCTTGATCATCGTCTTCCTCGTCCCCATCTTCTTCATCGGACGCATATTCGTCCTCTTCCTGTGGCGCGGCGTCATCATCATCTTCGTCTTCGTCGTCTCTTTCTTCGCGCCAATCCTCAAAATCATCATGCAAGGCATCGCCATCTTCATCCTCAAGCTCAAATTCATCGCGCAAAACCCGGCCGGATCGGCTTAGAACCACCTCGCGTTCGCCGCCGGGTCCGAAACCTTCAATAACTGTACGGCCAAGAAGCGTGGTTTTACGTGATATCTGAACAAAACCCGCATCTTGCATTTCTTGGATGATTTGTTCGGGCGTGTCGGCAAAGCTTGGTGTCGAACACACCAAAAGACTGCAAAAGAATACATGGGCGGTTTTCATAAGTTGCATCCTGAATTAATACCTATCCGTTTATCGGGTTTTAGGGTGGGACGGCAAGATTGCAAAATGACGGCGTCGTGTCAGGGGTATGAACACGACGCCGTCCCGGGTGCGCCTTGGACCTTAAGGCGCATGTTACCGACCGGCGTCGTTGGCCCGATAGAACAGGCCCGCGCGCCAATCAGTAACTGCGACAAAGATTAGCTGTCATTCGCGTCCTCGCCGTCCGCGTCACCAGCGTCTTCGCCGTCATCATCGTCGTCTCCTTCACCATCTTCATCTTCTCCGCCATCTTCGTCATCACCGTCTTCTTCGCCGTCGTCATCTTCACCATCCTCATCGTCGTCATCTTCCTCATCGTCTTCGTCATCATCTTCCTCATTCTCGTCATCGTCCTCTTCATCACCGTCATCGTCTTCCTCATCCTCCTCATCGTCCTCTTCATCACCGTCATCGTCTTCCTCATCCTCCTCATCGTCCTCTTCATCGCCGTCATCGTCCTCGTCTTCTTCCTCATCCTCTTCGTCGCCCGCCCGGTCTGCCATGCAGGGTGGCTGGGTGGCGGGCTATGGCTGCTATCACACGAAGCAGGGCATCCTCGCGCTCGGCGTCTTCACACCTGCGCAGCACAAAACCCTGTTCGAGGCGCTGGACCGCGAGGATCTGGCGGCAGAGGTCGCCGCGTACACGATCGCAGACATGCCGGCCCGGCAGGCAAAGGACCATGCGGTTCTGACGGAGGCGTTCGCCGGCGAGACCGCGCAGCATTGGGAAGACCATCTCACAACGGCCGGCGTTCCCGCCGCCCGCGTCCGCGCGCTGGACGAAACCCTTGCGAGCGCGCAGGTCGCTGCCCGCCGCGCACTGACAAGCTTTCCGTCATCCGATCTCGGCGGCACGCTCCGCCCGGCGATGGCCGCCTTCATGTGCAACCAGGACGGACCGGCCGCAGACCGTGCCCCACCTCGATTTGGCGAGCATGGCAGCGAAATCCTGTCAGAGCTTGGATATACAGCGCAGCAGGTCGCCGACCTGTCCTCAAAGAGCGTCATTTAGCCCGTGGGCCGCAGTAAACGCTTGGCGCAAAGATTTGAAAATTACGTATTATCAATGGCTTGTAGTCTACTTTGAAAAAAAAATTTTGACTCCGAATTGCCAACCCGGGGGACGGCAGAAGCAACGACTTCAGATCAGACCACTAATGGACTTCCAATCGCACCCGCAGGTAATGCTGGACGCGTTCCAGGTCGTGACGACCCGCAGTGGCGGCTCTTACTGACCGAAGGGATACACCGTTCAGACCACCGACGCCTGACTATTGCCTTCCATGTTCGCTGCATCGCGCCAGGTTTATTCCTTGTCCAGCTCAAGCCGGTCCTCCGGCGCAGTTCAACGCGCAGCGGATTTAAAATGCCGAAATCTCGGGGCGGCGGATCACAAATCAGAAAGCAGGAATGCATCTTCCCTTTTTCAACCTGCGGTTTCTGCCCTACAGTGCTCTGACAGGTTGCCACATCTGAGAGCAACGCAAGGGAGGAAGAGATGAAGATCCGAAATCGAGATGCCAAACAGCGTGCTTTGAAAGATCAGTTCGAGAAGGGCGGCCTGTCACGGCGATCCTTCCTGCGTCAGAGCGCAGCCTTGGGCGTCGTCGCCACCGCTCCCGTGACATTGGGTGCGCGCCACGCCGCGGCACAGGCCGCAGAGACGTACGACTACATCGTCATCGGCGCGGGATCTGCCGGCTGCGCTCTTGCCGCGCGCTTGTCGCAGGACGCGGACAAGTCCGTTCTGGTGCTCGAGGCAGGCCCGCCGGACGAAAGCCAGTTCATCCACATCCCTGCCGCGTTCCCGAACCTCTTTGGAACCGAACTGGACTGGGGCTTCATAACGCAGCCCCAGAAAAATGCCAACGGCAAGACGCTCTATTCGCCGCGTGGCAAGATGTATGGCGGCACCAGTTCGATGAACGCGCAGATCTACAAGCGCGGAAACCCGGCGGGCTTTGACGATTGGGCAAAGGACAATCCCGGCTGGAGCTACGCCGATCTTTTGCCGGTCTTCAAGCGCTTTGAAAACAATGAACGCGGTGCCGATGACTGGCACGGGACAGGCGGTGAGTTGAACGTCGCCG
>JBCCGP010000023.1:0-42906 GCA_039029215.1 Pseudomonadota bacterium
AGATCCACGGTCATTGTGTCCCCAGCGTTGGCCAAACTTGGCATGGTCACAATTTTGGCGCCGTCACCGGCAAGCGCAAAGCCTTTAAGCGCTGCATGGCCGTCTGCAAAAGCGGCACCCGCTGTTAGAAATGTTGCTGTCACGAGGGAGGTTGTTCGAGTAAGCATAATAATCCTTTATGTTGCTTCGCCGGTTCGTGACCGACTTATTCAAGTCTCGAAACACGGGGCACAGAAGTTTCATATTTCTTCAAAAATTTTTGAGATTTTTTAATTTATGCTTAAAAATCAGCCTTCTAAAGGAGGGCAATCAGCGGCCCTTGGGCTAAAATTGTGATCTCAAATCCGCTTTTCGCGCTGGTAATATGCCCAGAAAACGCTACATCTTCCCTAGCTGGGGGGAATTAACCGCGACGATGGCCACTGATCTATCACATCTCGAAAATCTGATCGCCAAATGTGCTTTGGGTGATCAAAAAGCCTTTTCTGCGCTGTATGATGCGACATCTGCGAAACTTTTGGGTGTGTGCATCCGTGTGTTAAGTGAACGCGCAGAGGCAGAGGATGCAATGCAAGAGGCTTTCGTCAAAGTCTGGAATAACGCCAATCGGTATCAAGTCACAGGTCATTCCCCAATGACATGGCTGATCACGATTGCGCGCAACACAGCCATTGACCGGCTTCGGGCAAAGAAAGGTCATGACGATCTTTCGACAGTAGAAGAGCGTATCGCTGCCCCTGGGCGTTCACCTGAACAATCCGCCATTGCCGCGTCTGAAGCACAGCGCATCATGGGCTGCTTGGATGAGCTTGAGGGCGACAAACGCGAGGCGGTGATTGGCGCCTATCTGGATGGACAAAGGTACAAGGACCTCGCCGCGCGGTTTGATGTGCCGTTGAACACGATGCGGACATGGCTGCGGCGTGGTCTGACCTCCTTGCAGGAGTGTATGGCGCGATGACAGAGCAGATGAACGACAAAGATATGTTGGCCGCCGAATACGCGCTGGGCGTGTTAGAGGGCGATGATCTGGCGCGTGCGCTGTCGCTGTTGGCCAGCGATCAGGACTTCGCGGCCGAGGTTACAGCATGGGAAATGCGTCTGGTTGGTCTGAACGATGATATTGACGCGGTCACGCCGAGTGCTGGGGCCAAGGCAGCACTTAATACTCGCCTGTTTGGTGCGCAGAAATCGGGCGCATGGATGTCATGGCTATGGCCTGTGGCAACGCTGGCGGCTGTCTTTGTGGCTGCCTTCCTTCTGATCAGCGACCTGCAACAGCCAGCGGGCGGGCCGCTTTACACAGCCGAGATTTCATCGGCCGAGGGTGATTTTCGTGTGATTGCAGTCGTTGATAAAACCGCGAATGAGGTGATTCTGACCAAAACCCTTGGCGGCGCGCCAGAGGGTCGCGTGCTTCAGGTCTGGGCCCATGGGCCCGGGGAACCTGCGGAATCTGTCGGGCTTTGGACGCCGGGGGCGACAACCGTCCGCTTGGCGCTGCCCCCGCGCATTGCAGCGGTGAATGGCGTTCTGACCTTGGGGATGAGCGAGGAACCGCAAGGCGGTTCTGTCACCGGATCACCATCTGGTCGGGTCTTTGGCACGGTGGATATTCCGGGCGTGGTCAGCGCGCTTTAGCCGCCACCCGCACGCACAAACACCAAAAACCCACGCCGACACCAAAAAGTCAATCCTGATCAAGCGCCGCCCGTTTGCGCGTGCTATACCGATCCCAAGCAAGATCGGACTGACCCCATGCCCCTTTACGACAAAATCCTGTGGCAGATTGAGACGCGGTTGAACGAACCACTGACGCTCGACCAGCTTGCCGCGAAAAGCGCGGTCAGCACGCATCATATGTGCCGCGTCTTTCGCGAAGGTGCTGGCCTGCCAATCATGGCCTATATCCGCGCGCGGCGTTTGTCAGAGGCGGCAAAGGCGATTGCCTACGACACGCCTGATCTGCTGACGATCGCGCTCGATGCGGGCTATACCTCGCATGAGGCGTTTACGCGGGCGTTCCAAAACCATTTTGGCATGTTGCCAAGCGCGCTGAAACACACCCAATCCCTGACCCAGCTTACATTGACGGAGGCGTATACCATGCAAACCGATTTCAACATTGACCTTAATCCACCGCAGCGCAAATCCCGCGCGGCATTTCGCGTGGTGGGCATGTCCTTGGACGTGTCGATCAAAGACCTCAGCGGCGTGCCTGCACTCTGGCAGAGTTTCGCAGCGCGAGAGGCCGAGGTGCCCACACCAACACCCGGTGTGGGTTACGGCGTCAGTTTTAACTCCACCGAAGCAGGGACATTCACCTATATGGCAGGTGTCGCAGGCAGGGGGGATATCCCAACGGGCATGACCCATATCGACATCCCCGCCGGGGACTATGCGGTGTTTACCCATGCGGGGCATATTTCAGAGATCCACAAAACCATCTTCACGATTTGGAACAGGGGCCTGACGGATAACAACCTAACCCCGACCTACGCAGCCGATTTCGAATATTACGACCAGCGCTTTAATCCCGAAACTGGCAATGGCGTGGTCGATATCTGGATTCCAGTCGCGCAGGCGTAAGGTGGGTAAAACCCACCACCGCTATGCCGGTACATCCACAGCACACGCCCCACGGCATCACCCATCTGTCATCCCGACCACAGCGCGGCTTTGGCGCAGCCAAAACCTGCGCGCAAAAAGATCCGGGATCTTCGATATCCCCCACCAGCCACCCCGTAGGGTGCACCTTCATGGCGCACCACCGCCATCCCGCTCGGCTTGCATAATTTCGTAGTTTTGCTCATGGTTTTTAGTCTGCGGATGCTCCGCACCCAAGATTTTATGATCAATCTCTATCGCCTGAAGGTAGAGCGGCTCTGCCTTCTCATACGCCCCCTGCGCCTCATAAAGCCCCGCGAGATTGTTGAGGCGGATGGCATAGTCCGGATGCCGCTGTCCAAGCGTGGCTTTGTCAATCTCTATCCCCTGCAGGTAAAGCGGCTCTGCCCTCTCATACCTCCCCAGCTGATAATAAAGCAATGCGAGGTTATTAAGGCCCTTAGCATAGATCGGATGCGCCTCCCCAATCGTGGCTCTGTCAATCTCTATCGCCTGCAGGAGCAACGGCTCCGCCTTCTCATACGCCCCCTGCGCCCCATAAAGCCCCGCGAGGTTGTCGAGATGGATTGCATAGTCCGGATGCCCCTCCCCAATTGTGGTTTTGTCGATCTCTATCACCTGCAGGTACAGCGGCTCTGCCTTCTCATACGCCCCCTGCTCCCGATAAAGCAATGCGAGGTTATTGAGGCTTATTGCATATTCTGGGTGACCCTCTCCTATAGTTTCTCTTGCTATACCAAGTGCTTCTTCAAAAAAGAGTTGTGAGCCCTCTAAATCTCCAGCTTCTTTTATTGAAAATGCTTTACATGAGAGTGCTGCACCATATTGAGTGCTTTTTTTCCCAAATTCCGCTTTTGCTGCGTCCAATAATTTATCAGCTTCAACAATCCCAGATTTTGTATCGCCGAGTTTCCAATAAAGATCCCAAGATTGGCGCAGATATCTGAAACAAGGATTGAGACGCGCCGCAAGTTGATAATGTTCAGCCGCATCATGCCAACGAATTTCTTGTTCTGCAATAAACCCAAGATCAAATTCAATTTCGGCAAGTTGTTTATCCGCATCTTGTTTATGTAGCACAGCCTTAGCGCGCGCACTTTCAAGCAAAGCTCTCGCCAAACTATAATCTTCATCTTCTAAAGCAGTTTTCGCTTTTTCTACCTCGTCTTTGCCAAGGATATTATGCAACCGATCAAGCTTAACTTGCATTTGTGCAACGGCTTTTTGTGCCTCCTTTAAGGCATCTTCGGGGTTCGAAATCTTTACTTTCAGATCATCAATCTGAGATAGAAGCTTTGTCTTTTCACTTTTGTGTGCGTGTTTCAGGCCTTCAACGGCCTCTGCGACCGCCAGTTCTTGGCGCTGCAAGTATTCTTCTTCGGTCAAAGATCTAATGCTTGTCGTCTGTTCTTCGTCCTGTGGGTAGCAGCGTTGAAGCTCTTCTTCTGTAATACCCAGATATCCCAAAATAGGTCCGACAATTTTTGCACGAGGCTTCGCGACTTTCCCATTTTCGATTTCTGAAATACGGACCTTAAGACTGTCTACCGTCGCACCATTTTCAGGGTCTTGTTTGAATAATTCTTCCGCTAGCTCTTTCGCCCCCAAACCCATAAGTTGGCGTTTTTGGAAAATTAAAACCCCAAGATTTTTTCCGTAAGTCGCCAAAACCTTAATTTTCCTTAACTCGTCTTAACTTCAATCAATTTTCGCTAACCACAATTTTGAGGTGCATTGCCGACAAAGGCTATCCAACAGACAGTTCGAACACAAGCCCATCGCGCGGTGGCCAACAGCATAGAAAGGATATCAAAATGCTGAAGACCACCTATTGTCTGTCCTATCTTGGCCTTGCTGCCGCCTATGGCGCACCCGAGTTAGGGGTCGAAAAAGACATCTGCCAAAATGCCATTATCGGGTTTTACCTGCTATTGTCGTTCTTGGCGCTCAAGTCCCACTAAAACCCCCGCGCCTGCCTGCCCCATCGGCCTACTCTCGGGATTTTGGCTGTGCCAAAACCCTGCCGTGCGGTGGGCGCGTTGCGCCAGCCCAGGCAGGCGCTACCGTTTCAAGTAAAGTGAAATCATACACCCAAAACACATCACCCCCATCGCTAAACTGTGAATATACGCACCACGCTGCCTCATGTTACCCAACCCTGATGAAGTTTCTAGCAGCCCTAACCGCAGTCTAAATCACCACAACAGCCCTCGCCCAAGATCGCGCGGGCAATGATACGGCGGGTGAATGGGTGGTGGATCATGCCAAAAGCTTTGGCCTGTGGGACAGTTTTTGTGATCACCGCGACACAGATGGTGCGCGCGAAGAACGCTGTTATCTGCGCTATGTCGATGTCTTCTCGCCCCCGCCGAAATTTGGGGCGGTGTTTCTTTTCGTAACGCCAGAACCCAAGATTGAAATCGGTCTAGAGCCGGGTACGCTTTTTGCCGCTGATGGACTTCAGATTGAAAAGGACGGCCAGACCGTTTGGGATGACGTTGCGCTGACCTGTCGTATTGGGTTGAATTGCACGTTCGAGGGCGACGCCGCGACCGCTCTTTTGGATCACATGCAGGCAGGCGATATATTCGCCTTCGATTTCACAGATCGTCACGGTCAAACGCGAAAGCTGCGCTGGGATTTGGGCCCCTTTTCAGAGGCGTTGTTGGATTATACGGCGGCGAAGGCTGAACGTGGATTGTAGTCTTTAGAAAAAAGCGACTATTTTCGGATTTTCATTTTATATCAATACGTTAAACCCATGTCCTAGGCTCAGGACATCTTATCTTTCCTTAGGCAAGGTAATCTCAAACGCCGTGCCTTGCTCACCTGAATAGAGCAAGATCAGCGACCCATCATGGCCCGCAACCAGCTCCGATGCAATCGCCAGCCCAAGGCCAGAACCGCCCGCCCGCGCGGACCCTTTGAAGGGCATGAAAATATTCGTGCGCGCCTTGGCGGGCATGCCCGGACCATTATCCGAGACGACGATGGCCCAGTTCGACGGCCGTATCTCGGCCTTGATCTTAATCTCGCCCGGTTCAGCCCGCGCGCACAGCACCTGGCGCGCATTGCGCACGATATTGCTGACCACGCGGAAAATCTGTTCCCGATCCGCCCAGATCGACATGCGTTTGGGCACATCGATCTCGATCGTCACAGGCTTGTCACCAATCGCCAATTCTTCGGCCAGCGCAATCTCTTCCACCATCTGGTGCAGGTTGAATTTCGCAAGCTCGGGCGCGGGTTCCTCAGCCTTGCCAAAACTCAAAGTGCGTTCGCAGAGGTTCACAGCCTTGGACAAGGCGCTCACCAGCTTGGGCGCGACGCGTTGGATGCGGGGGTCCTCGGACATCTCTACCCGGTCGGCCAGCAGTTGCGCGGTGGTCAGCATGTTGCGCAGATCATGGCTGATCTTTGAAATCGCCTCGCCCAAGGCGACCATGCGTTTGCGCTCGCCCAGCGCGCTGGACAGTTGGGTTTCCATTTCCGCCAAGGCGACCTCGGTATTATAAAACTCCGTAATTGTCGCACGCGGTTCGATGATCTGGCGGGCATCTTCGGGGGCAGATTGGAAGCGCTGAATATGGCGCACAAGGCGCGCGATGGGTTGGCCGATCAAGGCGCGGATTGCGAAAAACAGCATCACGCCCACCATCAAAGAGATCGCCAAAGAGATCAGCAGGATGTTGCGGGCATATTCGCGCATCGAGGCGGTCAGTCCGGTGTCCTTGAGCGTAATCTCGATCTCATTGCCGCCCATTTTCACAGGCGATCCTTTGATATGTAGGATATGTTCATCCTTGCTAAACAAGCTCATGAATGAATCGAGCGCGGCTTGGAATGTTGAATAGTTTTCCAGCTGGATCGACATATCTGTGGCCGCTGGCATGGGGGCGGAAATGATCAATTCCCGCTCTTCGTTGCGGTTCAAAACGATATTGAGGACTTCGGCATTTTCCAAAAGCTCGTCGCGCAAATCTTCGCGCAGATAGCGGTCGGGCGAGGCCAAGACCGCAAGAGCCGCGATCTGGCTGCGTTCCAAACGTTCGCGCAGATATTCCTTGCGGAAATTGGCCATCGACGGGACAAGGATCAGCACCTCTGCCAACATCACAAAGATGAAGGTCAGAATAATAAATCGCCCTGTCAGTGTTTTGAAAATCATGGGCCGAGGCTAGAACTTTTGAACAAACCTGACAACGCGTTTCACCATGTCGCTCTCGAAGAGTTTAGGGGTGAAATAGGCGCTGGCGGCGCGTTTGTTCACCTCGCCCAAGGTTGGATAGGGTGCGACCATGCCGGCCACCGCTGACATCTTCAGCTTGTTGGCAATCGCCATGGCCCAAATGCCGATCAGCTCGCCCGCTTGCGCCCCCACGATTGAAGCGCCCACGGGTTTGCCCTTGACCACCATCACTTTGACAAGACCGGTGGTTTTTAACTCTGCCCGCGCACGGTCATTATCGCCATATTCGGCGCGCACGACGGTTAGCGCGCTGCCATATTGGTCCTGCGCTTGCGCTTCGGTCAGGCCGACTTGCGCCATTTCGGGATCGATATATGTCGCCCATGGAATATGATCGGTGCGTTGTTTCGACGGCAGACCGAACAAAGCAGAGCGAATGATCACACCCGCATGATAGCCCGCGACATGGGTAAATTGCAGCCCCGCTGCGACATCACCGATGGCATAGACGCGTTTGTTGGTTGTCTTTAACGACGCATCTACTTTGATCCCGCCGCGCGTTGGCTCAATGCCTGCCGCTTCAAGGTTCAACCGATCCACATTCGGTTTGCGCCCCACCGCCATTAACAAATGCGATCCAGTAAAGCTGCGCCCGTCTTTGGTTTTGACGGTGATGCCTTTGGCGCTTTTGCTTATGGTTTCGGCAAGGGCGTCTTCCTCAATCGAAATCCCTTCGCCGCGGAGCTTTTCGAGGGCAATCGCGGCCAATTCTGGGTCATCTTTGCCAAGGGCCTTGAACCCTTCTATGACCGTCACTTTCGATCCAAGGCGGCGATGGGCTTGGGCCATTTCCATGCCAATCGGGCCACCGCCGATAACCAGCAAATGGGCGGGGCGCGTTTTTAGATCGAAGATATCTTCGTTCGTATAATATTTGACTGTGTCCAACCCGGGGATCGGGGGGACAAAGGGCGACGAACCGGTTGAGATAACAAAGCGGCGCGCCTTGATCACGGTATCGCCCACTTTCACTTCGGTCGGTGAGATAAATTCGCCAAATTCTTGGATGACATTGACGCCCAAACCTTCGAAGCGCTCGACACTGTCATGGGGTTCGATCCCTTTGATCACGTCAGCCACATGTTTCTTTGCCGTGCCATAATTCACCTCTGGCACCGCAGGTTTCACACCAAAGGGCTTTCCGGTTGAAAACGCATGTGCATGTTTGCCCGCCGCGATCAGTGCCTTGGACGGCACACAGCCATAGTTCAGGCAATCACCGCCCATTTTATGCCCTTCGAGCAAGACTACATTTGCCCCCATCTGAGAGGCGCCCGCTGCAACCGACAGACCGCCAGAGCCGCCGCCGATCACACAAATATCGCAAGAAATCTTTTCCATTATGCTTGTCCCTTTGCACGGAATTTTTTGATGATGATGGGCAATGCGGCCAATGCGACCAATCCAAGGATCGGCCCCAAAATATGCCATTCAAAGATGATGCCCAAATTCGGCGTCTCGCCTGCGGCAAACACATCGCCCAAGCCTGCACCAACAGAGGTATAGACAATCGAGCCCGGCATGATGCCAAAGAATGTGGTCAACGCGAACATGCGAAAACTGACGCCAAGGAAGGCAGGTGCCAAATTGGCCAAGAAAAACGGAACCGCAGGCACAAGGCGCAAGATCAGCAGATAAGACAGCTCGTTTTCACGCAGCTCTCTGTCCATTTTTTCAAGGAACGTCTCTTTGCCATCGTGATTATCTTCAAAGAACTTGGCATGTAGATAATCGCCAAGGCCAAGCTTCACGGCCGAGAAGATAACCAAAGCGCCCAGCGTCGCGCCCAAAACTGTAAACAAGGCACCGGGGAAAAGCCCAAAGAGGAAGCCGCCGGTTAACGTCATCACCGCCGCGCCCGGAAGGCTGAACGCGACGATGACGATATAGGCGGCGATAAAGACCAATACGGCAAGCAGATAGTTTGCATCGCGCCATTCCAAAAGCGCCTCGCGATTTTCAGCGAGCATATCGAAAGACAGAATATCGCGTAAAAAATAGGCCCCAACAGCGGCCACAAAAATGATCGCAAAGAGCGGCAAAAGCTTGCGGTAGTTGAACCCTTTGGTTGAAGTCTGTGCATTCATGGAAATCGTCCCCGATATGATTTGAACCCTAAATGGAACAGAAGATTTGATCGCGCTAGATACCTCACGCGGCGTTGATCTGACGTCATGGAATGTTTCAAAAACCGTAGTTTTGCGGCGGGTTTGACCGTAAAACTGAAATCTAACGCAGGGGGAATTGAAACATTTTTTAAGCCATTCTCGAATTGACTTATATGGATGAGCGCCGTAAAGGGCAGGTCTCTAACGGATTTTGGCGTTCGAATCTTGATTTTGGACGCGCTGGACGAAGGTAACTGACATGAAACGCACATTCCAACCATCCAATTTGGTGCGCAAGCGTCGCCACGGGTTTCGTGCACGCATGGCAACAAAAAACGGCCGTAAAATCTTGAACCGCCGTCGCGCACAGGGCCGCAAGAGCCTGTCTGCGTAATTTCATGCGCATCTTGCGCATCTAAAACATGACCAATCCGCCGAAGGACCAAAGCGCAGATCGCGCAGACAGCCCGCAGGCGGATTTTTCTTTGCCCGAAGTTCTAAAAGCCCGTGCCGATTTCCTGCGCGCCGCGCGCGGGGTGAAATGGGGCACAAAGGGTCTTTTCTTGCAAGGCTATGATCGGGGCGACGAAAAACCGCCCCGCGTTGGTTTTACCTGTTCCAAGAAAGTGGGCAATGCGGTCGCGCGCAACCGCGCAAAACGCCGCCTGCGCGAAGTCGCGCGCGCCATTTTGCCAAGTCATGCACAATCGGGTTGGGATTACGTGCTGATCGGCAAGGCAGAGGTTACCGCAACGCGTGGGTTTGAGGATCTGAAGAAAGATCTGATCTACGCTTTGGGAAAAATTCACGCGGCTTGAAGCGCTAGCTTAAGTTCAGGATTTTTGCTGCATCCCGCGTGTGATCCAGAACCCAGCGCGAAAAAGCATCCGTGCGGGTCGAGCGGCACCATAAAACCGTCGGCACGGGATCAATCGCAAAGGGCAGCTTGACCCGTCGATACCCCATTCGGTGCACCAAAGGTGCGACCAGACGGTCAATAGTGGTAAAGAGAAACCCACCTTCGCCCACCATTTGCATGGCCTGCAAGAACCCCTCGACCTGCAAACCGATCTTGCGATCTGCGGCACGCACACCCAATGCCAGATCAACCGGATTGGGCCTGTCCCCGCTAATCGCGACCGTGACTTGTTGATAGGACAGCCACTCTTCCAAGCTTGGGGTGTCTGAAATCGGATGATCCTGTGGCACAATCGTTGCCCAAGGCAAATCGCCCAGCTTGATCTGTTTAATCGCGCTTGGTGCGGGTTTTGGATAAAGCACCAAGCCCAGATCAACCCGGCCTAGCAAGATATCGTCAACGCGCGGTGTATGGCGGGCCATTCGAAAGGTCAGGTTCGGCGCCCGCGCGCGCAGATATTGCGACAGCGACCACAGCTGCGAGGCGACAAAATCTTGGCCTGCTAGAACCACCTGTCTTGTGCTGTCTTTCGGATCGAAGGGGTCCGCCAAGGCGTAAAGCTGTTCCAACCCCGCCAATTGATTGCCAAGGGCGGTTTCCAACTGTTCGGCCAAAGGTGATTTGGTCAATCGCGGGCCATTGCGGATTAATATTGGATCATCAAACTGCGCGCGCAACCGATTGAGCGCCAGCGAAATTGCCGGCTGCGTGCGCCCAAGGTTTTGCGCGGTCTGAGACACGCTCGATGTGCGCAGCAGATCTTGGAGGACCACCAAAAGATTGAGATCAAGACGTTTATGATCGAAAGCCATATTATAATTATATCATATAATAAGATAATTGATATAAATTTCATTTATTCTACGCGCGATGCCATGCTGCCCTTACCCGTTTCAAATATAGGAGATAGATATGAAACAGATCCCCGCGCTTCTTATCGCATTTGGTCTTTCCAGCGCCGCCATGGCCGATGGCCTGTTAGGTGCAAATTTTGTGATCACCAATACGTTCCAAGGTGCCCAGACCGATAACAATGAACTTGATGTCGCTGGCTTTGGCTTCAAGAATAACGTCTTTGCCACGGTGGGCGAGGATGTCGAATTGCCCTCCTTCATCAATATCTATGATGTCGATGTCAGCAAAGACATGATCAAATTCACGTGGGTCGAGACCGATTTTTCCAAAACCATCACTGGGCCCACGCCAGAGGGAAATCACGACCGCAACTATATTATTTTTGATCTGCCAAAGGGTGTGGCCATTGATACCATCGCTTTCGATGCGGCCGCCTCTGACATGCTAGAGGGCTCTGCCGAGCCGACGGCCGCTGTGATTGGTTCGAACCGTGTGGTGATGGATAATGCTGGCGGCGTTGTGCGCGGTGTGGGGTATAATCCGGCCTTTAAACTGACCTTTAAATAATTCCTCGGTCAGGGCGATCTGTGACAGGATCGCCCTGTTAACAACAGTTGGCTGCGCTGGGCCGACAACAGCTTGTCGTCTGACCCTGGGCTTGCGCGCGCGTAACAACTTTGCAAGCGGCCTGATCGGGTCGTAGGGCGATCACAACATTCCCACCCTCAAGAACAGGGTCCAAAGCTGCATAAAGATGTTTGCCGTGGTTCTGATGCGCGAACTCGATTTGTAGTGGTGCCGCGCCCAATCCTTTGACCTGTGCTATGCTCTGTTTCAATATCGCGTTGAATTTGCCGACACGCATATGCGCCCCGCCGTGACCATCTAGCAATTGTAGGGTTGCCTCGTCCCATGCATCCATTTGCCCGCCGCAATCGATGCTTTGCACCTTTGCGGCCTTCCATTCGGTCACATGATATCCGCCCGAAATCGGACCAGCATCGGTCGAAAATTGCAAAGCAGCCTCTTGGGGATGGGCCGCCAATGCATCATATAACTCTTGAGGGGTCATTGGGATTGATCTTTCATTTCAATGATTCTTGAAATATATATATTGAGGAACAAAAATCATTTCAAGAGAATTTGAAATATGGATGAAAAAACAGCCCTAACCGCGTTTACAGCCTTGTCCAACAGGACCCGCATGCGCATGCTCAAATCTTTGGTCCAAGCCAGCCCACATACAATGAGCGCGGGGGATATCGCAACCGCCGTCGGCGCAACAGCGTCGCGCGCGTCCTTTCATCTGGCCAATTTGGCAGAAGCGGGGTTGATCACATCTGAGCGACACTCGCGCGAGGTTCTTTATCAGGTCAGTTTCGATCAACTCACCGAACTGACGCGGTTTCTATTGGTCGATTGCTGCTCCGGACGGATCGACATTCAAAACTGCTGTTAACCCAGCGCCCTATCAGGGCGGGTGGGTGGGCACCAAAGTCGTGAGGCGCGGTTCTTCCGCGCCTCTCCTTTTCCTTATACCGCTTTTTTCAGCGCATCGACCAGATCGGTTTTTTCCCAAGAAAATCCGCCATCTGCATCAGGTGCGCGGCCAAAGTGGCCATAGGCTGCCGTGCGCTCATAAATTGGGCGCCGCAGTTTGAGATGCTCAATAATCCCGCGCGGGCTCAGATCCATGCATTCCGCAACGGCTTTTTCAATATCGCTCTCATGGACCTCGCCCGTGCCATATGTGTCAGCATAGATCGATAGCGGCTTGGCCACGCCAATCGCATAAGACAATTGGATCGTACATTTCTTCGCCATACCAGCAGCCACAACATTTTTCGCCAAATAGCGCGCTGCATAAGCCGCAGAGCGGTCCACCTTGGTCGGGTCTTTCCCCGAAAACGCGCCACCACCATGGGGTGCTGCACCGCCATAAGTGTCCACGATAATTTTACGCCCGGTCAGGCCCGCATCCCCATCTGGTCCGCCAATCACAAAAGCCCCTGTTGGGTTCACATGCCATTCAGTTTCATTCGAAATCCACCCCTCTGGCAATGTGTCGCGAATATAGGGCATCACAACTGCTTGGACATCCTCTGAACTCATCGATGCATCCAAATGCTGAGTTGAAAGTACAATCGACGTCACACCTACCGGTTTGCCATCGACATATTTCACCGTCAGCTGTGATTTACTGTCCGGGCCCAATTGCGGCGTGTCGCCTGCGTGGCGTGCCTCTGCCAGATTGCGCAAAATCGCTTGGCTATATTGAATGGGCGCTGGCATCAATTCGGGCGTTTCGTCGGTCGCATATCCAAACATGATGCCCTGATCGCCCGCACCGTCTTTATCCACACCTTGTGCGATATGCGCGGATTGCTGGTGTAGGTGGTTTTCCACAGACATTGTTTCCCAATGGAACCCGTCCTGCTCGTACCCAATCTTTTTCACGCAATCGCGGGCAAAATCTTCAACACTTGCAATCGCCTCTTTGGTTTTAGCTTCGGTCGACAAGCCAACCTCGCCCCCGATAACCACGCGGTTTGTGGTGGCAAATGTTTCGCACGCCACGCGCGCCATTTCTTCTTCGCGCAAAAACGCGTCCAAGACTGCATCCGAAATCCGGTCACAAATCTTATCGGGGTGCCCCTCGGACACAGATTCAGAGGTGAAAATATAGTTCAATCGGGACATGAGAGTGCTCCATTTTTTGTCCAGCCGACCCGTCAGGAAGCCGTTGGGCGGCCATATCGCCGCATCGCTAGTGGGTGTGTGGTGTTAGGTCAAGTGAATTTAGGGATCACGGCGTAGAAACCCTGCGGGAAACAGCGCAATCGCCAGTAAAAACGCCTGAAACAACACCAAGGGCCAATCGCGCAAATAGGCGTAGATCGTCTTTGGCAAGGCAGCAGGTAGTGCTACATCGACCCAGCCTTCTTCACCAAGTGCGATCTGATCCGTGACACGTCCGAACGGATCAATCATCGCCGAAATTCCAGTATTGGCCGCACGCGCCAACGGCAGGCCTTGTTCAATGCTGCGCATGCGCGTTTGGGCCAGATGCTGAAATGGGCCAGAAAACCGACCGAACCACGCATCATTGGTGATATGGACCAACCAATCCGCGCGGCGTTCCCCCATCATCACATGTTGGGGAAAAATCGCCTCGTAGCATATCAGCGGCAGGAAATCAGGCACATTGGCGCCATTGATCACACGCGGCCCGCTGCCGGCATCAAAATTTGCGACCGTATTCACGATGGGGCGCAAGCCAATTGCGGAAAGATATGCGCCCAAGGGCACATATTCCCCAAAGGGCACCAGATGATGCTTGTCATAAAGTGTGTTCACCCCGCCCGCTGGATCAACGTAAATCGCGGTGTTGCGCGGGCCGGTATCGGTTCTGCGCACGATGCCTGCGAAAACCGAACTGGTCGGTCCTGCAAAATCTGCGATTTGCTGAATGCCCTCGTGACCCTCGGCGTAAGCATAAAATATCGCTGTTTCCGGCCACAGGATGATGTCCGGGCGCGGGCTGATCCCAGCCACCGTATATTCCAAAGCGCGGGCATAGAATTTTTCGCGATGCCCGGGTTTCCATTTGAGATGCTGTGCTGCATTGGGCTGCACCAAGCGCACAATGGTCCCGCTGTCGTGATCTGCAACCTCGCCCGCCATACGCCATTGGCCCCACCCATTGATGGCCAACAGCAAGACCACCGCCCAGATCGCACCATCCCAAATCTTTGGCATCATCAAAATCGGGATCGCAAGGATCATCAGCCAGATCCATAAGCTGCCATGTATCCCAAGGACCGACGCCAGCTGCACCATTGGCAGGTCGATAAAGGCATAACTCAGATGCCCCCATGGAAATCCAGTTAACAGATAGGCGCGGATATATTCCGTGGTGATAAACAGAAAGATGAAGCCCAGAACCCGATACCGATTTTGAAACCATATCCGCACGGCCAGATAGGTCGGCAGCGCATAGAATAGGGCAAATCCAGCAGCGACCGCGGCCAGCGCAAAAGGTGCCATCCATCCGGTGATTTCGGGTTCGACCAAACACGGCTCGACCAGCCAATTCAGCAACAATAGGAAATAACCCAACCCCATCCACCAGCCCGCGCCAAAGCCCATGCGCGCATTTGGGATTTTCATCAGCGACCAAAAGAAAAACGGCAGGATCAGGAAATAGCCGAAGGACAGTCCGAAAGGCGCTTGACCCAGCGCCAAGCCAAGACCAAGCGCGAAGAAAATCAGACGTTCTTTCCAGCTTAACCGTTGGGGGGTATCGGACATTTTAGAAACCGTTCTTATGTTCGGGACTTGCTTACCCGAATTTTCTTAACCCTTCTTGGATCAGCCTCTAAAATCTCAAAATCAAATCCGGCCTCGTGGCTGATCACCTCGCCCCGCGTTGGGACATGACCTGACAGCATAAAGATCAGACCGCCGATTGTATCAATATCCTCGTCCGTTTCATCAGGCGCCAAATCAACACCCAGAACCTTCTCGAACTCCTCCAGCGTCGCACGCGCCTGCACAACATAAGACCCGTCTGCCTTGGCGGTCCAATCAACAACCTCTTCACCGTCATGTTCATCGGCGATTTCACCAACCAGTTCTTCGACCAGATCCTCGATCGTGACCAGACCATCAACACCCCCGAATTCATCCACAACCAAGGCCATATGCGTGCGTTCGGTTTGCATTTTCTCCAGCAGAACACCTGCTTGCATCGAGGGCGGAACATAGAGCACAGGACGCACCAAAGGTTTCAAATTGAAGCTGCGGGGTTTGCCGTTGAACCCGTATTTCAGCGCCACATCCTTAAGATGGATCATGCCCAGCGGATCATCCAAGCTGTCCTTGTAAATCGGCAAGCGCGAAAATCCGCTGTCTTTGAACAAGGCAACCAACGCTTTCATATCGGTATCTAACGCGATCGAGGTAATATCGGCACGCGGGATCATCACATCGTCGACGCGTAGGCCATTTAGCCGGCGCATGCCGATTTGAGCAGCTTCTTGTTGGGTGGGTTCTTCTTGCGGGGTTTCAGCGCCCAAAATACGCGCAAAAAACCCCCGCCTCGGTTCTGGGTCGTCAAGCGCGCTCAGCGCTGCGCTCGATGAGCCTTCTAATGTATCGCCCATTGGTCCTTTCCAAAAATAGAATCAGGCATCAGACAGATAATATGGGTCATCTATGCCCATTTTTGCAAGAAGTCTGGTTTCCAAACTTTCCATCACATGCGCCTGTGCATCAGTTTCGTGATCATAGCCAAACAAATGCAAAATCGCATGCAACAGCAGATGCGTGACATGGGCCGCGAATTCTTTGCCCTGTTCCAGTGCTTCACGCGCGCAAGTTTCATAAGCAATAGCGATATCGCCAAGCTGCCCATCATCTGGGATTTGAAAATCGGGCGTCCCGCTATCGCTTAATTCAATCTGTGAACTTGGCCAAGACAGCACATTTGTCGGCGTGGCCTTGCCTCGAAATTCAGTGTTCAATTCCGCGATACGCGCATCATCACAGGCCAAAATACTGATCTCTAGATCAGAGGAAATCGCGTGTTCGGGTTTGATCATGTCCAATGCGTTTTGCGCCCAAGTTTTCAGATCAGCCTCATCCCAAGCATCCGCTTCGATCACGATATCAATTGTATCACTCATTTAGAGCGTTTTGCGGCCCGATCATAGGCATTGATGATTTTGGCCACCATCGGATGGCGGACCACATCTTCGGCTTTAAATTTGGTGAACCCAATCCCGTCGACATTTTTCAAAATCTTCTCGGCTTCGATCAGCCCGCTATCGACGCCCCGCGGCAAGTCGATCTGGCTGCTGTCACCTGTGATGGCCATGCGGCTGCCCTCGCCCATGCGGGTTAGGAACATCTTCATCTGCATCGTCGTCGCATTCTGCGCCTCATCCAACACCACAAAGGCGCGCGCCAAGGTGCGTCCGCGCATAAAGGCAAGGGGGGCGATTTCGATCTGTTTTTCTTCGATCAATTTGCCCAGTTGTTTGGCAGGCAGAAAATCATTCAGCGCATCATAAAGCGGCTGCATATAAGGATCGACTTTCTCTTTCATATCACCGGGCAAAAACCCCAGCCGCTCGCCCGCCTCAACCGCCGGACGCGACAGGATAATCCGGTCTACATGGCCCTCGACAAACATATTCACCGCCACCGCCACGGCCAGATAGGTTTTCCCGGTTCCCGCAGGGCCAAGGCCAAAGACCAGCTCGTTATCATAAAGCTGTTCGACATAGGTTTTCTGGGTCGGCGTGCGCGGTTCAATCGTTTTCTTGCGCGTGCGGATTTCCATACCGCCTGCTTTGAACATTTCGATCTGATCGCCATCACGCGCGCCCGTATTTTCGCCCGCAGACCCAAAGCGCAGCACCGCATCGATCGCGCCATTATCCAAGGCTTTGCCCGCTTCTAGGCGTGCATACATCGCGCGCAACACGTCTTGCGCTTTATCGGTGGAGCCGTTTTCGCCGACCAATGTCAGCTCGTTGCCGCGCCGAATGATTTGCATATCCAACGCAGTTTCTACCTGCGCAAGATTTTGGTCAAAAGGACCGCACAGGTCGATCAAAAGCCGATTGTCGGGAAAAGAGAGGTTGAGCTCTGTCATAAACACCCGCGGAAGGTTGCGAGACATTTTTGATCGTTCAAAGAGGCGCTCCATTCACTTGGTTCTTTGCGTAAAGGATGCCCGAGCTTGGAATTTTCATCAAGCCTAAATCTTTGAAATTCCTGAGTGTCGCGCTAGCTGTCTGTAACGCGAAAAAGGAACGTCATGGCAAGGTTCAAGCCACAAAAAGCATTGATTATTGGGGCAAGTGGCGGGATTGGCGCAGCACTTGTCAGCCAATTGCGTGCAGATGCTATTGAAGTGACGTCCCTGTCGCGACGGATTGATGGGTTTGATGTAACCGATGAGGCTTCGGTCGCGGGTTTCGCAAGTAATTTTAACGCTGAATTTGATCTGATTTGTGTTGCCACAGGGGGCCTGATGGCAGATCAGCATCCCCCGGAAAAGCGCTTGGCCGCGATGACCTCCGCTGCGATGGCAGATCATTTTGCGTTGAACGCATTAGGTCCGGCGCTTTGCTTAAAATATTTTTCACCGAAACTGCCCAAATCCAAACCAAGTTGTTTTGGGGTTTTAACAGCGAAAATAGGTTCGATCACGGATAATAAGCTGGGCGGTTGGATCAGCTATCGCGCCGCGAAGGCGGCTGCCAATCAAGTTGTGCGAACCTCTGCGATAGAGCTTACCCGCACGCGGCCCATGGCCGCTTTGATCGCCCTGCATCCCGGCACGGTCGCGACCGAAATGACGAAGGATTATGTCAAAACCAACCCAGCGCGAGATCCGTCTGTTGCCGCTCAAGACTTAATTTCGGTGATGACCCGCGTGACCGCAAAAGACACAGGAAAGTTCTTTGCCTATGATGGATCACAGCTGCCGTGGTAGCATCGCAAGGCGCTAGATTTAGAGTGTCTAACAAAACACGCTAATTTGCGGTTTCACCTTGATCAGAATCTTCGGACGCATCGGTTGCTGTCGCATCTGTTTGCGCAGCTTCATTCGCGATTGCCTCAGTGACCAATTCAGGGTCAACATCTTGAGTTGCGGCCTCTGCAACCTCTGGCTCTAAAAGCGCTTCTTTGGCCACACCAGCCTCCCAAAACCCGTAAAAACTCTGCCCATCTTCATAGGTCATTTTTCCAAGCCCATCCGGACGGCCGTTTAAAAAAGCACCGACATATATGTCACCTGATTGATAGGTTGCCTGCCCTTCCCCCGTGATCGCACCCTCGGCCCATTCGCCATCATAGATAAAACCAGAGGCAAGCGTCAGCACGCCTTGCCCATTTGGTCGGCCATTCAAATAGCCCCCCATGTAACTCGATCCATCGGCTTGCAGTTCTTTGCCTTCGCCTTGGCGCAATCCATTGCGCCAGCCACCTTCATAGCTGGAGCCGTCTGCGAATGTGATTTTGCCCTGTCCATGATTGGTGCCATCTTTGAAAGCGCCAACATAGGTGGTGCCATCCTCAAAGATCGAGGTGCCATTGCCCTCAATCCGGCCGTCGACCCACTGCCCTTCGTAACTGCCGGCATTGTCTGCATAGGTCAGCTTGCCCTGCCCTTGGGGTTTTGAACCGACCAATTGGCCAACATAAATCGATCCATCGGGATAGGTAACCTGACCCTCACCTTGGGCCAGATCCGCGACCCACTCACTCACCACAATCAACCCATCGGTTTGGGTCAGCGTGCCGCTACCTTCGCGCAAACTTGCAACCAAATCACCCTCATAGATATCGCCATTGGCATAGGTGACTTTCGCAGGTCCGGTGCGCTGGTCCTCGACGAATTGGCCGTCATAGATATTGCCATTCGCACTCCAAAACGTGCCTGTGCCGTGCATTTTATCGGCTTTCCATTCGCCCTCGTAAATTTGGCCGTCTTGACGTTTCAGCTTGCCTTGGCCATCGCGCTGCCCATCAATCAACGTCCCCGCATATTCCCCATCATTGGCATATGTCACATTGGCAAATCCGGTTTGCGCCCCTTCGACCCAAGCGCCATCGTAAACAAAACCCGTTAACGTCGTCAGCTTGCCGTGCCCGTGATGATCCGCATTTTTAAAACCACCCACATAGACAGACCCATTTGCATATTCCGCACGGCCCTGCCCGTCGATCACACCATTGATCCAGCTGCCGTCATAGGTGGAGCTGTCAGCGAATGTGATCTTGCCTTGCCCATTGGGTTTGCCATCTTTGAACAGGCCTTCGTAGATTGATCCATTTGGGTATTTCGCAACACCGCGCCCTTCGATCGCCCCATTGATCCAAGCGCCTGCATACTCAAACCCATCGCTTGTTTTATAGCTGCCCTCGCCATGGCGTTTTCCGTCCAAAAACTGACCGGTATACACAGACCCATCATCATATTGCGTAATCCCTTGGTCCTGCGCCACAGCGCCAAAACCCAAGCTTAGGGATGTGATCAAAATCGGTGTAAAGTGACGAAATTTCATTGGGGCCTCTGCTAGCGCATCTGCGTTGCGGTAAGGTTAATTTTTTGAAATCAGAAGCGCAAATGAATTCGGCGCGACCTCTTTCCATTCTGAAGTCGAAAGACTACTTTTATGTCGAAGAGCACTTGAAAGATCCTGCCGATGAGTGACCATATCCGTTTCATGCTGGCCCAACTTAACCCAACGCTTGGGGATATGGTGGGCAATTTGGAAAAAGCGCGCAGTGCGCTGGCAGAGGCGCAGGCAGAAAACTGTGATATGCTGGTGCTGCCAGAGATGTTTTTGGTCGGTTACCAAGCCCAAGACATGGTGCGCAAACGCGCCTTTACCGATGATGCACTGGCAAAACTCACAGAATTCGCAGGCGATGTGACCGATGTAACCGTGGGTATTGGCCTGCCCATTCGCGATGGCGAACAGGTTTTTAACGGCTATGCGATTTTGGCCGATGGTAAGATCCAAACAATCATCCGCAAACATCATTTGCCAAATTACAAAGTCTTCGATGAAGAGCGTTATTTTGAGCCTGGTGATATTCATGGGCCCTATAGTGTGAAAGGCGTGCGCATTGGCACACCGATTTGCGAAGACGCATGGTTTCCAGATGTCTGTGAGGCGCTAGAGGAATCGGGGGCGGAGATTTTAGTGGTGCCCAATGGTTCACCTTATTATCGTGGGAAATTTGATCGCCGGATGAGCCATATGGTGGCCCGCGTGGTCGAGACCGGGTTGCCGATGATCTATGTCAATCTGATTGGCGGACAGGATGATCAAGTGTTTGACGGCGGGTCCTTTGTTTTAAATCAGGGCGGCGCCTTGGCTGCACAAATGCCGATTTTTGAAGAGGCGATGCAGGTGGTCGATTTTCGTCGCGAAGGCGCAGGCTGGGTCGCAGATGAAGGTCCGAAACGCAGTTTCCCAGATGCATGGGAACAGGATTACCATGTCATGGTTCTGGCCTTGCGCGATTACATGCGCAAAACAGGGTTTCAAAAGGTGTTGCTGGGCCTATCAGGTGGGATCGACAGCGCGATTGTCGCAACGATTGCCGTCGATGCTTTGGGCGCAGAGAATGTCCGCTGTGTGATGTTGCCCTCTGAATATACATCGGATGTTTCACATTCTGATGCGCAGGCGTTGATCGACACATTGGGTTGTCGCTATGATGTCGTCCCAATTGCCGAAGCGCGCGGTGCAATCACCAACACACTTGCCCCGCTTTTTGATGGGCTGGACGCAGATGTAACAGAGGAGAATATCCAATCGCGTATTCGCGGTCTGTTGCTGATGGCGATGTCGAATAAATTTGGCGAGATGTTATTGACCACCGGCAATAAATCCGAGGTCGCGGTGGGCTATGCCACAATCTATGGGGATATGGCAGGCGGCTATAACCCGATCAAAGATATGTATAAGGTCCGTGTGTTTGAAACCTGCCGTTGGCGCAATGAACATCATCGCGATTGGATGATGGGGCCAGCGGGTGCCGTCATCCCAGAAAATATCATTTTGAAACCACCCACAGCGGAGCTGCGCGACGATCAAAAAGACAGCGACAGCTTGCCTGAATATGAGGTTTTAGATGGCATCTTGGATATGTTGATGGACCAAGAAGCCTCGGTCGCAGATTGCGTGGCGGCCGGGTTTGATCGCGAGACGGTCAAACGGGTCGAACATCTGCTGTATATTTCAGAATATAAACGCTTCCAATCTGCACCTGGTGCGCGCCTGTCCTTGCGCGCCTTTTGGCTAGATCGGCGCTATCCGATTGTAAACCGCTGGCGGGACCCAAGTTAGCGCGTGGCGCGATTATGCGGCTTTGAGCAGTGGTTCGGTCAGGATCTGTGTGATTGGGGCCAGCTGGATGTCATAGCTGCGCTCAAGCGTAACAAATTCTGTAAAAGAGCCGACCTGAAACCGCCGGATCAATCCCCCCTTTTCCATGACGCGCAAGTGATGGGCCAACACCGCAGGCGTAAATTTTGTGGCCCGCAAGAGCATGCCGAAATTCGGTCGATTGGGCGTTTCAGCGCGGATGAGATGAAACAGGGTGATACGTCTTGGATGGGCAAGCGCGTTGAAGGCTTTTGCGGTGGCGGCATGGGGGTTGGGCATGAGTTTGGTCCCTTGGGTTCTGTTTAAGATTGGTTAGGAAATGTTACAGTAAACTAGGTTTCTGAAATAGATGTTAACGCAATTAATTATTTAAAATCATACGCTTAAATAAGATTTCATACCAAAACCCGCGCCTCTACGCAGGGATCACGCACATCCATCCACCCAATCACACACCACCGCTATGGCGCAACAACGCGGCGTTCCACAACGGGCCCAGGTGTCACAAAAAACAAATCCCCATACATTAACGGCGCGTTCCCAGGTGCCCCTAGATCGTCCCAAATCGATTTCAGATTTCCCTTATTCCCGATCCAGATAATGGTTTTTCCTGCACCTTCGGAAATGAGTTTCGCCGCAGGCTTTCCAGCCGCGATCCGCTCAATCTCCATCCCGCGCGCAGTTGCCAGCGGTGCAGCTGTGTCCAAATTTCGTTGGATCGAGGGCGAGAAGATATGATCAATGTCGATGCCGTCTAATGCAGCCACCAAAGCTTCCGCACGCGCACGACCCAGCGCGTTCAAATCCTCGCCAGAACGATCCGCGTGGCGCAAAATAATCAGTGTCGTACCGTCTGGTATTGCGACCTTTTGCGCCCAGCTTGGCACCGCAAGAATAAGCAGGGCAAAAATAACAAAAAGACGACGCGTAATCATAGGAATGCTCCTGTTTTTCTAAGGACGCTATGCGCTTTCATCTTATGCGTCCATTAACGCATCACAGTCGCTGAGATGTCCTCGGCCTTCAATACCCGAGAATAACGACCACTCCATCACGCCCAATCAACGCAAATAAACGCCTTCTTTTTTCCCGTGATCCGTCCTTTTGTCAAATTTGGCGTCTTCCGCATTCCATTTCTTGATAATCGCATTCCCGTTTTTGCAGCCCGCGCGCTCGATCTCCTCCGCCGCAGAAATACCGTGCCCCCCATGGGTTTTTTCATGTGCCCAAAGGGCGGCATAAAAGCGATCAAATTCTTTGATCAACTCACCTGACATCCCTGTTTTCGATTTCAATTTCGGCATTGTATAGGTCACTTCAACACTGACCTTACAGCCCCCTGTCCAACGCACATACCAACTTGAATAACCCCAAAACCCTTGCGGACCTTTTGCATTCATTTCTGCCAAAAGGGCCGCAGGTGTCGTGCCTGCAATCTTATAGAATTTTGTCTTCTCGCTGATCTTTGGCTTTGCAAAAGCCGTATCAGACATGCTCGCGATCAGCCCCAAGGCCAAAACTGCACATAACACTCTTTGCATATTTTTATCCCTCTGATCTGCGGTGATGATCTTGCAAAAACCGCGTTTGGTAAAGTCTTTTGAAAAACACAGAACAGACCACTCTGCTTTTGACCGTATAGAACGTATAGAAAATGTGATTTCTCAAACGCGACCTTGTAGTGAGCGGCTGCTCAAATTGACACATCTGTTTTATGTCACTTATGTGCTTTGATTTTTGGCCGCACCACAAGCGCCACACCAATCACCACGACGATACATCCAAGAATTGATAGTGCACTCAATTCTTCACCAAACAGCGCCCAAGTCTGGATCGCCGCCACGGGGGGTACAAGATACATATAGGCACTCACTTTTTCCAACGCGCCTTCGCGGATCATGTAGAGCAGCAGCAGAACCGCACAAACCGACAGTGCTAAAACCAACCATCCGATGGCCACATAAATTTGCCAAGTATAGTCAATTTGGCCCGTTTCAAAAAACGCTGTGCCAAAACCTGCAACCAACAACCCGCCAAAATATTGCCACAGCGACCCGCCCAGCAAAGGCGTGTCTTTGGCATAATGTTTTTGCAACAAGGTGGCCGCGGTAATCGCAAGCAGGGACACGGTACAGGCGGCCACACCAAAGGGGCCTAAATCTGCGCTGGTCATTTCCTGACTGCCCAAAATTACCGCAACCAGCCCGCCAAAGCCCAGCGATAATCCAAGGGCCTGCCGCTGGCTGATACGCACATCAAAAAGCACCGCATTGATCGCAACTGTCAAAATCGGTTGTAAGCCTACAAAAATCGCCGAAATCCCCGCCGGCGTGCCATGCCGCACGGCAACAAAAACACCCCCCAAATAAAACCCATGTAGCAACGCACCGATCAAGATTTGCATCGGGATATCGCGCCGTTTTGCGGGTGCGGCGCGCAGAATCGCAATCAAGCCTGCAAAAATCGCAATCACCAAAACAAACCGAATGCTCAGCAGCAATAGCGGGTCCATATAGGGCGTGCCAAGCTTCGCGCCGACAAATCCGGTGGACCACAGCCAGACAAACAGGAACGGGATCAACGCCAATCGTGTCTCGCGGCTTAGCATCTTTCCCTCTTGGCCTTCATTCAACGCATAGCTATATGGGCGCGAAGCTATCGGAAGACCCCATGACTGTCACGCGTTTTGCCCCCAGCCCGACGGGCTATCTGCATATCGGAAATCTGCGCACCGCGCTGTTTAATTTCCTGATCACACGCGGGCAGGGTGGACAGTTCATCTTGCGCATTGATGACACCGATCGGGAACGGTCGAAGGAAGAATATGTCGACGCGATCCGCCAAGACCTCGACTGGCTTGGAATCACTTGGGACCGCGAGGAGCGCCAATCATCGCGTCTGGATCGCTATGAAGAGGCCGCGCAAAATTTGCGTGACATGGGGCGGTTTTACGAGTGTTTTGAGACGCCAACCGAACTCGACCTGAAACGCAAAAAACAACTCAATATGGGCAAACCCCCGGTTTATGACCGCTCTGCTTTGGAGCTGAGCGAGACGGACAAAAACAAATTGCGCGAAGAGCGTGGCGCAGGCCATTGGCGCTTCAAGCTCGATCACACCCGCATCGACTGGACGGACGGCATCTTGGGTGATCGGTCTATTGATGCGGCCAGCGTCTCTGATCCGGTGCTGATCCGCGCGGATGGGCAATTCCTATATACGTTGGCGTCGGTCTGCGATGACATGGATTACGGCATCAACAATGTCGTGCGCGGCTCTGATCATGTGACAAATACCGCCACCCAAATCCAGATCATCGAGGCCTTGGGCGGCACCGTGCCGAAATTCGCACACCATTCTTTGCTGACGGGCCCCCAAGGTGAGGGCTTGTCCAAACGCCTCGGCTCGCTGTCCATCCGCGATTTCCGCGACAGCGGGATTGAGCCGATGGCGATCCTGTCCTTACTCGCCCGCCTTGGGTCATCGGACCCGGTTGAGCTGCGCGGCGGAATGGACGAGCTGGTCGCGAATTTCGACATCACCAAATTCGGCGCTGCACCGACGAAATTCGATGCCGAGGATTTGAAACCGCTGACATCCAAATACGTCTCGGGCCTTGATTCGTCAGATATGGCGGACGACCTCACCGCACTTGGCGTGCCTAACGATATGCAAGCGCCCTTCTGGGCGGTCGCCCGCGAAAACATCGACACCCGCGCAGACATCGCGGGCTGGTGGACACTCGTGTCTGAGGGTGCGGCGCCATTGATCGACGATGAAGACAAAGAGTTTGTCGAGACAGCAATGTCCATGCTGCCAGATCACCCTTGGGATGACACGACATGGGGCACTTGGACGGGTGCGGTGAAAGAGGCCACAGGCCGCAAAGGCAAGGGTCTTTTCATGCCATTGCGCAAAGCGCTGACCGGTATGAACCATGGGCCGGATATGTCCAAGCTGATGCCACTGCTCAAACGCTGACGGTTATCATCTGACCAAACGATTGAAAAAACCCACAATTCTGATATGAACTATGTTCAAGTTATTGGGAATGTCTAGATGTCCGTCCGTGCTGAACGCCGCACCGCGCTTCGTGCGAAGCTGATTGAGGTCACATCAAAGCAGATCGCTAAAAATGGTCTTCGAAACGTCACAGCCCGCAGCGTGGCGTCCGAAGCGGATTGTGCCGTCGGATCTATCTACACAATTTTTGAAGATCTCGACGCCTTGTTCATTGCGGTAAATATGCAAAGTTTCGAGATGCTGGCCGGCAAAGTTGCTCGAAAAATGATAGAAGAAGAACCAGAGACCCCAACAGAACGACTAAAGGTGCTGGCGCATAGCTATTTTGAGTTTGTGCAAAGCCAGCAAAATTTATGGAAGGCCCTTTTCCAAATTGACATGGGGGCCGAAAGCGACGCCCCCAAAGACTATAAAGATTTGGTCCGTTCACTGCTGAGCTTGATCGGCGCACCGCTTTTGGAAATCTCACCTGATTCTTCCCCGAAACAGATCGATACACGCGCACGCGCGCTCTTTTCTTCGGTACATGGCATTATACTGCTCGGCATCGAAGGACGCCTTTCTGCTGTTTCAACAGAAAATATAGGCGAAATGATCGACTATCTGGTCGAAACAGTGAGTTAAGTCACCAAATATTGACTTTTATGAACATTGTTCAATATATTTCTTGAACGGCGTTCAGGTTTCTTTTATTCAATTTATGAACATCGTTCATATTACATAGGAGAGTATCATGTTCAGTAAATTAATCACGTTGGTTCGCGGACGATCTGAAGATGCCGCACAATCCTTTTTAGATGCAAACGCGATCCCTTTGCTGCGTCAGCAAATGCGCGATGCGGCAAGAATTGTTGAGAAGTCCCGGAAATCTGTTGCCGTCATTATGGCTTATGCGGAGCGCGAAAAAGTCTCTTTGCAAAGCATTAATGACAAGATCTCTGATTTAGAAACACGCGTTACAGAAGCAATTTCAAAAGGTAAGGATGAGTTCGCGCTAGAAGGCGCAACTGCAATCGCAGAGCTCGAGGCGGAACGGACAGCGACAGAGAAGACAATCGAAACGTACAAAGTTCAAATTAAACGTCTGCGCGCTGACTTGTCCCAAAGCGAAGCCTTGCTTGCAGAATTAAAGCGCGGCCAACGATTGGCAGAGGCCAATCATAGAACGACAAAAATTGGCGCCGGCATTGTCACGCCAGAAACAAATGGCCTTGCCCAAGCCAAAGAAACGCTCGAGCGCCTTCAGCAACAGCAAGATCATACAGACAGCACATTAAAAGCTATGACAGAACTGTCCGTTGCCGCCAGTTCCGAAGATATCGTGGAACGCATGGCTTCCGCCGGCATTGGCGAGAAGACGAAGACAACCGCCGAAGAGGTCTTGGAACGTCTCACCAAAAACAAAAAGAAATCGGCCGCGTAACACACGCCGCCCAACAGTCTGCCCGCGTTTTAATACGGGTCGGCACATCGCGTTAAATCTCATTTAGAAAGGAAAATACAAATGGAACACTACGCAAACAAACCGTCAGCCGCATGGACACTGTTTACCTATGTACAATTCGCAATCGCTGCTGCGATGATGGGTGGGGGGATTTTCTTCCTCGAAGCCAGCTTTGCAGCAAAAGGCTTCTATGCGATGGCAGCAATCATGCTGGTCAGTTCAACCGCAGGTATCACGAAATCTATTCGCGACACAGAAGAAAGCAACCGTCTCCACAATAAGCTGGAAGATGCCCGTACTGACAAATTGCTCGCAGAAGCAAGCAAATCAGACCCTTAAACAAAACCAACAGCTTGGGGCGGGTCAGCCCCAAGCTCTAGGATACGAGAAGACCCATGAAAACAGCTTTTAAATATTTCCGTCATGTCTTGTTTTGCCTCTTAATCGCAGCCTTGACCGCCTGGACTGCAACCGCATTTTACGTCCACCTTAGTGGGCTCGCTTTTTATATTGCTGCTACAATCTTGGGATTGGCCGGGCTTGCAATATTTGCGACACGGTTCTGGTCTGTCAAAAAAGGTTGGATTGGCTTTGCCCTCATCCTTGGTGCAATTGTGGCTTGGTATCAAACCATTCGCCCCTCCCATGACCGGGATTGGGCGCCTGAAATTGCGCATATTCTGGATGCGCAGGTCGAGGGCGAAAAAGTGACGCTTCACAATGTTCGCGACTTTCATTGGATAGACGATAAAACCGCTGAGCATAATTGGATTTCGGAAGAATTCGATCTTAGCAAAATACAATCCGTCGATATGATAACCTCGGTTTGGGACAGCCCTGATATAGCTCATCTGCTGGTCAGTTTTGGATTTGAAGATCAAGACAATATCGTCTTTTCCGTCGAAATTCGAAAAGAAGTGGGCGAGAGTTTTAGCACCCTTGGCGGATTCTTTCGGCAATTTGAAATCGCGCTGGTTGCAGCAACCGAAGAAGATATCTTGAAACTACGGACCAACCATCGCGAAGAAGACGTCAAACTATTCCCAGTTGATATCACCACAGAGCAGCAGCGGGACTTGTTTCTGTCCTATGTCAAGCTCGCACAGGAATGGGCGGAGCAACCAACATTCTACCATACGATAACTGGAAATTGCACAACAACCGTCGCCAGATTGGCCCGCGTGATAAAGCCAGATCTGAAATTTGATAAGCGCATGATCTTGTCAGGCAGGCTGCCGTCACTCGTCGCTGATTTGGGCGGTTTTGAAGAGGATCTGTCCATTGAAGAGCGCATGAAACGCGCAGAGATTACAGCCAAAGCCTTGGCTTTGGGTGGCTCGGATTATTCTGCGGGCATACGTGCCGGAATGTGAATTCGTTTCTTGCAAGGGAAATTCTGAAATTATATTTAATTTCAAATACATAACTCTGCGTCCAACCTTGGACACTCAACAATTCACCCTTCCATCGCCTCCAACTCATCAATCATCGAGCTGATCAAATCCAGGCCCTTATCCCAGAATTTCGGATCACTCGCATCCAATCCAAACGGCGCCAGAAGCTCTTTGTGATGCATCGATCCCCCCGCCGAGAGCATCGCAAAATACTTGTCTTGGAAGCCCGCATCGCCCTCCTCATAAACCGCATAAAGCGCGTTCACGAGGCCGTCGCCAAAGGCATAGGCGTAGACATAGAAGGGCGAGTGGATGAAGTGCGGGATATAGGTCCAAAACGTCTCGTACCCGTCCATAAACTCAAATACTGGCCCCAAGCTTTCGGCTTGAACAGACATCCAAATTTCGTTGATCTGATCAGGCGTCAACTCGCCCTCAGCGCGCGCCGCATGCAGCTTGCATTCAAAATCATAAAACGCGATTTGGCGCACGACCGTGTTGATCATATCCTCAACCTTGCCCGCCAGCAGCCGCTTGCGCGCCGCTTGATCAGGTGCCACATCCAACAGCTTGCGGAAGGTCAGCATTTCGCCAAACACGCTTGCCGTCTCAGCCAACGTCAACGGTGTAGAGGACAGCAATTCCCCCTGCCCCGCAGCAAGCACCTGATGCACACCATGACCCAACTCATGCGCCAGCGTCATCACATCGCGCTGCTTGCCCATATAGTTTAACATCACATAAGGATGCACATTGGTCACCGTCGGATGGGCAAACGCACCCGGCGCTTTCCCCTCTTTCACGCCTGCATCAATCCATCCCTTCGTAAAGAAAGGCGCGGCCAGACCAGCCATCTTTGGATCAAACTCTTCATAGGCTGACAGCACGATATCCTTCGCATCCTCCCATTGCACAGGCGCATCATCTTCATCCGGCAAGGGCGCATTACGATCCCAGACCTGCATTTTGTCCAAGCCCATCCATTTCGCCTTCAGGGCGTAATAGCGATGGCTGAGTTTCGGATAAGCCGCCACAACCGCATTGCGCAGCGCCTCTACAACTTCTGGCTCAACCTGATTGGATAGATGCCGTCCCGCTTGTGGGCTGGGCATATTACGCCAGCGATCTTCGATCTCTTTTTCCTTGGCCAATGTGTTGGTGATCCGCGCGAAAAGAGAAAGGTTTTCGCCAAAGACTTTTGCCAGCGCTTTTGCACCCGCCTCGCGCTGGGCACGGTCGGTGTCAGAGAGAAGGTTTAATGTCGCTTCTAGGTTGAGCGCTTCACCCTTCACATCAAAGGAAAGCCCCGCCATGGTTTCATCGAAAAGCCGGTTCCACGCCGCCGTGCCGACAACCGATTGGTCATGCAAAAACTTCTCCAACTCGTCAGAAAGTTGATGCGGTTTCATCTTGCGCAGGTTCTCAAAGATCGGACGATAGCGCGCTAGCTTCTCGTTCCCATCCAACATCGCATTTAGGACATCATCCTCAATCCGGTTCATCTCAAGCGAAAAGAACACCAATGGCGTGGTAAATTCGGTAATGGCGGCCTGCATGTCAGACATAAATTTCGCCCGCCCCGCATCCGTGGTATTTTGATAATAGCGCAGGCCAGCAAAGCTCATGATCCGGCCGCTGACATTCTGAATATCCTCGTAGCGTTCCACGCAATCGAGCATGCCGGCGGGTGTCAGACCATCCAACTCACCTTCAAAATCGCTTGCAAAGCGCGCACAGGCTGTTTCAAGTTTTTCGAGATCGCTCTTCAACTCCGCGCTTTTCTCGCCCGGGTAGAGATCATCCAAATTCCAAACCGGCAAATCACCAAAATCGCCCCCTGTTGGGTCAGAGGCATCGCGGATTAATTCAGGCAAGGGTGGGCGCAGCATAAGAAATACCTTTCACGTTTCCAAGAAGATGTAGAGAAGCGTGACGGCGAAGAAAAGGGTTGGGCGCTTAAATTTCCCGTGTGCCTTCAGGGATTTCTGTATCCACCTCTGGCGCTGGTTTGCGGCGAATGATAATATCGCCATTTTCAAGGATTTCTGGCGCTTCATAAAGCGTCCAATCCTGAACCTGATCGCGCAGACCTTCCATCATCGGTCCAAATTCAGTCATGAAATCATCCAACAGTGCGGCGCCTTCATCCGAGAAAAGCTCTAGAAACTCAAAGAACGGTTGCATTGGGTTGTCAGCCTCTTGCGCAAAGGCAGCGGGCGAGATCAACGAAACGCAAACAGCGGGAAGTACGACCTGTTTCATGAAACAAATATGTGCTGTGGAGGCGATTCTTGCAAGTCTGTGCCAAGCGGTGATAAGTCTTGGGCGTCAGAAATCGAAAGAATAGCATTTCACGAAACCGAAAAACCAGCAAACACGTAAACCGGTTTTCTTGTTTACTGGTTTTCTGGCATCCAGCGCCGCATAAGCTGAAGTTTTTGATGATCAGATCTCCTCAATCTCTACCTTCCCATAGATCGAAGCCAAGCTTTCGCCTTGCGCGATGCGCTCCATCATCTCAGATTCTTTGGCCAAAATGGCTTCTGCATCTTTCAAAGCCTGATCAGCTTGCGACAGCGGCACAACCGTCACCCCATCTGCATCGCCGATAATTATATCGCCCGGCGCAACAGAAACCCCACCAACCGAAACAACACCGTCAATAAATCCGGCCGGATATTTGCGTGGGCCGCGCGGACAGGTTCCGCGACAAAACATCGGCAGATCTGCATCAATAATCTCCTGACTGTCGCGCACGGCGCCATCAATCACCAAACCGGCAACCTGTTTTTCCTTTGCCATCAAGGCCATCAGCCCCCCAAATACGGCTGTGCTTTCATAACCTTGCGCATTAACGACAATCACTTGCCCCGGCTCAACCACAGAAATCGCGGCCCGAATGGCAGAGTTGTCGCCCACCGGGCATTCCGCTGTGCGCGCTTGTGCACAGATGCGCATATCGCGAGATAAGGGATTGATGCCACCTTGCATGGTTTGCCCACGCGCAAGCACGTCGGACATGACGGCGGCGGGAATTTCAAAGAAGGGTTTTAGCGCATCAGACGAAAGTTTGCGGTAATCAGTTTTATATTGAGAAACAGGCATTGCACACCTCGGCAGTATTTGGGCCTAAGTTTACAAAATCAAAAAGCGGCATCCAGCCCAAATCGACCTAATGCCGCGCATTCATCTCCGCAACTAAATCGCGCAGAATTCGGCCTGCTGTCGTCTCAAAACAAAAGGGTAAAATTGCATGGATAAATGCCGCAAATCCAGCGAACGCCAGCATTGCTGCAAAACGCATCGCGAAACAAAAATGTTGCCAATAACTCTCGCCGACCGTCTGCGGATGCGCGGTGAAAATATTCGCGGCTTTTTGGGGTTCCGTGTGCATTTTTCTCATCTCCAATACTTCTCAAGGTAAATTATTTGAAAATTTGGCAAAATTTATCTCATTTATAACTTTACATAACGATAATAAGGTGTAATTTTCCCAAAGATGGATGAAACCATCGACAAAATAGACCGCGCAATCCTTCGGGAGCTTCAAAAAGACGCGGGCCAGAGCGTGGATGCCGTAGCAGACAGGGTTAACCTGTCGCGTAACGCAACATGGCGACGCATCAAACGACTGGAAGAGGCAGGTGTCATACGGGCAAGACGCGCCTATCTGGATGCGGCGAAATTGGGTTTGGGGCTAACCGCATTGGTACTGATCCGCGCCGCAGAGCATTCCGATACATGGTTGCAAGAGTTTCAGGCCGCAGCGCAGGCCATGCCAGAAATTGAAAGTGCCGAGCGTATGTCAGGTGAGTTGGATTATGTGTTGAGAATTCGAGTTGCGGATATGGCTGCCTATGATCGGTTCTACAAACGCCTGGTCGCACGCATTCCGATCAAGGACATCTCAGCCAGTTTTGTGATGGAAGAGATCAAAGAAGGTGGTCAATTGCCGGTTTGATTTTTGCGTTGAAGGCTTAAAATCGAGCGTTAACCTTTGCTCCAGAAACCTAGGTTAGTGAAGCGCGGTTTAAGAGATTATTCACCAACTTTTTTTGCAATAAAGCGTGCAACCGAAACCACATCCAACCCTGAATTTGCACGTCCAATACTGCCCCAAAAGCCTCTTTTCAAAGATATCAAAACCCGTATACTCGCCCCCATGACCAAGCTTACACATATTCCTTTCGCGGGCAGTATCGCCCCGCTTCAGCTTGGCCTCCTGCTGCTGCCTCGCCTCTGAGCGTGCCATCCAGGCGCGTCCGCTCAGAGGATCGTCCATCGCGCCAACTTCTAAAAATCACAACAAAAAAGGATGGACGCAGATGACGTCGCAGCACACAAACAAAATAAATTTGCGTGAAAAATTGGCGCTCTTTGACAGTCATTGGGACCCGCATGTCATTCACAGCTATAATGGCAATGACGTGATGGTGGTGAAATTCAAGGGCGAATTTGATTTTCACAAACATGACAATACTGACGATTTCTTCCTTGTGCTTGAAGGTGAAGTCACAATCGACTACGAGGGCTTCCCATCAGTGACCTTTGGGGAAGGGGAAATTGTGATTATTCCAAAAGGCGTGGTGCACAAACCACGCGCAGAAAAAGAAGCGAAACTGCTTCTGATCCAACCAACAGGTTCACCCAACACGGGTGACGCTGATCGCAAACCATCTTCAAAACCGCACATATAAGAGCACAACCATGTCTGACAAAAACCAAGTGTTGATCTTTGACACCACCTTGCGCGACGGCGAACAAAGCCCGGGCGCAACCATGACCCATGAAGAAAAATTGGAAATCGCGGGCCTGCTGGACGAGATGGGTGTTGATATTATCGAGGCAGGATTTCCCATCGCGTCAGAGGGGGATTTTGCCGCCGTCAGCGAGATCGCAAAACGCGCGGAAAACGCCCAAATTTGTGGGCTTAGCCGCGCAGTCTATAAAGATATCGACCGCTGTTGGGAGGCTGTGAAACACGCAAAAAACCCACGCATTCATACCTTTATCGGCACATCCCCACAGCATCGCGCAATCCCCGATCTGACCAAAGACCAGATGATTGAACGCATCCATGACACGGTCACACATGCACGAAACCTCTGTGAAAACGTGCAATGGTCACCCATGGATGCCACGCGCACAGAAGAAGATTATTTGTGCCAAACCGTGGAAACCGCGATCAAAGCGGGTGCAACGACGATCAATATTCCTGACACAGTGGGCTATACAGCACCTGTTGAAAGCGCGGATTTGATCCGTATGTTGATCAACCGTGTACCGGGTGCGGACGAGGTTATTTTCGCCACCCATTGTCACAATGATCTGGGCATGGCGACGGCCAATGCGCTTGCCGCCGTCGCGGGCGGTGCGCGGCAAATCGAGTGTACGATCAACGGCCTTGGCGAACGCGCGGGCAATACAGCGCTTGAGGAAGTTGTCATGGCACTGCGGGTGCGCGGGGACATCATGCCCTATGACACTCAAATCGACACGACCAAAATTATGAACCTGTCGCGTCGGGTTGCTGCCGTGTCCGGGTTTCAAGTTCAATTTAACAAAGCCATCGTTGGCAAAAACGCCTTTGCCCATGAAAGCGGCATTCATCAGGACGGGATGCTTAAATCCGCCGATACCTTCGAGATTATGCGCCCCGAAGATGTCGGCCTGTCAGAGACAAATTTGGTCATGGGCAAACATTCCGGCCGTGCGGCCTTGCGCGCAAAACTTCAGGAGTTGGGGTATGATCTGGGCGATAATCAGCTAAAAGATGTCTTTACTCGGTTCAAAGAACTCGCGGATCGCAAAAAGGAAGTCTACGATGATGACCTGATCGCGCTGGTCTCGGACGAGGAAACCAATACGGCAAATGATCATCTTCAGGTCAAATTCTTGCGCGTGATTTGCGGAACCGAGGCACCCCAATCTGCCGATCTGACACTGACGGTTGATGGACGGGATCAACAATTCACCGCAGATGGGGACGGACCGGTTGATGCCACTTTCAATGCGATCAAGGCCCTTTTCCCGCATGATGCGCGATTGCAGCTCTATCAAGTTCATGCGGTGACCGAGGGCACAGACGCACAAGCCACTGTGACCGTGCGTATGGAAGAGGATGGTAAAATCGTCACCGGGCAATCTGCGGATACAGACACCGTGGTGGCAAGTGCCAAGGCTTACGTCAATGCGCTTAACAAGCTTTTGGTAAAGCGGCTGAAAACCAAACCAGATGCATAAACAACCCGACCGCTCAGCCCGACAGGGGCGGGCGGTCGGGCACCCAAATCGCAAAAGCGCGACAGCGCTTTTTCAAACCCCCTAAATTTCACGCGAAAATCCGCTTAGATTCAACATCTTACAAAGCGCTACCGCACTCTCGTCTTTGACTTCGCGCGCACAACAACTATAAGGCGGTGGATCAAAGCGGCAAAAAGGGTAGCGGCGCAGATGCTAGGGGCAATTTCAAGTTTATTTACAGCAGATATGGCGATTGATTTGGGCACCGCCAACACGCTGATTTATGTCAAAGGCAAGGGCGTTGTCCTGAACGAACCCTCGGTCGTGGCGTTCAATATCAAAGACGGCAAAAAGCAAGTCCTTGCCGTGGGCGAAGATGCTAAAATGATGCTTGGCCGTACACCGGGTTCGATCGAAGCCATCCGCCCGATGCGCGATGGGGTAATCGCTGATTTCGACGTGGCAGAGGCGATGATCAAACATTTCATTCTCAAAGTGAACAAGCGCGCGCGTTTGTCCAAACCGCGCATCGTTGTCTGTGTGCCGCATGGCGCAACACCCGTTGAAAAACGTGCGATCCGTCAATCGGTTCTGTCCGCCGGCGCACGCAAGGCGGGCTTGATTGCAGAGCCCATCGCAGCCGCCATTGGGGCGGGCATGCCCATCGCGGATCCAACCGGTTCGATGGTTGTCGACATTGGTGGCGGCACAACGGAAGTTGCGGTCTTGTCACTTGGCGATATTGTCTATGCAAATTCCGTGCGCGTCGGCGGAGACCGCATGGACGAAGCATTGATTTCTTATCTGCGTCGCCAGCAAAACCTTCTGATCGGGGAAAGCACAGCGGAACGGATTAAAACCGAAATCGGCACTGCACGCATGCCCAAAGATGGCAAAGGCAAGTCGATGACCATCCGTGGGCGTGATCTGCTCAACGGCGTTCCCAAAGAAATCGAACTTAATCAAGCGCAAGTTGCTGATGCATTGGCAGAGTCTGTGCAACAAATCTGCGATGCCGTGCTGCAAGCCCTTGAAAGTACACCACCTGATCTGGCCGCTGATATTGTAGATCGCGGTGTTATGTTGACCGGCGGCGGGGCATTGCTCGGGCAACTGGATCTTGCACTACGTGAACAAACGGGGCTGTCTATTTCCGTGGCCGAGGACAGCTTGAACTGTGTTGCACTTGGTACTGGAAAATCTTTGGAATACGAAAAAGAGCTCAGCCACATTATCGACTTTACCAGCTAAGGCAAAACCCGAAAGGAACCAGCTAGGTGTCAGGGACACAACAAAACGAGACGCGGTACACCCGATTGGTTGCGCGGCTGGGTTTTGGCATGTTACTGATTTTCTGCCTCGCCCTCGTTCTTTTATGGCGCATTGACAACCCACGCGCAGAACGCATTCGCATCGCCGTTGTTGATCGTTTCGTCCCGTCGATGGAATGGGCCATGGCACCAGTGAACCGCGCCACGCAAATGCTGCTCGATTTTCGGTCTTACGAGCGGCTTTATGACCAAAACCGAGAGCTGCGTCAGGAGTTGCAGCGCATGAAAGCTTGGCGCGAGGCCGCGATCCAATTGGAACAGGAAAATGCGCGCCTGTTGGACCTGAACAAAGTTAAACTTAGCCCAAAGCTGTCTTCTGTTTCGGGCCGTATCTTGGCCGATAGCGGCAGCCGTTTTCGCCAAACTGCCTTGATCAATCTTGGGCGTCAGGACGGGCTGCAAGAAGGGTGGGCGGCCATGGACGGGCTGGGCCTTGTGGGGCGTATTGTTGCGGTGGGCGCACGATCTTCGCGCGTGATTTTTGTGACCGATTCAACATCGCAAATCCCTGTGAAAATCATGCCATCCAATCGACGTGCGATCCTTTCTGGGACCAACACATTGCGCCCGCAAATCAACTTCATCGAAAACGCAGAACAAATCAAACCGGGCGACCGGATCGAAACATCTGGTGATGGCGGTGTGTTCCCGCCCGATTTATTGGTGGGCCAAGTCGCGATTGCCTCTGCGGGTCAGTACCAAGCTATCTTGGCCGCTGACTTTGAACGACTGGAATTGATCCGCGTCATCCGTTTTTCACCGCAAGCCCCCATTCAAGACCCAGATCGTTTGATCGGTCCTTTGCTATCTGATCCATCCGACAGTTTTGTGGAGATTGGGGATGGATAGAACAGCAAAATGGTTCATCGGGCTTCAACAGATAAAGTTCATCGTTGTCTCTTTGCTGGTGATTTACGTTTATCTGTTGCCTGTGAATCTTGTTCCGATGCAATTTCAGCCACCGAATTTTGTGCTGCTTTTGGCGATTGCCCTGATCACGCGCTATCCGCAATACCTACCGATTTGGGTGATCTTCACGGTATTCCTGCTTTATGATTTTTTGCTGTATCAACCCTTGGGTTTAAACGCATTTTTAGCATTGATCGGGATGGCCTATTTACGGTCGAACCGTATCGGCATTCGGCAAATGAACTTCCTGTCGGAATGGGCATTTATCACACTATTTCTTTTCCTTTATACATGCTTGAGGGAAGTCGTTCTCTTTCTCATTCTCTCGGAAAATACGCCATTCTTCGGGGCTTTGATGGACTTGGTTGTGTCAACGATCTACTATCCCGTTGCGCTTGTATGCATCGCATTATTGTTTGAGCCTCGGTTTATGGAGCGTGAGAAAATACGGCGCTTTAGATTAGGACAGGGATGAGCAGGGATAACGATACAACCCACTCTTTGATGACCCGCCGCGCCGCACTGGTGGGTGGCGCGCAAATTGGTGTTGCGGGGCTTCTGGGTTGGCGCATGTATGATTTGGGCGTTCGTGACAGCGCACAATACCGACTGTTGGCCGAAGAAAACCGTGTCAATATTCGGCTTGACCCGCCTGCCCGGGGGCTGATTTACGATCGCTCTGGCAATGCGCTGACACTCAACAAACAAGTCTACACAATAGAAATGGTCCGCGAACAAGCGGGCGACGCGGAAGCGGTTTTGCAAAGACTGTCGAAAATTATCCCGCTGTCAGATCGCGATATTGAAAACGCATTGAAAGAGATGAACAAGCGACGTGCATTTGTGCCCGTCACAGTGGCGACCGGTTTGGAATGGGAACATATCGCGGCCGTGTCGGCCAATGCACCCGCGCTTCCAGGCTTGACGCCGAAACTGGCGCTTAATCGGCAATATCCTAATGGTGCAGATTTTGCCCATATCATTGGCTATGTCGGACCCGTTTCCGAAAATGACCTGAGCAAACTCGACAAGCCAGACCCGCTCTTGTTGATCCCGCGTTTTCAGATTGGGAAAAACGGCGTTGAAGCAAAGCTTGAAAACAACTTGCGCGGCAAGGCGGGCGTAAGCCAGATTGAGGTAAATTCCGTTGGGCGCGTGATGCGTGAACTGAACCGCGATCCCAGCCAATCCGGTCAGAACGTTCAACTGACTGTTGATCCAGATATTCAAAGATACGCTTTGCAACGCATGCAGGGCGAAAGCGCGGCAGTCGTTGTCTTGGATGTCACCAATGGGGATGTGATCGCCTTGGCCTCGGCACCCAGCTTTGATCCGAATAAATTTGTAAACGGCATTTCGGTCCCGGATTGGCGGGCATTGAACGAAAATATCTACCGCCCGATGGCCAATAAAACCGTGCAAGGCACCTATCCCCCCGGATCCACATTTAAAATGGTTGTGGGGCTTGCGGGGCTGGAATTGGGTGCGATCACCCCGTCAGAGCGAATTTTTTGCCCCGGCCATATGCAAATCTCTAATCGCAGATTCCATTGTTGGCGGCGCGGCGGTCATGGGCGGATGAATTTAATTGGTGCCTTGCGCGAGTCTTGTGATGTGTATTTCTACGAAGTTGCGATCCGTATTGGGATCGAAAAAATCACCGAATATGCAAATGCCTTGGGGCTGGGCACCGCACCTGATTTGCCATTGCCCGCTGTTCGCAATGGCTTGACGCCTACCAAGGATTGGAAGCGCCGGGTTCGTAAACAGGAATGGTTCCCCGGCGATACCGCGAATTCGGGAATTGGCCAGGGGTTTGTTTTGGCATCACCCATTCAATTGGCGATGATGACGGCACGTTTGGCGTCCGGCACTGCGGTAACACCGCGTTTGGTCAATCTTGCGGGCGGGCGAATTACCGACGCAGGCCGGGGCAAGGCTTTGCCGTTTAATCCAGAGAATTTGGATATTATCCGACGCGGCATGTATGAAGTTGTGAACAGCGATCGTGGCACAGCGCGCGGCTCTGCACTTCGTGGAAATATAAAAATGTCAGGCAAAACCGGCACCAGTCAGGTACGTATCATCACCGCCCAAGAACGCGCCCAAGGGGTCACCCGCAACGAGGATCTTCCATGGGAACGCCGCGATCATGCGCTGTTCGTTGGCTACGCCCCACATGATGATCCAAAATATGCGGTCTCTGTTATTGTCGAACATGGCGGGGGTGGTTCACGCGCGGCGGCACCAATCGCGCGTGATGTCATGGAAAAAGTACTGGCGAAAGAACAGGGCGGCTATGGCACCCTGCCGCAAGGGGAACGGTCCCAGACATGAGCCTTCTTTCCCCGCAATATGATGCCATCCCAACCGGTGGACGGAAAATCTTCTATTTCCATTGGCCGCTGATGTTATTGGTCACCGCAGCCGCAGGTATCGGCATCATGATGCTTTTTTCTGTTTCAGGCGGCGATTTCGCGCGGTGGGCAGAACCGCAATTGACCCGTTTTGCGATGGGATTTGCGCTGATGTTTATCATTGCCTTTATCCCAATCGCGTTTTGGCGCAATTTTTCGATTGTCGCCTATATTCTGGCGCTTCTGCTTCTGATTTTTGTCGAGGTTGCAGGCGTACAAGGCAAAGGCGCGCAGCGTTGGATCGATCTTGGTTTCATGCGTCTTCAACCCTCTGAATTTATGAAAATCACCTTGGTGATGATCTTGGCTCTTTATTACAGTTGGCTTGATCCCAAACGCGTTTCGCGACCACTCTGGCTGCTGCCACCGATTATCCTGATCCTGATCCCGGTTGGTTTAGTTGTTCAACAACCCGACTTGGGCACCGCGATCCTTCTTGGCGCGGGCGGTGCGGCGGTAATGTTACTCGCGGGTGTCAGCTTGTGGTATTTCGGGATTGGCATTGCGGGCGTCGCTGGCGCGGTCAGTTTTGTCATTCAATCGCGCGGCACACCCTATCAGGTCTTGAAAGACTACCAATATCGCCGGATTGAGACTTTTATTGATCCCAGCTCTGACCCGTTGGGTGCAGGCTATCATATAACCCAATCCAAAATCGCACTTGGGTCTGGCGGCTATTCGGGCCGTGGATTTATGGAAGGCACCCAAAGCCGCCTAAACTTTCTGCCGGAAAAGCACACCGATTTCATCTTCACAACTTTTGCGGAGGAATTTGGCTTTCTCGGGTCACTCTCTCTCCTTGCAATATATATGCTGATTTTGGCTTGTATCTTTGTCTCTGCCATCAGCAATCACAATCGGTATGCCTCGCTTATGACCATGGGCATCGGTGTCGCGTTCTTTTTCTATTTTGCGGTGAATATGTTGATGGTGATGGGATTGGCACCCGTTGTCGGCGTGCCTTTGCCCTTAGTGAGTTTTGGGGGATCAGCCATGCTGGTTTTGATGGGCGCGTTTGGATTGGTTCAAAGCGCACATATCCATAAGGAACGGCAATGATCCGAATACTCTATGCCGGTAAAGAGGCAGAATTTTCAATCTATGAACATGAAATTTCCAAAGGTCTAAAGAAGTGCGCAATCGCGCATGAAATCACCACGGACGCCACCGCGCCAGAAACGATCGATTATATCGTCTATGCGCCAAACAGCGCGGTGCAAGATTTCTCCCCTTTTACAAAACTCAAACTCGTTCAAAGCCTTTGGGCCGGCGTTGAAACCGTCACGGGCAACGCCACGCTGACCCAACCCCTTGCGCGCATGGTTGAACATGGGCTGACCCATGGCATGGCGGAATATGTACTGGGCCATGTGATGCGCCATCATCTGTTCAGCGATTTTTATGCACAGAGAAAGCCGGGCGATTGGCGTGATGATGTTGTACCCCCCTTGGCAGAGGATCGTACAGTTGGCATCCTTGGCCTTGGCGCACTTGGGTTTCATGCCGCCACGCTGCTTTCAGAGATCGGATTTAAAACTTTGGGCTGGAGCCGTAGCTTAAAACAGTCAGACAGGTTCACCTGCTTCGCTGGCGAAGATGGTTTATCGGTGGTTCTTCAAAAGTCTGACATCCTCGTCCTTCTGTTGCCCAATACGCCTGATACGCATCACATCATTAGCGCAGAAACACTTGATGAAATGCGCGATGGTGCTTGCATCATCAATCCCGGGCGCGGCAGCTTGATCAACGATACCGATCTACTTGCCGCACTCGATAGCGGGAAAATCGCAGGTGCCACCCTTGATGTGTTTGAGACCGAGCCCCTTTCCGCGGATCACCCTTATTGGACGCATCAAAAGGTTCTGATCACCCCACATACCGCATCGTCAACCCGTCCCAAAACAGCGGCGCAAACAGTTGTTGAAAATATTCGACGCGGTGAGATGGGCGAGGCTTTCTTGCATTTGGTCAACCGCGACCTTGGATATTAGCCCCACTACACCAAACGCGGCGGCACATCCGGGTTTGGCAGATGCGCAGCGGGATCAGGTTTTGGCAAATCAAAGCGCAGCCCATGGTTTGCAAACACTGCCGAAATCGGATCGGCAGAATCCAAGAAAATGACATCGATAGAAACCGCTTCAAACCCACTGAAATGCAAGGCCTCGGCAATCGCGCTTGCCACCGCCTGCTCACTGCCATCCACCACATTTACAAAGGCCAGCAGGCTTGCCAATGTGCCGCCATCATAACGTGCATCCGCCAAATAGGCATGTTGGGCATAGCCTTGCATGCCAGCTAGTTTCCGGTCGATCACCGCAATCGCCTCGGCCGGTAACGAGGGCGGCAAAATCTCCTCAGGTCGCGCCTCCACCTCTTCAGGTGTTACCTCTTCATGGGCCATCCATTCGACAATATCTATCGGCAGCACTTGTTCCGACGGCGCCCCAAAATTCAGCGCGAGGCCCAGCCCGGTATCGCTCAGCAAAGTCACAAGATTCCGCCCCGACAGGGCCACAAATTCCGCCTGATCGCCTGCAAACTCCACGAGGCGCAATTCCGTATCAAACCCCATCGCAAACTGACCCTCTGTCGTATCAAAGGTGCGCGGCTTTGCGGTCTGCCCATCGCTTGTTTGATCCAGCAGCAGGAATATCTCCGATTCCAAGATCGCTTCATAAAAGCGCAGCCGTGCCGCATCACTATCGCTCAAATGCATCACCGCGAAGGCTTCATCAATACGCGTCGTCATCGGATCAATTCTGTTACCTTTTTGCGCAATTCGGGCAGTAACTCTGCCTCAAACCAAGGGTGTTTTTTCAGCCAGCCATTATTGCGCCATGAGGGATGCGGCAAGGGGAAAACCTGTGGCGCATGATCGCGCCATTCCGACACGCGCGCCGTCAATCCCATTTTCCCCAAATGCCACGCTTGCGCATAACCGCCAATCAAAACAGCCATCTGAATTTGCGGCATCGCCTCTAATGCTTGTGCCCGCCACGTCGCGGCACAGATTTTCGGCGGCGGCAAATCTGCACCTTTGGCGGTATAGCCCGGAAAGCAAAACGCCATTGGTAAAATCGCGAAATTCATTGGGTTGTAGAACTCCTCTTCGCTAACCCCCAACCAATCCCGCAATCGATCCCCCGATGGATCGGTAAAAAACCGGCCGGATTGATGCACGCGCATGCCCGGCGCCTGCCCCGCAATCAAAATCGGCGCATGTGTTGACAGCCCTGTCACAGGCCGCGGCTCGTGCGCGGTATGTGTGTCCAAAAACTGCGCGGCGCACAAACGACAGGCTTTGATGTCATGTTCCAATTGCATTACAGAATTGACTATATTTCGATATTTATCTTGCTCGCCGCCGCCACGCTCTTCGTTGCCGCCTTCTCGTGCAACACCGACGATGAGCCCGCGCCTCCGCCCCCTCCACACGAATGCGGCAATGGTCTGCTCGAGACCGG
>JBCCGP010000024.1:0-41567 GCA_039029215.1 Pseudomonadota bacterium
CCATTTGCCTCTGACCCGAAATAGCCCGTTTTATGCATGTTCAGTGGATCATCCCAATCACGCAACCAATTGTCGGTGATCACGCGTTTGCCGATCAACGCCTTATCAGCCTCAGGTCCAACGGCTTCGATCACGCCGCACACATCAGCCCCTTGAATTCGGGGAAAAGTAACACCAGAACCACCCCAAGTACCATCAGCACCACTTTCCAAACTGTCATAGGCATCACCCGTTGTCGCCTCGGTGACATCTTTGGAATACCAACCAGATCGCGTGTTAATATCGGTATTGTTCATCCCGCAGGCTTTGACCTGGATCAAAACCTGACGACCAACCGGTTCAGGCTTTGGCCACGCGTTTTCAAATTCTAAAGCGTCCAAACCGCCATGGCGTTTTAGAACAAAGGCTTTCATCGTATCACTCATGCAACATCCTTTCTGGGCAATTCAGAGGCCGGATCATACACAGGATCGGTCAAGAACCGCCCTTTGCGTTTTTCACCCGCAACCATCACCTCACACTCAGCCCCGTCTTTATAAACTTCCGGCTTCACATAGGCGAAAGCAAGGATTTTCCCATAAGTATGGCCGTACGCCACAGATGCTGTTGAGCCGACGATTTTACCGTCCACATAAACACCTTCACCGCCATGGCCGTCTTCGACCCCATCCGGCTCTAGCTCCATATAGGCGCAAATCCATGGCATATTATCTTGGTTTGCCAGCGACGCCTCTTTGCCAAGATAGTCTTTGTCCGTTTTCACAAAACGCATCACGTCCGCTTCTGGCAAAGTCACCTCATTGGTCAACTCGCCCGCGCCTTTGAACATCTTTTCCATACGCATCGAGTTCATCGCGAATGAGCCATAATCCACAATACCATGCGCCTCACCTGCGGCCCACAGGGCGTCATAAACCGCCAAAGCGCTATCGCGTGGGATATGCAACTCCCAACCAAGCTCACCTGCATAAGACATACGGAACGCCCAACAGGTTTTACCAGCAATTTCAATCTCTTGCGCGGTCAACCAGCGCCAATTCGCATTGTCGAGCGGTGCATCCGTACACGCCCCCAAAACCTCTCGCGATTTTGGACCGTTCAAGGAAAGCGCCGCCCACTCGTTAGAGCGTAGGATAACTTCGCAATCTTCCCCGTCTTTATGCTGTGCCAAATGATCTAACAAACGATTTTCAAAGAACGCCGCACAAACAAGGTAAAAACGATCCTCCGCCAAGCGCACCACGGTCGTTTCCAACTCTATCCGTCCACGACGGTTCAGCATATGGGTCAGCGCAATCCCGCCAACCTTTTGCGGCAAACGGTTTGCGGTCAGGCGATCCACCAGTTTCTCCGCCTCTGGTCCAGCAACCTCTACCTTGGTGAAGGCCGAAATATCCATAATCCCCACAGCCTCGCGCACGGCCTTACATTCAAAGCCCACCATGTCATGCACTTCATTGCGGCGGAAGCTATAGTAATCGCGCTGTTCCACACCATCGCGCGCAAACCAGCGCGGACGCTCATGGCCAAACACCTCTTCATAAACCGCACCTTTTTCTTTCAGGCGTTCGTATAAGGGTGAGGGTTTAACGGGACGCCCCTCTAAGCGATTGAAATGCGGGAATGGGATTTCGTGGCGCAGTTTGTAATCTTCCTCGGCCTTGATCACCTGCCATTCTTTATTTGCATATCCGCCGAAACGACGCGGATCATAGTCACGCATCGAAATATCGGCCGATCCATGCACCATCCAACGTGCCAATTCACGGGACAGGCCAGGCCCCCAACCAATCCCGATTTGCGTTCCACAGCAACACCAATAGTTCCGCACACCCGGTGCTGGACCAATCAAGGGGTTGCCATCGGGTGGATGTGAGATCGCACCATGCACATCGCGCGTGATACCCAGTTCAGCAAAAATTGGCATCCGATCCAATGCATTTTCTAACCATGGCATGATCCGGTCGTAATCTGCATCAAACAGCCAGTTTTCATATTCCCACGGGCAATGATCATGCCAAACCGAATTGACATTATCCTTTTCATAAATCCCGATCAGACCTTTTTTCTGTTCCATACGAATGTAACCAGACACCAGCTTATCATCACGGATCACCGGCAGCTCTGTGCCTAAATCTTGGAATTCTGACACTTCATCGGTGACAAAATAATGATGCGTCATCGAGGTCATGGGCAGTTGCAAGCCAGACCATTCGCCCATTTGCCGCGCATATGTTCCGCCCGCGTTGACAACATGTTCACAGGTAATCGTGCCCTGCTCCGTCTCAACCACCCATTCGCCATTTTCGGCCTGTGTAATATTCGTCGCACGACAATTGCGCACAATCTGTACGCCTTTCTGACGTGCCCCTGCCGCCATGGCCATCGTCACATTCGTCGGATCGACATGGCCATCATCGGGCGTATAAAGCGCACCGATGACTCCATCGAGATTGTAAAACGGATGCAGCTCCGCGACCTTTTCTGGCCCCACAAGCTCAATATTAAAACCCAAGGAGGACGCGACGGACAGCGTATGTTTCAACCAATCTAATTCATCCTGATCATAGGCCAGTCGAAACGACCCGCAGCCATGCCATGTCACCGCTTGTCCCGTTTCAGCCTCTAAAGCGCCCGAATACAGCCCGATATTATAATCCACACATTTCCCAAGGGAAAAGCTGGAGGTGGAATGTGTGATTTGACCTGCCGCGTGCCATGTCGATCCCGAGGTCAGCTCCGCCTTTTCAAGCAGAATCGTATCGTCACCCCAACCTTCATGGCCAAGGTGATAGGCAAGCCCCACCCCCATGACACCACCACCAACAATGACAACACGTTTATGAGACGGAAGAGACATCGCAAGAGAATCCTTTAATTTCGTCTCGACATCGCTATGGAACATCTGTTACAAAGTCAACAATGAATGGAACAAATGACATACTTGATCGTCTAAAAGGCGAGATCGATCAGCTGACGCCGCAAACGGCCAAAGCGGCCACTTATGTCTTGGAAAACCCGTCCGAGGTTGGCCTGTCGACCATACGGGAACTTGCAGAAGCCGCCCATGTCACCCCGCAGACAATTTTGCGCATGGCAAAACAGGTGGGTTTTGACGGGTATGACGATTTCAGATCGCCGTTTCGTAAGGCACTGAAAGAAGGCACAGCCACCTTCCCCGATCGCGCGCGCTGGTTGCAATCCATCAAGGCAGAGGGCGATTTGGGTGGGCTGTATTCCGAAATGCTGTCCTATGCGTTGTCGAATATTGAAGAGACATTTGCCGATATTTCCGCCCAAGATTTAGAAGATGCTGCCACCACAATCTGGACCGCACGGCGCGTTTTCACGATGGGGGTCGGTGTCAACCACGCAAATGCATCAAACTTCACCTATCTCGCCTCCACCGGCATGACCGAATTTTATGCGATCCCGAAACAGGGCTCGAACGCCACAGATGATATCGCATGGGCGGATGAGCAAGATGTGTTGATCGCAATCACCTGCAAACCCTACCGCGCCGAGGTGATCGAGGTTGTGGAACACGCGCGCGAGCAGGGCATGAAAATCGTCGCCATCTCTGACAGCCCGGCCTCTCCCATCATTCGCGCTGCAACACATGGCTTCGTAATTCGCGCTGAAACGCCGCAATTCTTCCCCTCCTCTGTCTCGACGATTGCTTTATTGGAAACATTGCTCAGCTTTGTGATTGCTGTGGCATCACCCGAAATCGTGACCCGTGTGGATCGCTTTCATGCGCGGCGTCATAAAATTGGATTGTATAACGAGGACCCGTCATGAATGCGCCGACGCTTTCTTTAGATGCAAAATACTACACCGATCCCCAACTGTTTAAGGTTGAGCAGGCAGGGTTGTTGTCACGGACATGGCAATTTGCCTGTCATGCGTCCGAATTGGAAGATGTCGGATCCTATTACGCGTTTGAACTGAATGGTGAAAATCTGTTTTGCGTGCGCGGACGCGATGATGTCATCCGTACGTTCTACAACGTGTGCCAGCACCGTGCCCATCAGCTGGTCGAAGGCTCTGGTCAGACCCGTGTGATCGTCTGCCCTTACCACGCATGGACCTATGAGCTGACGGGCGGCTTGCGTGCTGGTCCGAATATCAATGCAGTGGAAGGGTTTGATAAATCTTCGATTTGTTTGACGGAGGTGCGCACAGAAGAGTTTTTGGGCTTTGTCTTCGTCAATCTTGATCCTGACACGAAACCGATGGACGATTGGTTTCCCAATGCGCGTAAAGAGTTGGAAGAATGGGTTCCGCAATTTGCATCGCTAAAACCGTTAGAATGGGTTGAGGTGCCAGAGACGTGCAACTGGAAAGTCTCGGTCGAGAACTACTCTGAATGTTATCACTGTTCTTTGAACCATCCGACCTTTGCCACGGGTGTTGTGAAGCCCGAGACATATGACATTCAGCCCCAAGGGTTTTGTCTGCGTCATACAACTGAGTGTCAGAACTTGGACCAAATGACCTATGATATTCAATCGGGGTTCGAGCATTTTGATGAATATTCCAGCTGGTTCTTATGGCCGATGTTTTCGTTTCAGGTCTATCCAGGCAATGTCTTGAACACCTATCATTGGCGCGCCGTCGATGTGGATCATGTGATGCTGTATCGCGGGTGGTATTCGGTGGATGGTGTTGATGAGGAGCGCGTGCGCAAGCTTGCCATTCAAGATCGCAATACGACTGTGGAAGAAGATATTGGGTTGGTCGAAAGCGTGCATCGTGGGTTGAAATCGCGTGGATATCGGCCCGGACCTTTGGTACTTGATCCAAAATGTGGGGTGAATTCGGAACATTCGATTTTCCACCTGCAAAAATGGATGCGCGAGGCGGTTGATGCAGACCTTTAAGGGATTGCGCCCCTTCGGGGCGCGATGGGGTTCGTCCCGCTCAACGAGGGGCGTTGCCCCTCGGTCGCGGAACGAAATGGAGGGCGCTGCCCTCCACACCACCCGAGATATTTTTGGAACAAAGAAGAATCGAGCGCAGCGAGATTCTTCTGCCGATAGGGTTATTTGGCATCAGCCAAATGATCCCGAAAGGCAAAGATGTTGGCATTGGGTTTTTCGCCTTTGCCAGAAAGACAACCCTAGAGATGGATATGACTATGTTGATGCCTGAAACCTGGCGCCCCGAGCATAAATTGTTTCCCCATCAAGTTGGATTCACCTGCCCCCCATTTGACTATGATGCGGCGCCCTCTGACTTTCTGCGCATTGCCCCACGATCCATTGGTGTGCATGGCTGGATGCTGCATGCGCCAGATTACGCGCATGGGTTGGATCAGCGGAAACAAAATTTCGGTATGATGGATGATTTCGTCCATTGCATGTCGCGCAATGGTGTCGATGTGTGCGGTCAGGTTGGGTCGAATTGGGTGCATGCCTCTGGCCTTGGGGTGGACGGCATTCGGCAACATTGCGAGGACTTGTCCGAAAAATATGGCACGCGGTTTCATATGGCGGGCTATGCGATGGTCGAGGCATTGCGGGCAATGAACGTGGAAAAGGTCGCGTTAAATGCCGCGTATCATTGGCCGTCTTGGTGGCAGGGCACGGTTGGGTTTTTGAAAGAGGCCGGATTTGACGTGATCTGGGCTGGCAACTTCCATGATCAAGGCTGGTTTAAAACCCAAGAAGAGGTAAATGAATATCGTTGGGTCTTCAAAGGTGAATTAGCAATAAAATCATTTACTTACGTGGCCGAACAAGCACCAGATGCAGATGCCTATCTGATCAATGGGATGTGCAATTTTCGCAATGCCGACGGCATCCCAGAGCGCCCACTTCACCTGACAAAAGAGCTAGAGACGGCCTTAGGGAAACCCGTTATCGGCCATGACACGGCGCTATATTGGCGGATTTTTAAATCACTTGGCCTGAAGCCTGAAGGGCAGCATGGTCAGTTGTTGGAGCGTTTGTAATGCATAAAATCGTTGCTTTATGGGCTGTGCCCCGCTCTACCTCGACCGCCTTTGAATGGATGATGCGCCAACGTGGCGATATGGAATGCTTACACGAACCCTTTGGCGAGGCATGGTATCAAGGCGAAGACCCGCTTTGGCATCGATTCAAACCGGGTGAAGTGACAACCGATGGTCTGACGCTGGAAAGCGTTTGGGACGACATCAAAGCGCATGCTGCCAAAGGCCCCGTTTTCACCAAAGACTTCCCCCATTACATCAATCACATGTGGACGCCCGATTTTTTGTCGAATTTCACCCACAGCTTTTTGATCAGAAACCCTGCAAAAACAATCACTTCAACGTACAAACAATGGCCGGACTTTCACGAAGGCGAGATCGGCTTTCCCGAACAACGCGCTTTATTCGATTTGGTCACAGCTTTGAACGGTGGCACGCCCCCGCCCGTGATTGACAGTGATGATTTGCTCGAAAAACCACATGAAATGGTCGAGGCATATTGCGACGCGGTTGGTATTCCGTTCATCGAAAAAGCGCTTACTTGGGAACCGGGCGGTGATCCATCCGAGCATAGCTGGTGGGATGGCGGATCCTTCCACCACAATCTTGCGAATTCAACGGGTCTCGCGCCTCAAAAATCCAAACATATCGACATCACGGATGCGCCAGATCGCGTCAAACACGTCTATCGACGCATGATCCCGCATTACGAACATCTCTACCAACATCGGATAAAGGTCTGAACGTTATGAAAGAGTATTGGCAAAATTATATCGGCGGCCAATGGGTCGATGGCGGCACGGGTCGGTTGGCGGTGGAAAACCCAGCCACAGGCGATGTTATCGCGGAACATGCGGTTGCGGATGCAAAAGACATCGATGCCGCGGTTCAAGCCGCACAAGCCATGCATCAAAGCCGCGCTTTATCCGCGCTGCGCCCGGTCGAGCGTCATCGCATGGTGCGCAAAATGGGGGATTATATTGACAGTAAAAAACACGACTTGGCTGAATTGCTGACACTCGAACAAGGCAAACCGCTTTGGGAAAGTCTGATCGAAATCGAAGGTGCGGTGCGCTATTTCGAATATTACGGCAATCAGGCCGAGACGATGGAGGGGCGATCGATCCCGCTGGGCGATGGGTATTTTGATTTCACCCACTATGAACCCTACGGCGTTTCTGCACAGGTGATCCCTTGGAACTATCCCGTTGAAATGACAGCGCGCAGCCTGTCTGCGGCTCTGACCACGGGCAATGCTTGTGTGATTAAATCGCCCGAGCTGACACCGATCACAAACTATATCTTTGCCGAAGCGGCCGAGGCGGCGGGTTTCCCTGCGGGCGCTGTAAACGTTCTGTGTGGATACGGGGCGGATGCTGGACAAGCCTTGTGTGAACATGACGGTGTCAACCAAATCGTCTTCACCGGGTCCGTTGGTACGGGTATGCGCATCGCCGCTGCGGCAGCGACCCATGTGGTGCCTTGTGTGCTCGAGTTGGGGGGCAAGTCCGCTGCGATAGTGCACGAAGATGCCGATCTTGAAGCGTTTGAAAACGATATCCGCTGGGGCATCTTTTTCAACGCAGGTCAGGTCTGTTCCGCCATGTCCCGCGTGATCGTGCATGAAAGCCGCAAGGAGGAGTTGATCGAACGCGCCGCCAAAGTGGCCAAATCTCTATCTGTCGGACCGGGGATAGACCGCGTAGAGTTCGGTGACAATATGGGCTCAATGGTCTCCGTTGGCCAACGCGACCGCGCCCTATCGATGATCGCAGAGGCGCAGAAACAAGGCGCACAAGTCGCCGCTGGCGGGCATAAACCCAATATCGAGGGTGCATTTTTAGAGCCAACAATCCTCGCCGATGTCACGCCTGATATGACCATTGCGCAGGAAGAGGTGTTCGGCCCTGTCCTATCCATCCTTGATTTCAAAACCGAAGACCAAGCCATCGACATTGCCAACGGCACCGATTACGGCCTTGTCGGGGGCGTGTTCACCAAGGATGTCGACCGCGCCCATCGCGCCGCGCGCGATCTGCGGGCGGGACAGGTTTTTGTCAATGAATGGTATGCGGGCGGCGTGGAAACACCGTTCGGCGGATACGGTAAATCCGGCTATGGCCGCGAAAAAGGACGCGAGGCGCTTTGGAATTACGTTCAAACCAAGAATGTGGCGATCAAACTAAATTAATGTCGTTTTTTGACGGATATAAGGTGTTTTTTGCCGCAACTAACGGTTTCAATCGAAACCCAGACATGTTCTGTTCAACCTACCTATAACAAAAGAAGGGGAGACTTTAATGGCTATACCTCCACCATTAACGGAGCTGGATATCAAAACCGCCGATAAGGGGTTTTATTCTGGCTTCGCTGTGAATGTCGCCCTGACCGGAAAATTGCTGGTTGGTGCAGTTATCATTTGGGCGGTTGCATTTCCGGATCAAGCCGGTGCCGTCCTTGGGGATTTAAACTCTGTTATCTTGGCAAGCTTCAATTACTGGTACGTCTATGTCATGGCGTTCTTTGTGATTTTATGCCTGATCTTGGCCTTGTTGCCCGCATCGGGCCGCCTGAAACTTGGTCCAGATGATGCAAAACCTGAATTTTCCAATTTCTCTTGGTTCTCGATGATGTTCGGGGCCGGGATTGGGATTGGCATGCTGACCTTTGCAACGGCAGAGCCGATGTATCACTGGGGCGCAAACCCCGACACAATCCAAGGGATCACCACGGGTTCGACGGCTGAAAACGTTCGATCGGCCTATATTTGGTCCTTTACACATTGGGGTCTGGCCGCTTGGGCGTCTTACGCAATTGTTGGCCTATCACTTGCCTATTTTGCCTATCGCAGAAACTTGCCGCTGACCATTCGGTCCGCTTTGACACCGCTTTTTGGTGAAAAGCTGTCTGGCACTTTGGGCGCGGTCATTGATGTGGTTGCGGTTGTTGCAACGGTGCTGGGTGTGTCTCAAACACTTGGCTTTGGTGTGCAGCAATTCGTCTCCGGCCTTAGCCGGATTGGCATTGGCGATTGGTTGCTGACAACCACAGCAGATGGGGGTCAAACAGCCTCGACCGCAGGCATCTTGGTTGCCCTCTTGGTGATCATGGGCGCGTCGACCTTGTCAGCACTCTCTGGTGTGGGCAAAGGCATTAAGTGGCTCTCGAACATCAATATGGGGCTCAGCTTCTTCTTGCTGGCCTTCTTCTTGATCTTCGGGTCAACATTCTTTGGCTTGAACGCCTTGTTTGTGGGCATGTGGGATTATTTGCTGTCGATTCCGGCAAATATCTTCGCGGTCTTCCAACCGGTCTCGTTTGAGGCATTTTCGGCAAGCGCGCCTGCGGAAATCACCGCACTTGGTGCAGAAGACCTTGCGGCGGTTCATTCAGCGGCAACAAGCCCATGGGGCACATTGTCAAGCTTTACCGAAGGATTGCCAGCAGCGGCAGCATCCCTGCCTGCAGAGACGATTTCGGCGGCCTATGCGGCAGGAACCGAAGGGCGCTTGTCAGGCTGGCAAGGTGCTTGGACGATCTTCTACTGGGCATGGTGGATTGCATTTGCACCCTTTGTGGGCGTGTTCCTTGCGCGTATCTCACGCGGCCGTACGGTTCGTGAATATGTGCTTGGTGCCTTATGCATCCCAGCCGTGATGTGTTTCGTCTGGTTTGCCTTGGTCGGTGGAACAGCCATCGATCTAGAACTGACAGGCGAAGCGGCAGGTGCCATTTCTGGTGCAGGTCAATCGGATCAGCTGTTTGCAATGTTGGCGGTCATGCTGAACTCCACACTTGCATGGATCATGTCAGCAATCGTTGTGATCTTGCTTCTGACCTATCTTGTGACCTCGGCCGACTCGGCTGTGTTGATCATCAATACGATCAACGCCGCAGGCGACGAAGGCCCAAAAGCGCGTCCGCATATCCTGTTCTGGGGTGCGGCCCTAGCGCTTGTCGTGGGTGCGCTTCTTTTGGTGGGCGGCTTGTCCGCAATCCAAACCGCCATGGTTATCGGCGCCCTACCCTTTAGTGCTGTGATGGTGCTGATGGGCGTCTCGCTTGTCAAAGCGATCTATCGCGACAGCCAGCGTGAAGATGGTGGTCTCGCGAACTAACCCTCACAAATATCAACACACCAGAGCGGGCACCTTGCCCGCTCTTTTTATGGAGAGAAGAAAATGTCCTTATTTGACGAAGATCTGTTTTTGAAAGGTCTTGAACAGCGCAAAGGCACTTTGGGTGCGGAATATGTTGAAAAAAACCTTGCCGCCGCAGATGACTTCACCCGCCCCTTTCAAGAAGCAATGACAGCATGGTGCTGGGGCTTTGGCTGGGGTGACGATGTGATCGACGCCAAAACCCGTTCGATGATGAACCTGTCGATGATTGGTGCCTTGGGCAAAATGCATGAATGGGAAATCCACTGCCGCGGGGCGATCAATAATGGTGTGTCCAAAGAAGAAATTCGGGCGATTATCCATGTGATCGGGATTTATTGCGGCGTTCCACAGGCTTTAGAATGTTTTCGTGTGGCAAAGAAGGTGCTTGAGGGATAGCCTCAGCACTGCGCTGAGGCGCGCTGGACGTCGTTAAATCATAGCCGCCGTAGGATGGGTGCTGTGCACCCATCGCCCCCCATAAAATAATGGTGGGCTACGCCCACCCAACACCAACCGCTAGTATTTTGTGCGATCTAGTAAAGACTGAGATTGAGACAGGGAAATCAACGAAGGTCTGCTTCGAGCCCGCAGTCACTAATGCCGCAATCCACGCAAAGGTCCGCTAAAGGCCTTAGGGATATGCGCTCATCAGGGTCTGATGCGCCCTATCTACAACCTCGGCATCTGATAAACCCGCTAGGTCCCGCGCGGGCTGCGCGCCATTGAAAGCCATAATAACAGGCTGGCCCGTGTATCGATAGAGGTTGAGCCATTGATTGAACTGCCCCTGAGGCAGGCCATTCTCTGGGGTGGCAATCCACGTGACATCTTTGTCCCAAAACACGTCGCTGTATCGCAGATACACTTTGTCCAACGTCCCCATTCCCAATCGCGCCACGGCGTCTAACTTCCGCCTTGGCAGTCGCGGAGAAAAGGTGATTCCACCTTGCTTTAAAACTCCCAGCGGTACGGTCAAAATAACCGCATCAAAAGAGGCCTCCCGCCCTTCGCTGTCGCGCAGACCGACGCCATCTTCATCGATGCGGACTTGTTTCAAGACATGGCCAAGCCGGATGTCTAGGGCAGCGGAGGCTCCTCGGAAAAGTTGATCATAGCCGTCCGGAAAAATCACCTCGTCCCCGTCGTAGTCGGAATCCGACCAATAGGCGCGTGCATTGATATCCTTTGTGTCCGCGCCGAAGGTGTGCTGCACGGACAGAACATTCTCCAGCCATTCTGGGGTTTCCGTGTCAGTCATCTCACGACCATCACCGCCACGGGCGACATAGGTATCGTCAGTAGCCACAATGCGCACCCGCTGTGCCTCGGCAAGATTTGTCAAAGGGTTGCCATCGGTACCGTGGATCCAGCTTGCGCCAAGATCAAGCGGCACGCCAAGGCGATGATCCGTCCAAACCCGTCCCCCTATACGGTCGCGTGCCTCAAACACCGTCACGTCATAACCTTCTTCGGACAACCAAAGCGCGGCAGTAAGGCCACTGACCCCTGCGCCGACGATGGCCACAGACCCTGCATCGGTGGTTTCATAGATGGTTTCTGCCGCGATCACCCCCGATTCATAGGCTGCATGAACAGTGCTGTTATATTCAGGGTGCGTCGCTTCGCCGGCAAAAAAAAGTCGATCGGCAATGGGTTCGCCCAAGGTCGCATGGTCGCGCCGTTTTGCGCCTTTGGCCACGTATGAATAGGAGCCAAGGCTAAAGGGATCGCGGCTCCAATTTGTACGGATGTATCCAGCAGGTGCGTGTTTGCCTTGGGCTGCTGCCGAGATAGGAACGAAACCGCCCGCCATTGTGGAGATTGCGGTATTGAGGAATTTTCTACGATTCATTTTGGGCCCTTTGTGTTTGGTCGGCTCCGGCAAGGTGCATGGCGAATTTTTCAACTGTCATATGACAGGTAAATTTACCTGTCAATCGACAGATTACAACCGTATACATGGATTTCGATGGATCAGGATACCAAGCCAGAGGGGCGCAAGGCGGAGATCGTCATGGCCGCAGCCACGTTGCTCAAAGAGCATGGAGAGGCGGGTTTTTCTCTGCGCGAGGTCGCAAAGGTCGTTGGGATGAAACTGGCATCACTTCAGTATCACTTCCCCAACAAGGCCGAACTGATGACAGAAATCCTGAACTTCATCATGGACGCATACCTTGCGGAGATAGAAGCCGCCGTTGCCTCGGCGGGGGATGATCCGGTGGAACAACTGAAAAGCGCGGCCCGCGCGCTTAGCGGCTTAGGTGAAATAGAAGAAGACGATGGACGATTGGAGATACATCTTTGGTCCATGGCTTTAACTGACTCATTGGTGCGTAAGACCATGGACGAATGCCATAAGTTCTATATCGACAAAATGTCGGGCATGATTGCCGCAGCTAATTCCACGATCGACGCTCAAGAAGCTAAAAAGCGTGCGGTCTTAATCGCAAGCCTGCAAGAAGGGTCTATGCTGTTTATGGATGAAGAGGTCACTGGTCTTTCCCTAAAATCAATCGGGGAGAGCGTCTGCCAAGCTACGATCAAGATCGCTCTGGCTTAATTTTGCTTGAATTTCCACGAAGCCGACCCTCTAGTGAAAGATCTCGAACTCGGCAAAGTCCAGCATATCACTAATTCATACTTACTGAAGTGAACGGCAAGTGCACCAAAACAGACATCTTTTCGCCGCGACGCTAAGCCCCCAAACGAACGAACCTTGCGGAACTAAACATCCAATTTCACCCCGCCGTCAGCGCCCCCTCAATAACTGGGCTTGAGTGCCATACCAGAACCCAACTCTGCGATGTGACACGCATGTATCAGGGGCAAGGCCGGTATGTCGAAATATCTGGTTTCTTGCCCCCACAAACCCGCTACCTTTTTATCGATGACTTCCACTGCTCCGAATCGTAGCCGAAAACAGGCCATGTTGCGCGGATTGCGCAATAGATGCCCGAACTGTGGTGAAGGCGCGGTATTACATTCTTATCTCAAGGTCTCTGATCGCTGCGCAAATTGCGGCGAAGCATTGGGCCATGCCCGCGCGGATGACGGGCCCGCCTATTTGACGATCCTCGTCGTTGGTAAAATCCTTATTCCGATCATCGGCATTCTTTACACCGGCTATGATCCAAATCCGATAGTGATCACGGTGATTTTCTTGATGATTGCGCTTGTGATGTCGCTGTGGTTACTGCCGAAATTCAAAGGTCTGATCATCGGCATTCAATGGGCCAATTACATGCATGGGTTTTCAAAGCACTCAAAATAAAATCTATATTTTTCAATGCGCTAGTAATCTGTCCAACCTTGGACATCTAAATATGGATCGCCTTTCCATACGCCTCTAATACACTTTCATGCATCATTTCAGACAGCGTGGGATGCGGGAAGACGATTTGCATCAAATCCTCTTCCGTCGTCTCCAACTGACGCCCGACGACATAGCCTTGGATCAGCTCCGTGACCTCGGCACCCACCATATGCGCGCCCAGCAGCTCGCCTGTTTTCGCGTCAAAAATCGTCTTCACCAGACCTTCCGCCTCGCCCAATGCAATCGCCTTGCCATTGCCAATAAACGGAAACCGTCCGACTTTGATATCCAAACCCTTGTCCCGCGCCGCAGCCTCGGTCAGCCCAACAGACGCTACTTGCGGATGGCAATAGGTGCATCCCGCAATGCTTTCTGGCTTCACCGGATGGGCGTTTTTGCCTGCGATTTTTTCGGCAACCATCACACCTTCGTGGCTGGCTTTATGCGCCAGCCACGGGGGTGCTGCAAGATCACCAATAGCATAGATATTACCCACACCCGTATGGCAATATTCATCCGTAACCACATGGCTGCGATCCTCTTTGATACCAAGCTTATCAAGCCCTAGGCCTTCGACATTTCCCACAATCCCAACGGCTGAAATCACTGTATCAAATTCAAGCTTCTCGATCTTGCCACCGGTTTCGATATGCGCGGTCACCTTGCCTTTCGCCCGATCGAGTTTTTTGACCATGGAATTTTCCCTAATCACCATGCCTTGTTTCACAAATTGCTTTTTCGCGAATGCCGAAACCTCGGCATCCTCAACGGGCAGCACGCGGTCCATCACCTCAACCACCGTCGTCTCTGAGCCAAGCGTGTTATAGAAGCTTGCAAATTCAATCCCAATCGCGCCCGACCCGATCACCAGCAATTTCTTGGGCATCTTGGGTGGCATCAGCGCGTGTTTATAGGTCCAGACCAAATCACCATCTGCTTCCAACCCCGGCAATTCGCGAGCGCGTGCACCGGTGGCCAGAATAATATGTTTAGCGCTCAGGTCCTCTGTCCCTTTGTCCGTTTTCACGGAAACCTTGTCCTTTGCTGCAAGCGTTGCCTCACCCATCACCGCCGTTACTTTTGCCTTCTTCAGCAAATGCGTGACACCTTGGTTAAGCTGTTTGGCAACCCCGCGCGAGCGTTTGACAACCGCATCCAGATCATAATCGATCTTCTCGGCCTTCAAGCCAAATTCGCCCGCGCGCTCCATCAAATGAAACACTTCGGAGGAGCGCAGCATGGCCTTGGTGGGAATACAGCCCCAATTGAGGCAAATTCCACCCATATGTTCGCGCTCTACAATCGCTGTTTTCAGCCCAAGTTGCGCGGCCCGAATAGCAGCAACATAGCCGCCCGGACCGGCACCAATAACAACAACATCATAAGCAGACATGGGAGGATCCCTTTAAAACTCGTTTAATATTGAACGACTACAGAATGCCCGAATTTACCGAGCGCCTCAAGCAGAACTGTTTTCGCGGGCTTTCTCGAATTTCTCGACCAGTGTGCGATAGCCCCCATCGGACATAAATTTCATCTCTGCTTTGGTAGATTTGCGCCCCAAAGCCTCGTTCCGATAAGGGAATCGTTTGAACTTGCGGATAATCTCGCGATGGACTTGGGCATGCAAATCATCACCGTCATGGCTGTGCAACTGATACAGTTCGACCGAATAATCCTGATCGTCCAACTTCTCTGAATGCATAAACGGGGTGAAGAAGAACTGCCGCTCCTCGCCCTCTGTATCCCGATCATATCCTTTTAAAATCGCACGCCGCGCGATGGATCGCGCAAGTTTATCGCCCTTGAAGCTTTGCGCATCTCCACGAAACATATTGCGGGCAAATTGATCCAAGATGATCAACAACGCCAATGCGCCCTCGCGCGAACTTTCCCAATCGGCCAGCTCGCCATTCACCGCCGCCCAATAATCATTCAAGAACCGCTCGCGAATATCCGCGTCCAGCGCGTCATCACCATTATACCATTTTTTGCGTTCGACCTCTTCCAGCCAGAAGGACAAGACAGCGTCAATTTTCTCTTTCATCTCTGCCTCGGCCTGCGCGGTATCAATGGCGTATTCTGCCGCCACCTCCGCTGCAACGGCGGTCGAGGTTTGGGTGATTGGTGCATAGGTCGCTGTCTCATCAACAGGGATTGCAGCCCGCTGCGTCATCCGCCACAGCGAATAGCCAAACATCAAAAGCATCAAGCCGCCCAGATAGGCAAAGAAGCTATCAGGCCCATATCGACCAAACAGCCAACCGATGATCACCGGGCCAATAATCGCGCCAACACCATTGACGAAGATCAAACCGCCAGAGGCACTGGACATATCGTCATAATCAAGGAAGTCATTTGTATAAGCGATGAACAGTGAATAAAGCGGATTGGCAATTCCCCCAATCATAAAGGCGCAAATCAGCAGCCAATAAAAACTGTCAAAGATAAGCCCGCCATAGCTAAACACCGCCCCGACCAAACACATGCCTGCGATTAAAAACCGCCGATCCATCCGGTCAGACACCCAGCCGATTGGGAATTGCAACACCATGCCACCCACAAAAATGGCGGAAACAAACAGCGAAATATTCGCGACACTAAATCCTTTCTCCGTCCCAAAGATCGCGGACATGCCAAAAAGTGCAGCAAAGACGCCGCCCAATAAAAACACACCCACAACACCCAAGGGCGAGGTTTTGTAAAGCTGCAAAACGCTCATCCCCTTGGCAGTATTAAAAACAGGTGTCGGCTTCACCGACAGCAAAACCGGCGCGAAAGAGACAGAGACGACCACACTCATAATCACAAACAGCGTGTAATCCTGTGCATCTGCGATGTTCAAAAGAAACTGCGCCGATACGATTCCAATCATCTGAACAATCAGATAGATCGACAGCGTTTTGCCACGCATATCATTGGCCACTGCACCATTCAGCCAGCTTTCAGACACAACATAGATGCCCGAAATACAAAACCCGATCAGCACACGCAGTGCGAACCAGACCCATTCATTGGGCAACGCTGCATAAAGGATAAGTGCGGCCGAGATAAGCGAACCAAGCGCTGCATAAACGCGCACATGACCGACATTACGGATCAGGATCGGCGTATAGCGCGATCCCCCCAAAAAGCCCACAAAATAGCCCGCCATTACCCAAGATAATGTTTGGGGGCTCATCCCCTCTAGCGCGCCGCGGATGCCCAATAATGTGCCCTGCAAGCCATTGCCAAGTTGCAACAGCAACATGCCCAACAGGATCGGCCAGGTATTTCGAAGAATAAGGTTCATGGGACAAATTCCATGCAGTCGTTAGGAGGAGGATAGGACAAAACCCATTCCGCCCACTATCCAAGAAAAGACAAAATGCAAGTCGTTTTTAGCCCTTGGGCAAAAGCAGCGAACTGTCCCCGTAAGAGAAAAACCGATAGTTTTGATCAATCGCTTCGGCATAAACTGACCGCATATGGTCCAGCCCCATCAGGGCCGAGACAAGCATCAACAAGGTTGACTTCGGCAGGTGGAAATTCGTGATCAAACCATCTGTCGTACGAAACTCAAAACCCGGCTTGATGAAAATATCGGTTTCCCCCTCAAAGGGCTGTAGTTGCCCCGATTGGCTTGCGGCCTCTAATATTCGCAAACTGGTGGTCCCAACCGCTATCACCCGCCCGCCGCGATCTTTGGTGGCCGCAATCTCGGCAACGGTTTCAGGGCTGATTTGGCCCCATTCTGCATGCATCTTGTGATTTGAAATATCATCAGCTTTCACCGGCAGGAACGTCCCTGCCCCGACATGCAACAAAACTTTGCTTAACCCCACGCCCACGGCATCCAGCGCCGAAAGCAATTCCTCAGTAAAATGCAAACTAGCGGTAGGTGAAGCAACCGCGCCCTTCACACGCGCAAAAACGGGCTGATAATCCGCATTATCTTGCGCATCCGTCGCCCGTTTTGAGGCGATATAGGGTGGCAGCGGCATCATGCCATGGCTTGCCAAAGCCGCATCGAAATCCGCGCCCTGCAAATTAAAACGAAGGCAAAGCCCTTCGGTTTCTTTTGCCAGCACATCCGCCCAGAACTGATCCGAAAATTTAATGCGTTCGCCCACGGCCACGCGTTTCGCCGGTTTCGCCAGCGTCAACCAATCGCCGTTTTGGTCCAGCGATAAAAGCGTCGCTTCGACTTTCGCCTCTGTCAGGCCATTGTCGCTCTGCCTTTGGCGCAAGCCTTTGAGACGCGCGGGAATAACCTTGGTTTCGTTTAAAACAAGACGGTCGCCCGGGCGCAAAAAACTTGGCAAATCAGCGAATTGATGATGCGAGATCTCACCGCCCAAGGAAACCAGCAAACGCGACGCGCTGCGCGGGACAGCGGGCCGAAGGGCAATCAGCTCCTCCGGCAGGTGGAAGTCGAAATCGGAAAGCTGCATCTATTCAGTTTGGCGCTTTTTCTTGTTTGATCTGAACAGGTTTTTAAGCGGACCAACAGCAAAAATCGACAGTGGCTTGGCCCGCACCTTGGGTCGATCGGCGGTGCCTTCGATCTCATAGAGCATCGAAATCAAGCCGCTGCCCTTCTTGGTGCCAAATTCACGCCCGATGGCGCGTTCTGGTGTGCCATTTAAAAAATAAATCGGCGTTAAAACACCTTCGAAATTCAGCGCTTTGGTCGCACTTGCATATTGACCATCTAGGGTCATGCCCATTGACGCGCCTGTGACACTCACATTGGTCAACTGCGCACCATTCGGTGTGAGACGCACTTGCCCACGAGCCTGATCAAAATAAATCCCATCCCCTTCAAGCTTTTGCAGCAAACCAACCAAACTCAGCCCATCCATCAAAGCAGCCAAAGCATTGGAATGGTTCAATCTAAACTTCCGCGCTTTAAAGGAAGCAACATATTCGCCAGCAGCAGCCGTCGTTGTCAGCGACAATGTAATGCTGCCACCAGACACAGAGTCCAACAAATTGGCCGCCTTTAAAATCCGGCCTGCATCATTTCCGGTGACATCAATTCTGGTTTGTCCATCTTTGGGATAAATCTGCCCCGTAATCGCAGCGCGTCCATTGATACGTGCGGTAAACTTACCCTTGGTCGACGCGCCACCTGCAAGCTGCCCATTAAAACCATCCAGCGCAATTTCATCGGTCAATCGAACCCGTTGCAGGTTAAGATTGATGGGTCCCGATTTGTCACTTTTTGCACGCCCTAAATTCAGGCGTCTAAGATCAAGAAAGTTGCCATTAATGGCGGTAGTTGCTGTCGCCATATCAATGGAGACGCCTGCATCAAACCACCCACCAACTTTGACCGTGTCAAAGTCCGCTTTCGACAAAGCGCCCGCTTGATCAAGTTCTAAGCGACCAATCGCGGTCAGCCCCGCGCCGTCGACTGTAAAATTATCAATTTCAGCAACCTCTCCAAACGCACCCGCGACTTTCAAATTCAGCGCCTTACCCGCCGATTTGCGCCACCCCAAAACCGGAATGCGCACAGCGGTGCCCACAAGATCAGACTGCAATTCAAATTGCGCCTTTTGATCGCGTTCGATCTTGGCGGTCAATGTGGCCGTGCTTTCGCCCTCAAAACTGCCATCCGGAAGGGCGATACCAACACCTTTCAAGGCGTCTTGCGACAACGTAAGCTGCGCGGTCAAATCCGCCTTGGCGGTCGGATTGTCTTTCAAATCTTGGGACCACGCGATCTTGGTGGGAACGCCCGATAAGGATGTAGGTCCCGAAATCTGTAGATTATCTTGGGTCACCACGACATCTAAAATCTCGGCTTCAACGGTTTGGTCTTTGACCAAATCAGCACTGTAAAAATCCGCTATTTGCGCGGATGCCTTGAATGTCGCTGATCCTTTTGGTGGATTGGGCCCCGCGATAAAATCAACCGTGCCCTCTGCACGCAAATGCCCTGTGGCCATTTCTGGGCTGCGACCAACTTTGCTTAGAAACTGAAACTTATCGATATCTAGCAAGGCAAGACCGGCTTGAAGTGGTCCGTCTAGCTTCAACTCGGCGCGCGCATCTGCGGGTTTTTTGGTGATATCTTTGACGTGATAGACCGATCCCGCAGCGTCGATAACCCCATAATCTGTTGTAAATTCGCCTGCTTCAACCCAAGCCGTGAATGTCTCTTCATTCAGATGACCACGCCCCTTTGCACCCATAACAGGCGGTGCAGTTTTAAGAACCCGCGCCGTTCCGTTCGTATAATCAAAGGTAAAATCGAAATCGTTTTTACCATCGATCCGGGCGAAGCGAAGCTCTGCATTTGAGTATTCGCCGGAACTGATATTCTCGTTGATCCATTTTTTAGTTCTTGCCCCAACGTGTTTGGGCCAAGCGGCAACCAAATCTGCGATCTCCATTTGATCAATCGCTGCCGACACAGCGCTGTTCCAATTCCCTTTGGAAGGCGTGATTGCGCCAGTCAGGCTGATATGGCTGTCGCCAAGGACAAAGCCTGCCTCGCTAATGGTGACCAAAATTGGGTCGAACCTAACGTCGCCTTTGATCACACCACCTGAAATTTCGGTATCTTGTTCAAAATTTTCGCCTGCTGGAAACAGCACTTTATCAATCACAAAGTCATAATTTGCGCTGGAGAATTGGCCATTCTCGGCGCCAAGCTGTGCAGCGCCCGAGGCAGAAATTTTGGCAAGCGCTGTATCGATATTGATTTGCGTGAAGCGGAAACTTTGTTCCTCCGCTCGATAATCGAAATACGCTTTGATCGCTTCAAACGGGGCTTCTGGGTTTGTTTCTGTGGCTTTAATTTTCCCCTGCCCCAAATCCACCACACCCGCGATATCGAGCGCATCCAAATCTTCACCGATTTGAGCGACAAAAGATGCAGAGGCGCGCGCATCAATCGCACCCAGCCATTCAAACGGCTCAAATTGCTGCGCAATCAGCTGTGTGTCGACACGTTCAAATGTAAAATCAACATCAGAAAAATTATCATTAATCTTGCGCTTCAAGTTGAAACGCACCCAACTGTCCGACCCTTCCCGTAAATCTTCGCGCAGACCTGCGATCAACTCAAATTGACCCTCTTTCAAGCTCAGCGCCAATTCACCTTCGGTAAACAAATTCGCTGTTCGCGTTTTTTGATCGGAATAGAACACCGTTACATTGTTAAGCGAGATATCGGTCAGGCCTTCGTGAAAAATCTGGCTGGCAAGATTGTCAATTGCTGTGCCCAGATCGACCAAGTCACTTTCCGCCTGATTTTCCGAAAAATCGAAATTCCCAAGATTAAACTGCCCATTTGGATCGCGGGTGATGAAAAGGTTTGTGTCGGTCAAAGAAAAGCGGCCATCACGTCCAGAAATTTGACGGCGTAATGCGCTTGCGAAATCCAATTCGAAATCTGACAGCTCTAAAATCGCGCGATCATCTTGATCAAAAATGACCAGATTATCGACGCGGTAAGCCGGATTCCAAAAACTTGATCCTTTAACGATGCCACCAGCAGAGGCGCTAAACGGGACACCGCCTGCCAACACCTCCATCTTGCCGGCCACAAATTTGTCCAATGGGGAAAATTTTACGACTTTATTCTCGGCGGAGGACAAAAAAACCAACAACCCAAGATAAAGGCTAATGCAAGCGCTAACAACCAGCCCCACGCCCCATAAAACCCGCTTTGTAGCGCGTTTTGGGGAAGGATCAGGCGCGTCCTGTTTTTTTTGTGCTCTATCCATCGAACAGGTTGTTCCTAAGCGGCCTTGACTTTACCATCGCCTTATCGAATGCCCATATCATTCAGAAGCGAAATCTCCAGTTAAGAAGGTGTGTAACATGGAAATTGGTAAAAAAACGCCGAAATTCAATAGTGTGAACCAAAGTGACGTTGCTGTCAGCTCAGATGATTTGACCGGAAAACCGTTCATTCTTTTCTTCTATCCACGCGACAATACAAGTGGATGCACAAAAGAAGCGATTGGGTTTACAGAAAACACAGATGCATTTGCAAAACTTGGCATCACAATTCTGGGCGTCTCGAAAGACAGCGTGAAATCCCATGTGAAATTCATCGAGAAACAAAACCTCGGCATGGATTTGTTGTCTGACGAAAATGGCACAATGTGCGAGGATTTTGGCGTTTGGAAAGAAAAATCCATGTATGGAAAGACTTATTTTGGGATTGAACGCTCGACTTTTGTGATCTCCAAAACAGGTATGCTTTTGGCTGAATGGCGCAAAGTCAAAGTGCCAGGCCATGTCGATGCTGTTTTGGAATGGGCGCAAAACAATGCAGACGCTTTGTGATCTTGCGGTCGAAATTTTAAACACACCTGATGGGCGCGAAAAAACGGCCAAATCGCGCGCGGTGGCCAAAATGTGGTTTGACGCAAAAGATCGCGGTGCACCCATGGCGCTTGGCCGTGCCACACCCCCCGATTTTCCTGCGCGCCCCGAAACGCCTGAACTGCGCGAACCCAAAGAAATGCCGCGGCGGCGTGGGGGCAGCGAAAAAGGGCGTATCGCGCTGTTGCATGCGATTGCGCATATCGAATTAAATGCGGTCGATTTGCATTGGGATATCATTCCGAGATTTGCGGACACACCAATGCCGGACGGGTTTGTCGATGATTGGGTCAAAGCCGCCGATGAAGAAAGCAAACACTTCAATCTGCTATGTGACCGATTGGAAGATTTGGGCAGCCACTATGGCGCCCTACCGGCGCACGCAGGCATGTGGCGCGCCGCCGAAGACACAGCGACTGATTTTATGGGGCGCTTGGCGATTGTGCCTATGGTATTAGAAGCACGCGGTTTGGATGTCACGCCCGGAATGATTGATCTTTTCCGTACGCATAATGATGCAAAGACAGTCGAAGCGTTGGAAATTATTTATGCGGAAGAGGTTGGCCATGTGGCCTATGGCTCAAAATGGTTTCATTTTCTCTGCGGTCGACATGACCTAGACCCAAAGTTGGAATTTCACCGACTGGTTCAGCATTATTTCCATGGTGGCCTAAAACCCCCTTTCAACGAAGAAAAACGGGCAGAGGCAGGTTTGCCGCCCGATTTTTACTGGCCTGTTGCTGTCGCATAAGCGGATTTTTGCGACCACAGTTCGGCTTACGGTCATTTTTTGCCAAAGAGGCTTGATTTATTAGAATTTTCTTGCTCAATTCAGCCGTCGTCTTGTAGAACACGCGAAAAACGGCAGGGGAAAAATGAATAACCAAAAGGGAGCGTTAAATCGGCTCTTGGAACGGCATGTTCCTGAGCAACGTATTTACATCCGTTCGAACCGTACCACGCGCTATGTGCGTCTATCACCGCTCCAACAAACGATGCTGATGCTTGGTATCGCGGGGTCTTTATGTTGGCTTATTATTGCCTCTGTCACCCTTGGCTTGAATGCAATTTCGGCTCAATCCTATGACGAACAAAGCACAGCTTTACAAAAAGCATATGAGAAACGCTTGGTGCAACTCGCCGCAGAACGGGATCAACGCGCGCTAGAGGCCCAAACATCCCAACAGCATTATTATGCTGCTTTGCGCCAAGTCTCTGAACAGCAAGAGGGCTTTTTGGCGCTTGAGGAAGAGCGCCGAGAGCTGGGGCGTGGTTTGAAAATCATGCAGCGCAAGCTGCAAGAAGCGGTCAAAACCCGTGATGAGGCGCAGATTCGTGCAGACACGTTGCTGTCTGACCTTAATCACCTAAATTCCAACCTGAACGCGCAAATCGGCAATATCAACGACACGCGCAATACACTTGAATTTTTGTCGACCGCGCTTGCCGATATTTCCAACGAACGCGACAGCCTGTCGAACGAAAAACAGAAAGTCACCGAACGTGCCGAAGCATTGGAATTTGATACCGCCCTACTGGAAGAGCGTGGCGATCTGATTTTTCAAAGGCTCGAGTCGGCGGTTGGCGTCGCACTTGAACCCTTGGAGCGTGCCCTTGATAAAAAAGGCGTAAATTCCGAGGCGTTGATTGCGGAAATCAAACGCGGCTATTCGGGCACAGGCGGGCCGATAACCCCGCTTGAAATCTCGTCAGAAACGGCATTGATTGACCGCATGTCCAATCGCGCAAGCAACTTACTGGCAGATTTGGATCGTGTGAACCTGATGAAATTGGCGGCAGACCAACTGCCCCTTGGCCATCCGGTTCAAGGACGCTATCGTTACACATCCGGCTTCGGCGGGCGCCGCGATCCTGTATCTGGTGGCTGGCGCATGCATAACGGCACCGATATGGCCGGACCGATGAATACGCGCATTGTTGCACCTGGCGATGGTGTCGTGACATTCGCGGGATGGCAATCAGGCTATGGCAAGCTAATCAAAATCCGCCACGCACAGGGGTTTGAGACTTTTTATGCGCATCTTAATAGAATAGACGTAAAAAAAGGCGAACGCGTGTCCAAGGACCAGCTTATCGGCGGTATGGGCACCACTGGCAAAAGCACAGGCGTGCATTTGCATTACGAAATCCGGATCGGCGGCAAACCGATCAATCCAATCAACTACTTAAAGGCTGCGAACGATGTTTTCTAAAAAAGAACCTGCAAAGACCAGTTCTTCGTCCAGTGCTGCAACAGCACCAAGCGATGCTGGCGACAAACCTAAACGCGATACAAGTGCCCCGATGCCCAGCTCTGCGCCACCCGCAGCAGTTGCACCAAAGGCAAAACCGCCAGCGTCCACACTGTCAAATGATCTGACGATCAAAGGGAATTTGAAAACAACAGGGGACATTCAAATCTCTGGTACTGTGGATGGGGATATTCGCGCGCATCTTTTGACCGTCGCCGAAGGGGCCACCGTTAAAGGAGAGGTGATGGCCGATGATGTTGTCGTACATGGCCGCATCGTTGGACGTGTGCGTGGCTTGAAGGTACGTTTGACCTCTACGGCGCGCGTCGAAGGCGATATTATTCACAAGACAATCGCGATTGAAAGCGGTGCACATTTTGAAGGGTCTGTGACCCGCCAAGATGATCCTTTGACAACAACGTCCAAAAAGGCGGCGCCACCAAAGGCGTAATCAAAGCTTAGATTTTGATGAAAGCCCGACCGATTGGTTGGGCTTTTTCATTTTCGATCGATCTGATTGATTATACGTCGGCCTGCGCATCCGCGCGCGATTTTCCGGCCACATCTAATGCTAAGGTGGCCGCCATAAACGCATTTAAATCCCCATTCAGAACACCTTGCGTATCCGAGGTTTCGTGGTTCGTGCGCAAATCTTTGACCATCTGATACGGGTGCAGCACATAAGATCGGATTTGGTTGCCCCACCCCGCATCCCCCTTGGCTTCATGCGCCTCTGTAATCGCCTCGTTGCGCTTGCGCATTTCCATTTCATAAAGCCGTGACTTTAGTGCGGCCATACAATTGGCACGGTTTTGGTGTTGGGATTTTTCAGAACTGGTTACAACAATCCCCGTGGGAATATGCGTCATGCGCACAGCAGAATCGGTTTTGTTGACATGCTGACCGCCCGCGCCAGAGGATCGAAATGTATCGACCCGCAGATCGCTTGGATTGATCTCGATATCAATATTGTCATCAACCACCGGATAAACCCAGACCGAGCTAAATGAGGTATGCCGCTTGGCATTGGAATCGAAGGGCGAGATACGCACCAACCGATGCACACCGCTTTCGGACTTCAACCACCCAAAGGCATTTGTGCCTTTGATTTGATAGGTTGCCGATTTAATGCCAGCCTCATCGCCTGCACTTTCGCTCATCAGCTCAACCGAATAGCCCTGCGCCTCGGCCCAGCGCACATACATGCGCGCCAACATACTGGCCCAGTCACAGCTTTCTGTGCCACCCGCACCAGCATTGATCTCGATGAATGTATCGTTGCCATCGGCCTCGCCAGACAACAGCGCCTCTAACTCGCGCTGCTGCGCTTCTTTTAGGATCTTATCCAGCGCACGTTCACTTTCAGCGACGATATCGGCGTCCTCTTCCGCCTCACCAAGCTCGATCAATTCCAGATTGTCTTCTAAACCTTGATTGAGCGTTTCATACCCCGTGATCGCATCGGACAGCATCTGCCGCTCGCGCATCAGTTTTTGGGCACGCTCGGGATCATTCCATAAATCTGGGTCCTCTGACATCGCATCAAATTCTTCCATACGGTGATGCGCCGTCTCCCAATCCATACGTTGCTTTAAAAGCTCCAAAGATTTGCGGATATCAGTGGCGATATTTTCGATTTCAGCACGCATGAAAGACCCCTATTTGGCCCATCTGTTTAGGAAAGATCGCAAGAATTGCAAGCCTGCTTAGTAGACACCGCCAGATGTAATGGACCCAAAGCCTGCATTGCCCGAGATTGTTTTTTGTTTTCCGCCAGAGGTGACAACCTTGTCTGTTGTCGCACCCGAAATTCCGTAGCCTTCGAAAATCTCGATATCAGCCGAGGCAGAAAACCCACCATCGATCACCAACAGCCCTGCACTGTCCAAAGGGTCCTCGCCCGTGCGAAACAGTTCTGCAATAACATTGGGCCCGCTTGCACCGCTTGGCAGTTGCGCGCCAGAAAAGCGGTCGAATTTGGCAAAATAAGTGTTTTCCGGCACTTCAAATTTACCAGAGCCGTATTTTTTCACCGCCTCTTCCATGAACGCCTTGAACACGGGGCCACACATACGTCCACCAAATGCCCCGCGACCCAAGCTGCGCGGATCATCAAATCCCATATAGCAGCCCGCAACAATGTTACGCGTGAACCCGATGAACCAAACATCTTTTGCATCATTGGTGGTCCCGGTTTTCCCCGCCAATTGAACACCATTCATCCGCACGCGCGTCGCGGTGCCGCGATCCACAACCCCTCGCATCATCGAGGTTAATCGGTAAGCTGTCACAGGGTCCAAAACCCGTTCTCTGTTTGAAACGATACGTGGTCCCAACCCTGCGGTGATCTCGCCCGCCTCACAATCGATACAATCGCGACGGTCATGGACAAACAGATTGCGTCCAAACCGATCTTGGACACGGTCGACCAATGTCGGATGCACACGCTCGCCACCATTGGCAAACATCGCGTAGGAACTGACCATTTGGAACAAGGTCGTCTCTTGCGCACCCAACGAGGCTGACAGCAAAGGCTGCATATTGTCATAAACACCAAAGCGCTTTGCATACCCGGCAATCACATCCATGCCCACATCTTGGGCCAGACGCACGGTCATCAGGTTCCGCGATTGCTCAATTCCAACACGCATCGGGGCTGGGCCATAAAACTGATTAGACGCATTTTTTGGACGCCAGACACCTTGTGGTGTATCAATCTCAATGGGCGCATCCACGATGATCGAGATGGGGCTGTACCCAGAATCAAGTGCTGCTGCATAAACAAACGGTTTGAAGCTAGAGCCCGGCTGACGCAACGCTTGGGTGGCACGATTAAATACAGAATACTGATAAGAAAACCCGCCCTGCATCGCCAAGACGCGGCCCGTTTCCGTATCCATGGCCATAAACGCACCCTGTAATTCAGGAATTTGGCGCAAAGACCATGCTGTGACCGCGCCATCATCGCCGCGTTCGGCCTTTACATGAATGATGTCACCCTTCGCCCACAGATCAGATGACGCACGCACGCGAACGCGCGTTCCATCTTCATATTCTCTATTTGCGGCCCATTTTTTTTCCTTATTTAGCGATAAAACTTGATTGTCATTCTCCGCCACACCTTCAATGCCAATCACTGCACCCGTTTCTGTCACGGCCTTGACCACAGCAAGGTTCCAGCCTTCAACATCACGCGGCAAATCGATCATGCGCGTAAGCGCGTCGCGCCATGCATCACTCTCAACAACAGACACATCTTCAAACGTGGCAACCGGCCCGCGATAGGGCGATCTTTCGCGGTCATAAACCTCTAGCCCTTGACGCAATGCGTTTTCCGCAAGGCGTTGCAAATCGGGGTCCATCGTTGCGCGCACGGCCATACCGCCCGTGAAGAATTCTTCCTCGCCGAAGCTTTTGGACAATTGACGACGAATTTCGTCGGTAAAATAACTTCTAGGTGGGCGCAAAGAGCGGGCAGAAACAAAATCGCCCGATTGAACGGTTTTCAAATCAGAGGCTTTGGCGGTTTGATAAACATCCTCTTCGATATACCCGTTTTCAAACATCTCCCGAAGAACGAAATTTCGTCGCCCCAGCGCCGCTTCACGCTCGCGGACCGGATGATATTTTGACGGCGCTTTGGGCAGGGCTGCCAGATACGCCGCCTCCTCCAGCGTGACATCTTCAAGCGGTTTACCAAAATAAGTCTCCGCCGCTGCGGTCACGCCATAAGAATTTTGGCCAAGAAAGATTTCATTCAAATACAATTCGAGAATATCATCTTTTTCCAGCGTATTTTCGATCCGGCTGGCCAAAATAATCTCTTTGATCTTCCGCTCTACTGATCGGGTGCCATCCAAAAGGAAGTTTTTCATCACCTGTTGTGTAATCGTAGACGCACCACGTAGCGGCGCGCCTTGGGCGGCATCATAGACCGCTTTTGCAATACCGGCGGGATCGTAGCCAGCATGGTCATAGAAATTCTTATCCTCGGCAGAAATAAACGCCTGTTTGATCATCGCCGGAATTTCATCTTCGGGTGTAAAGAAACGGCGTTCCTGAGCGAACTCGTCAACAACCCGGCCATCAATCGAATACACCCGCGAAATCGTCGCTGGCTCATAGGTGGCAAGCTGTTCGTGATCCGGGAGGTCCTTGCCATAGGCAAAAAACACGCCCACTGCCAAAATCGCCGCCAATGCCGCACCCAGCGTGAACAGCGCAAAAATACCGCCGAAAAATGAGAAGAAGGATCTGATCACGCGTTTGCCTCGATTTTTTTACCCTTTATACTCGCCCGTTGGAACGGGGTCAAAACACGAAATGAACGATAGAAAGAAATCGCCAAACCTCGCCTATCTTTCTATCTGGTTATCACAAATAAAAATACATCCCGCATCTGCATTATTTTCGCAATAATTTCGCACGCGCTGCATCCTCTATTTCCCACGCACGCAAAGCGGCCTCGAACCCCGCAATAACCTGTTTGCGCCAATTGGGATTGCGCAGATTTGCCAAATCCCGCGGATTGGTAATAAACCCAAGTTCCACCAAAATCGACGGCATGTCGGGCGCTTTCAGAACCGTAAACGCAGCCGAGAGCCGCGGACGCATACGCGATTTCAACAAAGCATTGCCCATTTCTTCGACAACATGATCTGCCAAAGATTCCGACCGGCTTTGCGTATCGCGCCGCGCCAAATCATAAAGGATCGAGGCGATTTGATCATCTTGATCCGTCAAATCCAAGCCAAGCAGCAGCTCGGTACGATCCATTTCACGGGCCAATTGCGCTGCGGCTTCATCTGATGCACGCTCTGAAAGCGTGTAAACAGTGATGCCGCTGGCGACACCTTCTGCCAAAGCATCCGCATGAAGCGAGATAAACACATCTGCCTCAACATCGCGCGCGCGTCCTATTCTTCCCGACAAAGACACAAATTCATCCATCTCGCGTGTCAATTTGACCTCATAAAGCGAGGTTTTGTTCAAGTGATCTTGCAACTCGCGCGCAAACATCAGCATCAGGTCTTTTTCCTGAATTTTTTGAACCACCGCACCGGGATCAACACCCCCATGGCCTGGATCAAGGATCACCCGCAAGGGGCCAGAGGGGCGCGGCACCGAAATCCCCAAATTTTCGCCAGATTGCGCAGGCTTGCGAATGTCTAGGTCGAAATCCTCCTGTGACGCTGCTCTCAGCCGCAGACGAAATTTCGCCGACCCATCTGCCTCATTTACGGCCATTTCTGCGGATTGAACACGCATCGGCTCGGACAGTTCCAGAACCAATCGCGTCCAGCCCGGACGGATCAATCCAAATGCAACATTCGTTACAGTTTCAGAGGTTTCGATACGCCCCGCATCATCAGAAGACCACGTAACTCCCTGAAAATCAATAAATATTCTATTCGGTTCCTTTGCGGCATTTATTATGAATGGCACCGGCTGGCTCAGCGCCAAATCCGCCCTGACACCGCCGAAAAGCCGGTCCTTGATCACCGAATTTTCCGTATCGACACGCGACAAGGCGCTCAACTCCTGCGCCCATATTGGAAACGCGCAGAACAGCAGCATAAAATGCACACATAATCGCTTGATGCCTGTCATGCCTTGCTTCGGCCTCTTTTCTTATTCGAACCCTATCAAGAGAAAAATCGATTGTAATTAAGGATTTTCGCAGATAACACTTATATCATTGGGACAAAACGGTTTTTTAACCGTCCCGACGGAGTTTCGCAGATCGCAGTCATGCAACAGGCCTAAAGCCAAAGTCAGCCTCTGATCGATTTGCAAGGGCATATGCCCACAGTTTGAGAGAATTGCGCAAATGCGCTGTTGGGCCTACTGCCCACGCCATAAGCGCCAAAGAACAGACGGTTATGTGCCGTGTCACAACGACCAAAACCGTCGTCGGAGAAACCGCGATGAAACGCGCGTTGAAACTTATGTTTTATGGCTTGCCGATTGGCAATGACCCTGCGCCGTTTTTCGCCTCAACATCCCATGCAATCCTACCTGCCCTTACCTCTCTTGGGGGTCTTTTGCATGTTGAAAGAAATCAATGTCTAAAAAAATGCTTATCGATGCCACCCATGCGGAGGAAACCCGCGTTGTGGTGGTCGAAGGAAACAAGGTTGACCAATTCGATTTTGAAAGCCTTCAAAAACGCCAGCTTGCTGGAAATATCTACCTTGCAAAAGTCACCCGCGTAGAGCCATCGCTTCAGGCGGCCTTTGTAGATTACGGCGGAAATCGCCATGGATTTTTGGCGTTTTCCGAAATCCATCCTGATTATTATCAAATTCCGGTCGCTGATCGCGAAAAACTTCTTGCCGAGGAAGAGGCTTACGCAAAAGCGATGGCCGAAGAATCAGAACGTCAAGAAGCCGAACGCCAGAAAGGCCGCAACGCACGCAAAAAGGCGAAAGCCACCGCTGCACTTGCCGAAGTACAAGACGATCCAATGGTCAGCGAGGACGTTGTTATCGAAGATGAAGATGCCGACGATAACGGTTTGGTCGACGTGCCAGAGGCGAATAACGCCTCGACTGAGGATGCACCAACACCTGATGACGCATCACCGGAGTTCGAAGCAGAGACCACGACTGAGGCAGACGACAGCACCGAAGACGCGGACGTATCTGAAGATGAAAGCGCGGTCACAGACGCGACTGACAAAGACGATTCGATAGAATCTGTCGCTGACGAAGATGTCGAAGAAGAGGTTCGCCCGAAAAAACCACGCCCACGCCGGTATAAAATCCAAGAAGTCGTGAAAGTCCGCCAAATCCTGTTGATCCAAGTGGTCAAAGAAGAGCGCGGTAATAAAGGGGCTGCGGTCACAACCTATCTGTCATTGGCGGGCCGCTATTGCGTCTTGATGCCAAATACTGCGCGGGGCGGCGGCATAAGCCGCAAGATCATTAACGCCCAAGATCGCAAGAAAATCAAAGAGATAACGTCCGATCTTGAAGTACCAAAAGGTGCGGGATTGATCGTGCGCACCGCTGGCGCGAAACGTTCTAAACCCGATATCACCCGTGATTACGAATATTTACTGCGCCTGTGGGAACAGATCCGCGAAACAACAATGGAATCAACCGCGCCTGCGCAAATCTATGCCGAAGGCGATTTGATCAAACGTTCCATCCGCGATCTTTATTCTACCGATATTGACGAAATTATTGTCGAGGGCGAGCGCGGATACGAGGCGGCGAATACTTATATGCAAATGCTGTCACCCGGGCACGAAGACCGTGTGAAATCTTATTCAGACCGCATCCCCCTCTTCAGCCGCTATCAGGTCGAAACCTATCTGGGCGGTATGTTTAACCCAACGGTACAACTAAAATCGGGTGGCTATATCGTCATCGGGGTGACAGAAGCGCTGGTTGCAATCGATGTCAACTCTGGCAAGGCGACCAAAGAAAGTTCGATTGAAAAAACCGCGCTAAAGACAAACTTAGAAGCCTCCGAGGAGGTCGCACGCCAACTCCGCCTGCGCGATTTGGCTGGCCTGATTGTCATTGACTTCATCGATATGGAAGAGCGCCGCAATAACAGCGCAGTTGAAAAACGCCTGAAAGACGCGTTGAAGAACGATCGCGCACGCATCCAAGTAGGCCGCATTTCAGGGTTCGGCCTGTTGGAAATGTCGCGTCAACGTTTGCGTCCGGGTATGCTAGAGGCAACAACGCAAACCTGCCCACATTGCCATGGCACCGGACTTTTACGTTCCGACGACAGCCAAGCACTGTCGATTTTGCGTGAGATCGAGGAAGAGGCTGTGCGGCGACGCCACAAAGAGGTTGTCGTGCGCTGCCCTGTCAATATCGCCAACTATCTGATGAACCGCAAACGCGCCAATATCACAGGCGTGGAAGAGCAATATGGACTGTCGGTAATAATTGAGGCTGATCCAGCTTTTCTGGGCACAGATTTTGAAATCGAAAAACGCAAAACGGCGTCAAAATTCCTGCCCGATCCCATCGATTTACCCGATCCGATTGATATGAGCGATTTCACGGTCGCGGAAGAGGAAGAAAAGCCCAAGAAAAAGCGCCGTCGCCGGCGCCGTCGTGGTGGCAAAAAGGATGAAATGGGTGCCGAAACGGACGTGACAGCCGCAGAAGACGCAGGCGCTGATACCGATGAAGTCGTAACAGAAGCACCCGAAGCAGCGGAGGCAGAAAAGCTAAAACGCAGCACGCGCAGCCGCAAAAAACCCGTAGAGACGGATAAAAAAGAGGACACGTCAGACAAAGACGCGCAGCCTCAAGAGGACGATCAAGAAGCGCCAAAAGAGGAAAAGCCAAAGAAAACAACCCGCAGTCGCAAAAAGACCACGGATGCAGAGGTTGAGGCCAAACCAACAGAAGAAGACGCGCCAAAACCAAAACGCGGTCGCCCGAAGAAAACGGCAGAGGCGGAACCTGCAAAGGAAGAGACGCCGAAAAAAACAACCACACGCAGCAAAAAGGCGGACGCAGAACCCGCCGAGAAGCCGGAAAAGAAAACGACGCGATCACGCAAAAAGAAAGACGCGCCCGAACCCGAAGCAGCCGCTGAAACACCCACAGAGGAACCGGCAGCGTCTGATGCGCCAAAACGCAAAGGATGGTGGTCGCGCAGCTAGCGCGGCCCCACGTCTGCCCCCAAACAGCGGCAGGTTTTTGCCCATATCCATATCGTGACTGGACCTTTAGGTTCCGGCGCGCGACAAGTATTCATGCGTAAATTCACCAAAATATGCTCGGTTCTTCTGCTTGTCGTCACGCTCAGCGTGCCTACATTTGCCCAAGGACTTATTCGCGACGCAGAGATTGAGTCTTCGCTGCGACAAATCGCAAAACCGCTTTTGAAAGAGGCGGGCTTGCCCAGCGGTGGGATCAAATTCTTTATTGTGAACAGCAATAAAATGAATGCATTTGTCCTTAATGGCCGCAATATTTTTATCAATTATGGCCTGATCCAAAAGCTGAAAACGCCCGAACAACTCCAAGCCGTCATCGCCCACGAGCTTGCGCATATCAAGGGTGGTCACTTTGCTCAACGCGTGGGCGCCATTCGCAACGCGCAAAACAATGCAGTTTTGGGCCTCGTTTTGGGATTGGCCATCGCGGCGGCAGGTGAGCCAGGTGCGGCGGCGGGTGTCATCTCGGGGACCAGCTCAACCGCGCAGCGCGGATTTTTTGCCCATACCCGCGCCCAAGAAGACGAGTCCGATCGCATTGGGCTGCGCATGATGATGAATGCGGGCATCAATCCCCAATCGATGGTCGAGGTGTTAGAGATTTTTGAAGGCCAAGATCTGCTCACAGCAAAAAGACGCGATCCTTATGCGCAAACCCACCCTTTGACCCCTGAACGTCTGTCTCGGGTGCGTGCCATTGCAAACGCCAATCAGGATCGCAGCTATGCCACAAATCCCACCACAACGTATTTTTATAACCGCATGCGTGCAAAATTTGCGGGTTTTATTGGAAACCCCAGTGCCGCGCTGCGCCGCATCGGCAAAAAAGACAATTCAGAAACGGCCGTCTATGCCCGCGCAATTGCCTATCATAAGCTGCCCAACCGCAAAAAAGCCGCACAAGAAATTGCAAAATTGCTGAAAATCCGCCCCAATGACCCGTTTTATAACGAGCTGAACGGGCAATTTCAGCTTGAAAACGGCAACCCAAAAGCGGCCATCGCCAGCTATCAACGCGCCATCGCCCTTGCCCCAAGGGAACCACAGATCCTCGCCGGCCTCGGGCGCGCGCAACTTGCGGGTGGTCAATCAAAATCAGCCCTCGCCACATTGCAAAAAGCCTATGCACGCGACAGCAAAAATGGCCGTATGCTGCGCGATTTGGCAACAGCTTACGCCAAAAACGGACAGCCCGGTCTGGCCTCCGTTGTGACGGCAGAGCGGTTTGCGCTGCAAGGAAATTTTGGCGTTGCCAAGACACATGCACAACGTGCCCTCTCGCTTTTGCCAAACGGGTCTGTTGGGGCCAATAAAGCGCGTGATATTTTGGCGGTGGCAAAACGCTCTGGGCGGTCATAGATCGCGCAAAACGCTTTAAATCATCCCCTCAATCACCTATAAGTGATGCGATAATATGCAAAAGAAAAACACTGGGGCGATACGCTGATGAGCAAAAAAGACCAAGATGCAGATGTAAAATTTATCCAATCTTTAGCATCTGTATTGAACGAAAGCGATCTGGCAGAAATCCGCGTCAAACGTGAATTGGGGGAAAACAACACGATTGATGTGCGTGTCACACGCGCCTTTGCCCCTGTGGCCACCACAGTTGCCCCAGCACCAGCCGCAATCGCAACACCCGCTGCCGCCGCACCAGCACCAGCCGCCCCTGCATCGCCTACCGCAGATGCAAGTGATACCAGCGGCGATCCCGCAAATCACCCCGGCGTCGTAAGCTCGCCCATGGTTGGCACCGCCTATCTTGCCCCTGAACCAGGTGCCGCGCCCTTTGTCACCGTTGGCGACACCGTCAGCGAAGGACAAACATTGTTGATCGTCGAAGCGATGAAAACAATGAACAATATCCCTGCCCCACAAGCGGGTAAGGTCACCAGAATTTTGATTGACGATGGCACACCGGTAGAGTTCGGCACGCCACTTATGATCATCGAGTAATCGGGATGTTCAAGAAAGTACTGATCGCAAATCGGGGCGAAATCGCCCTTCGTGTTATTCGCGCGTGCAAAGAGCTTGGCATCGCAACAGTTGCCGTCCATTCCACGGCTGATGCATCCGCGATGCATGTGCGTATGGCCGATGAAAGCGTCTGTATTGGTCCCGCACCCGGCAATGAAAGCTATCTGAAAATCTCTGCCATTATTGCCGCATGCGAGGTCACAGGGGCCGAGGCAGTGCATCCCGGCTATGGCTTTCTATCCGAGAACGCGAATTTCGTGCAAGTTTTAGAGGATCACGATATCACCTTTATCGGCCCCTCTGCCGAACATATCCGCATGATGGGCGATAAAATCACGGCCAAGGAAACCATGATCAATCTTGGGGTGCCGTGCGTGCCCGGCTCGGACGGTGGTGTGCCCACAATCGAAGAGGCGCATAAAGTCGCCGATGATATGGGCTTTCCAGTGATTGTAAAAGCAACCGCAGGTGGTGGCGGTCGCGGCATGAAACTGGCCCTGACCAAGAATGATCTCGACGAGGCGTTTTCAACCGCGCGTTCAGAAGCCAAAGCCGCCTTTGGCAATGATGAATGCTATATCGAAAAATACCTTCAAAAGCCGCGCCATATCGAAATTCAGGTCTTTGGCGATGGCAAAGGGCGCGCCGTCCATCTGGGCGAGCGGGATTGCTCATTACAGCGCCGTCACCAAAAGGTTTTCGAAGAAGCCCCCGGCCCATGCATTGATGGAGAAACACGGGCCAAAATCGGCGATGTTTGCGCCAAAGCTGTGGGCGATATCGGATATTCCGGTGCTGGCACGATTGAATTTCTTTTTGAGGATGGCGAGTTCTATTTCATCGAAATGAACACCCGCTTACAGGTCGAACATCCCGTGACCGAAACGATTTTTGGCGTAGATTTGGTCAAACAGCAAATTCGGCTTGCCGCAGGCGAAGAAATGGCCTTCAAACAAGAAGAGCTTAAAATTCGCGGTCATTCGATCGAGGTGCGCATTAACGCAGAAAAACTGCCAGAATTCGCGCCGCGTCCCGGCAAAATCACACAATATCACGCGCCAGGTGGTCTGGGTGTGCGCATGGATTCAGCACTTTACGATGGCTATTCCATCCCGCCCTATTATGACAGCTTGATCGCAAAATTAATCGTCTCTGGCATCAATCGAGAGGCCGCATTGGCCCGCCTCAAACGCGCGCTCTCAGAATTGGTTGTCGATGGGATTGAAACCACGGTTCCGCTGTTCCATGCGCTTTTGGAAGAGAAAGACATCCAAACAGGGGATTATGATATTCACTGGCTGGAAAAATGGCTCGACCGCCAAGATGTCCTCTGATCGATGAGTGATCTCGGACCAGAGATCACGCCAGAACTTCTTCTTCATGCCTATGCTTCGGGCGTCTTCCCGATGGCAGATGATGCCAAAGCGGAAGAGATTTATTGGGTCGAACCAAAGCTGCGCGGTGTGTTCGATATTGGCGGGCTGCATGTATCACGGTCATTGCGACATGCGCTTTTGAAAGATGATTACGAAATCCGCGTTGATCATGACTTTTTGGGCGTTGTGGCGGCTTGTGCGGATCGGCCAACCACATGGATAAATACAGGAATAACGCAGCTTTACGACGCATTGCACGATATGGGCTATGCGCATTCGGTAGAAGTCTATCGCGATCAGAATTTGATTGGCGGCATTTACGGCGTTGCCCTTAACGGCGCATTTTTCGGGGAATCGATGTTTTCGCGGGGAACCAATGGATCCAAAATCGCGCTGACCTATCTAATGGCGCGGTTAAAACTGGGCGGATTTAGGTTATTTGACACACAATTCCTAACCGAGCATTTGGCCAATCTGGGCGCTTATGAGATCAAAAAATCGGACTATCAGTCCCGCCTTGGTGCGGCGTTAGAGGTGGGTGCAAATTTCAAGTCAGTTGATACGATAATGGCTCAGGACGCCATACAGGCCAGCACCCAAACGTCATAGCGGGGATGTTCCAAACTACTTAGCGCAGGGGACGAGGCCACCATCCACCCATCAAACATCGGGTCTGTCACCGATTTATCGTAAATCTTCAATCGCGCGAAAGCATCACTTGCCAAATCGCCTTGCGGATATCTGCATTCTTCCAGTTCAATCTTGATCCGGGCGCGCGTTACCTCGCCCGGTGCAGGCACCTCGTAATCAATAACCTCGCCAGTGATCCGATCCAATGTGCGCAACATCGCACCTTGGCCTTGATCTGTTTGCGTATTGGCAACCGCGACACCTGCCCCCGCAAGTGCCAAACTTAACGCTGCAAAGAGCGTCCGAGAACTCATTCCCCCTGCCCCGCAACAAAGCGCAACAGCAGATTGATCAATGACACGGATGGCTGGGTTTCAAAAAACTCCGCGCCATTCTCCAATGCAAAATCAGAGCCCCCCGGCACAATCTCGACAAATGATCCGCCCAGCAACCCCTCTTGCGATACAGCCACAGCACTATCGTCAGGAATTTCCAAATCCCCACGCACCGCCAATTCAACCTCTGCACGGAAGCGTTTGGGATCAAGTGTCATGGATTGAACCGTGCCCACTTTGACACCCGCAAGGCGCACATCTGTGCCCGCCGAAATCCCATCAGCAGAGCGAAAAGAGGCTTTCAAAATCAAATCATTCGAACTGGACGACACGCCGGATTGTCCAAGCAGGACAAACAGAAACACGAGTGCGGCCAGTAAAACGCCCGCACCAATGGCCGTTTCTGTTTTGCTATGGTTCAAGGTGTCCACGCCTCGTAATCGCTTTTCGCTTCGCTGCCCGAACGCAAAGAACCCGCAGGCGCATAAGCCGCCACGGTCCCCGTCAAATTTTCCTGATGCGGTTTTTCCCACTTTTTGCGCGGTAGCGGCTGGTCTGTGGGTGGCGCAGCAAAGGTATGATGCAACCATCCATGCCATTCGGGGCTGATACGGCTGGCCTCGACCTCGCCATTATAAATCACCCAACGGCGCACGCCATCGCGGCTTTCATAATAGACATTGCCTTGATCATCTTCACCAACCCGCACGCCTTTGGCCCAAGTCCAGATGCGGGTGCCAATGGTTTGGCCGTTCCACCATGTCAAAATCGATTTTAGCATTTCATGAGCACCCTGTTTTACGCCGCCAAGTTAACAGCTTTATAGGTGTAATGGATGTCAGAGGTCTAGTGCCGATCACACAAGATCGGCACAGATTTGCACAAAACTATGCAGACGCGGTTTCTTCCGCAGCTTCGGAATAGACAATCAACGGCTCACCATCACCGTCAACCGCATCTTCATTCACCACAACCTCTTCGACATTCTCCAAACCCGGCAGATCAAACATCGTATCCAACAGAATATCCTCTAGGATCGAGCGTAGGCCGCGTGCACCCGTTTTGCGCTGTATCGCACGTCGGGCAATTGCCGAGAGCGCCTCATCGGTAAACCGCAGATCTGCCCCTTCAAGACCAAAAAGCGTTTGATACTGTTTGACCAGCGCGTTTTTGGGTTGCGTCAAAATTGTAATCAGCGCGTCCTCGTCCAGATCGGTCAGCGTCGCCAAAACTGGCAAACGCCCCACAAATTCTGGGATCAAACCGAACTTCAACAGATCTTCTGGCTCAAGCTCTGTAAACAACTCGCCCACGCCGCGATCATCTTCGTCTTTGACATCCGCACCAAATCCAATGCCAGAGCCTTTGCCGCGTTGCCCGATGATCTTATCAAGACCTGCAAAAGCACCCCCGCAAATAAACAAGATATTGGTCGTATCCACTTGCAAGAATTCTTGCTGTGGATGTTTACGCCCCCCTTGCGGCGGGACAGAGGCAACCGTGCCTTCCATAATTTTCAGAAGGGCTTGCTGTACACCCTCACCCGAGACATCGCGCGTGATAGATGGGTTGTCTGACTTGCGTGTGATCTTATCAACCTCGTCAATATAGACGATCCCACGCTGCGCACGTTCCACGTTATATTCAGAAGCTTGCAGCAGTTTTAAGATGATATTCTCAACATCCTCACCCACATAGCCCGCTTCGGTCAGCGTGGTTGCATCCGCCATCGTAAATGGCACATCCAAAATTCGCGCCAAAGTCTGCGCAAGCAGTGTTTTACCACAGCCCGTTGGGCCAACCAGCAAGATATTCGATTTCGACAGCTCAATCTCGCTGCCCTTCTCCGAATGCTCTAACCGCTTGTAATGGTTGTGCACCGCCACAGACAGCACGCGTTTCGCAACTTCTTGACCGATCACATAATCATTCAAAACATCACAAATTTCTTGCGGTGTTGGTACACCATCTGCGGATTTCGATACCGTTGACTTAGTTTCTTCGCGGATAATATCCATGCACAATTCAACGCATTCATCGCAAATAAACACGGTCGGGCCCGCAATCAGCTTTCGCACCTCGTGCTGGCTCTTGCCGCAAAACGAGCAATAAAGCGTGTTTTTATTATCTGTTTCGCCTGTATCAGACATGCCCACTCCTTTGATGCATGCGCCCTTCCAGCCACATTAGGCCAGAAAGAAATTGGTCGCAATGGCGATCTGGGACAGGATTAACAGCCCATTGCGCCAAAGCCACCTCCCCAATTTAGGGGAGGTCTATGAATAAACCCTTGAAACGGCGGGCTTATTCTTCATCGCCTTCACGCTGTTGCACGATTTCATCGATCAGGCCCCAGTCTTTGGCCTCTTCTGCGGTCATAAAATTGTCGCGATCAAGTGCGGCCTCTACATCTGCAAGTTTCTGGTCGCAATGTTTGACGTAAATCTTGTTCAAACGGTCTTTCAATTCCAAGATTTCTTTTGCATGCAGCGCGATATCACTTGCCTGCCCTTGGAACCCGCCAGAGGGTTGATGCACCATGATCCGTGAATTTGGCAGCGTGAACCGCATGCCTTTTTCACCAGAGGCCAAAAGAAGCGAGCCCATCGAGGCCGCCTGCCCGACGCACAGCGTAGACACTTTGGGACGGATATATTGCATCGTGTCATAAATCGACATGCCCGATGTCACCACACCACCTGGGCTGTTGATATACATCGCGATATCTTTTTTCGGGTTTTCCGCCTCCAAAAACAGCAATTGCGCAACAATCAAAGTTGCCATTTGGTCATGAACCGGGCCGGAGACGAAAATGATCCGTTCCTTCAACAAGCGCGAGAAAATATCATAAGATCTTTCCCCCCGGCTTGTCTGCTCAACAACCATCGGGACAAGGGTATTGTTATAAACTTCAAACGGATCGCGCATGGGCCTGCCTTCTCAAAAATACATCTGCGCCAAAGCCTAACTTTATCGCAAAAGCCCTTCAAGCGAATAAGGGTGAACAGCGCCCAATATGGGCGGGCGAAATCGATACATTATTGCAACAGTTCAAAATGGATACGTTTTACCGCAACGTAACTTTCTTGGCTAAATTGACCGCTTTGGTGCATATTCTTAGACAAGGCTATGATATCTCGGGAGGAGTCATCCAAATGACAAAAAAATTACTTATATCTTCAGCTCTGGTCGCCTCGATGTCCAGCGCCGCGCTTGCAGAGGGGCTGGAGCGTTCTAATTTCTCATCTTTCTTCTTGTTTGAAGAAGGTAATTATGCAGAGTTCGCGCTTGGAGCAGTTAGGCCTGACCTACCTGCGACACTACCTTCGGCCACAGCTTCTGCGATAGTTGGCGCTGCAGTTCCAGACATTCCTTTTGATAACGTCGCTAAAGAATTTAATGTAGTTAACTTTGCGATAAAAACACAGCTTTCTGACCAATTCTCACTTGGGCTTTCCTACACAAGTCAAGGCAATGGATCACTTATAGATTGGCAAACAGACTTGGGCGCGGGGGCAGTTACACTTGTCGGAGCAGATGTGTCTTTGTCCACTCTTTCGCTCGTAGGTAAATACAATTTGAATGAAAACTTTTCATTGATCGGCGGGCTAAAAAGAGTCGCATCAAATGATCCTACTGTGACCGTTCCGATTGGTGTTACGCCCACCACTTTCACTCACACTGGCACAGACGGCGTGGGCGCAATTTTTGGTGTTGGATACGAACGGCCAGAAATTGCGATGCGCATAGCGCTTACCTATGAAACGGCGATTGATCTAGAATTCCCAGTCACTTCTATCGGCGGCGGAGCAAGCGGTGGTGCAATCACAACTGCCAGTATTGGGGATGCTCTTAATCTTCAGTTCCAAACTGGTATAGCTCAAAATACACTCCTTTTCGGCAACCTTCGTTACTCAATGTGGGAAAACAATCAGGTATTTTTGGCAGGAGACCCTGATCCATTGACAAAATTTGAGGATGGTTATTCGATATCTCTGGGTGTTGCGCGTCGTTTGAACGATCAATGGGCTGTTTCGGCATCGTTTTTCTTTGATCCAGGTGATGGCGAAGGAGCATCGGAACTTTCACCTCAAGGCTCGAACAGAGCGTTGACGCTTGGTGTACGCCACACTTTGGCGAGCGGTGCCAACATTGATTTGGGAGCCACCTATTCCTTGCGCGGTGACGCTGTTACCGAAAATTTCGGTGCGACTTTGAACGACAGTAAAGTACTGTCAGCTGGATTGAAAATTAGTACAAGTTTCTAAGCACTTCAATATTGAAAAGGCAAAGCCGCCCAGTAGTGGGCGGCTTTTTTATTTGAATAGCCTTTTGTTAGTTTAAAGTCTATTTGGCAAGCGGGTGGGTGTAACCCTCCATTTAAACGACCTCCAAAAGCCCGTCATAACTTGTCTCACGTTCAACATATGCCCTTTCACATTTGAACTGCACCGTTTTTTGAAGCGGTCAATTGGATGAACTAGCCTCTTTTTTACCAAAGAAGGAGGCCTGTCTTATGACATTCAAACAATTGACCTATGC
>JBCCGP010000025.1:0-40834 GCA_039029215.1 Pseudomonadota bacterium
AACCCGTCGACCTTTGGATTTGATGTAGGTTTTCTGGGCTATGCTTTTGATAGCGGCACTGGCGGAACAGATGACGCCTATGCATTTTACCCTGCCGTAACATTCACTTGGAGCTTTGGACGCACATTTGTTGGACGACCAGAGGATGCGATGGCGATCTATGACCATGCGTCTGACTACCGTTTGCCGGGCTATTTTGGTTTTCTTCTCGATAATGTGATTTCCGCATCCTCTGCGGGTCGACTGATCACATTATTAGATGACGATTTTAACGGCCTTGGCATTCGCCACGATACACAAATCGCGGATACGAAAGTTAGCTATTCTTATTTCAACTATGATGATGCCAATACATTCGCAATCGCGGGTGAAACGAAATTGAATGCCTACACATATGTATATGGTGGCTATCAGCGCATCATGCCCGATTCTTCACCGAATGAATCAATCTATATGCTTGGGACACGTGGTAAAGTACGCAATTTTTCATGGTTGCTTCAGGGGTCTAAAAGCTCACTTACAGACACAAAAAAATATGACGCGATGTTTGATTATCAGATTAATCAAAACCTAAATGGGGGCTTGGATTTGTTCTACTCTGATGCGGGCGCCGATGGAATTGATGCAGCGACAATCAGCCTTGAATATAATGTCGCGGATAGATTTTCTATTGGTATAAGCCATACAAACTCAAGCGAAGATACGTTGAATGGTGTCTATTCAATCTTCCTTGGCAAAAGCTTCTAAGACTCTAAAGTCACACATTCAAAAGCGCTCTTCGGGGCGCTTTTTTTGTGTGCGTTGCGCAGATTGATGTTTCTTTGATCAACGACCCATTGCGCGCAACCGCGCCGCGCGCAAATTCTCAAAATCCTCGCCCGCGTGATAGCTCGACCGCGTTAGAGGACTTGCTGACACCATTAAAAACCCTTTGCCCCACGCCGCACGTTCATAATCGGAAAATTCATCAGGCGTGACAAAGCGATCCACCGCATGATGTTTGGGTGTGGGCTGCAAATACTGGCCAATCGTTAGAAAATCAATATCTGCGGCACGCATATCATCCATCACTTGCAACACAGATTGGCGATCTTCGCCCAGCCCGACCATAATACCCGACTTGGTAAACATGGTTGGATCAAGCTCTTTGACCCGCTGTAAAAGACGCAAGGAATGGAAATACCGCGCGCCGGGCCGTACCTCTGGATACAGCCCCGGTACGGTTTCCAAATTGTGATTGAACACATCGGGACGTGCTTCGACCACAACCTCTAACACAGATGGATCACAGCGCAGAAAATCGGGGGTCAGAATTTCGATTGTCGTATCGGGCGACCGGTGGCGCACCGCGCGGATGGTTTGTGCAAAGTGATCCGCGCCGCCATCTTCAACGTCATCCCGATCGACAGAGGTAATCACAACATGGTTCAAGCCCAGCTTTTGCACCGCATGGGCCACACGGCCCGGTTCAAATACATCTAGGTCTTCTAGTGGCTTACCGGTTGCAATGTTGCAAAATGTACAAGCGCGCGTGCAGACATCGCCCATGATCATCATTGTAGCATGACCTTGTGACCAGCATTCACCCACATTTGGGCAACCCGCCTCCTCACATACTGTGACCAACTGGTTTTCGCGCATGATATCGCGGGTTTTGCGGTATCCCTCTGATGTCGGCGCTTTCACACGGATCCAATCCGGTTTGCGTTTGATCGGATTATCTGGCTTATGCGCCTTTTCTGGATGACGCTGTGCTGGAATTTTCAGGTCTCTGGCCATGTCAGCCTATATGATCGAAATCTATTGTTTTGCCAAGTGGCCTGCTTGGGCAAACGCCTCTGCCACCCATCTAAACCAATCCGGCCGGGCGCCCAAACTACGCCGCACCAAACCAATACTGCGCATCGGTGTTTGGCGGGCAAAACGCTTGGCCTTTAGCCCTGGGATTGCCTGAACCTCAGTGCGAAGCGCGATTTCGGGGACCATGGTTAACCCCATCCCCTCTGCCGCCAAACGACAGAGCGTCGCCATGGACGAGGCACGCAGATCAACAGCGGCAGAATTGCGAATATGGCAAGCGTCCAGAACTTGGCCTGACAGGCAATGCCCCTCATCCAACAGCAGCAAACTATCGGCATCAATCTCTTGCGCCTGCATATTTAAGGGCAATTTCGCAATGCCATCCAAATCACCGACCAACACAAAATGATCCGTAAACAACACCTCCTCGTCCAAACCATCAATTGGCGCAGGCAAGGCCAGAACGGCCATATCAATGCGCCCCTGCCCCAGATCTTCCACCAGAAGATCGGTCAAGCCTTCGCGAATTTGAAAATGACAGCCCGACATCGTATCGCGCAATTGACGCAAAGCATGGGGCAGCACATAAGGCGCGACCGTTGGGATCACACCAACGGTCAGGTTTTCGGGCATCGCATGCGACTGCCGCGCGGCGATTTCGATCTCTTCTACCAAAGCCGTGATCTTTGCAGCACGAGCGAGAATATCACGACCAAGCGGTGTAAACGCGAAACCTTTGCCGATGCGTGCCAAAAGGGGCGCGCCAAGATTGGTCTCTAACTCTTTGATTTGCTGCGATAAAGCTGATTGAGACACAGGAACAGAAGCCGCAGCGCGGGTAAAATTCTGATGCTCATCTAAGGCGTTTAGATAGGTGAGTTGGCGCAATGTTATCATAAGTAAAACTTATCATTATGAGCATTATTTACAATTATATTTTCTTTTAGAAACATTCTAAGTTGAGTGCAGATTCGAAAACAACAGGAGAGTTCAATGGATGGCGATATCGGCCGATGCCCCGTTATGCACACCACAAACAAAGTTCAATCAAACCGCAATTGGTGGCCAAATCAGTTAAATATCGGCATTTTGCACCAGAACAGTCCTGCATCCGATCCAATGGGCGGGGATTTTGATTATGCCGAAGAATTCAAAAAACTGGATTTGACGGCGCTTAAGAAAGACCTGACCGATCTGATGACAGACAGTCAGGAGTGGTGGCCCGCGGATTATGGCCATTACGGTCCCTTCTTCATTCGCATGGCGTGGCATTCTGCTGGCACCTATCGCACCGCCGATGGGCGTGGCGGCGCGCGTTCAGGCACGCAGCGCTTTGCGCCGCTGAACTCTTGGCCAGACAATGGCAATCTTGATAAAGCGCGCCGCTTGCTGTGGCCGATCAAGCAAAAATACGGCAATCAAATTTCTTGGGCCGACCTGATGATCCTTGCGGGCAATGTCGCTCTGGATTCGATGGGCTTCAAAACTTTTGGCTTTGGCGGCGGTCGCGCGGATGTTTGGGCGCCAGAGGAAGATATTTACTGGGGTTCTGAAACGGGCTGGCTTGATGACAACCGGTATTCCGGTGAGCGTGAGCTGGAAAACCCACTGGCTGCGGTGCAAATGGGTCTGATCTATGTGAACCCGGAGGGGCCTAATGGTAATCCTGATCCCCTCGCCTCTGGCCGTGATATCCGCGAAACATTCGGACGCATGGCCATGAATGACGAGGAGACCGTGGCCTTGGTCGCAGGCGGACATACATTCGGCAAAGCGCATGGCGCGGGCGATACCGCCCATGTTGGCGCGGAACCCGAAGGGGCCACGATTGAGGAACAAGGTTTCGGCTGGACCTCGACGCATGGCAGCGGCAAGGGCGTCGATGCGATCACATCAGGCATCGAAGGCCCATGGACCTATACGCCCACCACTTGGGATATGAGCTATCTTGAAGTGCTCTGGGACCATGAGTGGGAGTTGACCAAATCGCCTGCTGGCGCGCATATCTGGGCGGCCAAAGACCTGGCAGCCGACCACCATGCCCCACAGGTCGATGGCAATGGCGCCGTACCACTGATGATGACCACCGCCGATATGGCGATGAAATTGGACCCGATTTACGGTCCAATTTCCAAGCGCTTCCGCGACAATCCAGAAGAGTTCGCAGACGCTTTCGCACGCGCATGGTTCAAGCTGACCCACCGCGATATGGGCCCCAAAGCGCTTTATCTGGGCGCGGATGTCCCGGCAGAGGATTTGATTTGGCAGGACCCGATCCCAGCTTGTGACCATGATTTGATAGACGCGGCCGATCAGGCAGCTTTGAAAGAGCAGATTTTGGCAACCGGCCTGTCCGTGGGTGAACTGGCATCTGCCGCATGGGCCTCTGCGGCCAGTTTCCGCGGTTCTGACCTGCGTGGCGGCACAAATGGAGCGCGCGTGCGTCTGGCGCCGCAAAAAGATTGGGCGGTGAATAATCCTGCGGGTCTTGCAAAAGTCCTTTCTGCGCTCGAGGGTATTCAGTCTGGCTTCGGCAAAACCGTCTCGATGGCCGATCTGATTGTGCTGGCAGGTGTGGCAGCCGTTGAAAAAGCCGCGAAAGATGCCGGCCATGATGTCACTGTTCCCTTCACGCCGGGCCGGATGGATGCCAGCAAAGATCAAACAGATGCGGATAGTTTCGAGCCGATGGAGCTAGAAGCGGACGGGTTCCGCAACTTTATGAAGGCAGACTACACCGCCCCAGCAGAGCAGCTTTTGGTTGATCGCGCGCATCTTCTAACACTGACCGCACCAGAGATGACTGTACTGGTGGGCGGTATGCGCGCACTTGGCACAAATACCGATGGGTCTGACACGGGCGTTCTGACTGACCGCAAAGGCCAGCTGACCAATGATTTCTTCGTCAATCTTTTGGATATGGCAACGGAATGGAATGGCGTTGGCAATGGGCGTTACGCCGGAGTAGATCGCGCATCAGGCACACAGAAATGGACCGGCAGCCGCGCCGATCTGGTTTTCGGCTCGAACTCTCAACTGCGCGCCTTGGCAGAGATTTACGCCCAAGATAATGCAGGCGAGAAATTCGTTGCCGATTTCGTCGCGGCATGGGCGAAGGTCATGGACCTTGGCCGCACTGACCTCGCAGCATAAGAACTGGGCGGCCACCTTTCGGGGTGGCCCCCATATGCGTTTTAAAAACCAAGCAAATCACCCCATCGAAGGTGCTGCCAAAATCGTGACCGTTGCAGCTGCGTTGCGCAGCGCATGAACCTCGGCCAGTTCTGGATCACTCAACCAATTCTCAATCGCATCCGCGTCTGAAAATTCCAAAACCACGCCCGTCACGGGCCCATGCTGGGCTTGAAGCGCGCGTGTTTCAGGCCCGCCTGCCACGGGTTTTGCGCCATGTTTGGCAAGGCCCGGCCCCGCGGCTTCGCGATAAGCCGCCATTTTTTCGGCGTCTTTCACTTCGACCATGACAATTGCATAATGTGCCATCGTACTCTCCTAGTTTTGATCAATAGGAGAATTAGCAAAGCTTGACTTTGTACGATATTCGCTATCTTTGTACATTCTATGTACGAAAACAGCAGTCTAAAGATCGATTGGGATGTCCTGCAATTGGTTCTAATGATCGACCGTCATGGCGGTGTTTCTGGTGCTGCGCGGGCGCTGAATGTGACCCATGCCACGATCTCTCGCCGTTTGGCAAAGGCAGAACAGACGCTTGGGTTTGGGATTTTTGATCGCCTGCCTGCGGGGTTAAAACTGACGGATCATGGGCAAAAGATTTTGGCCCATGCCGCGGATATGGATGACAATATCCATGATCTCGAACGTGCGCTGCTGGCCTTTTCCCCAACGATTGACGGTCCCTTACGCTTAACGATCCCGCCCCTGATGTTTGATGCCGCGCTCAGCAATGATATCGCCACGTTTCTGAACACATACCCGGATATTCAGTTTGAATTGATTGGCGATAATAACTTGTTGAATCTGCATCAGCGCGAGGCTGATATCGCCATCCGCGTCACAGATAAACCACCCGAAACCCTTTGGGGGCGCAAGCTAACCGATCAAGACGCGGGCTATTATGCCGCCAGCGATTGGCTGGTCCAAGCCCCAATTGGCCAAGGCGAATTTCGTAGCGAACTGCCGCTGATTTCCTTTACCGCCTGGCCAAAACCAATACCCAAAACCCTTCAAGCGCTTTGCCCCAATATCAAAATCACGGCGCGGTCAGATGATATGATTTCAGCCCTTCAGCTTGTGAAGGTCGGGATTGGCATCACCCGCATGCCACGGTTTGTCGGTGAAGCAACACCAGGCCTCTCCCGGATTAAAGCGCTGCCATGGGAGGCCTATCCGAGTATCTGGCTGCTGACCCATCCTGATCTGCGCAAAGCCCCCCAGATCGAGGCGTTCATGCAATTTATCGGTCAAAAAATAGCGGCGCGCAAAGAAAACTATGTGGCAGAAGTGAATTAACCGCGCAAATCCGCGCCCAGTGCTTCGGCCACCATCCATTGAAAATGATGCACCGCATGCTCTGATAATTCTGTGCGGCCGCGATCCACAATAAAGCGGCCTTGATTGTAGCTTTTGGAATGCAGCCCTTGTTGGACGCTTTCACACAGGCCGATATCTTCGGGCTGTAAAACATCCTTTTGATAATCTGCGGCCTCTTTCAATTGCGGTGACAGCACACCACCCGGTGTGAACCAATCCTGATACTCGATGGTATTTTCTGGGGCATAGGGATTCATCTGCAAAACCGACATATTCGCCTCGCCCGGGTAAAGCCAAATCGTAATATTCGGCCAGACAAAAAAGCCAGCATAGCCAAAATCAATATCACCCGGCTCGAAACTGAACGCTTTTGAATTCGTGGTATTTGGCGCGGCCGCACATTGGGAGCTGTAACGTTTATGGGTGATCGTGCGGTAGCTGTCCATATTCACCAAATCGACAAAATCGCGATGCGCCGGCGCGCAGTGATAACATTCAAGAAAATTGTCGACGAGCACTTTCCAATTTGAGTTCACATCAAATGTATCGCGCTGTGCAAATGCAAGCGTATCAACGGAAGGCATATATTGCTTGATCTCGGCCTCTAGCCCGTCATTTTGCGCGGCAAAGGATGTGGCATCCGGATCAAGATTGACCATGATCATGCCGCAAAAGACTTCCAGTTTGATTTCTTTCAACGGAAAGTCTGATTTGTCAAAACCGTCCACATTCTCAGAATTTCGCGCGGTGATCAGATTGCCCTGAAAGTCAAACGCCCATGCGTGATAGGGGCATGTAATAACATTTTTCTTGCCAGCCCCCTCCAACAGCAGATGGCCGCGATGCGCACATACATTATAGAATGCACGGATTTTGCCATCATCGGCCTTTGCGATGAATATATTCTGCTGGTGGATTTTCGTGGTGAAATACATCCGCGGCTCAGCCACTTGGCTGATATGGCCCGCATAATGCCACGAGCGATAGAATATGGCGTCTTTCTCAGCCTCGTATATCTCTTCATTCAGGTAAAATCGCGCGGGTAGCGTGTAGGATTTGGAGGGGTCCTCGGTAAACGGCGCATCACCATTTTGAAATTCTAAAACATTCGCGGCCATTCCGCTCTCCCCTGCTGTGACGAGGGCAAGGATTGCTTAGATAAATGGAATTCTCAAGTATTTTTGGTTGGAGGTTTTGAACGATAGAAGATGCGTGATCACATGGGCCTCGGCACGTGCGCCGTTGCTACAAGCATCTCATCTCGCCATTTCACACCCAAAATCACAACAGCAAACCAGCGTAGAACACGGCTTTTAAAAGGTTAATGAAGCTTCACTAAACTAGGTTTCTGGAGCAATCGTTAACAAGAAAATGCAGTGAGAGTCGCGTCGAAGAGATACAAAAGAATTTTCTGATAAGGCTTTTAAATCAATGTGTTAAGATAGTGTCCTAGCTAGGACATTTCTATTCACCTTGCCATTTCGGCATCGATTTCTTCTCAACAAAGGCCCCAATGCCTGCCTTCGTATCGCGCGCCATCATATTCTCTGCCATCACCTGGCCTGCATAGGCATAGGCCTCTTCCAGCGTCATTTCCGCTTGGCGGTAGAAGGCCTCTTTCCCGATTTTTACCGCCGCTGGTGACTTCTCTGCGATCACGCGCGCCATCGCTATTGATGCAGCTTCCAGCTCGTCTTTGGGCACCACACGATTGATTAAACCAAGTTCAAGTGCCCGTTCCGCCGGTTGGAATTCTCCCATCAACAGCATTTCCATCGCATGTTTGCGCGCCACATTTCGGCTGAGCGCCACCATCGGCGTCGAACAGAACAACCCAATATTCACCCCGCTCGTTGCAAAACGCGCATCATTCGCAGCGACAGCCAGATCACAGGTCGCCACAAGCTGACAGCCCGCAGCCGTAGCAATCCCTTTTACTTCCGCAATCACCGGTTGAGGCAATCGCGTGATCTTTAACATCATCGCAGAACAGCGCGCGAAAAGATCATTGAAATAGGCAAAGCCACCATCCTCCGCCGCGCGCTTGGCCGTCATCTCTTTTAAGTTATGGCCTGCACAAAATTGGTCTCTTGCAGAGCGCAGGATAACAACCTTAACAGCGCGATCCGCTGCAATCTCATCCAATTGCGCGCTTAGCTCGGCAATCATAGCGTCCGACAGCGCGTTGATCGATTTGGGTGCATTCAAGGTCAAGATTGCGACCCCATCGGATTCTTCGCGCAAAATAAGCTGATCTTTTTCTGTCATATTTAAACCCTAACTTTCCTGATCCAATTCTACGCCCCGATCTCTTGCCGCACGCGCAGCTTGGCCAAGCAGCTTTTCAAATGCTCTACCTTGCATCAAAACCTCAAGGGCAGCTTGCGTTGTTCCATTCGGGCTTGTGACGTTTTGGCGTAGTTGGGTCGGCGTTTCAGATGCCGCCGCAACCATCTGTCCAGCCCCTGACACCGTTTGTTTGGCAAGAATGGCAGCCGTTTCTTCAGGCAACCCCAAATCAATCCCCGCCTGCGTCAGACATTCGACGAAATGGAACACATAAGCTGGCCCCGAGCCTGAGATTGCGGTCACGGCATCCATCAGCGTTTCGTCTGCAACCCACGCGACTTTGCCCGAGGTGGCGAACAGCTTTTCAGCCAGTTTCGCCGCATCTGGTTGCACATGCGTGTTGCTGCATAGAACCATCATGCCCTGCCCTATCGCCGCGGGTGTATTGGGCATGCATCTGATAATCGCAGTTTCGTTGGGCAAAGCTTGCGCCATCCTATTAATGGTTACACCAGCCGCAACCGAAACGACTGTCGTTTTTGCGCTGATCCACTTTTTATATGCGCCCAAAATATCGGTTACATAATGTGGCTTCACAGCGACGACGATCAGATCGAATATTTGAGCCGCATCAAGATCCAACGGTTCAGCAAAGGCCCTGGCCCCAACTTGTGTCGCACGAGTTTGATATTCCTGACTGGGATCGACAACCGTGACCTGCGGCGGATCTTCAAAAGACATCCACCCTTTGAGCATCGCGAAACCCATATTGCCTGCACCAATCAAAAGAATTTTTTTCGTCATTGCTTGTCCTTTTTATCGACATAAAAACGATGCGAGGCCATGGCCCATTGACGCAAGCGCCATGGCAAGAACCCACTTAAGTGTGCCCCTATGGCAAGGGTCCATGGAACCTGGATGACACGTCTTTTCTTCCGTATCCCGTGAATGATCGTTTTTGCCGCAGCCTGGGGTGAAAGCATCATTGGCATCCCGCCGTTTTGAACCGCTGTCTGTTCCGTCTCGATGTGTCCTGCGCGCGCATCTGTCACCAGAATACCGAAGGGCTCTAAATATGCAGCTATCGCTTCTGAATACGCGGACAGACCCGCTTTCGATGCCGTATATATGGGTGCGTCCGCCAACGGCGCGACACCGGCGAGCGAACTGATTGTGACTATATGACCTGATCCGCGCGTGCGCATTCGTTCCGCAATCGCATGGCATAACTGCAACGTGCCGACCAAATTCGTCTGCAAGATATCTTGGATGGTTTGCGCATCTTCCAAGTCATCTGCAGCGCTTCGCCCATCAAAGATACCGGCATTGGCGATGAAAATATCCGGCGCATCCGCAAGGTTGCCCTGAAATTCAGGTAGGCTTTGCGCATCTGTCAAATCAAGCGCATAAAGGTCTACTTTTGCCCCCTTATTTTCACAGGCTGCTTTGGTATGCGCCAAGGCGTCTATCTGGCGCGCGGTCAACGACAAGTGAACGTCTTCATCCGCGGCCTCTATGGCCAATGCAGCACCCAAGCCGCGGCTTGCCCCAGTGATCATGATATGTTGACGCGCTACCCTGATTTCTGCCTCCGCACTGATGAGTGTTCGCAAATTAGATACGTCACATTAGCTGTCAATGGCGATACCAAGCGCTTTTGCATTCTTCAGTCGTGTCTGAATCAGCGGATAGCCACCATCGTTCACGCGCCCTTCAAGAACGCGGTTCACAATGCCCCTCGCTGCGGCTTCGCGTCCCTGATCCGTATAAAAATTACCCTTTTCATGAATTGAATGCGCAAGCAATTTTATGAGCGCATCTATATTGATCATATCCGCTGGTTTTGGGTCATGCCAAAATGCATCAAGCTTTCCTTGGAAGGTCACGCCTTCGATATCGTAGACGGCAACGCCCATAACCTTCACCGGACACCCCAGGTGCAAGGCCGTCAATCCAACTGTGCTATTTACCACGACCGTTCCCAAAGCCGCTTTTGTCAGCGCATCCAAATCGCCACCATCCATGAAGTGATACCGATCAGACAGATCATGTTTTTTCGCAAGCTTGCGCAAAACCTTCGCCCAATTTTCCAAACCATTATCAAGTGGGTGTTTTTTAAATACCAAAGCATCATCAGATTTGGCATGAGCAGCAAAAGAGATCATCACCTCTTCGATGAAATCATGCAAATGTGCATAGGGTGAGTTGCTTCTGATCTGGTAGTCATTCTGCATTTGCAACGGTACTAAAAAATATCGTGCCTTCGAAGATACAAGATTATGCGCTAGCTTTTCTGCCGCCTTCGTGCGCCATCGCCGCTTTATTAATCTGGGGATGTAATTCAGAAATTCGACCAATTGATTGTAGTATTTATCGCTTTGATATCGCGGATAAAAAATACGCAGAAAGAAGTTTGAAAGGTTGAAGATCACCTCATGTGTCGCCTCAACAGAAAATTTATAGGGGAATTGAGGTGTTAGATCAGGATAGGACAAATTTTTTGATAGGTTTCGGATCACTTTCATATCGTTTGGAAAATAGGAATAAGCGGACTGTCCGCCTTGCTCGACAACAATCCAATCAGGGCGCAAATATCCAAATTCGTAAGATATCGCTCGAAGGTTTAATCTCTTGGCCACAGCCTGCGCGGCGCGGTGATACGGCAATCGATCCGCATAATAAATAATATCTGTGATTTGATGCGTAGTGATCAAATCTTCTAAGTAGGCAGGCCAATCTTGCAGCGATCCTTTGTAATTCACTGCCCCTTTTGAGCCAAAATACAACCAATCCCCAAAGCTGAAATTCACCTTCAATACAAAAACATCTCGTGCCGCAAAATCGCGAAACAGTGTTTTGGCAAAAACCGACGGTGGCCCTTGAAGAATAAGTACGCGATTGGACATCTTTTTAGTCAAACCAGATTTGCGCGAAACTAACATGATTAAGATCTGTTGTCGCGGGCTGAATGAATACGAATGAGAATTGCGCATAAAAGGAAACTGAATTATCCCGCCTGCAAACAGGGTAAATTTATGCCGGATTTATTGCGCGCAAAAGATAACTGGATCAAAAGATCATTGGCCCTTGGTTTTCATCTATTCGATCTGGTGGCTTACGATGTTTTGTATCGGTTTTCGCCTGTGCGCCAGCAGGTCTTCTTCAATGGTGGCTATCTTCCTATTGATGAAGATATGGCGCTGCCCGAAAGATTAGAAAATGAGGCGCCAAATGCGATGATGTATCATCTGGTTTGCAAACCCTTGTTGCAGTCTGGCAATGATTTCCAAAATATACTGGACGTTGGATGCGGCCAAGGCGGCGGGCTTTTTTACATTTCCCGTCTCTTCAAGGACGCCAAGCTCGTCGGAACAGAGCGGAATGGCTACGCTGTTGTTTTAGCGCGGCGGCTTTGTTCAACCCTGCCAAATGTGTCCGCACAAAAAGCAACCAATACCCGTCTCGACTTTGCAGATAACCGATTTGATGCTGTTTTGTCGGTTGGTGCACCCACTTATTTTGGGTTGTCGCAATTCGTCAGCGAGGCCGCGCGCGTCGTGCAGCCGGGTGGAATAATCTGTTTTTCTGGCGGTTATCGTCAGGGCAACCATAATGAAATAAAGGCAGAGCTGCGTGCGGCTTGTGGCGAAAACCTAGAGCTTGTCACGTATAGAGATATTACACCAAATACTTTTGCAGCACTCAAGGCAGATATCCCGAGGCGCGAAAAGCTTTTAAAGCGTGTGCCGTGGCCGTTTCGACTGTATGGGCAAAAATGGGCAGATATGCCTGGCAGCGCGGAATATGATGAATATGCAAAGGGTCTACGCGCCGATTTCATGGCGGTAATCAAAAAACGCGGTTAGTCTTTTGTGGAGCGGTTGCTTTCGTCAAAAATGTCTTGCCAGTTTTCCAAACTTGTCAATTGATCTTGTGCCTTTGCCCAATTTCGCATTGCGCCGTTTCGTTTAAGCAAAAACCGGAAACTCGCGACAAAAGCCAACGTCGTTTCTTTGATCAAGGACCAACGGTTAAGGCGGAAGATATTATATTCATCTCTTTTGGAGCTGTTGGGTTTTACGAAATCATGGCTTCCAACGGAATAGGCATATGCACCGCCGTCAGGAAAATTGATCAATGATCCCGATTTGAATCTTGGCAATACAAGTCTACAAAAATTCGTGACAAACAAAACCAGTACCAGAAGAACAGATGTCGGCACATGTTGAAATTCGCGTGTTGGGATATCTTTCACATTTTCAATTGGGAATTTTTCAAGTGGTTTAAGAGAAGACAAAAATCGCTTAATTTCTTGATGTTTGGTAGCAGCATCGACACCAAGGCCACGATCACGCCCGTCCAAAAAATCTTTGACTGCTTTTCGAACCATCGCGGCGCTGCCATATCGATGAGATAAAACAAAGTTCATAATGTAGCCAAGAATAAACAGAAAATCCGGTTTCTTAATCAACCCGGGATGAAAACTGGAAAGAATAAGCTGGTTGCGCAGGTTGTAATAATTGATCCATTCGGTCTCTTGAAATGCAAAGCTATGATGCCAAATCGCTATCGCAGGGAAAGAAACGATCGGGATGTCTTTCGACTTCAGCCGAATACCATATTCAATATCGTCGAAACGTATAAAAGTTGGAGCGGAAAGACCCAATTCTTGGATACATCTGGTTGGGATCGCGCAGTACCACCATCCATTGAAGTCTGGTAAATTGATTTGCGAAATTTGATCCAATGCGCTTTGTTCTGTCACATGCAATCCAAATCCAATCGGATCGGGCACCCAAAGCGGGATTAGCTTTGACCCGGCCTCGACCAATAGGTTTGGTTCATTGATTTCCAACAAATGTCCACCGACAACCACATCTGCATCGGCATAAGACAAAAATTGAATTGTCCGCTGGATAACCCGCCCATCTAGAATAATATCATCATCCATCATCAGATGATGACTTGCAGGGTTTTCATTTAAAAAAGCCGCTTCGACCATCGTGCGATTGAATCCACCACACCCGCCAAGGTTGGACTGTTCAATAAATGTAAAACTCTTGTTCTCTTGCAAAGAAACCAACGCGGGATCAGAAAATACGTCACCTTGGTTTACGACATAAATATCTTTGATCTCAGGGCAGTTGGCTTTGGTCTCTTGAAGCTCATTTAGGCAATCCGCCAAAAGCGCCTCGTTTTTGAATGTGCATATACCGATGGATAATGTGATTGCTTGAGATGGTGCCGTATGCGTAACAAATTCAGCTTCGGTGACAATTGCCCCGTCTTCGGATTCGAAATTTACACAGAGCCTTGAAAATTGGGAGATTTCCGAAAAATCATCGGCAGGTATCCAAAGCGTCGCGTCAATAGAGTCATTGTTTAATTGAATGCTCGCGATCTCTTCTGATGTGCCATCCGACGCTATGCCGATCAAGCGAAGCAGCAACGCGCCCGTCTTCTTAACTCTTACACCTAGATCTTGGATCGAGGTAAATTCTCGCCAATATTCAAGGAAAAACGAATTGAAGTAACTATGCGCATATACAACCGCGCCAGCGGAGAGGACTAGGTTATCATTTGACGCATCATATTCAAAATTCTGACCGGAGAAATAAAGCCCTAATGGTTTCCCTGCCTTGGGCATCATAAAGCATTGCAGCGTATGGGTTTTCGATGCGGTGCGTGGCATGAACCAAACTGACTTCGCTAAAGTGGATCATGCACGAAGGCCAGTGTATCGCCGCCGGTTTTCCACATCGCCTTTATCGCACCCGCAGTCTCTAAAGCACGTTTGATCGAAACATCCATATCCAAGTAGGAATATGTGCCCAAACGCCCTGCGAATGTGACCCGACTTTCCTGTTTCGCGGTTTCAATATACTTCTGCAAAAGCGCCTTATCATGCACCAATCTCACCGGGTAAAATGGGATGTCATCTGGCCCGCAAGCTGCGCTAAACTCTTTAAAACATGTGGTTTTTTCAAATTCTTCCGAATTCCATGGGGCGAAATGCTTGTGCTCCGAAATACGCGTGTAAGGAACGGCTTCATCACAATAATTCATCACCGCCGTTCCTTGATAATCACCGTCGTAATGAAATTTCTCAAACCTTAAAGTACGATAGGATAGACGTCCAAATTTATGGTCAAACCATCTGTCCAAAGCCCCCGAATAGACTGTGTGATCAAAATCGCCTGCAAAATCCTCACTCCGCAGATTGAGTCTTATTTCAATATTTTTGTGATCTAAAATGTTTTGAACAATTTTTGTGTAGCCGTGTTTTGGCATGCCCTGATGCTTGTGATTGAAATAATTATCCTCGTAATTGAAGCGAAGCGGCAAGCGTTTCAAGATAGATGCGGGCAATTCACTTGGTTCAACGCCCCATTGTTTTTTTGTATACCCATGAAAAAACGCTTTGTAGATTTTAGGTCCAACAAATTTAAGCGCTTGTTCTTCAAAAGTTTGGGGATCGTCGATGGATGTGTCCGCCTCGCTTGTAATGAACGACCTGGCCTCGTCTGGCGACATTGCTTTACCATAAAGCTGATTGATTGTGTGCAAGTTGATCGGCAAGGAATATACCGATCCGCCAACAGTCGCCTTGACGCGGTTCTTGTATGGCATCATCTCGCCAAAGCGATTGATGTATTTCCAGACAATGTCATCATCGGTGTGAAAAATATGGGGGCCATAGACATGGACCATAACGCCCGTATCAGGGTCCGGTTCTGTGTGACAGTTGCCCGCAATATGATCGCGTTCATCGATCACCAAAGCGGAATGCCCCGCCTCGGCCATTTCGCGTGCGATGACGGCCCCAGTTAGACCGGCCCCAACAACCAATAATTTCAAATCATCACCCCACTAAACTCCTCGGTATATTTCCGAATAATAGGTCACTCTACACATTCGATTGAAAACCAAGAACGCATTTCTTTGATCTGTTTCTAAAGCTCAAAACCAATAACAGATTTCATTTTCTCTTTCACCGCAGGATCAATATCCAAATCACGCGCCTTTTCCAAATTGTCTACCACAGCGTCTAACACCATATCGATTTGTTCAAAATTATGTTCAGACGTGAGGAAAAACCGAAGCCGTGCCTCGTTCATCGGCACCGCGGGATAAACAATCGGCAACACATTGAAACCTTGCTGAAAGAGCAAATCAGACATGCGCACGGTGGACAAAGAATCGCCAATTAAAATTGGTACAACACAAAAACCTTCCGCAGTTCCGGTTGATAGCCCCCTTTTCTGCGCTTGTTTCAAAAAATATTCGCTATTCTCTTTAAGTTTTTCTACACGTCCGGGTTCTTTTTGAAGGATACTTAAAGCGCATCTGGCGGCCTCTGCGAGCACAGGAGAAAGCCCGACCGAAAACACAAATCCGGGCGCGTATAATTTCAAATATTTTACGAGATCTTTGGAGCCAGCAATATAGCCGCCTGTCGACCCCAAAGTCTTGCTTAACGTCCCCATCCAAATATCAACCATCTTTGGGTCGATCCCGAAATGTTCTGCAACGCCGTGTCCGGTTTTGCCTACCGTTCCTATCGAGTGTGCTTCATCAACCATCAACCAGAAACCAAATTTCTTTTTAAGCTCCAAAAGCCGCGGCAAATCACAAAGGTCCCCATCCATCGAATAAAGCCCCTCAACGCAAACCAAAGTATTTTGGTAAAGACCATCGTTACTTTCTAATAAGGCCTCTAAAGCATCGCAATCATTGTGTTTGAAACTACGGCGTTTGGCGCCTGATAATTTTATGCCCACCATGATACTGTCATGCGCATAGGCATCATGAATGATCAAATCCTTGTCGGTCATTAATGTCCCGATACAGGACACATTGGTGGCGTGACCCGACACAAAAACAACTGCATCATCGACCCCATAATGCGCGGCCAATTCCCGTTCCAAGGCTTGGTGACACGGGCGTTCGCCAGCTACCAATCGGCTTGCCGATGCCGAGACCCCGTATTGTTTTACGGCTTCCTGTGCTGCTTTATGGACCCGTACATCCCCATTCAGCGCTAAATAGTCGTATGATCCAAAATTTATGTAATTCTTGCCATCTATGACCGTTCCCGAGGCTGCACGTTTATCGTGCGTACGAAAAAAGGGATCTTCGATTTTCAAAACATCGGCAATAATCTTCATATAAGACGCATCTTGAACACCTTGTAGCTTAGCAAACGAGGGTGCAGATCGCGCCTTCTCAGTTTGAGTTTTTTTTGACGGTGCTTTACGCGCAAAATCAATTACCCGCTGACGCTGATCAGATTTAAGTCTTGAAGTCTTTTTAAACTCACTCACTGCGATGTCTCTGATTTGGCGGTATTTTTAGTACCCCATATCTCAGAAATTTGATCTTTGGAAGCATGCTTGGCAACAAGTGAGGTCAATTCACCCTGAGAGGTGGTGACTTCTTCTTGGTTCCCGGATTTCAAATGATCGACAATCTGCTTTGAAATCGTATTAATATCCATCGCATCTGAAATGCTGAACATAGGTAAATCTTCGCCCAATGAGTCTTGCATTGTAAGCGCCAATTCCACCCCCATAAGCGAATCCATTCCATAATCAGGCAAAGGCCGTGTCAGCGAAATTTCGTTCTCGGACACGCGCAATATTGCTGATATTTGTTTCCGAAGATATGCAGCAAGCCGTTCTGCTGCTTTCGCCGGAGGCAACGACATTATCAAATCGCGCAACCCGTCTGCGTCGCCAGCAGACGCCTCGGTTTGTGCAAGTAACGAGATCGCACGATACGTCGGCGCGCGTAATGTTTTTAATGTTTTCAAACTACCAGACCACTTCATCGGCGTGACATAGCAGACCGGATCGATATCCAATGTGACCCTACCCAATAACTTTTCTAAAGCATGAAGGGCTTGGGAGGCGGTGAACCCAACATCGCCAGTGACTTTATTAACGATCTTCGCCTTATCCTCTTCGCGGGCAAGATAACCAACATCAGTGATCGGCCCCCAACCGATTGCCAGTCCCGGCAAGCCACTGGCCACGCGGTTCCTAACCAGTGCCTCAATATAACTGTTTGCGGCAACATAAGCTGATTGGCCATGATTTCCGATCATTGTTGCAATCGAGGAGAAGAGAACAAAGTAATCCAGCGTATCAAAGCGCGAGATACGATCCAAATTTGCGGCACCATTGACCTTCGCATCAAGCGACTTTTTGACAATCTCTGGTGTCAGCTTGTTTATTGGTTGATCGTCTAAAACCATCGCGGAGTGGATTACGCCAGAAATTTTATATCGCGCGCGAAGTCGGTCAAATGTAACTTTGGCACTGACTTCATCACTTATATCACAAGCTTCCACCAAAACCTCGATACCAAGATCGCGCAATCGTGTGATTTTGGAGCGAGTGATACCTTCGAGTTTGGCCGTTCTGGACAACAAAGCTATGTGCTTTGCCCCAAGTCTTGCAAGCCATTCCATCGCTTCCAAGCCCAAGCCGCCAAGCCCGCCAACGATAACATGCAATCCATCCTGATCGGGGATAAATTGAGAGATGTTTGCTGCTTGCGTGACCGCACTTACATCCTGTGGTCGCACCAAGATTTTACCAATATGCTCCGATCGCTGCATTTTTCTGAATGCCTCAACAACTGCGCCACCGTCTTGTTCTAAATACGGCAAGGGCCCTAACTCGCCTGTTTCGAACAATGCGATCATCTCTGCAAAAAGGGCGCTTGCAAGCTTTGGCTTTTCCGCCATCAAATGGTCCACATCTACGCCGAAATAAGCAATATTGTCTTTCAAAGCACGCGCGCCTATCAGCGAATTGGTATAAAAATCTTGTTTTCCAAGTTCGATAAAACGCCCAAATGGTTTTAGCGTTTTCAAGCTCAATTCCATCGCCTCGCCTGCAAGCGAGTTCAAAACGACATCGACACCTTTGTTCTCGGTCAACTTTTTCACTTGATTTGCAAAAGTAAGCGAACGCGAGGACAAAATATGATCCACGCCCAACAGCTTTAGCATAGAACGCTTGGTGTTTGATCCTGCCGTTGCGATGACTTTCGCGCCCATATGTTGCGCAATTTGGATGGCAGCGAGCCCGACACCGCCAGCGCCGCCATGAATCAGGATTGTCTCGTCCGGTTGGAGCTGCGCGAGATGCTTGATAGAATAATAGGCTGTGAAAAACGCTACTGGGATCGTTGATGCGGACTGCAGATCAACATCAGCGGGCAATTTACCAACCCATTTCTCTTCCGCGATTAAGTGCGTGGTAAAACATTCCGAGCCAAACGTGATAACCTTATCGCCAGGTCTGAATTTGGTCACTTTTGCGCCAACGCGCACTATTTCACCGGAACATTCTATACCCAAATGGGGGCCGGCAAACCCGTTCTCCAGTGCCTCTTCAGGCAGCAAATTCAAAGCCCACATCACATCGCGGTAATTTAACCCTACTGACTTCACCGCGATTTCTACTTGCGTATCGCTTGGTCTGTCTCGAGTTTGGCGCTGCCACGACATCGCATCAAGTTTCGAACCCGGACGATGATTTAAAATAGCTTTCGTATTCTCTTGCGGCAAAAGGTCAGTCAATATGTCAGAAGATTTCAAACCTTGTACCAAACGCAGCGCCTTCAACCCGTCCGCTTCAAATATCAACTCTGATTCCGAGGGCGGATTTTGTAAAAAATCGACGAATTGCTTTGCAAAGGCCGACCTATGAAGATCATCTGAAACATCAAGAAGTTTAACTTCAATCCCAGGGTTTTCATTTTGGAAAGATCGCATGAAACCCCAAATCGCAGATTGCAGCGGCTGAGGCTTGGAAGCCTTATGGTTTGCACCTTTTGGTAAAATCACAACCATCGAGCGTTTGTTTGACGCTATCAAGTTCGATTTTTGCACAAAATACATCATCCTTTTGCTAAGAACGTCTTGATCATCTGTTCCTGCGGCGCTCGTTGGAACATAGTAAATCAAAGGCCAATTTTGCGCGTCTTTAATTTCCTTAGAGGCGTGCGGCACCAATTCAGCGATATTTGTCTCACTATCTGCTTGCAACGAATATTCAATTCCCGCGCCAGCCAAGGTGGTCACAAGGTGTTCTTCAAAACTATCCTTGGTTTCTTTAGCGATCGAGCCCGCAGATATCGGTGCAGGCGGAGTTAAATATCGCTCCGCGACAACCAATGCCGCTTCTGAAAGCCCGCTTGGAAGTATTTCTGTCTCTACTGCCTCAAATCCCACAGATGCGAAAAAACTCTTCGTCTTTTCCGCGCTTTGATGGAAATCAAAACCTTGACCAAAATTTTCACTGCTTTCGTCTCTAACGACCTCATCAGCAAAAATAATTCGCCGAAAATCAAACGCTTGAGCTTCGATTGAAATCAGCAAAGAATTCGTGGAAAGCACATCATATATCTGCGGCAGCTTAAGACGCGCTGGCGCGTTCATGCCCAATCCATTGTAAGATACAATAAGGTCAAAAGGTCCAAACTCTTGTAGCGCTTCGATTGATCTCAATACAACCGCGTCATCGCCTTGCGTTGGTAGAAGTGAAATTTCAGCTTCGCTTTCGTCCAATTGATTGAGATCGAGCTGGTAAAATTCACGCGCAACGCCGAAATTGGTTTTTGGTAATTTTGGTAAAATCGAGTGATTATCCGCCCTTATTTCAAGAACCTTCAATGGTGTTTCTATCGGTATATTTTCAAGAATATTGTTTAAACTATCGACTGCGAAACCGAGCTGACGCGCATTTGATACCGAGGAATGATAAAAATTCTGGATCGATGCACGTCCAAAAAAAGTGCTTGGATCAAAACCGCTATTATCGGCTTGCGGATCAAGTCCAAAATGTAGCTGCGTTAGCAGACTTAGTTCACTGATGCGATTTGGATACTCATACCGAATAGCATTTAAAAGATCGGTGGTTTCGGGAAGATTGATGTCTTGCTTCAAATACCAGATATCATCTTCAATATATGCAAGATCCGCATTCACTATAACTTCAAGCAGCATATTGAGATATGGATCTGTACGTATCGCAGACGTCAAAATGCCATCGGCATCAGCGATTTCGCAGAGCTTGTCATATGCAATACGTCTTACTGTCGCTTCAATTAGATAATCGCTTTCGTCATCTATCGGAAAGTGGACATTTTCCAAAATCTGACGTGTGATCGCGGTGATTTCATGTGGCCTGGGAAGCGCTCTATTTATGTTGGATGGTTCACGAATACCTGCGCGCTCATATCCGTACACATGACGTCCAAGGTCAACGGCACGAAGAAGCACTGTCTTGCGGAAACGAACGCCGTATAATGACGCCGCCAATTGACCGTTCTTATCAAAACACTCAAAGTCAGCAACCAAAGATTGTTCGCCAATACGCCGCAAATATACACGACCGGAAGCAAGTTGTTGATCAGGAAGGTGCAAAAACAAGCGGGAAATATGCACCGGAACAAAGCCCGCGCGATCCTCGCCAAAACCGATATCGCTGAGCCCTGCGATTAGCCCATGGAAAATCGCATCCAGTCCCAACGGGTCCAGAACACGAGTTTTGTTGTCAGATTTGGCAAATATACTCGGTTTTAGAACAACCTCGACAATATCGCCTGCTGTCTTCCTGAAATGTGATACCAAACTGAAATGCGGACCATATTCTAACCCGACAAGTGTTGCCGCATCGTATAGCAATGCGCCGTCATTATCCGTTGGAAACCGCGTAACCTTTGGTGCATCAATACGTTCGGGTTCAGACGATGTCAGTTTGTGGTATCTTCCTTGGACATGCGGCGTCCAGTCATCTTGCACTGCATCTGCGCTACTAGAGATCGTGAATTTTTGATCCGAACCCGCGCGCGTGCGCAGTACCATCAGCTTTCTATCCGCTAGATGCAGTGGGGCAACGATATCCATATCGTGCAATTCAATCTGTTTGGATCCGGTCGCGCGTTGCGCTGCTGCCAAGGCAACATCAATAAAATGTGCACCCGGAACAACAATTTTTCCGGATACTTTGTGATCCGTCAATTCCGGTTGCATATGTGGATCGACATGAGTTTGCCAAATACGCGTTTTTTCACCTGTTTCAGGTCCTAGTGGGCGATAAAAATCATCGTTGATCGCATATTCGCGGCGGATTGAACGAGTATCGTCGGCGCGAAACTCTTTGTTCTGCCAGGGATAGGTCGACAGCGCATCGACACGTCTGCTTGGCTTGTTCGCGATTTTTTCTAAATCGACAGCAAGACCACCGACCAAAGCTCGACAATACGTTGCCGTCACTGGATTAATCTCTTTTTTATCTTGCTTTGATCCTGAATGGCAAAGTCCAAATCCGCCAGTATGCTCCTTCAAGCTGCTTGAAATATAAGAGCGCAAAACAGGTTGTGGCCCAATTTCCAAAAATCCATTGAACCCGGTTTCGTAGGCTGCACTAATCGCTTCGCTAAAGCGGACGGGCTGTCGCATATTGTGCCACCAATAATCGGTGGTAAGTTCATTTCCTTGCATAACTTTTCCAGTGACCGAGGATATGAAGGGTATATCCGAAGCCTTACAGGCTACATCCCCCAGCGCTGCTCGAAGATCATCTTCAATTCTATCTTGATAGACACTGTGATAAGGATAATTAATTTTCAATTTCACACAGGCCAAACGTTCGGATCGCTTGGCCCATGTCACGAACTCTGCCATCTCGTCTGTTTGGCCAACCACGGACACGCTGCCGGGGCTATTTATTGCGGCGATTGAAATGGACTTGCCATCAAATTTTTCAATTGCCGCTAGGGCTTGTTCTTCACTCGTTTGAAGCGCGGCCATAGTGCCGACGCCAAATAAAACCTTTTGGGCTTCGCTTCGAACAACAATTAGCTTCACCGCTTGATCAAGATCAATAGCACCGCTGATATAGGCGGCGGCAACCTCGCCGCCACTATGTCCAACTGCGGCTTGAGGACTTATACCCCGCGCAATCAAAGCCTCCGCCATCGTCACCTGGTCGGCAAACAGTAGCGGTTGTGCAACCTCCACGAGGTTAAGTTCTTGATCTAAATTTTCAGCAGAGAGTTTTTCAATTAGGCACCAGCCAGCATGTTTCTTAAATACTTTATTCAAACGCTCATAGCTTGCGCGAAAGTCAGCATCTGCCTGCAAGGCCGCAAGGCTCATACCTGCATATTGCGCACCATTTCCGGAAAAAGTAAAAATCGGTTTAGCATCAATAACCGAGGTGTTATTGAAGAACAGATTTTCGTTCTTATTATCTTTTGAATAATCCGCGAAAGCTTGATTTGTATCCGCCAATGTATCACACAAAACAGCCAATCGATGCGGCAACATGCTTCTATTAAAGAGAGACCCGTCGAAGACTTCACCAGCTTTATTACCATCTTCATCAAACAGCTTTGTTTGATAATGCGTAACGTTTTCTCTCAGCGCTTCTTTGCAATAGGCGGAAGTAAAAAATATCCGCAGATCCCGAGAGGGTTTGGGTGTTTCATCCTTCTTTGCGGCTGGCGCTGCGATTACAACATGACTGTTCGCGCCGCCGAAACCGAAAGAACTGATGCCTGCGAGCTTGTGTTTTTTGCCTACTTCTAAATCCAAATTTTCAGAAGCAAGCTCTAGCCCCCAATCCACAAAAGGAATATCTGGGTTTGGCTCTTGTGCGTGAAGGCTAGCAGGAAACGTATTCTTCTCAAACGCGATAAGCGTTTTTAAGACGCCAGCAACGCCAGACGCAGGTTCCAAATGTCCGATATTCGATTTTATTGAACCGATAGGGAGCGGAGAAGACCGTTTTTTGCCTAACACCGTGGCCAATGCTTGCGCTTCGACCGGATCTCCCACCATCGTGCCTGTTCCATGCGCCTCGACAAAAGCAAGATCATCCGGGTCAAGACCATTTGCGGTGTAGATGCGATCTAGCAGATCAATCTGACCCATTGGTGATGGCATCGCAACATTGACTGTGCGTCCGTCTGCATTTGTATCACTGCCGACCACAACGCCATAAGAATATCCAGAAAGATCTTCGCCCGAACTCTCTTTTTTCAAAACAAGCGCTACCGCGCCTTCTGCGCGAACATACCCGTCCGCATTTTTTGAAAACGGTTGGCAAAGACCTGATGGCGACAACATATGGGCAGCGGAGAACCCGACAAAGGAGTTCGGATCTAACAACATATTCACGCCCCCCACAATCGCGGTATCTATTTCATCGTTTTCAAGCGCAGTAATTGCTTGGTTCAATGCAATCAGCGATGACGAACAAGCGGTATCGATTGTCATCGATGGTCCACGCAAATCGAAAGCATGCGATATACGGTTTGAAATAAGCGACAACGTATTACCCGTCATCAGATAAGCATCCGTTGTCCGAGCATCTTTGGAAAGGCGTCGGCCATAATCAAAACTGGATGCACCAACGAACACGCCGACATTTGATCCCTTTAAACTATGGGGTGGGATACCTGCATCTTCCAAAGCTTCCCATGCGACTTGTAATAACACACGTTGCTGGGGATCCATCTGTGCGGCTTCCCGAGGTGAAATACCAAATACAATGGGATCGAAGCCAAGGACATCATCTATAACACCAGCCGCAAAACTGTATGATTTCCCCATCACACCGCGATTTGGGTGGCGCATGCCTTCCTGATCCCAGCGGTCAGATGGAATTTCGGTGACAACACATTTGTTATCCAAAAGAACTTTTGTCAGTTCCGCGACAGTATTTGCACCGGGCAGACGACATGCGCGTCCGATGAAGTGTATTCCACCCATCTGTTTACCTTCGTATTCTGTTTCTCACTCAAAACCACGAGATACATGGGCAAAAACCGCGACACGCTTCTGTCCCTTAAAGAAACATCTAAAGACTACCTGTCTAATATGGTAATTCTTGAGGTTTTGTCCAACCGAAACACCGAATTAAATTGTCCGAACAGCCGCGAAAATACTTGATTTTATTTCGTTTTTTTTGGGCGCCGGCAAATTATTGGGATTTTAGAGTGGGCAGAATACAGATTTCCGCTTCTCTCTATTGTTCAAAAAAACAAATTTCGCTGGTTTTATAGATCATTTTCCAAATTCACAGCCCGACTAGCCGAGCCAATACCAATCCCCAATATGTTCAAGAATTTTGACAATTGAACAGAATCTGAATTCGCAACATAAACATTGTCATTGTGCAACAATCGGAACGATTGCGCATAAAATTGCGCTTTCACATCAGAGAAATCGATACGATAGACGGTTGGAACTCCGAGCCTCCCGCGCGCGTTCGCCGCTTGTTGACCATACCCGATCTTTTGCAAAAACCGTTCGCTTTCATAGCGAAATACGAATACGCCTTGCCGATCGGCACGGGCATCAGACAGCCCGCCCACAGTTCCAAGAACATCCAAAACACTCACATCATCGCGCTCGAGCGGTACATTTGAGGGCCGTGCAACAGAACCGGTGATTGTTACATGCTGTGGCTCGTGGGCCAAAATAACCGTATCGTTCTTGCGCAAGGCAACATTCTGGCGCGGGTTTTCGTAAATATGGCTTAGCGTCGCTTTGCCAGACTTACCACCGCGATAGATATAGACAACCGTCTCAAACGCTGGATGGCGACTGCCTCCGTTGCGGGAGATGGCTTCGATCACTGTACTACCGGTCAATGATAGCGGAAACGCCCCCGGATTCACAATTTCACCAGATATATCAACGCTGTTATTTTCGCTCGCCTGACGTAAAACTAACGCCTGTGGTTCAATGACAATATCCTGCAGCGCTATAACAACTTTATCCTGAATCTGCCGCGTTGTCAGACCAGAAACCGCGACCTCTCCGGCGAAGGGCAAAGAAATTGTGCCGTCTTTGGCAACTTGAATGTTTTGGAAGGTCGCACCCGACGCACCTTCGCCACCACCAAACAATGTCCCATCACGCGCTTCAAAAATTCGAACGGTTAGCAAATCACCCACTGCGATGATATCGCTTGCGCTTTCTGCGCCTGCGCGTGTGAATGATTGGCCGAACCCATATAGCCTTTTGGATACCAGAGCTTGAGAAACACTGCTGTTCATATCAACCAAAACGAAGCTACCTGAGTTGCCCTCATCTATAATCGCTGTGGTTGATGGTCCTTGTTGAGGAAGGGTCGCACATGCACCAAGCGTCAGTAAAAGCCACGAAAACAGGATTTTCGTCCATATACCAGCACACATCTGATAAGCTTTCATCGTCACATTCCCAAAACCCAAGCACTAAGCAGCCCGATGGTGCTAACTTAGATTTTTAAACGAGTCTAGAAGCTTTGAATGCGCTACACGGTATGTTCTCGAAAAACAAAAATCAGCATGAAGATTATCCCCCACCCCATTAATGCAAAAATCGTGAACAATCCGATATTTAATGCACGCTGAGGATAGACCGCTTTTTGCGGCATGAGGGGGCGAACGAAAAGTGCCAAATATCTTTGCTGACGATCTGCTTCGATACGAGCAGCCTCGAGTGACGCCAAAGCCGTGATATAAGCTTGTTGGCGGAATTCCAGATCAACGGATAGCTCTTCGAACGTGCCCACACGCGATGTCAACGATTCCAAATCGACGGTCGACGAACTTCGTCCTGTGCCAAACAATGCGCGTTGTTCTTCGACTTGTGCTTCAAGCGCCGCGATTTGACTATCTAAAATTTTGATTTGGGGCGCATCTTCGCGCAAAAATTCCAACAAGGTTGCGCGCTCGGATTTCTTGCCCAAAAGTTGGCCTTCAATTCCACCAAGAAGCTGTTGTTGCGCGGCAACAGATTGTGCGGGGTCGACCTCTTGCTGGGACTCCCTGTATTGCGCCAAGGCAGCACGGTCCTTGCGAAGAAGCTCTTCCGCGCGGGCTACTTCTTCTTCGGCACGACCGACGGTATCTGAACGCGATTGCTCCGAAAGCTCATTCACCAAATTACCCGACAAGTTCACAATTTCGGTTGCCAAAAGATGCGCATCCTCTGGCGTAAATGCCTGTGCCTCTACTGTGATGATTTGAGAGCCTAAATCATAATAGACGCTGACCATGCGACTTAGGTATTTTACAAAGTCTTCCGATGGTTTTGTGCGATCAAATCGATACAAGAAATCTGCCTTATCTGTATCGAACATCGCGCGCATATCAATCCGCGCTTCCAAACGGTCCAACAAATCACGGCTTTCGATGAAATCTGCAACAATATAAGAGTCCACATCAGTCGTGCCAGAGCTTGACACACCCGAGACCAAACCAACCAAATCTGAAGGCGCCGGACCTGACGAAGAGCGAATAGAAAACTTGGCTTCCACAGCGTAACGATCCGCCGCGATCCATCCGAAATAAACAATCGACAGCAAAACCGGAATAACAACACAGGGTATAAAGGAAAAAAACGCGATTTTACGCCGGCGAGCTTGGGCGCCCATATCTATATTTTTGTCGCGCGCAAACTGAACAGCTGACTTTTCATTCGCCGGAAGATTGTGTTTACTTTGTCGATTTTTGTTTTTTTTCACTCTTTTTGAACGCGTTTTTTTCGATCCATCCTTTTCGGAAGGGTCGCTTTTTGGTTCTTCGACAAATGATGTATTTGGTTTGTTCATTATGATCGCTCTTCCTTAGCGATATGTTTTTCTGCCAACCTTATGCAACGCCATAACGAAATTCACGCAAATTGTCTATTTGGATTGCTTGTGCTTGTTTCCCTGCTTTTTTGGTTTCTTGACCATTTTTTCATACTCAGAGATCGCATCATCGATATTTTCGAAGTAGGTCATCGTACCATTGGTCAACAAAATTCCTGAGTCACAAAATGTTTTCAGATCCTTCATTGAATGCGACACCATAATCAAGCGCGATTTTTTGAGTTTTTGTTTAAACACCTTTTTAGATTTTTGGCGAAAACTTGCATCCCCTACAGACATAAGTTCATCGACCAAATAGCAATCAAAATCGATCGCCATACTTGTGCCGAAGCCAAGGCGCGCCATCATACCCGACGAATACGTGCGAATTGGTTCGTAAAAGAAAGACCCCAATTCTGCAAATTCTTTCACATATTCAACAACATATTCAGTGTTACGGCCATACATACGTGCAACGAAACGGACATTCTCGACACCAGTAAGCATTTTGTGGAAGCTACCACGAAAACCAATTGGCCAAGACATATCCAATTGATGAATTACGCGTCCAGAATCGACATTTTCTACACCCGAAATCATCCGAAGCGTCGTTGACTTTCCAGCGCCATTAGGTCCCAAAATCGCCAAATTTTTATCCGGAAGCTTAATAGAGACATTGGACAAAATTGTTTTGTGACCCCCACCACGAAGCTTAAATTGCTTGGACACATTTTCTAGAACGATCATTCGACAGCCCGTTTGATTGTACCTTCGGCCATCATGCCGATGAATAACAAAACCAACGTCCAAACTAACACATATTCCATCGAAATATCGGGTGCGCGATAACCTGCAAAATAAGCCGAACGAAACCCTTCCACACAATGAATGAGTGGATTCCAAACAAGAAGACTTTTGAATTGCGATGGGACATCATTCAAAGAGTAAAAAATCCCGGATACAAAAAACGCTGGCCCCAAAATAATGCGATAGATCGTATCTATGATCGGCATGAGCTTACGAAACTCGGCAAGGCACAAGCCTGCACCAAGTGCGAAGCTCGCAATGACAAATGTCCATAAAAGGCATCCACCGATATTGTGGGGCGGCTGGGCCCGCAGTACATTAACTAAAAAAGTGAAGGCTAGAACCATTACAAGAAGATGGGTCAAATAGTCTAAGATAAAACGTGCGATTATTGTATCGATCTGCTTCACACGCGGATAATTTAATAGTGATTTATTCGCTAAAAATGATCCGGCGACATATTGTGATATACGGATAAATAGCTGAAATGACAAAACGCCAGTGGCGAAAAAAATCACAAAATCTTCTCGCGAAGTTTGGCGGTAGGTAGAAAAAATTAATGTCAAAAATGCGATAAGCAAAAATGGCTCCATAATGGCCCATGTATAACCCAACCGCGAGCGTCCATGACGCACGCGCGCCTCGCGCAAGATCAGGGCATAGATCACCCTGATGTGAATGGCTAATGAGCTTTTCATGTTGTCACATATATAACGGTTTTCTCATCCTGTCTGGCACATGATAATAAAGACATCATGTTGCGAAAGTATAGTGAAAAGCAGCCCAAAGCCGGTCGGATTATCCAAGCCGCTAATTTAAACGATGAAAGTGGCGGAGGAGGAGGGATTCGAACCCCCGGAGGCTCTCACCTCAACGGTTTTCAAGACCGCCGCATTCGACCACTCTGCCACTCCTCCGCGAAGCGCTGCTATCGTTGCGCTTGGCTTCACTAATCACCCTTTTTAAGTCTTTCAAGCGGAAAAACGGCTGAATTTAGCCAGCTTCAAAAATCACGATGAAGTGGGTTTTCCGAAGCCGATATTTCACCTATATTGTTTCAAAAGCTGACCAAGTCGGCCAAGCCCTGCAAAAGACAGGGCAATACATGGAGAGCAGACATGAAAACTGTGCGCAATCAGACAAAGCTATCTGTTTTGTTGGTCGTCAGTGTATTTGTATTGGCCGGATGCGTCGATGGACCAATTTTGGGCAACAGCAAACCGGAAAATCCTGCCGCCACAAAAGCAACAGGAAAAGCCGCCGAAGTTGCAGCGCCTGAGGTTTTTTCAAGAACAGATCGTGCGGTTTGGGATGGACGTCCGACATTGGGCGGTCTGTGGATTGCACATCCAAATGCGAACACACCTGCGCGCGCGACAATCACCAACGTTGCTTCGGGCAAATCTACCACAGGTGCTTTGTGGTCGAAAACACCTGGTATTCCGGGTCCACCGTTTACGGTGTCTTCTGATTTGGCCGTCGCCCTAGGCATGCAAGCCGGCACGCCAGTCGAAATTCGAGTTGTGGCGTTGAAAAAGGTGGTAGAGGCGACGCCGGAGGCTGAAAGTGATGCAAAATCCGAGGAGCTACCTGAAGTAGCGGCGACTGAAGAAACGTCTGGGAATTCCGCGGCGACTGCGAAGACTGAAGCGGTGGAAGAAACGCCAAAACGCCAACCGTTCCGTCTCTTTGGAACGCGCAAAGAAAAAAACGCAGAGCAAGTCGCAACGCCCCAAGAAGATAAGACCGTTGAAGCTGCCCCTGCCCTTTCGGGTTCAGGACGTGCCGCTCAGGTTGGTCTGTTTTCAGACAAGGCCAACGCAGACCGGGTGGCAGCAACGCTTAGCCAAAAAGGGTTGGGTGCAAAAATCATCAGCGGGAAATCGAACGCAGGTAAATCGTTTTGGCGGGTTGTCACCGGACCCGCCAAAGACACCTCAGCGGAAGCAAAACTTCTTGCGGATGTGAAAGCACTTGGGTTTCCCGACGCCTTTCTGATAAAGGAATAGCATGAGAACTGTCCTGCAAATTATAGCGCTCGTCTGTTGCACAATAGCCAGTGCTACTATGGCGCAAAGCTTTGACAGCAAAGCGAAAGTCGCAATGGTCGTTGATCAAACGACAGGCACAGTTTTACTTGCTAAAGACGCCGACGCGCCAGTCCCGCCAGCATCCATGTCCAAACTGATGACTTTGAATATGCTATTTGAGGCATTGCGCGATAACCGCGTTGCCATGGATACGGAATTTCTTGTCTCAGAAAAGGCCCAAGCCATTGGCGGCTCCACGATGTTTTTGCGCGCAGGCGAGCGTGTGAGCGTGGCAAATTTGATCCAAGGCATCATCGTACAATCCGGCAATGACGCCTGTATTACTGTGGCAGAGAATTTGTCGGGCACTGAAGACGCTTTTGCCACACAAATGACAGAACGCGCCCGCGCTTTAGGTATGGTCGGGTCAACATTCGCAAATTCGACCGGATGGCCGCATCCCGCACATCGAATGTCGGCGCGCGATCTTGTGTTTCTAGCCAATCGGTTGATCACAGAGTTTCCAGAATATTACAGTTATTTTGCTCAAAAGTCCTTCACATGGGATGGGGTGGAGCAGGAGAATCGCAATCCACTCCTTGCGCTTGGGATCGGCGCCGACGGTTTGAAAACCGGTCATACCAGCGAAGCGGGATACGGGCTTGTCGGGTCTGCGAAACAGGGTGATCGTCGTATAATTTTCATGGTCTCTGGCCTGAACAGCAAAGCGGATCGCGCTAACGAGGCCGAAAAGATCACGAATTGGGCCTTTCGCCAGTTCACGATGAAAAAGCTGTTTGACAAGGATTTCGAAATTGCGCGGGCAGATGTATGGCTGGGCGCGCAAGACAGTGTGTCTTTGATTGCCCAACACGATATTTCAACAATGGTGGCTTTTGGCAAACAAGACAATTTGGCCGCCAGCATATCGTATAAAGGCCCGCTTCAAGCGCCAATTTCAAAGGGTGAGTTGGCCGCAGAACTAACAATTCTATCGCCTGAACTGGAACCTGTCGTTATTCCACTTTATGCGGGCGAGGATGTCGCCATGGGCGGGATCGTTACGCGCATTCGGGCCAGCGCAGAAATCCTGAGTACTCAGCTAATGGGCTATATCCGCCCGGCCGAAGGCTAATGTTTATATCCTTTGAGGGGATTGATGGGTCCGGCAAATCCACCCAAGCGCGCCTTCTTGCGGACTATCTAAAATCTAAAAACAAAGAGGTCGTTCTGACAAGAGAGCCGGGTGGGTCCGCTGGCGCGGAAGTCATTCGCAGGCTATTGGTTGAAGGCGACACCGATAGATGGTCAGCCGAAACAGAAATCTTACTCTTCAATGCAGCCCGTCGCGATCATCTTGAAAAAACCATTCGACCTGCCCTTGATGCAGGAAAATTCGTAATCACAGATCGGTTTGCAGATTCCACCCGCATTTATCAGGGCGTTGCACGCGCTGACTTGTCCGATTTTGTGATGAATATCCACAACTTAGCGATCGGCGTTGATCCGGATCTGACCTTCATTATCGATGCCGATCCGAACGAAAGCTTATCGCGCGGCTTGGCCCGCAATTCTGGTGAAGATCGGTTCGAGGATTTCGGTTTGAAATTTCAACAAAATATTCGAGAGGGTTTCTTGAAACTCGCGGATACGGATCAACGCTTTGCCCTTATCAACGGCATGCAAGAAATTGAACGCGTGGCCGCAGACATTGCAGCCCTTTTGGATCGCCATTTATGATGGACGATGCATTACCACAATCCGATCAGCTTTCAGCCGCCAAACATCCAAGAGAGACCTACACACTGTTCGGGCAAGCGCAGGCGGAAAATCAATTTCTCGACGCCTATACATCCGGACGTTTACATCATGCGTTGCTTCTAAGCGGACCAAAAGGTGTCGGCAAAGCAACGCTCGCGTGGCGGATTGCGCGCTTTGTCTTGGGCCAAGGGGGCGATAAGGCGATTGAAAATTTGGACATCTCGCCAGAGGACCCGATTAGTCGCAGAATTGAGGCGCTTGGCGAACCGCGTTTAAACCTTATCCGCCGGGCCTATGATCAGGACAAGAAAAAGATCAAAACCCAAATCACGGTGGATGAAATACGGGCGCTCAAGAACTTCTTTCAGATGAGTGCGGCCGATGGAGGGTGGCGCGTCGCAATCATTGATGCAGCGGATGATTTGAATAAAAGTGCTGCCAACGCCTTGTTGAAACTGCTGGAAGAACCACCCGAAAAATGCCTGTTTCTTTTGGTCGCACATCAACCTGCAAAAGTTCTGCCAACCATCAGATCACGTTGCGCACAGATTTCTTTGCGCAAACTTGAAGCAGATATTCTTGCCGAGGCACTTACACACCAAGGCCGCACATTGGGCTTTGATGCAAATTATCTAACAGAGCTTGCGGATGGTTCGCTTGGGTCCGCAATTGAATTGCTCGAACAAGACGGGCTGGCGATTTATGCAAAAGTCGCAAAGATATTTGCCGATATTCCGAAAATGGATCGCAGTGATGTGGTTAATCTTGCCAATGAATGCGCGGGGGCGGGGCGCGAGGCGCATTATGATATGGTTTTACGCCTGATCTTCTTATATCTTTCTAGATTGGCCAAATTCGGCGCTGTGCAGCCCAGCAGCTTTCAAGAAGCTGCCCCCGAAGAGGGGCGACATTTCGCGCGCCTTGCACCACATTCAAAATCTGCGCAAAAATGGGCCTCTTTGATTTCAGAACTGACCACAAAAGTCGATTATGCAAGAACGGTCAATCTTGACCCCGCTTCTGTGATTTTAGATATGTTCCTCGAGATTAATAAAACTGCGGCAAATTAGGGAAATTCATGGTCAATTTGGTGGACAGTCATTGCCATCTGGATTTCCCAGATTTTGATGATCAGCACAGCGAGCTGATCGCACGCGCCAAAGAGAATGGCGTGTCGCGCATGGTTACAATCTGTACGCGCCTTCGAAATGAACCCATAGTTCGAAAAATCGCAGAGCAACATAAAGCGGTTTTTTATGCGGCCGGAACACACCCAATGTCCGCCGCAGAAGAGCCGATGGCGACCATAGATGACTTAATCACTATTGCGAAACATCCAAAGATGGTCGGTATCGGCGAAAGCGGTTTAGACTATCACTACACTGCTGACAGCAAAGATATCCAGATTGAAAGCTTGCGCATTCATATTGATGCCGCGCGCGAGGCCCGACTGCCGTTAATCATTCACGCCCGCGCCGCGGATGACGATATGGCCCGTATCCTACGCGAAGGCTATGAAAACGGCCCGTACACATGTGTGATGCATTGTTTTTCATCGGGCCGCGCCTTGGCAAAGGCCGCGTTGGATCTTGGGTTTTACCTGTCGATGTCAGGCATCGCGACCTTCAAAAAGTCCCAAGATCTTCGCGATATTTTCAAAGATGCACCGCTAGATCGTATTTTAGTTGAAACAGACAGCCCCTATTTGGCACCTGTACCCTATCGCGGGAAACGCAACGAACCTGCCTATGTGCGCCATACGGCTGAATGCGGTGCAGAATTGTTTGACTTAGGTTTGGAAGATTTCGCCAACGCAACCAGCGCCAATTTCGATCGTCTTTTTTCCAAAGCAGCCAATTATGGCGGATAAACTGGTTTTCACAATATTAGGCTGCGGATCGTCTGGTGGCGTACCGCGCCTTGGAAATTTGTGGGGTTCCTGCGATCCAAACAATCCTAAAAACATGCGTCGGCGATGTTCTTTGTTGATCCAACGCATTGGAAAGAAAGGAAAAACGCAAGTTTTAATCGATACCTCGCCCGATATGCGGAGCCAGCTATTGGACACACAAGTTGGGGCGCTGGATGCCGTTGTCTACACCCATGAACATGCAGATCACGTTCACGGTTTGGATGATCTACGAATGATCGTCTTCAATATGCGCAAGCGTATCACTGTCTATGCAGCGCCATCTGCAAAATCGTCAATCCTGTCGCGTTTTAACTACGCTTTTCAAACACCCCCAGGCAGCGACTACCCCCCGATTTTGGAGATGCGTGATTTACCTGACGATCTTTCGATTGAGGGAGATGGGGGAAAAATCGACATTCACAGTTTTGATGTGACACATGGCAATATTACGGTGCGCGCCATTAAGGTGAACAACGTCCTTTATACCCCTGATATTTCAGCAATAATTTCTGGAACCGAGGTGGAATTCAAAGATTTGGATACATGGATCATCGATGCGTTGCGCAAAATAGATCACCCAAGCCATTTCAGCTTTACCGATGCATTAGAGCATATCGACCGCTTCAAACCCGAACATGCCATTTTGACGAATATGCATTTTGATTTGGATTTTGCCGAAGTTGAACAAATCACGCCTGATCACGTCACTCCTGCTTATGATTTGATGCGCATCGAACGGGATATTCATTGATCCTTATTGTCGAAATCGTTCTGCCCGTCTTTTTTCTGATTGGAATAGGATATGGATTGGCTGCAAAAAAATACCTTAGCAGTGATCATATTGATGGTCTGACCAAATACACGCAGGGCTTTGCACTGCCGGTTTTGCTTTTTCTATCCATTGCGCAGGCGGATTTGACACTCTTTAGCGCCAAACTCTATCTGGGATATTATGCACCTGCTTTTGTGATCTTTTTGGGCGCAACGCTTGGGGCAAAATACCTGCTGGGACGAGAGACGTTAGATGCGGTGGTGATTGGGTTCGGCGCGCTTTTTAGTAATTCAGTGCTTCTTGGACTGCCGATCATGGAACGCGCATATGGGGCAGAAAGCCTCGATATAAACTTTGCGCTAATCGCAGTGCATGTGCCGTTTTGCTATTTGCTGGGAATTCTGACGATGGAAATCTTGGACGCGGGTGAAGTCAGTGTCATCGGCACCCTGAAAGTTGTTTTAAAACGTATCTTTTCTATCGCCATTATGATCGGAATTCTACTGGGGCTTGCGGCAAATCTGATCAATCTTCCCATCAGCGGCGTATTTAAAGACAGCCTTGCACTGATTGCCCAAACCGCCCTGCCAGTCGCATTGGTTGGATTGGGCGGCATTTTGGTGCGCTACCGCCTTCAAGATCACATCGGGCAAACGCTTTATATCTTGATCATTTCTATGGTCATCTTTCCTGCATTGGTCTGGGGTTACGCATCATGGCTTGGGTTACCACTGCAAACAATCAAATCATCAACCCTTATGGCAGCAATGGCGCCCGGAATTAATATCTTCATCTTTGCCACGCTTTATGATCGCGCAAAAGGCGTATGTGCGAGTGCTGTTGTTTTGGGTACAGGATTGGCGTTGGTCACCATATCGATCTGGTTGGCCGTTCTAGGCTAAGGATGTAGCAACCACTGTTGTGTTCCATTCGGCACATTTTTCCATCAATGCATCTGAAAGCGGATCATCGGTGAATACCTTGTGGATATTGCGCAGTGATCCGATTTTACCAGGTGCGGCGCGACCATATTTTGTGTGATCCGCGACCACATAAACGCGGCGGGATTGTGCGATAATGGTTTGTGTCGCTCGGGTTTCCTGAAGATCAAATTCCAGCAGATCACCATCCCAATCGATCCCGGCACAAGAAATCACAGCGATATCGAATTTAAAATGGCCCAACACCTCTGTCGTCAGATTGCCCAACAATCCCCCATCGGCACGCCGTAACCGCCCTGCTGTGACCAAAATCTCGCAATTTCTATTTGCTGATAAAATATTTGCGACATGGATAGAGTTTGTGACAGCCAACATATTGGTATGCTGACGCAGCTCTCTGGCCACGGCCTCGGTCGTTGTGCCGATATTGATGAAGATAGAGCTACCATTTGGGATATCGGCGGCACAGGCTAGGCCAACGGAAATCTTACCCTCTTCATTCAGCTGACGGCGTTCTTCATATTCGATATTTGCTAGGGCAGAGGTTCGAATCGCACCCCCGTAGACGCGTTCAACCAATCCTTCTTCGGCCAATTCTCCCAAATCCCGCCGCGCTGTCTGCGCGGAGACGTTAAATTGAGCCATCAGCTCTTCAACTGTGATCTTGCCGGATTGTTCCAGATGCCGCAGAATCTCGGGTTTTCGGATGTTTTGGTTCATGAAACGATCACCAAATGAGACAAATCTTACATATATGAGCGTTCTTGAGCGTTTCCGCACCAAAACACGCTTAATTTGCTTCAATTACGGAAAGTGATTTAAAAATCAACCAAAATCTACCATCAAAACTTGACAAAATGCACCATAATCGCTCATATGCGCTCAGAAGTAGTGATCAATCGATCACGCTTTCCCCCCCAACACATAGGAAAGGGTCTAACCCTTTCCTATACTGGGGCGACGAATTCAAACTGATGGGTAGGCAAAATGGCTGTCAAACTGGCGATTAACGGTTTCGGGCGCATCGGGCGTTGTGTTTTACGTGCGGCACTCGAAGCTGGGCGTGATGATATCGATTTTATTGGTATCAATGATTTAGGCGATGTTGCCACAAATGCGCATTTGCTAAGATATGACACGGTTCATGGGCGCTTGGCCGATGATGTTGAAGTCAAAGGCGACATTTTAAAAGTCGGCAAACACAAGATCAAAGTAACCGCCATCCGAAACCCCGCAGAGCTACCATGGTCAGATGTCGATATTGCCCTTGAATGCACGGGAATTTTTACCGCGCGCGAGAAAGCAGCCGCGCATTTGGAAAACGGATCTTCCAAAGTTCTTATTTCGGCACCCGGTGCAGGAGCGGACAAAACAATTGTCTATGGTGTCAACCATGACAACTTGAGCAAAGACGATATCGTCGTCTCTAACGCTTCTTGTACAACCAATTGTCTGTCGCCTGTTGCAAAAGTCTTGGATGATGCGTTCGGGATCGAGACGGGCTATATGACCACGGTGCATTCCTATACCGGTGATCAACCAACTTTGGACACGCTTCACAGGGATCTTTACCGCGCACGCGCTGCCGCGTGTTCGATGATCCCCACCTCAACCGGTGCCGCAAAAGCGGTTGGATTGGTATTGCCGCAGCTTAAAGGAAAGTTAGACGGATCGGCGATCCGCGTGCCAACGCCAAATGTGTCCTGTATTGATTTATGTTTCATGACAAAAAAGACAGCAAGCGTCGACGATATCAACGCAGCCATGATCGCAGCAGCGCAGGGGCCGCTCAACGGTGTTCTGGATGCGACCGAGGCGCCGCTTGTGTCCTCTGACTTTAATCACGATCCCCACAGCTCTATCTTTGCCCTACCGCAGACCAAGAAAACCGATGGTGACATGATGCGCGTGCTCAGCTGGTATGACAATGAATGGGGTTTCTCGAACCGAATGGTCGATACAGCCGTTTACATGGCAAAACTATAAGAGGCAGCGATGGCGCTTCATCCAAAAATCGCCGAAGTCACCGAAAAGATAAAGAAACGCTCTGTAAAAACGCGGGGCGAGTATTTGAACTGGATCGGAGATATGCGTGCCCAAGGCGTGGCGCGCGCGCATTTATCTTGCGGAAATCAGGCACATGCCTATGCCGCGATGACCGGTGACAAGAAAACCCTAACAGGCGAGACAGCGCCCAACATAGGTATCATCACGGCCTATAACGACATGCTATCCGCCCATCAACCTTTCGCCGAATACCCAGATAAAATAAAAGAGGTTTTGCGCGATGCCGGCGCAACAGCGCAGGTCGCAGCTGGCGTGCCCGCAATGTGCGACGGGATCACTCAAGGTCAACCCGGTATGGAGCTTTCGCTTTTTTCGCGTGATGCGATTGCGATGTCCGCGGCCATCGGACTGTCCCATAATTGCTTCGATGCGGCCCTCTATTTGGGCGTCTGTGACAAGATTGTTCCAGGCCTCGTTTTGGGTGCAGCACGTTTTGGTCATCTGCCGTCTATTTTCGTACCAGCAGGCCCGATGCGTTCCGGCATTGCGAACGATAAAAAAGCGCAAGTGCGCCGCGATTTTGCAGAAGGGAAATGTGATCGCAAAACATTGATGGCTGCCGAAATGGCAAGTTATCATTCGCCCGGCACATGTTCGTTTTATGGCACGGCTAATACCAATCAAATGTTGATGGAATTCATGGGGCTACACCTACCGGGTGCCAGTTTTGTAAACCCGGACACGCCACTGCGCGCGGCTTTGACACGCGAAGCCGCCTTGCAAGCGGCCCGTATCACGGATCAAGGCAATAGTTATCGCCCTGTCGGGCACATCTTGTCTGAGAAGGCTTATGTGAACGGGATCGTCGGTTTGATGGCGACGGGTGGTTCAACCAATCTGCTGATCCATCTGATAGCGATGGCGCGTGCCTCTGGCGTGATTTTGGATTGGTCAGATTTTGCGGAGGTGTCCGACACCACCCCCCTTCTCGCACGCGTTTATCCCAATGGATTGGCCGATGTGAATCATTTCCATGCAGCCGGTGGGTTAAGTTTGTTGATATGCGAATTGTTGAACGCAGGACTTTTACATGACGATACTGACACAATTATGGGCAAAGGGTTATCGGCATATACACAAGAGCCGAAGTTGATCGACGATAAGCTGCAATTTGTCGATGGCCCGAAGGAAAGCCAAAATAACAAGATCGTTGCAAGCGTCGCAAAACCCTTTGCGGAAAATGGCGGTCTGGCAAGTTTTGATGGGAATATGGGCAAAGCGGTTATGAAAATCTCTGCCGTTGATCCGCAATACCACCAAATCAAAGCGCCCGTGCGCATTTTTCATGATCAGCAGGACGTTATTGACGCGTTTCGTGCCGGTGAGTTCACAGAAGATGTCGTCGTCGTCGTGCGCTATCAGGGACCAAAGGCCAACGGTATGCCAGAATTGCACAGCTTGACGCCCTGCCTGTCGGTTCTTCTAGGGCGCGGGATTAAAGTTGCACTTGTCACGGACGGGCGGATGTCTGGTGCCTCGGGCAAAGTGCCATCTGCCATTCATGCCAGTCCTGAGGCTTTAGACAATGGGCCTATCGCGCAATTACAAGACGGGGACATTGTTTCTTTAGACGCTACGACCGGAGAATTGGAAATTGAAAATGATGCTGTCTTAGAACGTCCGATCAACCATCCCGATCTTTCCAAAAATACACTTGGTTTAGGACGCGACATGTTTCAAATTTTCCGTGACGCCAGCGGCCCTGCCGATCAAGGTGCCTCTGTTTTTACTTTTAGCGGAGCTTAAAATATGTCTCAAAACGCGCTAAGCCTGAAAGCCCAAGAGATTTGTAATATTGGTCCTGTTATCCCCGTTTTGGTGATAGAAAACGCCAATGACAGCAAACCCCTTGGCGACGCGTTATTGGCAGGTGGCGTGAAAGTTTTGGAAATAACTTTGCGCACGCCCGCTGCTTTAGATGCAATTTCAGCATCCGCAGAAATCGATGGCGCTGTTGTTGGGGCCGGCACGGTTTTGACACAAACCGATTTGTTAAATGCAAAAGCGGCAGGTGCAACATTTGCCGTCTCACCTGGTGCCAATGACGATCTTATCGCAGCTGCGATAAAGGAAGATTTCCCATTATTGCCCGGCGCCATCACCCCGTCAGAGGTTATGTCCCTTCGCGCCAAAGGGTTTCATATGTTGAAGTTCTTTCCCGCCGAAATTGCAGGCGGCATAAAGATGATCCAAGCGATGGGTTCAGTTTTTTCTGATGTGTCTTTTTGTCCAACCGGTGGCATTAGTGCATCAAATGCACGCGACTATCTGGCACAAAAAAATATTCGCTGTGTCGGCGGCTCTTGGCTGGCGCCAAAAGATGTCGTTGCAGATCAAAACTGGGATGAGATTACAAAAATCGCAAAAGCCGCATCTGGCCTTTAATTGCCCTCAAATACGGGTTTTGTTTTTGTCTGAAATGCCTTGATCGCGCGGATATGATCGTTGGAAATCTGGCAAGCATCTTGTCCCTTGCCCTCGATCGAGATCGCATCCCCCAAATCAACGCCGTCCATCTGGCGCAATGCGTGCTTCACCTCGCGCACAGAAATTGGCGCTGCCTGCGCCAAGGCTTCCGCCCAAGATTGTGTTACTTCCGTCAATTGGTCTGTTGGGGCAACTTTATTTGCCAAGCCCAGATCAACACATTTTTGTGCTGAAAGTGTCTGGCCTTCAAAGATAATTTCCGCAGCCTGTTTACGGCCAAGCGCGCGGTAAAGGTGCCATGTGATCCCCCCATCGGGCACCAGCCCAAGCGCGGCAAAAGCCAAATACATGCCAGCATCTTCGGCCATCACTGTCAAATCAGTCGCCAATGCAAAGCCCGCGCCAATACCGGCCGCTTTGCCATGAATTTGAGAAATTGTAATTTTAGGAGACGCGTAAATAGCCTCGATCGCCGGTTTGTATTCGCCGTCGATTTGGCCTGAAATTGGTATTGGGAATGTCTCGCTTAAATCTGCACCAGCAGAAAACCCAGGCCCCGAACCCGCAAGAATGATCACCCGAATAGCATCATCTGCATTCAGAGCAGTCATAACATCCAAGATATCTTTGCGTAAACCCGCACTAAAGGAATTATAAGCTTTGGGGCGGTTTAGCGTTATGCGCGTGACAAAACCGGATTTTTCCAGCAGCAGATTTTCATAATCCATCTTCGGCATCCTTTAAGAACTTAAATCTATCACTGGCACAAAGCAGCAATAGATTTCAATCGGATTGAAACTTACCATGCGTCGGCGCAGACTACGCCTAAACGAGGGCACACGATTCGAATGGCAAAAAATAGCGTCACA
>JBCCGP010000026.1:0-38938 GCA_039029215.1 Pseudomonadota bacterium
AAGTTTATCCTCCCGAAAAATGAGCCTTACCCCATGGGCGGCTCATTTTTCGGGAGGATAAACTTATAAGCGATTCTTTCGCGCTAAAGCAAATCCGACTGGAAGTCGGAGGGTTTTATCCATGAAAATGGAAACTAAACCCTATAATTTTTCCGCCCCAGTCGTCCACCACGCCGCCTCGGTTTCTCAGACGCATTTAGACCTTCGCGGATCACTTGCGTCATCGGGTGATCTGGATGCGCATCGCCATATTCTTCAAGCAAAACTTCCAATTGCGGGCGCATATCATCGGCTGCGCGTTCCATCGCCCAATCTAAAAAAATAGAACGTGCTTCTTCCAAACCCAACCCATCAATACGGTAGGATTCGTAAATCAAGCCACGCGGGTCGATATCTAAGTTGCCTTTTCTCATCCTAAACTACTGCTCTTTCATCCTTAACAGCGCGTCATGTCAAAAATCGTCACCTTGTCTCCAAGAAACGTAAAACGGAACGCGCAACCCAAAGATGCGCCTCTTTTTTGCCCTTCCCAAGCGCATGCATCGCTTGGCGAAGTGCAGTTTTTTGCGCTGTATCTCTGCCAATTAAGATATCCAAAGCCGCTTTTTCGATATTTTCTGCGGTCGCATTTTCAAACAAAAACTCTGGCACCACGCGCGTATTTGTCAGGATATTAATCAAATTAGCGGTATCAATTTGAGCCATTTTTTTGACCATGCGCGTGGTCGCCCAATTGGCCTTATAGGCAATCACCATCGGGCAATTTTGCGCGGCAAGTTCCAGCGCGACAGTGCCCGATGTGGCAATCGCAAGCGCGCTTTCTCGATACAACATACGTTTGCGCGCCTCCGTCTCGGCACTCTCGGAATGCGGCATCAGCAATGTCAGCGGTATATCGGCCGCTTGAGCCTGCGCCGCTACCTCTTTTGCAACAGATGGAGCAACCGCCACGCAAAAATGCGTCATAGGTAATTTCGCAGAGATACCGCGTGCCGCATCTAGATAAATCGGAAACATACGCGTGATTTCTGATTTGCGCGAACCGGGAAGCAAGGTGATGATATCCGCCTTCGCGGCGATATTCAGCTCTTTGCGGAGCGCGCGACCCTCTTGTGGGCTAGGCGTTGGTTCTGCAATCACTGGATGACTGACAAAATCGCACGACATCCCCGCTGCTTCCATATAGGGCGGCTCAAAAGGTAACAAAGCCAATACATGGTCCACATGTCGCGCCATTTTTTCTGCCCGCTCTGGCCGCCAAGCCCACACAGATGGGGCGACATAATGGATGACTTTTAGATCTGGCAGCAATTCACGCGCTTTTTGCGCCACGCGCAAAGTAAAGTCGGGACTATCAATCGTGATCAACGCATCGGGCTTTGCCTTAACAACTGCCTGCGCTGTTTCACGAATACGTCGCAGCAGTTTCGGGATTTTGGGCAGAATTTCGACCAATCCCATGATCGACAGCTCCGCCATAGGAAAGCGACTTTGAAGGCCCGCGGCTGCCATCATTGGGCCCCCGATGCCGTCGAAGGACACATCTTCAAGCTGTTGCAGCCCTGACATTAGACTGGCACCCAACCGATCGCCAGATGGCTCGCCCGCAATGATAAAGAATTTCCGGCTCACAAAAGACCTTCGTGCAAAACTGTGATGAATAACCCGTGTTTTTGTGCCAAGGCAGTCACTTTTTCTTTGTCGATCACCAGCGCACCATTTTCGATCAAGGCGATCCCGTGCAGACCCGCCTTCGCGACCTGTTTGATAGTCTCGGGCCCAATCGTTGGCATATCCACACGTTTATCCTGCCCAGTTTTGGGCGCTTTTACAAACACGCCTCCTTTATCGCGCTTGTGCTGCGCCACAAAATCCAAAAGGGCGTTTGTTCCTTGGATCGTCTCAACGCCCAAACACACACCACCTGACACAACACATCCCTGCCCCACATCTGCGGCGGCCAAGCTTTTCAATATGTCGATGCCCCGATCAATGTCGCGCTTATCTTGAACCGTCAGTTTTTGTGCCGATGCCATTTTTTTATCTACCAATAAATCGGGCGCAATCTCTTGCGCGGAAACCACTTGAAAACCCCGTCTTTCAAACAGCGCCAAAATCGCCCGCAACGTGTGATCATCACCCGATTTTAGCGCGGGCAACAAAAGCCCCGCAAGCGTCCACATCGTGAAGTCGAATTTTTTGAAATCCAAATTCGGACGCGTCATACCGCCCGCAAAGACAACTTTTGATATATTGCGCGATTTGAGTGCTTTGAAAAGCATACCGGGTTTTTCGAAAGGCAAGACGACTTCATCATAGGCCGATGCCCATTCAAGTGGATTTCCAAAACTCACAACCGTCACGTCCAAGCATTTTGAAGCAACATCTGCCAGCAGTTTGGGCAAGTCGCCCTCGCCTGCCAAAATTGCTATGCGTTCTGCCTCTGACATTTATTTTGGGATGGTCAAAGACCGCTTTGTATCTGCATCGATGAAATCCAATAATTCTTGGACCAACGGATTACCACCATATTTCCCGCGCAAGGCGCCGATGCCTGATCTGACATTTGCGTCTTCGCCTTGAAAAATCTCTTTAAACGCAGCGCGCAAGCCATGGATGTGATCTTTGTCGACGCCTGCGCGCTTCAATCCAACAAGATTAAGCCCATCTAAAGAGGCCCGTTCGCCCATCACCGCGCCCATTGGGATCACATCAGCAACCACTGCTGCCAGTCCACCAATCATCGCCCCACGTCCAATACGGCACCATTGATGCACACCCGCAAGCGCGCCAATCACAACATTATCCTCAACAATACAATGACCGCCCAAAGAGGCATTATTTGCCAAAATAACATGGTTTCCGACAATGCAATCATGTCCGATATGTGTGGACATCATAAAAAGACCATCATCACCGATCTTTGTCAGCCCCCCGCCACCTTTGGTGCCTGGATTCATGGTCGCATGTTCACGAATACGGTTACGTTTGCCGATTTCCAATTTCGTTTTCTCACCCGAAAACTTCAGATCTTGCGGGATATGCCCAATCGAGGCGAAGGGAAAGATACGTGTTTCTTCCCCAATTTCAGTCCACCCCGCGACAGCGACATGGCTGATCAACTGCACACCTTCGTGAAGGGTGACATCAGCCCCAACATGACAAAATGGGCCGATCTTCACGCCCGATTCGATGGTCGCACCGTCTTCAATCACCGAAGAGGGATGTATCTCTGCCTTGGGTGAGATCGCCATCTATGCCTCTTCTGGTGGCATCATCATGGCATTGAACTCGGCTTCAGCGACAGTTTTCCCATCAACCTTGCCCTCACCCCAAAACTGCCAAAGCTTGCCGCGGCCACGAATAACTTTGACATGAAGCTCCAACTGATCGGGTGGCGCTACGACATGGCGGAATTTACATTTATCGATACTCAGAAAGTAAACCAGCATATTATTTTCGCCCAGATCGAGCGTTTTGGCGACCAAGATGGCAGCGGTTTGCGCCATTGCTTCGACAATCATAACGCCTGGCATAACTGGCCGCTCTGGGAAATGGCCCTGAAAATGGGGCTCGTTCATCGTTACATTTTTGACGCCCACGGCGGTTTCATTGGGAACAATGTCTTTAACCGCATCAATCATCAAAAACGGATAGCGATGCGGGATCAGCGCCTTGATCTCTTGGATATCTGCATAGTTTGCAGGCTTTTCGTCGCTCATATTTTGTCTTTCCAAATCAGCTTGTGTCGACCTAACCGTTTGTCATTCGATAGGCAATCTTTCATCCAATATCGCAATGACCTGATTGGTGATATCTATATTGTCGCGAAACAGAAGGATTGCATCGCGCGAAAGGATGGCATCAATGTTGTTTTCTTGCATGATTTGCAACAAGATGGGTCGCGCTGCTTCGAAAAAGCGCGCGCGTTGTTCCAAAATGAATTGATTCAATTCGCGTAATTTTTGATCTTGCGCCGCGCGACTTGCTTTAACGCGTGTGTCAAAATCCTCTGCGCGTATCCGAAACTCCTCAACCGAAAGCGTGCTTCGCGCCTCCGCAAGCTCCAACTCTTCTTTTTCGAATGCGCTTGCTATCGTATCATTTTCTTGAGCGAGGACTTCCGTCTTTTGCTGAAATTCTCGCGTAGTTTGTTTCCCAAAAAGAGAGTCATCGAAAAGGCGAGCCTGATCAATAATCGCAATTTGTCTAATCCCAGCTTCACCGACGATCGATACCTGAGCAAACCCAACCGCCGACATTCCTAAATTGCTCCAAAGGACAAATAGGAATGCCATACATATATTGGTTTTCATCAGAACCTAGATGAGATCGAAAAGCGGAAACTCTCTGTCTCGTCTATACCTTCTTGATAAACCAGGGGTCTCGCGAAATCAAAACGGAGCGGACCGATGGGTGTTTCCCAAAACACGGTAAACCCCGCAGCAACACGAATGCTGCGATCATTTCCTTGAATATCAGTACCCAAATCTTGATCCAAACCCCAAACTGTTCCTGCGTTTATGAAAACACCACCAGATATTCCAACCGATTCTAGATTTCCAAGTGGAAAGCCAAGTTCTGCTCGAGCAACTGCATAAGAATTGCCGCCCAATGGATCATTCGTGGAAACACCAACATCCCTTGGACCGATGCCGCGATTTGCAAAACCAATTAAGCTATCTCCGCCCAAGAAAAAACGATCTGTAATGATCGACGCGCCACCTGAGTAAATCAAATGTCCACCTTCCAGCTCTAAACGCAGGGTAATATCCTCGCCCCGAAGACGACGAAAGGTCGTGAATTTTGCAGTCGATTTGCTGAACTGTTTGTCGCCACCTGAAAACTCCTGCGTAAACCTAAGAATATATCCTGATGTTGGGTTCACGATAGAATTGGATCTATCCAAGGTATATGTGAAATTAAGCCCACCAGATAAGCGATCACCTTCGTCAACTTCAGCAGTTGGCGACAAATTTGTCCCAACCATCGCATCACTATCAAGGGTAATCTCTTCACTTCTAACAAAAGCACTCGCCAACAGCCGAGAATCTTCTCCTAGTGGAAACCCAAGCGAAACCGAGGCAGATAAAAGCTCTCTGTCCAATGCAACATCACCAATAGACTGTGAGGTTTGTCCAATATCAAAACCGAGCGACACATCGCGGCCTCTAAACGATGGATTTGTCAAACCAATACCGACGGTCGTATTGTCACTCGCATTCGAAATATCAAACCGGAAATCTAAACCACGCCCAAGCAAATTGCGTTCGCGAACGCTTAGATTCGCGGTAAATCCACCGCTCGAACTATAGGACCCTCCAACCCCAAAAGACCCGGTTGGCTGCTCTTCAACAACCACATCAATGATGACGCTACCTGGCTTCGTGCCCTCTCTGGCTTGAACATCAACATTGCTAAAGAAACCAAGAGCCCTGATACGGTCGGTCGCTTCTTGGACCTTGCGCCGATTAAACGGATCACCCTCAACCAAGCCGAATTCACGACGAATGACCTGATCTTGAGTCGACCCATTGCCTGAAATCTCAATTCGCTCAATGAACAAGCGGTCTGCCATATTCACTTCGATATCGAGTGAAATTGTCAAATCATCAACATTTCTCGTGGGCACAGGTTGCACCGAAATAAACGGGAACCCATCTTCATTCAGTTGTGCCTCAAGATCGGCTACGGCACGATCAATCTCTCTGGGATCATAGACCCGGCCCGGGCGAAGTCGATTAATAACCCTTGCATAATCATCAGGATTAATGTCGCCCGTATTGGGAACGATATTTATCTCTCCGAAACGATATTGTTGACCCTCTTCAACCGCATATGTCACCAGAAACGCATCAGCTTCGCGCGTGATATCGCTGGTCGATGACAAAACCTGTGCATCAACATAACCGCGATTGGTATAAAACCGACGTAGGTTCGCTTCATCAACCTCCATACGTTCGTCGATAAAAACATCCCGTGTTGTTAATTGACGAAACACTCCCGCTTGCCGCGAATCCAAAGCTGAACGTAATCTTGCATCAGAAAAACGTCGGTTGCCTTCGAATGCAATCCGCTCGATCTCCGAGACACGGCCTTCCAAAATCTCAAAGACCAAATCGACACGATTGTCAGAGCGTTCAATGATCTTTGGTGTAATCGTCGCTTTGATCCGACCATTCACCTCATATGCACGCGCAATTGCATCCGCATCGGCTTCCGCTTGGGTAGCTGAAAAAATATCGCGCGGGCGAGATTCAACTACCGTTTGCAACTCCGCAACACGCCGCCGCCGATTGCCTTCGAACGCCACGCGGTTAATCGTTGGTTTTTCGTCAACAATAATCGTCGCGCGGTTGCCTGCGATATTCACATCAACAGTTTCAAAAAACCCTGTGCGCACCAATCGTTGAACAGCCGCGTTGACCTCGCCTTGGGTGTAAACGCGACGGGTATCCAATCCAGCCAATGTCGTAATTGTTTCGCTTGCGATACGTTGGTTTCCATCGATGACGATTTGATTCAGGCGAATAGTCTGTGCTTCTGCTTCGCTTGGCACAAACGTTGATACACCCAGTCCAAGTGAAAGCGTTATTGCCAAAGCAATTTGAGCAGAAGATGATTTCAGTCGCGAAACAGTAATACCCATGATTGTCCCGGCAAATGCCGTCCCCGTTCATTTTTTTCTAACTTCTAAAAGAAGGTAGGCGCGTTGAAAAGCACTGATTTTAGATCAGAAAAGCTATTTACCAAAGCTATGCGCCATAAAGGGCCAAGCGGATCACATCATTATAGGTCACAAATAGCATCAACGTTAGCAAAAGCGCCATCGCAAGGGTTGTCGACAGACCGATAAATTTTTCGTTGGGTTTTCGGCCAAACAACGCTTCATACGCAAAAAACATCAGATGCCCCCCATCAAGCACCGGGATTGGTAACAGGTTCAGAAAGCCAATCGCAGATGAAATGAAAGCCACCAAAATGACCAAATCAAGCAAGCCCGCGCGCGCAATATCTGATGCAGCATGCGCAATCCCCACAGGGCCTTGCAAATTCTCGACCCCGATATCACCGCGAACAATCAACCGCAGGCCATTAACAGATTGCTCTACAACAAACCAGGTCCGCCAAAGCCCGTTATAAAGCGCGGAGGCCAATCCAATACGCTCCATCTGGGGCGAAAAATAGATGCCAGCCGTAATCCCAATGGAAACACGTTTTTCAAATTGATTTTCACCGCTTTGAATATCGCGCAGCCGTGGTTGGACGGTCAAAATAACTGGCGTGCCGTTTCTAATCACCTCTACCTCAGCAATCTTATCTTGCGAGGCCAAAACCAATTCCTGAAGCTGCGTAAAAGAGCTGATTTGGTTCCCATCGAAATGGGTAATAATATCGCCGGCTTTGAACCCCGCACTTGCCGCTGGCGAAACTGGCATCACAGACCCAACGATTGGATTGAAGGGAAATGGCCCATCAACTGTTCGTAAAACCCCTTCTCTTTCAAGAAGATAGGGAACAGTGTTCGGGTAGTCTGTATATTCTAGGAACTGATTGAAATCGCCAAAACCCTCTATCGTTTTACCATCAATTTCAACAATGCGATCACCTTGTTGAAAATCGTAAACCGAGGCAATCGAGGGGTTTACGTCACCAATGATCGGCGCTTCCGTTGGTCGCCCCTGATAGATCGCTACCGCCGCGAACAGAACAATAGACAAAATAAAATTTGCAACTGGGCCGGCCAGAACCGTCAATGCGCGCTTATAAAGTGCCGCATCTACCAAACTTCGGCTGCGATCTTCTGGATTTAAATCCGCACGCGATGTCGCACTGCTTGCATCCGCATCACCAACAAATTTCACATATCCACCCAAAGGCAGCGCAGCAATCTGCCACTTTGTGCCGCGCTTGTCGATCCAAGAGGTCAACACTGGCCCCATCCCAACCGAAAAAACCTCCGCACCGATGCCGCAGGCGCGGCCAACCCGATAGTGACCATATTCGTGGATGAACACGACGATTGTGATCACAATTAAAAACGGAAGGACAAAGGATAACGTACCGCCAATCAACGGTATGGCTGCGATCCAGTCAAACATTGCTTAACGCTCGCTTTCGAAGAAGGTTTTCGTTGTTTGCCTATAGTGCTCGTTCATCGCGTTCAAGCCGTCAAGCGTATCAGGCATATTTGCGCTTGAATTCGCATAAACTTCGAGTGAATGAGCGACACCGCGCGCCATATCAAGAAACTCGATTTTTCCATCAATGAATTGATCTAATCCCATTTCTTTCGCTGCATTCAATACAAGCCCGGCCGCACCCCCAATTTGCATTGCCCGCTCCGCTAATTTTAGGGATGGAAACAAGTCTGTGTTGGGTTTTTTAAAACTCAATTGCGCCATATCCGTCAAGCTAAAGACAGCGCCACTAATATTGCGCCGCATCGGATAATATAGGGCGTATCCAATGGGCATGCGCATATCTGGTGCGCCCAAATGCGCGATAATCGCATCATCTTCCATGACCACGGCGCTGTGCAAAACCGATTGTGGATGCACAACAACCTCAATTTGATCAGGCGATAAGTCAAACAACATCTGAGCTTCGACCATCTCCATCGCTTTGTTAAACATGGATGCGCTATCAATCGTGATGCGTTGCCCCATATCCCAGTTGGGATGTTTGCTGGCGTCGACCACAGTCACTTTCGACAATTCTTCGGCCGTATAATCCACAAATGGCCCGCCAGAGGCGGTCAGTATTATCTTTTTTACACTCTCTGGGCCTGCTTTTAAGCACTGAAAAATCGCACTATGTTCACTATCCAACGGGATCAAGTTGCAGCCCGACGCCGCGCAAGTCGCTTTCAGCATGCGCCCTGCGCAAACAAGGCTTTCTTTATTTGCTAGGGCCAACGTTTTGCAATGTTGTGCCGCGACAAGGCTGGGTGCGACCCCGGCAAAGCCCACAATTGATTGAACGGAAATATCGATTTTTTCTTCTGCGGCAGCTTTCAGTGCGTCGGGTCCGCTCTCGATCGCTATTCCGGTCCCCCTCAGAGCCTCGAAAAGATCATCTTTAAGTGACGGATTGGATATCACACAGCGTTTCGCATTCACCTTAATCGCCGCTTCCGCCAAGGATGCGACATTGCTTTCCGCTGTCAAAGTGTGAACCGTAAACCCATCAAGATCACGCGCGATTAAATCAACGGTTTGCTGACCGACAGACCCAGTGGCCCCAAAGACGCTTATCGTTTTTTTCACGCGCTCAACAATCCCTGAACGGCGTTGTAGAGAATTATCAAAACACCCGCCCCGATAAAACCATCAAACCGATCTAAAAAACCACCATGTCCCGGGATCAGTTGTGAACTATCCTTGATCGACGCGCGGCGTTTCAACCAACTTTCGAACAGATCACCCGCTTGCGCCGCAATCGCAACAGGGACCGATGCCAAAGCCAATATCAGGCGCACATCATAATATAAAAACAATGCAACCGAAGCGACAATGGCCAGCACCCAGCCGCCAATTGTACCGGACCATGTTTTTTTGGGGCTTACTGCGGGCCAAAGTTTTGGTCCGCCAATAAGGCGACCAAAGACATATCCACCGACATCCGCAGCAATGACCGTAAGCACCACCCAAATGACAGGTATTAAACCATTCTCTTCGCGAAGCGTCAGAATGCCCCAACATCCAAGAACCACAAGAAACAAATAGAAAAGCCGCAACAGCTTATCTTCTTGAGCTACAAGCGCCAGATAAGTCACCAACGCCAAGCCAAAACAAAGGTAAGTTGTCACCAGTAAATTTAGGTGAAGCGCCGCAACAAGGAAGGCTGCCGCTATCGCAGTTGGTATCGCTTTCAGTGTTGGAACGTTGGAAAATTTACAAATTTCCCAAACACAGATGCCCGCCAAAAGAGCACAAAAAACCAAAAAGGTGATCTTTGATGTGAATAGTGCGACCGCCGCTAAAATGATAAGCACCACAGCGGAGATGATGCGCGTTGTTAGATCCTCAAATTTCGATCCTGCACTCATTTTTGAAGAACAGCACCATATCGCCGATCACGATTTTTATATTCAGTCAGGATCGATGCAAAAAGTTCCGGCGTGAAATCGGGCCAAGTCGTCTGCTCAAATAAATACTCTGAATATACAGATTGCCAGGGCAAGAAATTAGAAACCCGATATTCCCCAGATGTCCGAATAACCAAATCTGGTTCCGGCAGATCACGCGTATCAAGATGATCCGTCACCAGTTTTTCGGTTATGTCATCCGAAGATAGCGCCCCAGTTTCGACTTTTTTGGCGATTCGTCCAATGGCGCGGGTGATTTCATCGCGACCACCATAGTTGATCGCGATTGTTAGCACCAAACGCGCGCAATCTTGTGTTTGGGCAACCAAACCATCCATCAAATCAAGCAAAGCCGTATCAAGCCCATCTCTTGATCCAATAAACCGCACCTTCACACCTTTGGTAAAAAGATTGGCCTTTTCCGCCCGAATGAACCGCTTAAACAGCGCCATTAGGCCTTTGACCTCGGCCTCTGATCTTTTCCAGTTCTCTGTTGAAAAGGCAAACAACGTCAGATGACCCAACCCATTATCGACAGCCGCTTCCACGATACTGCGCACCCGCTCTGCGCCGCGCGCATGACCAATCAAACGCTGCATACCGCGTGTCGTGGCCCAACGTCCGTTTCCGTCCATTATGATTGCTACATGCATGTCGAAAAGTTCCATAAAAATGTCCAAGTCATGGTTAATGAATTTAACCCGTTTTAGACCTGCATAATTTCATTTTGTTTAATATCAAGCATTTCATCGACGTGTTTAATCCGTGCATCTGTCAGCTCTTGGACTTCATCGGACCAAAGCTTTTGATCATCCTCGGACAAACCATCCGCCTTTTTAATCTGATCCATCCCATCGCGGCGCACATTACGGATCGCCACGCGCGCAGTTTCCGCATATTGACCGGCCACCTTGGTTAATTCCACGCGGCGTTCCTCGTTCAACTCAGGTATTGGCAAGCGCAATACGGCACCATCAACCACGGGATTGATGCCAATTCCGCTTTCACGGATCGCTTTTTCCACGGCACCGACCAATCCCTTGTCCCAAACAGAAACGGTAATCATACGCGGCTCTGGCACATTCACAGTCCCACATTGATTAAGCGGCATCTGAGAGCCATAAGCATTCACTGTGATTGGATCTAAGATCGAGGCGGACGCCCGCCCAGTGCGAAGCGATGAAAATTCAGACTTCAGCGCGTTTAACGCACCATCCATGCGTTTTTCGAGCGCTCCAATATCGATATCATCATCTGCCATAGCCACCTCTTAAGCTTTTTAAACAGCGGTTTCGCTGACTTTCGTACAAGTCCCTTGACCCGTCAATATCCCTTGTAATCCACCTTTTTGATCCAGCGAAAATACAATAATCGGTAATCCGTTATCCCGCGCAAGCGCGATTGCCGATGCGTCCATTACTTTCAGATTTTTTTGCAGAACTTCATCATAAGAAACGGAGTCGTAGCGCACCGCATCCTCATGTTTGCGCGGATCTTTGTCATAAATCCCATCAACCTGCGTACCTTTAAAAATCGCTTCGCATGACATCTCTGATGCGCGCAACGTGGCCGCTGTATCTGTGGTGAAATAGGGATTTCCGGTGCCAGCAGCAAAAATACATATCCGCCCTTTTTCCAAATGGCGCACTGCACGGCGACGAATATAGGGTTCGCAAACTTGATCCATTGGGATCGCCGAAATCACCCGCGTATGAACGCCCATGCCCTCAAGCGCACTTTGCATGGCCAGCGCGTTCATAACCGTCGCAAGCATACCCATATAATCTGCTGTCGTCCGCTCCATCCCTTGGGCAGAGCCTTGAAGCCCACGGAAAATGTTACCACCACCGATAACAACGCAAACCTCCGCCCCAATTTCATGGACGGATTTCAACTCTTTTGCGATACGATCAACGGTTGGCGGATGCAGTCCGAAGGCTTGATCCCCCATCAAGGCTTCACCTGATATTTTTAACATAACGCGTTTGTAGGTTAACTGTTTCGCGCTTAAGCCATCAGGCATGAACGGGGCCCCTCCTCTGCGTGCGGGGATTGACCCGCTTGATTGAGATCAACTAGACCCAAACATGGTTAAAGATCAAGTGACAAGCCCATGGATAAAGCCGAAATATATGCGCTGTGCGACAATCAGAAGCCAATTTTAATTGCCGGTGCCACCGCGAGTGGTAAATCATCCTTGGCCATTGCGCTGGCTCAGAAATTCAACGGGATCATCATCAATGCGGACGCGCTTCAGGTTTATGGCGGCTGGTCGATCCTAACGGCCCGCCCAAGCGCGGCCGATTTGGAACAAGCACCGCATCACCTTTATGGCCATGTGCCCCTGTTGAGCACCTATTCCACTGGCCATTGGCTGCGCGAAACCGCCGCCTTACTCAAAAATGTCAAATCCACGACCCAACGGCCCATCATCGTTGGCGGTACTGGGTTGTATTTCATGGCGTTGACAGAAGGATTGGTAGATATCCCACCCATTTCTAAGGCGACACAAAAAGAAACCAGTGATTTAGAAGAAGAACATGGGTCCTCAATTTTTGCCCAACTTCTAAGGGATGAAATACCCGAAGCGCTGGACCACCTTGATCCTTTAAATCCCATGCGCACGATACGCGCATGGCAGGTTTGGCGCGACACCGGCACTCCGCTGCATATTTGGCAGCGCGATACGCCTGCCCCGCCATTGCCACTGGAAGAGACCGTGCCACTGTTACTGACCCATGATGTTGATTGGCTGAATGCCCGTATCGAGACACGATTTGATCAGATGTTGGACGCAGGCGCGTTATCAGAATGCCAAACGGTTTTGGACAATGACCTTTGGGACGGCGCGCATCCCTCTTGCAAGGCTATAGGCGCGGCTGAACTGATCCAGCATATTAGGGGCAATATGTCTCTAGAGGAGGCGCGTTCAGAAGCGAATATTCAAACACGTCGTTATGCGAAGCGCCAAAGGACATGGGCGCGGTCCAAAATGAAAAATTGGGTTCAAATACGATCAGAAAGCTTATAATTTTTACAATTCTGGTTCTAAAAATTTACCAAATCGAACTTTTTTCTTGGTTATACCATGAATATCCACTAAGTTATCCACAATATATAACAATAATAAAACGAGTGCAGGTAGGGACAATGTTTCAAGAAGATGCGGAAAAACCGCGGCTTCGGGCCGCGATATTTAATGGCAATCAAACCGCGCAAAGCCTTTCTATTCGGCTGGACGGCAAATCCGGATATCACAAACTTGCCTTTGTGACACGCGGGATTGGCAGCGTGATGATCGATGGAAATACCACCGGATTTGGGCCCAATACGCTGATATTCATTCCAGATCATTGCCCGCATGCGCTGCGCCACGGTGTGAATGCGCATATGATAACATTTGCAATTTCAATCGATGCGCAATTGCCACTGCCCGTAAACCCAAACGTTGTTCCGGTTGAACGGTCAGCAGACATCGTTGCAATTAATCAGCTTTTTGATACGGCGTTCCACGAATTAAATTCAGGTGATATGGACGCGCAAATGGCTGTTGAAAGCTATATTGGGTTAATGACCGTGCATTTCAATCGGCTCTCTCAAGTCATGGTTGCAGAAGAAACGGCAAGCGCCTCTGCGCTGCGCTTAATGCGCCGATTTGCGTATATGGTCGAAGAAAAGTTCCACCAAGGCGCAACGCTTGAAGATATTGCAGCAGCGCTTGATGTCACGCCCACTCATCTGACGCGTGTCTGTCAGGCGTTAAATTCCAAATCAGCTTCTCACTTTGTTCAAGATCGGATTTTGGGCGAAGCGAAATTTAGGCTGATCCATGGCCAAGAGCGCATTCAGTCAATTGCGGAGGATCTCGGATTTAAATCTGCGGCATATTTCTCGCGCTTCTTTCAAGGCAAAACCAAGAAGACGCCAAAAGATTTTCGAAAATACGCCCAAGCCGTTATTGAAAGCGCCAATCATTTCGATGCAAGCGAAGTTGCCTAGGACCCTATTATTTTACCGGGTGCAATATCGTCTGGATCGGTGATCATTTCGATAATCGTCCCTGCCTTGGACGCGGTGGCGCGCTGAAAAATGGCCTCGAAATCCTGCGTGGTCTCTAACCTTTCATAATTTAGACCATATGCGTCTGCGATCTTCTCGAAGTTGGGGTTCATCAAATCGGTCCCAGACACGCGCCCTTTGAACGTGTTTTCTTGGTGCATGCGGATGGTCCCATATGAACCATTATTATGGACAAAAATAATGGGCGAAAGTTGATTTTGCATCACTGTGCCAAGCTCATTCAAACTCATTTGAAAGTCACCATCGCCTGCAAAACATATCACCTGACGATCTGGATATTCCAGCTGCGCGGCGATTGCAGCGGCCAAACCGCATCCCATTGCGCCTGATTGCGGCGCGATAAGGCTGCGTGTTTTGGAAAATCGAATGTAGCGTCCGGGATAGATCGCGAAATTTCCGGCGCCATTTGTAAAAATTGCATCGCTATCAGCCAAGTCGTTCAGTATGACACAAACATCTGCGACATTCACACTCCCTTTTGTTTTCAGTGGTTTACGAGAGCTTACGAAAGCGTTTCGAAGAGGATCACGCCACTCTTTAAACGAACAGCCATCAATACCCGCAAGCTGTCGCGCGGCTTCATTCGGGCCACACTGAACATGAACATCACCTTGAAATATTTTCCCCAACTCCTTGGGCGAACTGTGAATATGCACAAGGTCACACGGGTATTTCGGCGGCTTTGCCCAAGTCCATCCATCCGAAAATGTTTCGCCAAATCGAATATTCAATGCAATCATCAGATCGCACTCAAGAAGTGCTTTTTTGACATAGTCAGGTTTGCCTAACGCCGCATCCCCAACGAATGCATCTGAATTGTTGTCGATCACATCTTGGCACCGAAAACTGGTCATGACGGGCAGGCGATTTACTTCCGCAAATTGCAAAAGAGCATCGCGGCCATAATCAGTCCAGCCACCACCACCCGCAACGATCAAAGGACGTTTGGCGGATTTTAATTTGTCTTGGATAAGGCCCAGTTGCGCTTCGGTCATCGAAGACGATGTCGGCGCAACCAAAAGCGGCGCTGGCGCTTCGATCAGATCATCCAACATATCTTCTGGCAAAGACACAACAACTGGCCCCGGTCGATCAGATAAGGCAACATGAAAGGCCCGGTGTAGAATTTCACTCATCCGTTGCGCGTCATCAATTTCAACGACCCATTTGGCAATATCGTCGAAGAACTTCAGATAATTCACCTCTTGAAAGGCTTCGCGCCCGACCATTTCGCGCGCGATCTGACCTATAAAAAGAATCATAGGCGTGCTGTTTTGCATCGCCGTATGCACGCCAATCGAAGCATTGGTTGCACCCGGCCCACGCGTCACGCAAGCAATCCCAGGGCGACCTGTCAGTTTCCCATGCGCCTCCGCCATAAAGGCCGCCCCGCCCTCGTGCCGCGCGTTGACAAAGGATATTGATGGGTCGTGCAGTGCATCTAAAACAGAAAGATAACTTTCGCCCGGGACACCAAAAACGCGCGACACATTTTGCGCTTCTAAAATCTCTACCAAAATATCCGCCGCGCGCTTCATGATCTGCCTTTTGTCAATTTAGTGATCAATTTCACTGTCGAAATGAAAGAATCGATCCATTCTAACCCTGCACAGAATTTAGAACAGTTGTTCTTTACCTGCTGCTAGACAGGGATGTCTCCCGGTTCTTCATCTCTGTTTACCCTTGTCCTATGGGCTCGAAAAGCATCGACTTTTCGGGCCCATTTTTTTATGTGGATGCCATGAGAAATATATTGATCTTAAACGGCCCCAATCTGAACCTGCTTGGCACCCGCCAGCCGGAGTTTTATGGCCGTGTAACATTAGAAGAAATTGCGCAAACATGCCGCGCTAAAGCGCGCGAATTGGGCATAAAAATCGATTTCCGCCAATCCAATCACGAAGGCGTCTTGATCGACTGGATCCAAGAAACAAAAGACACGTTTGATGGCTTGATCCTGAACGCGGGCGGCTACACCCATAGCTCTATCGCTTTGCATGATGCAATTGCATCGGTGGGTATTCCGACGATTGAATTACATCTGTCGAATATCAAAGAAAGAGAGGCGTTTCGCCATATCTCTTATATTGAACCTGTGGCTTTCCAAAGCATTATGGGCCATGGCGCAGATGGCTATCCAATAGCGTTAGAGGCAATGGTCGCGCATTTGGCGTAGCGTTCAACTTGAAATCTCTGCCGCGCTCTGTACGAGTGAGCGCCGGAGGAGAGTTACATGTCAAACATCATTGCAGATTTCGCGTCTGAATTGGACGCGAAGGTTAAAGGCATCTTAAAAGGCAGCGCCAAGCTGGTGATCCCAGATGAAGGCAGCATCATGCTATCAGATCAAGGCGCGATGCCTGATGATCAAGAGGCCGATGTGACGATGATCGCCTCGATCAAAGTGTTTCGTGATATTTTCGACGGCAAAACCCAACCCGCGCTGGCTTTTGCAACGGGGCGTCTCAAAGTCGAGGGCAACCCGATGCGCGCGCTGAAAGTGTCTGACATTCTGACCTCTTAGGTTTATCCGCACCGACTATGCAGCCGAAGCCTGCGCGCCGTCAAAAAAGCTCAAAGTCACCACTTCAATGAAAATCCCGACTTGGGAAAAGCCGCTTTGCCTGTTCACGCGGATGCATGGCACGCGGTGTTGGTTTTTGGATGCGCGGCGCTTCATCTGTTTTGGCGTCCATTGTAATAACCGCATCTTTCAGCGGATGACCAAGATCTGAAAGCTTATAGGACAGATCCTCGATTTTTTGTGCGATCAAATGCACCACGATCCCCTCGCGTTGCAACACGCCTGTAACGCGTAACATGCGTCCACCCATTACAATACGGCGGTATTGTTCATAAACCTTGCGCCAGACAACCACATTGGACACCCCTGTTTCATCTTCCAAAGTCAGGAAAATCACACCTGATGCGGTGCCGGGGCGTTGGCGGGTGATGACAAGACCACAAACCGTGATCCGCCCAAGGGGGATTTTAGCCAGCTGGTTATGCGGTGTGACCTCTGGCAATGTCGGGCGCAAAAGCTCCATTGGATGGGCGCGCAAACTTAAACGCAAGGCCACATAATCTTCGACCACCTCTTCGCCCAAATTCATTTGTGGCAGGTTAGCATGCGGCTCCGCAATCGCTTCGCCATCAATTGGATCGCTGAACAGTGGTAAAGGTTTGGCTGCGCGAATAGCTTTGACCTGCCAAAGCGCATCACGACGTGTTAACCCCATATCGGAAAACGCATCCGCCTCTGCCAATTTCAAAAGCGCGGGCGGCGCAAGGCCTGCGCGCAGCCAAACTGCATTTGGGTCTTGATAACCATTGCCGCGCGCAGCTGCGATCCAATCTGCATCCTCTTCTTTGAACCCTTTGATCTGGCGAAACCCCAATCGCAGCGCCAAAGCACCATCATTGCGCCGTTCCAGTTGATTGTCCCAAATGCTGTTATTGACACAAACCGGGCGCACCGCGACCCCATGTTCGCGCACATCGCGCACAATTTGGGCAGGTGCATAAAACCCCATTGGTTGAGAATTCAAAAGCGCACAGGCAAAGACCGCTGGATGATGGCACTTAAGCCACGAAGAAATATAGGTGAGCATCGCAAAAGCAGCAGCATGGCTTTCGGGAAAGCCGTAATCGGCAAAGCCTTCGATTTGGCTAAAGCAACGATCTGCAATCTCGTCGCTATATCCATTGTCACGCATACCGCTTAGAAATTTATCGCGGAAAGTACCTATCGTGCCCATCCGGCGAAAGGATGCAAGCGACCGGCGCAGATGGTCTGCCTCTTCAGCTGTAAACCCTGCCCCCACGACCGCTATTTGCATCGCTTGTTCTTGGAACAGCGGCACACCAAGTGTGCGTTCTGTAACCGCGGCCAGTGCCGGTCCGAAAGGTTCAGGGTGTTCAAGCCCCTGCCTGCGCCGAATAAAGGGTTGAACCATGCCACCCTGAATAGGTCCAGGACGCACAATCGCCACTTCGATCACCAAATCATAAAACGTACGGGGCTTCATGCGCGGTAAAAAATTCATCTGCGCCCGGCTTTCGACCTGAAACACACCGACCGCATCTGCCACGCATAACATATCATAGGTTGCTTTATCTTCTTGAGGGACCGTGGCGATTTCGAAATTTTGACCCTCATGTTGCGAGAGCAATTTAAATGCTTTTTGAATACAGCTTAGCATCCCCAGCCCCAGCACATCGACCTTTAAAATGCCAAGCGTATCGATGTCATCCTTGTCCCATTCAATAACAGTCCGATCTTCCATTGCCGCATTTTCAATCGGACAAAGCGCATCCAACCGCCCCTTTGTAATGACAAAACCGCCGACATGTTGTCCCAGATGGCGCGGAAAACCGATCAATGCGCCGATCAACTTAATCGTTTGGGCCAAACGTGGGTCTTTCAGATCAAGGCCGAGTTCTTCGATCCGTTCCTTATTGGTTGCTTTCTCTGAACGGCCATATCCCCAGATTTGGGCAGATAAACCCGCCGTGACATCTTGGGACAAGCCCATAACCTTGCCAACTTCCCTAATCGCTGCACGAGAGCGAAAATGCGTGACAGTCGCGCAAAGCCCCGCACGATGACGGCCGTATTTTTGATAGATCCATTGGATCACCTCCTCGCGCCGTTCATGTTCGAAATCGACATCAATATCAGGCGGCTCACCGCGATAGCGTGACACAAACCGTTCAAACACCATAGAGATTTGATCGGGACTGACATCAGTGATGCCCAAAAGGTAGCACAGAATGGAATTGGCCGCTGACCCACGCCCTTGGCACAGGATGTCTTGGCTACGGGCATAGTGCACAATGTCATGCACGGTCAGAAAATATGCTGCAAACCCCAGTTCTTCGACCAGTTTAAGTTCTTTATCCATCAGCTCCAAAACGCGTTTTGGTGGACCTTTAGGATAACGACGTTTCAGCCCGTCTTTGACCAGCCGTTCAAGGCGTCGTTGGGGCGGTTCGTTTTTAGAAATTTCATCGGGATATTCGTAGCTGAGTTCACTAAGGCAGAAATCACAGCGATCCGCGATTTCAATTGTGCGGCGTAGCGCGCCGGGGTGATTGCGAAAGACGCGTGCCATATCACCGTGACCCTTCAAGCGGCGTTCCGCATTGGGCAGCGCACGTTTGCCAATCGCATCGATCGTGATTTTCTCACGCATACAGGTCAGCACATCGGCCAATGGTTTGCGAGAGGCGCGGTGCATCAATACATCACCCACAGCAACCATCGGGGCAGAGGTTTTATGCGCCAATTTTGCGCATGCTTTTAAATAGGCCTGATCCGTACCATCATAACGCGGTGCAGCACCCAAAAACACATGGCCCGGAAAGCGCCGTTGTATGTCTGCAATATGCGGCGCGGTCGATCTTAATTTGCGATGTGGCAAAGCGATCAACATCATGCCCGCGCAATGGTCCAAGATATCGAGGTGATGCAGGGCGCACTGCCCCTTCTCAACACGCCGTTTGCCCATGGTCAAAAGCCGTGCCAGACGTTGATAAGCCGCGCGATCTTGAGGCAACGCCAGCCAATCGACATCACTATCCGTTAATACCAAGCGACACCCAATAATCAGTTTGGGCAAATGCGTAATTTTGGGGCGCTCAATTGGGGTCCCTTCGTCGGTGGGTTGGCGTGAAGAGCTGTCCATGCGCTGCTGAGAGCGGATTTTAATCGCTTCATCCGCTTCACGTTTTAACGCTTTCAAAGCACTATAGGCACGAACCACGCCCGCCAACGAATTCGTATCCGTGATCGCAACCCCGTAAAGGCCCAATTCAACGGCGCGGGTGACCATCTCTTCAGGATGGGATGCGCCTGTTAGGAAGGTAAAATTACTGGTTACGCACAGTTCCGCATAGCGCTGGTTGATCCAAGGTTGCAGGATTTTATCTTGGCTCATGCAAATTCCCCATGCACATACCAACCGGGCTGTTGGGGGGTGTAAAAGGCCCAAAGCCGCCGACCCTCTGCCGTTTCAATACGCCAATAATCGCGCATGCCGGATTGCCAAATATCTTCGACAAGCCACCATTCGGGCATGATGCGTTCAGGCCCCGTGGCGCGTGCCGTAGTCAGCGCCATATTGCGCCAGCGAAACCGTTCGGGCGGACGCGCACCCTTTGCTTTGATCCCTTCGGGTTGAAACAAGCGAATGGGACGGGGGTGCGTGCTGGCCCAAGCCCTGTTGGGCTGTGAATAGGCCGCCGGCACCATATGAAAACTGCGTTCTGGGATATGGCTGTCGGCGGGAATGAAACGGCGGATATTATCTAGCCCAATCCGCGTCCCAATCCGGGTAACCAAATCATCCAATTGATCAGAGTGACTGATTTGGATCGCATTGATTTGGGTTTTGGGCAGGGCTGTGACTTGGCACGCCTCTAGCCGCAATTGATCAATGCCGTAACCTGCATCCAATTCCCCAATACCACGTTCAAATAGGCTAAGGATTCGACCCGCATGACGCATGGGGGTGGCCAGGCGTAGCTCAACCTCTTGACTGTCCTTATCCACACGCCGCGCGGTCAGCTTGAAGGATCGCGCACCTGCCTCGTGCCGTTCAAGTTTTTCGCAAAGCCGATCCAAAAGGCGCGCTATACCAGCAACCACATCTCCAACAAGCCCAATGGGTTCGGGAAATGTCAGGCGCACGCCGTAATGTGGCGGGTCCAGAAGGGGTGTTATGGTTTCAGGCTGATCGCCAAGCGCTTGATCCAAACGCATAAGCAGATCAGGACCAAAACGACGGTTCAATGCCCCCCGATCCGCAGATCGCAAAGACCCAATTGTGTAAATCCCCAAACGTTGCAAGGCGACGATTGTTTCATGGGGTAATCGTAAAGCCTCGACAGGCAAATCAGCCAAAGCGGCCCCCTGCCCGCCTGGATCAGCAATCCCGTTTTGAAAATGCGCCAATGCCCAAGCGGCACCGCGTGTATCTGCCAATCCAATTTTGGGCGTTAATCCGTTACGCGTCAGGCGGGTTTGAACCTGATCAAACATCGCCGCCTCGCCCCCGAATAGATGCGTAGACCCGGTGACATCTAAAACAAGCCCGTCGCGCCCATCTAACCCCACCCAAGGACAATAGCGCGTTGACCAACGCCAAAGCCGATTTTGAAACACTTGATCTGCGTACGGATCGGCGGGCTGGCTGATCAAATCTGGGCAATAAGCGCGCGCATCGGTAAAAGACATACCGCGGTAAAGCCCCTGCCGCTCTGCCACATCATTCAGGCAATAAATACGGTTTGCGTTATTGTGTTTTTTTGTCAGCGCGAAGGGGCCGTTGATGGGCCGGTGGCGCAAAATCCGTTCGCTCGCCAGGCGGGGAAACCACAAACATAGAACGCGCCGTTCTATCCCATCTAACATGCCAACTTCCTAATGTTCCTGATTTGTTCTTAATAAGTTCCCAATGCTGCAAAGTCGAGTCTTTCGCATCAAAAACTGGCGAACACCGCCAGCGTGTTTCGGTTGACAGGCTGCCCATACCCTCTTGGATAAGCGCAACACCCGTTGTCTTCCCTGCCTTGGCAGCCAGTTGCAAACGACGTCCTGCTGTTAAATCAATCGGTTGCAAGATTTCGATAACAACAAGTGACACAGATTTTTCACGTAACGCTTCTTCGGCAATCGCCAGACCATCCGTCTGGTTGGCAACAAGGGAAAGCAAAATCTGGGAAGGATCGCAAAAATCACTGAGCCCCAATGGGTTCAAATCCCCCTCCGCCCAATTCTGACGTACCCAGACAACCGAACCTGCCAATCGCCCTGCCAAAGCCAATACAAACCCATCTGCTGAGGCACCATATATTTCATGCATACGGGCAGATTTGGGCATAAAAATATCAAAAAACGGCCGAGTCATTTGATGAATATACCAAAAGAACAAAACAAGATCACGCAGATATATCTTTGAAATATCAGTAGGTTATTTATTGCTTGGAAAGTTGTTTTAGCTGCGCTTTTTCTAAATCTTCGACTTCTGACATCCCTTGCACATAGCGTTTCAAAAGCTCAATATAGAATAATAAATCCTGCTCTACATGTTCCAAACTTTGCTTCTTTGCACCCTCAAAAGCGACCTCACCTTCCGAAAAACCCACTTGGGTATCCGCTAACCCTTGCGAGATGGGCAAAACCAAATCCTTCAAATTGCTCAGACGCAATGTGTCTTGTGCAGAAATTTTGGGAAATTGATAATTCAAATTTGGAAATATAACCCGTTGGAGTGACCCGATCAGATATTTAAATCTGAAGGTGATACGACGGGGATTGGTTCCGCTGGACCGCGCCACAAGCCGCAACCGGCCCATCGCAATACCAGGAAGCGCAAAGATTGTATCAGGCACAGAAATCAACTGTCTATCCTGCCCCAGCTGCCTTAATCGCCCAACTATATACTCAGAAAATTCAGGTGTGATGACTTCTTCCAGTACACTGTTCTCTTTAAAGATCATGCGATGATGAAAATTGGGTTGGGCAATTTCGATTGATTTCAGAAAAATCTGTCCAGTGACAACATCTTTGGCAACTTGGATCGACAACATGTCGCTCATTTCGCGCGATCGCATCATTTTCGTTTCTGGCGCAGCAATCGGCTTCATTTTAGAAAAGGCCCGACTTGCCCTGCCTGCGGACCACCCTCAACGCAATCCACGCTTTGCTTGGACGCTTGCTCTAACAGCGCCAATCGAAAAAACAATTCGTCCCGGGTTTTGGTAATGGCTTTCAAACGATCATGCACCAGACCAGTATATCCACAGTTAAAAATCTGGGATTTCGAGGCGGCGATTTCAAAGGTCTGGTTGGCAACTTTCTCAAGGGTTTCAAATGCAATATCGGCTGTTTCAGACTGGAAGCTTGTCGGCGACGCAGCAAACAAATCACAAGCGTCCCCCTGAAACTGAACAAATGTAATAAAGGTATTCTGACCATCGCTTCGACTTGGCGCGGTTACAACTTGAAGGTCCCCAAGGCATGTTCCATTTATCTCAAATACAAAATCTGGATCGGTAAAAACCATGCTGCGATCTGTAAGCTTTTCCAAAATATGGGCGATTGAGGATGCAAAGGCACCACAAAATACATGCTCGCACGTACCATTTCTTTGAGTCGGCGTGATCCTATGGCGCATTTGGCCGGATAATAAATCAAACGCAACAAGCCTTGGATTTGATTGAAAACAATCTGAAACAAGTTTCAGCGTTAATGATGAAGATGTTTCAGATCGGTTCATAGTTTCTTAAATTTTAAAGATATCCACATTTAGAGTAACGAAGGTTAACGGAATGTTAACGCAACACATACGCCGCAACGGCATTGTTCTGTGGTCTGTTTTTCGTTAAGGTGATTCAGCCTCTCCAAATCTCTTGGAAGCGCCAGAATTTTCCCAAGATGTTGCCCGATTTGCATGGGTGTTAGTGTTAAATCAATTGTGCCTGTTTCCAGCGCAGCGCTGGGCATACCGTCATATTTTGCAGAAACTGCATCCTGGGCAATGGTAATTCCGCCTGCCTAGCGCACGGACTGAACGCCATATTTGCCGTCAGTTCCGGTTCTGGACAGAATAACCACAACAGACTTTTCACCTTGATCTGCAGCTAAGCTTTCAAACAATTTGTCGGCGGATGGCTTGGGTATTGCGGGATGACCACTGGGATTTCGCAGCGAAAGAAATCCGTTTTGACAATGACATCTTTGTTTGGTGGCGTGACATAAATCCGATCCGGTTTCGGCTTTGTACGTTTGTGTAACTCCTCAACCTTTAAAACCGTTTCTCTGGAATTCAGTGAAGAGAGCAGGCTTTTATGCGTCGGCGACATATGTTGCGCGACAATATAAATCGCATTTGCATCTTTTGGGAAGTTTTGAACCAAAAGCGAGACAGCCTCTAGACCACCCGCCGATGCCGCAATACCAACAAAAAAACGGTTTTTGCTTTGCAGACTGACCTTTGGTCTTTCTTTGTTTCATGATATTGTTCCAAAAGTCGTGCGCTCGCCCAATTTATCTGCACCTTCATACGACTTAAGGTAGTTTTCAAAAAATATTTTTAGCCCGCCCCATCACGCTTCCCTATGTAGTTTATAGTCACGAATATAACCGATCGACATCGCTGAAAACTCACGCGGTTTATCAGTGATGTCGCCGTTACATCTTTGTAATGCTATGTATTGCCACCCCAATTTCGTCGGCATTATCAAACCGACTGCATTTGCGGCTACTATCCTGAAAGACGAGTCTTTAATCGATAATACGAGTCCTTTGGCGTTCGCTTTAGCGTGTCAAAATCAACATGAACCAGACCAAATCGCTTTTCATACCCATAAGACCACTCATAGTTGTCGAGCAGAGACCACACGAAATAACCCTGAATATTTGCACCTTTATCGATTGCCCTTTTCACCGAGGACAAATGGTCGTCCAAAAAACGCGTACGCACTGCATCATCGACATTTCCAGATATGCAAATGTCAGCGTTCGCGAGTCCATTCTCGGTAACATAGATCGGGATGCCGCCTGTGTATTCCTGCTCTGCCCTTGTCAAAAAATGATAAAGCCCTTGGGGATAAATTTCCCACTCCATCTGCGTTTTGGGCAGATCGCCTTCAACTTCTTTAAAATACGGCCAGGCGTCATCTGTCGGCGCAATCACTTTACGCGTGTAGTAATTCAATCCACACCAATCGACAGGTTGGCCAATAACGTCAAAATCCTCGTCCCATTTTTCAGGCAAATGCGGCTCCAGCCCCTCCATTAAAATTTCTGGATAGGATTTCTTAAACACCCCATCCATATAGAACCGATTATAATGCGCATCATAACGTTCCGCCGCAGCGATTGCCGCCGCGCTGTCGTCCGCAGGCGTTGCCCATTCGAGATTAAAAACGGCACCCAGATTATTCATGCCCAATCCGCGCATCACCTCGATCGCACGACCATGCGCCAATAAAACATGATGCATCGCGCGTGCGGTCGCACGAATATTTCTGACACCAGGTGCATGCAGACCAAGGAAGTGCGATAGCCAAGAAACGCACCAAGGTTCATTAATCGGCGCCGCACTCCAAACGCGATCTCCTACACGTGTCATCAAAACATCTGCGTAGTCCGCAAACCACGACGCAATATCCCGATTTTGCCATCCACCCAAATCCGCCAAGGGCGAGGGCAGCTCCCAATGGTACAGCGTCACCGCCGGTTTAATTTGCCGCTCCAATAACGCGTCAATCAATCGGTCATAGTAATCCAAACCAGCTTCATTAACCTGCCCCCTGCCCTCTGGTATGACCCGCGCCCAGCTTGTGGAAAAGCGATAGCAATCAAATCCAGCATCCGCTACCAAATCAAAATCATCCGCATAGCGATGATAGTGATCGCAAGCGACCGCGCCGTTTTCTTGCCGAACGACATTTCCTTCGGTCGCGGCAAAATCGTCCCAATGGGTGCGCCCTGCACCACCGAATTGATGCCCCTCGATCTGATAGGCAGAGGTGGCAACACCAAAGACAAAGTCATTTGGAAAATCACTGCGTTTAAATTTCATCGCACACTCACAGGTCCAGTGGATTGCCCAAGGACCAACTCTGCCTCCAACAAATGGGCATCAGGACCTTTGGACTTTTCTTCAATTTTCTCGATCAACATTTGCGCCAATATGCGTCCGGCAAGAGAAACCGATGATCGTGTCGCCGTAAAGACAGGCTCTGAATCGCCATTTGGAAGATAGGAAAGCATATCATCATGTGTCACAACCGATATATCACGCCCCATCCGCAGTCCCTGATCTTCGATTGCGCGCCGGATGCCAAGTGCTGTGATCAACGAAGAGGACAGAAACGCAGTGGGTGGCGATCCTGTCGCCAAAACTTCGGTTGTCACTTTATATCCATAGGCCTCTGTCATCTCGGCGCTAAAAATCAAATCTGGACTCGCTTCTATGGATCGTTTTTTAAACGCATCTATAAAACCCTGTTTGCGCCTACCGGCAAAATCCATCACCTCAAGGCCATTCAGCAGGGCAATATTTCGATGCCCAAGATCAAGCAAAAGATCCGTCGCCCGCTGAAACGCACGTCGATTATTCACATCAACCCAGGGGTAATCCGACGTGATCCCACTTGATCGCCCATGAACCGCATATGGAATATCAAGCTTTCGCAGAAAATCGATGCGTTTGTCGTCCACAGACGGACCTTGCAGGACGATACCATCCACCGCCCCGCTTGACTTCATACGATTATAGGTGTCGATTTCGGCGTCCTCTGGAACGCGGGTCAACAACATACTATAGCCATTTTCCGCATAAACTGTGGACGCGCCGGCCACAAAATCGCCGAAAATTGGATTGACCATTTCATGCTGTGAATTTGTTGGGATGACATGGCCAATGGTTCTGCTTTTCCCTGTGGCCAAGCTTTTCGCACGGCTATTTGGACTATAATTATACTTCTTTGCGGCTTCCAAAATGCGTTTGCGCGTGGTTTCAGACACATCCGGATACCCGTTCAACCCACGGCTTACCGTCGTTTGTGACAGCCCGAGTTGTTCCGAAAGTGTTTTAAGATTGACGGCCAATGAAATATCCAAAGCGCTTTGAAGGGTTTGTTCGAAAAAACTGTAAAACCGCATAACAGTCAAGACAGATAAACAAATAACGCGCTGAAATTATACTTTCAGAACATTTTCTTGACTTATGCATTCATAAATTCCATTTTAATTACCAAAGCGCTTTGGATCTTTGCTATTTCGCACATCCAAGCGTTTTACCAATGTGGAGGATCCTAATGAAAAAACTATTATTGAGCACCGCAGCGGCTCTGACAATCGCAGCGCAGGCTTATGCCGAAGATTTAACAGTATTTGGCCCCTGGCTTGGCCCTGATCAGGAAAGTGTCGAGGCTGTTTTGAACGCATTTGCCGAAGCAACGGGCCACAATGTGGCTTACACTGGTTCTGACAGCTTTGAGCAGCAAATCCGCATCGATGCGGAAGCAGGCTCTGCCCCGAATATCGCTGTATTCCCACAACCCGGTCTGGCCGCAGATATGGCAAAGGATGGGTTTTTGACCCCCCTTGCTGTCGGCACTGGCGATTGGATCCGTGACAACTATGCGGCTGGCCAATCTTGGGTCGATCTTGGCACATATGCTGGATCCGATGGCGCAGATAGTCTCTATGGCTTCTTTTACAAGGTCGATGTGAAATCCCTTGTTTGGTACAGCCCAGAGAACTTTGAAGATGCGGGATATGAGGTTCCAACAACGATGGAAGACCTCAAAGCGCTTACAGACCAAATCGTTGCCGATGGCGGGACGCCGTGGTGTATCGGTTTAGGCTCGGGTGGTGCAACAGGCTGGCCCGCCACAGATTGGGTCGAAGATATGATGCTGCGCACGCAAAGCCCCGCAATGTATGACAAATGGGTCTCAAACGAATTGAAATTCGATGATCCCTCGGTCATTGCCGCAATCGAAGAATTCGGCGCCTTCGCACGAAATGACGCGTATGTGTCTGGTGGCGCAGGTGCGGTTGCCTCTACTGATTTCCGCGACAGCCCAAAGGGTCTCTTCAGCTCTCCACCGCAATGTTACATGCATCGCCAGGCATCGTTCATCCCAGCCTTCTTCCCTGAAGGAACTGTTGTTGGTGAAGACGCGGACTTCTTCTACTTCCCAGCCTATGCGGGCAAGGACCTTGGCTCACCTGTCCTAGGTGCGGGCACAGTCTGGGCAATCACCAATGACAGCCCAGCAGCACATGACCTAATCAAATTCCTGCAAGATCCTAAAGCGCATGAAATTTGGATGGCACGCAAGGGGTTCCTGACGCCGCACAAAGGTGTAGATTCGTCTGTTTTCTCTGACCCGACTTTGAAAAAGATGAATGATATCCTGCTTGGCGCCACAACTTTCCGTTTCGACGGATCAGACTTGATGCCAGGTGGCGTTGGTGCTGGGTCTTTCTGGACGGGCATGGTCGATTATGCAGGCGGCAAGCCCGCCAGCGAGGTTGCGGCTGAAATCCAGTCCTCTTGGGACGCATTGAAGTAAACATGATCTAAGGGAGGTCCGAATTGTCGGGCTTCCCAACCTGTGCCAGATAGATGACCCCTGCCCTTCTTGGACTTGTTACAATCGTTTTCGGCCTCAGCGCCTGCGTGGGGTATTTCTACTTTTCGAACTTAATCCTCGATAAAGTGATTTTTCCCGCCAAAGGGGAAAATATTGGCCGCAATATCAACCGCGCAAATTATGTCCGCCCTTGGCTGTTTTTATTTCCCGCCCTTTTCGCGCTTGGCCTTTATCTTGTTTATCCAGTTTTTGAAACGCTTCGGCTGTCGCTAACGGACAGGGTTCCAGGCGGCGGATATGATTGGGTTGGTACTGAAAACTACAGCCAAATGCTGTCTGAACCGAAATTTTGGGAAGCTATTCGCAACAATATGCTGTGGCTTTTCGTCGTGCCCGCTGCATCCACCGCATTTGGTTTGATGGTCGCTCAACTTACCGATCGCATTTGGTGGGGCAATATCGCCAAATCGGTTATCTTCATGCCTATGGCCATTTCCATGGTCGGCGCATCGGTCATATGGAAGCTGGTCTATGACGCCCGCCCGATCGAACAAGAGCAAATTGGGATCCTTAATGCGCTTTATATCTATTTTGGTGGCACAGAGGTCCAGACATGGTTGACCATGCCGCTTTGGAACAACTTCTTTTTGATGATTGTTTTGATATGGATTCAAACCGGCTTTGCCATGGTCATCCTGTCCGCAGCGCTTCGTGGCATCCCCGAAGAAACCGTGGAAGCGGCAATTGTCGATGGGGCAAACCCTTGGCAAATTTTCTTTAAAATCAAAGTGCCCCAAATTCGAAAAACGATTCTGGTGGTTTGGACGACGATCACCATCATCGTTTTGAAGGTTTTCGATATCGTTTTTGCGATGACGAATGGTCAATGGGAAACCCAAGTTCTGGCCAATTATATGTTCGACAAATTATTCCGTGCAAATGACTGGGGCGTGGGTTCGGCCGCAGCCATCGTCATTCTGATTTTGGTGCTTCCCATATTGCTGTGGAATGTGATGCAGGTACGCGAGGAGCAACGATAATGGACGGTCTCGCCGGAAAAAAACCCGCAATCGTTTGGATCACGCATATTTCCGTCGTATTTTTGGTCCTGCTCTGGCTATTCCCAACGCTGGGTTTGTTTATCTCAAGCTTTCGCACAGCGGATCAAATCTCTAACTCCGGTTGGTGGTCAGCCTTGTCTGCACAAGAGCGTCAAAATCCCGCAATCCGCGTCAGCGGCGCGGAATTTCAAGATGGCAGCGTTTACATTATCGAGGGTCAGTTGTTCGAGACAGACGCTGTCGTCAGCGCATGGGGAACATCATCCAAACGCCCCACAGAATTTGCACCGGGCGAAACGGCAACGCTGACCAAAGATCGCACACTTACCGTCGATACATCCGGCGCTTTTCGGTTCGAGGCAAAAGAAAGCCAAGAGGGTCAACGCCTACCGCGTGTCTTTACAACCGCCACCTCGCCACCCGAATTCACGCTCGAAAACTACGACAATATGCTGTTCGACCCAAACAATGTTGAAAGCATGAAAAAAGCGTTTTTCAACACGCTAACGGTCACAATTCCGGCCACAATTATTCCGATTTTGGTCGCCGCGTTCGCAGCTTATGCGCTGGCATGGATGCAATTTCCCTTCCGCGTCACTTTAATTGCGATCATTGTGGGCTTATTGGTTGTGCCGCTGCAACTGGCCTTAATCCCGCTGTTAAAACTTCATTTGGGCGTCGGTATTGGCAAAGGATATATCGGGGTCTGGCTTGCCCATACGGGCTTTGGCCTGCCAATGGCGATTTATCTTTTGCGAAATTACATGGTCGGATTGCCAAAAGATATCATTGAAAATGCGCGCGTTGATGGCGCGACAGATTTTCAGATATTCACACGCATCATTCTACCCCTCTCCTTTCCGGCACTGGCGAGTTTTTCGATTTTCCAATTTCTTTGGACATGGAACGATTTGTTGGTCGCCAAAGTGTTTCTTATCGATGCCTCTGGCGAAACATCCGTGATGACAAATCAAGTGGTAGAACTGCTTGGTACACGCGGCGGCAACTGGGAAATATTGGCGACTGCGGCTTTCGTATCAATGGCGGTGCCTCTTTTGGTTTTCTTTACAATGCAAAAATACTTGGTGCGCGGCTTGCTCGCGGGATCGGTGAAATAACGATGCTTATGAAATCAGAAAATGATCTTTGGTGGAAAGGCGGTGTAATCTATCAAATCTACCCGCGCAGCTATCAAGACAGTACAGGCGATGGCGTTGGCGATCTTAAGGGGATAACCAAGCGATTGGACTATATTGCGTCGCTCGGTGTCGATGCGATTTGGATTTCACCGTTTTTCCAATCCCCCATGCTCGATTTTGGTTATGATGTCAGCGATTATCGCGCCATTGATCCCCTATTCGGGACACTGGAAGATTTCGACACGCTTTTGGCCGAAGCGCATGCGCGAAACCTTAAAATCATGATCGATCTTGTGATCTCTCACACCTCTGATCAACATGATTGGTTCAAAGAAAGCCGCGCCAGCCGTGACAATCCAAAATCAGACTGGTATGTTTGGGCCGATCCCAATGATGATGGAACGCCGCCCAACAATTGGCTTTCAATTTTCGGCGGGTCCGCTTGGCAATGGGACACACGGCGGCAGCAATATTACCTTCATAATTTCCTATCCTCCCAACCTGATCTGAACTTCCATAATGAAGACGTCCAATACGCAACGTTAGAGGTCGCCAAATTCTGGCTGGATCGCGGTGTGGATGGTTTTCGATTGGACACGATCAATTTCTATTTCCATGACAAGGAGTTGCGCGACAACCCGTCACTATCCCTTGCCGAAAGAAATGCGTCCATTGCACCAACTGTGAACCCTTATAATCACCAAGATCACATCTATTCCAAAAGCCAGCCAGAAAACCTCGCCTATTTGGAAAAGCTACGCGCGCTATGCGATACTTACGATGCGCGCGCATGTTTGGGCGAAATAGGTGATGCCCAAAGGGGGCTCCAGCTTATGGGCCAATACACAATGGGCGAGAAAAGAATGCATATGTGCTATGCATTTGAGTTTTTGGAAACGACCCCTGCAACCGCATCTTGGGTCAGCCAAACGATTTCTAAACTCAACACTGCCGCACCAGATGCATGGCCCTGTTGGGCATTTTCCAACCATGATGTTGTGCGTCATAAAACGCGTTGGAACCTGTCAGGCGGCGCTTATCGCACCTACGCTGTTCTCATGATGTGCCTAAAAGGGACGGCCTGTCTGTATCAGGGTGAAGAGCTTGGGTTCGAGGAGGCAGACGTGCCTTTCGAAGCCTTGCAAGACCCTTACGGGATCGAGTTTTGGCCAGAATTCAAAGGGCGAGACGGATGCCGCACGCCGATGGTTTGGGATGGCAAAGCCAACGACGCTGGATTCGGATCGGGCGATCCATGGCTGCCCATTTCCGACCAGCATCGACACAACGATGTTGTAGGGCAAGAAGCAGATCAAAGCTCGATTTTGGCGCATTACAAAGCCGCAATAGCCTTTCGCAGAGCACATCCAGAACTGCGCCACGGGGATCAATCCCCCCTTACATCACAGGACAATGTGCTCAGCTTCTATCGCGGCCCTCTAGGCGCAGAGGTTTTTTGTGTCTTCAACCTTGGTGACACGCCCGCAAGTTTTGCCAAACCTTTTGGCAATTGGGAATCGATTGACACAAGCCATATAGGTGGCACCCCATCAACAACCACCCTACCCGCTTGGTCGTTCTCTCTTTTGAAAAGGAAGCCCTAAATGACAGAAGTCCTGTTGAATTCTGTTGCCAAAACCTATGGCAAAGACGTCGAAGTTCTTCGCGACATCAATTTGGATATCAAACAAGGTGAGTTAATTGTTTTCGTCGGGCCTTCAGGCTGTGGAAAATCCACATTATTGCGCATGATCGCAGGCCTTGAACAAATCTCTGGCGGGGATCTTTTTATCGATGGCGTGCACGTAAATGATTTTCCACCTGCACAACGCGGCATCGCAATGGTGTTTCAATCTTACGCGCTCTACCCGCATATGACCGTGCGCGAAAACCTATCTTTCGCATTAAAAATCGCCAAGAAGTCAAAAGCTGAAATTCAGAAGGCCGTGGAACGGGCCGCGAATGTTCTTCAGCTAGAGGATTATCTTGACCGTCTTCCCAAAGCCCTATCAGGTGGCCAACGCCAGCGCGTGGCTATCGGGCGTTCCATCGTACGTGACCCGAAGGTCTATCTGTTCGACGAACCTCTTTCAAACCTAGACGCAGCGCTTCGCGTGGCAACGCGTATAGAAATCGCACGTCTCAAAGAATCCATGCCTGATCGAACCATGATCTACGTCACCCATGATCAGGTCGAAGCGATGACGCTCGCAGATCGCATTGTTGTTCTTGCCAATAAAGGCATCGCGCAGGTTGGCTCGCCTTTGGAGCTTTATGAACACCCCGAAAACGAGTTTGTGGCCCAATTTATCGGCTCACCCTCTATGAACATCCTTCCAGGCAAAATCACCAAAACCGGCAAACAAACCGACGTGACCTTGGATAATGGTATGAAACTGTCCAGCACGGTTTCAACAAAGGCAGATCTGAAAGGTCAAACCGTAAATATCGGTATCCGGCCCGAAGATATCACCACATCAAAAGCAAAATCAGCACTAAAATCCCAAATCGATTTTTATGAAGCCCTTGGCGAACATACGCTGCTTTATATGTCGCTCTGCAACACCCAACTCATCGCAAAAATCGCGGGCAATCCCACACTTAAAAAAGGTGAAAACGTCGCGCTGAACTTCCCAGCGGACAAGGTTCACCTCTTTGCAAATGGGCAGACGTTAAGACGTTAGACGCTTTTAAAACTCCGCCTTCTCCAGAACCTTATTCAGAATGCCCAAGCCCGTCATCATATCGTCTTGCGATATATTCAACGGCGGTGTCAGACGAATGACATTAGAGAAGAAAGACAAATACAGGCCCTGCCCCATCGCGTCTGACATCATTTTAGCCATCGGCTTGGCCGCGTCACCTTTTGCAGCAAAGGGCACCAACGGTTCCTTCGTTGCCCGGTCTTTGACCAGCTCGATCCCATTAAACATACCCAGCCCACGAATATCCCCGATAATCTTGTGACGCTCTGCCATCTTATGCAGCTCTGCGCGCATCATTTCGCCCATCTTCGTGGCGTGCGCCAATGTGCCTTCCTCTTCCATCGCGCGCAACGCTGCCACGCCAGAGGCACAGGCCAGCGGATGACCGGCATATGTCAAACCACCCGGCAGCGGATAGTCCTGCAACCATGTGGCCAACGTGTTAGAGACTGACATCGTGCCCAGCGGCACATAGCCGGAATTGATCCCTTTCGCGCCCGTTAAGATATCGGGCTCTACCCCCCAATGATCGACGGCAAACCATTTGCCAGTCCGGCCAAAGCCCGCCATCACCTCGTCACAAATCAGCATGATGCCGTATTTGGAACAGGTCTCGCGGATGGACTGCATATAGCCATCCGGTGGCACAATAATGCCGTTGGTCCCGACCACAGGTTCCAAAATCACCGCCGCGACGGTTTCTGGGTTTTCATACATCAGAATTTCTTCCAAATGCGGCCCGCCTTGGGCAACCGGACATTTGGCAGGATCCGTATGGCCTGTGGGCAAACGGTAAACATATGGGTCAAGCATACGCACGACGCCCGGCATATCCGCCCGCGTCAAATGGTGCCGGGGATCACCTGTAAGGCTCAACGTGCCCCCTGTTGCCCCATGATAGCTGCGATAGCGCGCAATGATCTTCGTGCGTCCTGTATAGTGGCGCGCAAGGCGGATGGCGGTTTCATTCGCAGCCGCCCCGCCCGTTGTGAAAAAAGTGGATGTCAGATTGGCAGGCGTAATCTCTTTCATGATCGCCGCCAATTCTGAGCGCACATCAGAGCCCATTGCCGGCCCAATATAGCACAACCGATCCGCCTGATCCTTAATCGCCTGTACAATTTTCGGGTGCTGATGGCCCAAGTTGCAATTCACCAATTGCGATTGGAAATCGAGGTATTTCTTCCCATCCGAATCCCAAAACCAAGACCCCTCGCCCCCTGTGATCACCTTCGGCTTGTTGCCCTGTTTCGACCAACTTTGCAGATAGTGGTTGGCATGCATCTCTTGGACCCATGCGGGATCATCGGTTGGATAGCTGTTTTGAAAATCCATGTCTTAGCCCTCAATAACGGCGATGGGATCGCCTAAAACATCCATATTTGGGGTAACGCCCAGGCCTGCAACCTCGGGCGGTGCGATACGCCCGTCTTCGCGCGTTGGCACGCCTTCGTCGATCCGTGGATAGACGTAATGCGACAGATCGCATGTATTCATAATCGTCTTGGCGGGCGTGGACGCGGCCAAGTGCAAAATCGCAGCTGTCACAATATCCGACCCCCAAGTGCATTCCACGCAAAGTCGCGTGCCAAGATGCACACACAAGTCCCGCACCGCCCGCGCTTTGCTGATCCCGCCGAATTTTGACAGTTTCAACGCCATGGCATCCATACACTCTAAGGAATGCGCCTTCAAAACGCTTTCCATATCATGTGCGGTTTCATCTTGTTTTGCAGGCAATCCGGTTGCGCGTTTGACACTCGCGCAATCCTCAATCGTTTGGCAAGGCTGTTCCAGCATGATGTCCAGATCGCGCACCGCACGTCCCACACGGGTCGCGGTCAGCTTATCAGTGCCCATATTCCAATCGCCATAGACCAATGGCCCCTCGCCCACGGCCTTGCGCACCGCGCGCAGCCTCTCAATGTCTTTCAGCGGGTCATTATCCGCACCCAGCTTCACCTGAAATTGCCGCATGCCCGTTTGATACGCCGTTTGTGCGATGCGCACCATTTCATCGGGTTCTACGCAGGTGATAGAATGATACAGCGGCATCGTATCCTGCTGTCGCCCACCAATCAGCGCATAAAGCGGAAGGTTTGCAGCTTTCGCGGTGATATCCCACAGCGCAATATCGATCATGGATTTCGCGTAAATATGCCCCATCAGATAGGCATCACATTTCGCCATCAACGCCTCTGGCCCAACAGGGTCCGCGCCGATCAAGACATTCGATAACTCGCGCACAACGCTTTCCACGCCACCTGCAAAGGCTGGCAGATAATGTGGGATCGGACAAACCTCGCCCCAGCCTGTCACACCTTCATCTGTGTCGATTTTCAGGACAGAGGTCGTGACCGTGTCACAGGTTTTACCCTCGGCCATATAATAGGTTTCATGGCTAGTCAGCCCAAGTTGATAGAGAGAGAGTTTGGTAATTTTCACTTTAGTTCGACCTCAACAAACGACATATTTGCATCGCCGGCATTAATCACATTGTGCTCGACACCTTCGTTGCGGCGATAGCTTTCTCCTGCTTTGACAAAAACCTCGCGTGTTTCACCACTCGGCTCTTCCAACTGCATGGTGCAATCAGTGACTGCTACGATCACATAATCAAATGCATGTGTGTGCCAACCCGTTTCAGCGCCGGGTTCGAAATCAAACCGGGTCACGCGGACGCGTGCGTCATCAATAATTTGGGTTGGTATGGCCTCATTACGTATCATGAATACACCGCCACAGGATCGCCCAAAGAATTCTCGTCTGGATGCACACCCAGACCAGGTGCATCCGTTAGTGTCAGATGCCCATCCGTCGCACGCGGCCCACGCCCGCCCGCAATATCCACCGTCAGCATATCCTGACAGGCCCAAACGGCGTAGCAATTTTCGTCTGGAATTGTGGCCGCAAGATGCAGCGCTTCGGTATCGGCCAGAACCGATCCGCCTGTGGCCATGACAAACATATCAATTCCATGCGCCAGCGCGATATCACGCATGCGGGCAGCTTTGGTTAGCCCCCCAACACGGTTCAGCTTGATGCCAAAAATCTCGGCCAAACCATCCCGCGCGATCCGCGCCGCATCTTGCAACGTGACCAACGCCTCATCCACGGACACAGGGCAGGAATGTTTATGACTGATCGCCGCGATATCATCCAACGTCTCGCACGGTTGTTCGAACATCACATTCAAATCTTCGCACGCTGACATCACTTGCAAGGCCTGCTGCCGCGTCCAACCACGGTTCACATCGTAAAGGATGATGTCGCGATCTGTCTTATACTCCTCCACATCGCGCACCCGATCAATATCGCGCTTCACATCCCCACCGATTTTCACCGAATGGGCGATATAGCCGCGTTGGCGATAGCGGTCGATCACTGCACGGGTCTCCGCAGCCGTCTTTGCGCCCACGGAGGAGGCGATGGGAATCGCACGCCGCGTCCCTGCCCCCATCATATCGGCAATCGGCATCCCCGCCTCTTGCCCCTTCAAATCCCAGCACGCCATGTCGATTGGGCTTTTGGCATACAGATGCCCTGGCAGCGCCAAATCCATTGCGCGCTCAACTTCCAAAATTTTGCGCGCATCCAGACCAAGCAGAAATTGCGCCATCGTCTCGATGCCCGCCCGAATCCCCGGACCATGCGCAGGCACATATGTATGCCCCCAAGGCGTCCCCTCACCCCAGCCGATCATCCCAGTATCGGTCGTGATTTTGACGAATGTTGCGTCCAAAACTTCAAATTTCAAACGTCCACTCGACAGCCAATAAGGATGCTCTAATGGCAGGTCTTTTTGATAAACGGCGATCTCTTTAATCTTCATGCGGCTTCTCCGTAAACGGCAACAGGTGCGCCTAAACTCTCAAAATCCGGCTCAACCCCCAAGCCGGGGATATCTGTTGCATAAAGCTTACCGTCTTTCGTCGTCGGCCCACCAATCCCCGTGCTGCGCGAGACGTAATTCATCAAATCTGTTGAGTTGATCAAATAATCTGAAGGCGTCGATGCCGCAAAATGCGCCACAGCGGCGGAGGTTATTTCAGCACCCCATGTATCTTTGGATACCACAGGAATACGATTTTCCACCAGATAATCCCGCACTTTTCGCGCTTTCGTTAAGCCCCCTAAGTTACTGATTTTTAAACAACACATCTCTGCACCATGGTCCTGAACGACGCGATGGGCGGCCTGTATTCCCGTGATACACTCATCAAGTTTCATCGGTTGCTCCGCCACACGACGCACCTGCTGACATTCTTCATACGTTTTGCAAGGCTGTTCCATTATATAATCCAGATCCTTGGTCGCGCGCGCCACGCGAATGGCATTGTCCACGCGCCAACCTTGATTGGCATCGGCCATGGCTTTTTCGCCTTTTTGCAACAGCGGGACGGTATCCCGAATGCGTTCGATATCTGTTGCCCAATCTGCCCCAACTTTCACCTGAAACTGGCGATACCCAGCCGCGCGATGACGATCTAATTCTGCAATCGTTTCACTTTTCGAACGTTGGGGGGCCACACGATACATCGGCGCACCATCGGTCAATTTCCCACCCAAAAGCATCCAAACGGGTTGATCTGTCGCTTTGCCCAAAATATCCCAGCATGCTGCATCAAAGGGCGCCTTGGCATATCCATGGCCTTGGACAATATGATCCATCACACCCTCGATCCGCGCGAGTTGACGGGGATCCTCGCCCAGCAACCGCCCGGCTGCCAAACGGGCAAAGGCCTCAACCCCCTCGCTATGGGCGACCATATAATTCTCGCCGCATGGCGTGAATTCACCGCACCCGCTGATCCCAGCATCGGTATCGATGACCACGACCGAAGCCATGGCCGTCTCAATACGATTGCCCGCACCCCATGCATAAAACTCATCCACATAAGGCAGCGGCGTTTTATAGATCGAGATGCGCGTGATCTTCATGGGACAATGACAATGTTACCAGTGTGTTTCTTGGCGACAAACGCCTCTTGTGCGGCATGCAGCTCTTCCAGCGGATAAGTCGCCGCCAACATCGGCTTGATCTCGCCCGCCTCGATATATTGCACTAAATCCGTAAAAATATGAGGCTCAACAACGGTCGATCCACTAAACGTCAAATCCATCAGATACAGCGTGCGCACGTCCAGATCGACAATTGGACCTGCAATCGCGCCAGACGTCACATAACGCCCCCCCCGATCGAGCGTGTCGATTAAAGTCCCAAAATACTCACCCGCAACAATATCTGCAACAACATCCACACTCTCGCGCCCAGTGACAGCTTTCACTGCCGCACCCAAATCTTCAGGACTGCGCGGCAGGATATGGGCTGGATTCATCTTCGCGACTTCTGCGTGCTTTGCCTCTGATGCCAGCGCGATCGTCACAGCGCCCCTGCGGTTCGCAAGCTGGATCAACGCGCCACCAACACCGCCAGAGGCACCCGTGATCAACACATGATCGCCCTTGCCAACATTTGCGCGGCTTAGCATGCCTTCTGCAGTTGTGTAAGAACAGGAAAACGTCGCCAGTTCCGCGTCAGTCATATCCGAAGTCACAACACCCACATTACGCTCATCAATCACGCAATACTCTGCGTAACCGCCATTTGCCTCTGACCCGAAATAGCCCGTTTTATGCATGTTCAGTGGATCATCCCAATCACGCAACCAATTGTCGGTGATCACGCGTTTGCCGATCAACGCCTTATCAGCCTCAGGTCCAACGGCTTCGATCACGCCGCAC
>JBCCGP010000027.1:0-37131 GCA_039029215.1 Pseudomonadota bacterium
ACCAGATGAATTTGGCATTCGTCGCATTCGGGAAACCCATACCAAGGGCGGAAGCATCTGGTTGGTCGAAGGTGAAGATAAATGCTTGCTTGTCGATACAAGCATTGGCGTGGCACCCATTCGGGCCTTCATTGAAACCGTGACGGACAAACCGATTATCGCATTTGCCTCGGTTGGTTACTATGATCATGCAGGCGGGCTACATCAATTCGACGCACGGCTGATCCATAGAAATGACGCAGATCGGATGCGACATCCTAATAATGAAAGTTCTGTCATTGCCTTTTATTTTGGCGCCGCGCTTCGCGCTTTGCCACATGCGGATTTTGATCCCGATAATTACGCCATGATCGGGTGTGAACCCACGCGGCTTTTGAGCGATGGCGATGTGATCGACCTAGGGGATCGGAAATTTGAGGTGCTCCACCTTCCGGGTATCACAGATGGTACTTGCGGTCTTTTTGAGCGAGAGACAGGTGTTTTGTTCACAGGCGAGGCGTTGGTTTGGGATGATGGTGTGGTTTATGATGGCGAACCTGCGGATCGCAGCGCGGATGCGGACCATGACGCCTTCTTGCGTTCGATAAAACGCTTGGGCGGCTTGCCTGCGTCAGCGGTGTATCCAGGTCATGGGCCAAGACAGACGCCGGGCGTTATGAAAGACGTGATCGCATCTTATCGCGCACGCTTCTGTTGATGCAAAGACATGGTCAATAATGACAAAGAAAAAGCCCCGCAGCTTGGGCGGGGCTTTCAAAATTCTTGATATGATGCGGGATTAACCACCCATCGTCTTGGCAACCTCAGCGGCGAAATCTTCTTCTTTCTTCTCGATCCCTTCGCCAACTTCCATGCGCACAAAGCCTAGGATTTCAGCGCCTGCATCTTTGGCCGCTTGACCGACAGTGACATCTGGATTGATCACGAAGGCTTGGTTGACCAAAGTCACTTCGGCATAAAATTTCTTCATCCGGCCTTTGATCATATTTTCGATAATATTTTCTGGCTTACCAGATTCGCGGGCTTGATCGGTCAGGATTTGCTTTTCCTTCTCGACCACAGCTGCGTCCAAATCATCCTCTGTCAGCGATTGGGGGCGCGGATCGGCTGCGACAACATGCATGGCGATCTGTTTTGCCAATGCCTCGTCCCCGCCCTTAAGCGCGACTAAACATCCGATTTTGCCCATACCGTCAGCGGCAGCGGTGTGCACGTAAGTGCCAATTGTGTCGCCCTCGACCTTGGCCATACGGCGCACGGACATATTTTCACCGATTGTCGCAATTGCGTCTGTTACCGTATCTTCAACGGATTTGCCGCCCATATCAGCTGCTTTCAGCGCATCAATATCACTCACACCAACAGCGGCACCAACAATGCCCGTAACCATGTTTTGGAAATCAGCGTTTTTGGCCACGAAATCTGTCTCGGCATTCACCTCAACCGCGACGCCTACGCCGCCGTCCACTTTGACAGCCACCAAACCTTCGGCTGCGGTGCGGCCCGCTTTCTTGGCGGCTTTCGCCAAACCCTTGGTGCGCAGCCAATCCACGGCTGCTTCCATATCACCATCTGTTTCTGTCAATGCTTTTTTGGCATCCATCATGCCGGCACCGGTTGTATCACGAAGCTCTTTGACCAGAGCTGCTGTAATCGCCATCTCTTTTCTCCATTATCTTTGGATTTCAAGGGCGCAGATATCGCGCCCTTATCTGTTTGGGGCGTTTAGCCCTTCATCAATTCTGTTGCTTGACCGATCCAGTCATCACGTTCGATCCGACCTTTGAACGATAGATGATCGTCAACCCACTGGATTTCGGCCGGACCCCATTCTGCGACTTGCGCGAATGTATAGATGCCAAGGCCGTTCATCTTCTCTTCCAGTTTCGGGCCAACGCCACTGATTTTTTTCAAATCATCTGTGGCTTCTGGTGCTGCGTCCATCAAGTTAGCAGGTTTTTCGCCAGCACTTTCAATCGGCGCTTCTTCTGCTGGTGCCGCTTCCGCAGGAGCTTCTTCAGGCTTCGCTTCAACAGGTGCTTCTACTGGCGCCTCTGGGGCAGGTTCAGCAATCTCCTCGACTGGGGCCTCGTCCATCGCGCCAATATCGACGCCAGCTGATCCCATTTGGGCTGCCATGCCATCCAGTGCGGACCGGGCGGCCAGATCACAATAAAGCGCAATTGCACGCGCCGCATCGTCATTGCCCGGGATTGGGTAATCAATCCCCTCTGGTGGAGAGTTTGAATCAAGCACGCCAATCACCGGAATGCCCAATTTGTTGGCTTCTGCCACAGCAAGGGATTCTTTGTTTACATCAATGACGAACAGCAGATCAGGCGTGCCACCCATCTCGGCGATCCCATTCAAAGACAGGAATAGTTTCTCATGCTCACGCTCCATGCCAAGGCGCTCTTTCTTGGTCATGCCTTCTGCACCCTCTTCAAGCTGGGCGCTTAGGGCTTTTAGGCGAGAGATTGAGTTTGAAACGGTTTTCCAATTGGTCAGCGTCCCACCCAACCAACGGTGGTTCATATAATATTGTGCAGAACGTTCTGCTGCTTCCGCAACCGCTTTAGAGGCTTGGCGCTTCGTGCCAACGAAAAGCACGCGACCGCCTTTGGCAACCGTTTCGCGCACGGCGTTCAATGCTGCATCCAGCATCGGAACAGTTTGCGTCAAATCAAGAATATGGATCCCATTACGCGCGCCATAGATATATTGATCCATGCGCGGGTTCCAACGATGTGTTTGGTGTCCAAAATGTACGCCTGCTTCTAGCAATTGGCGCAATGAAAACTCTGGTAGAGCCATTGGTTATGTCCTTTCCGGTTTGAACCTAGGGCGAGAAGAAGGTCATTTGACCAACCGGTGGAGCATGGGGGCTGTCTGTCCCACACCCGCAATCCCGCCTGTGGATTGAATGGCGCGCGTATAGTCCGCGTATGACAGAGACGCAAGGGCTTTTCTGCGCCTAAAAACCATGGCAGGTAACACGTATGAGCACACCCATTCTTTGCATCGGTTCGGTCCTGTGGGACATCATTGGCACCCATGAGGAAAGCCAGAAAATCGGCTTTGATAAGGGCGGGCACATCTCGATCCTGCCGGGCGGCGTTGCGATGAATATTGCAATGGCCTTGCGACGATTTGATCAACCTGTGGCGTTACTCACCTATCTTGGTCAAGATGCCCAAGGCGACAGCCTAATCGCAGATGCAACAGCGCGCGGCATGGATTGTGCACATATTCTGCGCGGGGCGCATCCAACGGATCGCTATATGGCGATTGAGGCTGGTGGGAATTTGTTTGCGGCCATTGCGGACGCGCATAGTTTGGAAAAGAACGAGGCGGATGTGATTGCCCCCTTGCTGGATGGGCGGCTCGGCTCTGCCGATCAACCATGGGTGGGCATGATCGTTTTGGACGGCAATCTAACCGAACATACACTTGAATTTATCGCCGAAAACCCCGCCTTTCGTGCAGCGGACATTCGCCTCGCACCCGCCTCGCCTGGCAAGGCCCTGCGCCTGCGTCCGTTCTTGGGTGCAGCCAATGGAACCGCCTATGTCAATTTGGAAGAGGCTGGAACCCTGCTGGGCGCCCCTGCCCCAGATGCACAGCGTGCTGCAAAAGCGCTGGTTCAAAAGGGCATGAAATGCGCGGTTGTTACCGATGGCGGCAATCCCTGCGCATTTGCAACCGTTGACGCGATGATAAACGCCACACCACCCTCGGTCATGGTCAAACGCGTGACGGGCGCCGGGGATAGTTTCATGGCCGCTCATATCTCGGCAGAGATGACAGGTGCCGATGCCGCGCAAGCCTTGCAACACGCCTGCGCCTATGCCGCAGAGTATATTTCAAGCGAAGGCCAGCCGAATGTTTAAGATGTGCTTTAGCGAAGATGTGGCCGCAGCCCGCGCCAAAAATGCGCCCATCGTTGCGCTGGAAAGTACGATCATCACTCATGGCATGCCCTATCCGCAAAATTTGGAAACCGCCCAAATGGTCGAAAGAACCGTGCGGGATGCAGGTGCGATGCCCGCAACAATCGCCGTGATCGATGGCATGGCGCATATCGGATTGGACCATGATCACCTAAAGGCGCTGGCCCAAACCAAGGACGTACGAAAACTGTCGCGCGCCGATCTGGGCGCCACCATCGCGCTTGGCGCAACCGGATCAACCACCGTTGCCGCAACAATGATCCTTGCGCATCACGCTGGGATTAAGGTGTTTGCAACCGGTGGCATTGGCGGCGTGCATCGCGGCGCAGAGATTAATTTTGACATTTCCGCTGATTTGGCGGAATTCACCAAATCCCCCGTCACGGTTGTCTGCGCAGGGGCCAAAGCAATTTTGGACATCCCCAAAACGCTCGAGCAGCTTGAAACTTACGGCGTCCCCGTCATCACATATGGCGCGGATGATTTCCCGGCCTTTTGGTCGCGAATATCTGGTCTGCCATCGCCACTGCGGATGAACAGCCCAGATGAAATCGCCCAAACACATCTCATCAACGCGACCGCCCCGTTTCATCAAGGCCAATTGATCGCCAATCCAATTCCTGCGGAGGCTGAAATCCCCCGCAACCATCTTGAACCTTTAATTGCCCAAGCGGTGTCAGAGGCCGAAACCCAGGGTATCACAGCCAAAGAGGTCACACCTTTCCTTCTCAACCGCATCTTAGAACTTACCGAAGGCAAATCGTTGGACGCCAATATCGCGCTGATCAAAAATAATGCCCGCCTTGCCGCAGAAATCGCAATTGCGCTTAAAAAATCTGACTGAATGCAATTGAATAGCCTGCGGAAAGTCGTAGATTACCGCGCAAAGGAGTGGGTCCAAACGTGGCGCAAATACAAGAAAAGAGACTTCCAAAACCAAGCCTAATTGCACGGCTGCGCTCGAATTTTTTCACCGGGCTGGTTGTTGTGCTGCCCATTGCGCTGACAATTTGGCTGATCTGGACATTTATTGGCTTTGTTGACAACCGCGTCCTGCCGCTGATCCCGGACCGCTACAACCCATTCATCTTTACATCTGAACGCTTTGGCATCGACATCCGTGGCTTTGGCGTCATCATTTTTCTCGTCTTCACCACATTTGTCGGCGCCCTTGCAAAGGGGATTTTTGGCCGTTCGCTGATCCGAATGGCCGAACGCTTTGTGGACCGCGTGCCCGTTGTCCGTTCAATCTATAATGGCGCCAAACAAATCGTCGAGACGATTACAAACAGCTCCAACCAAAGCTTTCAAAAAGCAGCGCTCATCGAATATCCCCGCAAGGGCATCTGGGCGATTGGTTTCATCTCTGCCTCGACAGGGGGCGAGGTTCTTAAAAAATCCAAACAAAAATCGATGTGGAGCATTTTTGTCCCGACAACGCCCAATCCAACATCCGGTTTTCTACTCTTCTTCCCGCAAAAAGACACAGTCGTGCTCAACATGGATGTCGAAGACGCAATTAAGCTTATCATTTCCGCAGGCGCGGTCGAACCGCCCACAAAGGAAGAAATCGCAGCCGGTAAAGCCACGCGTACCCCCGACGGCACCAAGTGATCACAGCCGCGCTTACAGGCTTTGCAACAGCCTTTTCACTGATCTTAGCGATTGGTGCACAGAATATGATGGTCCTACGTCAAGGGCTGGCGCGGGCGCATATATTCTGGGTCTGCCTGTTTTGCGCAACAAGCGATGCGATTTTGATAATCGCAGGTGTCCTGGGCATGGGCGCGCTTATCGAACAATTCCCAAACCTCATCACAATCATCAAATGGGGCGCAATTGCTTTTTTAGTCTTTTATGCCGGCCTGCGCCTTTGGGCCGCGTACAATGGCGATTACGAGGCGCAAATTACAGGCAAAGCTCAATCTTTAGGTGCGGTTCTCGCTGCGATCTTCGCCGTGACATGGCTCAACCCGCATGTCTATCTCGATACATTGGCGCTGATCGGCTCCATCAGCTTACAATATGAAGGTTTGACAAAAACCGCCTTTGCCATCGGCGCTGTCACCTCCTCCTTTGTTTTTTTCTTCGGCCTTGGTTATGGCGCACGCGCCTTCGCCCCGTATTTCATCTCCCCGCGTCTGTGGCGCATACTTGATATCAGTATCGCTCTTGTCATGCTGTTGATCGCCTTTGGATTGTTGCAAGCGCTTTGAACTGGACCTAACCCCCAACAAATACCAACCGCGCGCGATTCTTCTTTGCCTCTCGGGATCATTTGGCTAACGCCAAATAACCCTGCCGGCAGAAGAATTCCGCTGCGCAAAATTCTTCTTTGTTCCCAAAATATCTCGGAGGTTTGGAGGCAGAGCCTCCATATCGACACGCGAGGACAGGTTCACCTGTCCGAGCGTGTCGACGCGCATCGCGACCCAGCCACAAGCTGGGGCGCAATCCCTATTCTTGATACCAAAAAATATCCGGCATAAACCCAATCCAATCCCCATACATCGGAATTGTCTCAGGAAATTGAATCTCTTTGACATGCGCCAAACGGCTTTCCGTGGAATGCCAAATCGGGATCACATACCTCCCGGTGGTCAAAATCCGATCCAGCGCTTTTGTCGCCGCACGAAAATCTTCTTGGCTACCCGCAGACAATAACGCATCAATCATCGCCTCTGCCGCTGGGCTGTTTATGCCCATATAATTGCGTGTTCCGGGCTTTTCGATCCCCTCTGCCCCCCAATATAGCTTCTGCTCATTGCCAGGCGACAGCGACAAAGACCGGCGATAATAGGTCATGTCAAAATCATAATTATCCGTGCGCTCTTTCATTTGCGCACTGTCAAGCAAGACAATATTTGCGGTAATCCCCAAACGTCTTAACGCATCGGTAAAGATATTTGCGGTCGCTTCCACTTGGGAAGAACCAGACCGAATTGCAATCTCAAATTCAAACGCTTCACCATCTGCATTTTTCAACACGCCCTCTTGTACAGTCCATCCCGCCTCTTCCATCAACCCAGTCGCTTTGCGCAGATTGGACCGATTGCGTTCCGTCCCATCAGAGCTCGGCAAGCCATAACCCTCCAAAGCTCCGGGCAGCAATTCACTCGCAAAGGGTTCAAGAAGCGCTTTAACCTTCCCGTCCGCTGGTCCTGCGTCCATGCCCAAAACTGAATTCGAGAAATAGCTTTCAATGCGCGGCAACGCACCTGCATTGATCGTCTGGTTGATAAATTCAAAATTGAACGCATGGATCATCGCATCGCGCACGCGCCAATCTTTGAACAGATCACGGCGCGTATTCATCACAAAACCGGTAATTCCCGATGGCCGTTGATGCGGCACAATGGACCTAACCACATCGCCTGACACCGCACGCGGAAAATCATAACTGTCTTCCCAACGCGCCGCACTGCCCTCGCGGTAAACCGACATTTGTCCCGCTTTGAAAGCTTCAAAGATCACCGACGCATCCTGATAAAAATCATAACGGATCGTATCAAGATTATGGCGCCCTTGGTTGAACCCAAGATCCTTGCCCCAATAATTCGGATTGCGTTTGAATTCGATAAACCGTCCAGCTTCAAAATCGCCCAAAACATAGGGGCCAGAGGCAATGATCGGATCAAGCGAGCTTTCTGCAAAATCCCGCCCCTCAAAATCCGCTTTCTTAAGAACCGGACGTAAACCAACAATCAAAGGTGCCTCAAAATCAACCGTATTGAACGTAAATTTGACCGAACGCGGCCCGGTCTGCTCCATACTCTCAATCTTCTTCCAAGAATTTTGATACCTTGGATGCCCAACAGTGCCCATGGTTTCAAAGGACCACATGACATCCTCAATCGTCACCGGGCTGCCATCCGAAAACGCTGCCTCCGCGCGCAGTGTGAATTCCACCCATTCGCGGTTTGGTCCGGTTTCAATTGTTTCGGCCAGCAACCCATAAAGCGTAAAGGGTTCATCATAACTGCGCCCCATCAAGCTTTCGACCATATGCGCCCGCACGCCCCATGGCGCACGACCCTTCAAGATATAAGGGTTCATGGAATCAAACCCACCGCCTTCGCCAAAGACAATTTTGCCGCCTTTGGGTGCGTCTGGGTTCACAAAAGGCAGATGCGAAAATCCTTCGGGTAATGCGGGCTCTCCGTACATAGCGATTCCATGTTTTGGTTCGGCGAATCCGGGAATCGCTGTGAAAACCAAAAGAATCATGGAGGTTAGAATTGAGGGTATTTGACGTGTCATCTGCGCAACAACTTTCTGTGAATCAGTTCGAATTGCCCTGAATCTACTAGGGATTCGAGATTATTCAATTTTTTCCTTGGCTTGGCAGGCGAGAACTCGCTATAAAACCTGTACTGCTCGATAGGTTTCTTGCCTGTATGAAACCTGCCTCAATACTATGCGCCCTCTTCGGAGGGCGCCTTTTTTTATCTCAATCCTCTGGAAACGCCCTCTTCGCGCCGCTATATCGCGGATAAAATGTGAGAGCAGAGATGCGAAAACTAATTGCAGAGGCGTTGGGAACCGCCATCTTGCTGGCGACAGTCGTGGGATCGGGCATTATGGGCGCGCAATTATCGCCAGAGAATGACGCAATTGCCTTGCTCAGCAACGCCATCGCAACCGGTGCGATCCTTTATGTTCTGATCACAATTTTTGGGCCTCTTTGCGGCGCGCATTTCAACCCTGCTGTGACCTTGGTTTTTCTCTGGCGCAGAGAGATTTCAAGTCAAGTTGCTTTCGCATACATCCCTGCCCAAATTGTCGGCGCGATCTTGGGCGTCTTGCTTGCAAATGCGATGTTTGATTTGGATGTCCTTCAACTCTCTACAAAAACACGCGCAAGCGTGGGCCAATCCCTATCGGAGCTGGTCGCGACATTTGGTTTGATCTTGGTGATCTTGGGTGGTGTCACTTATCGCCCCAAACAAGTGGCCATGCTGGTTGGGCTTTATATCACAGCCGCCTATTGGTTCACGGCCTCAACCAGTTTTGCCAATCCTGCGGTCACAGTTGCGCGGATGTTCTCGGATACATTTGCAGGCATTTCCCCTGCCAGCGTTCCAATGTTTCTGTGTTTCCAAATTGTCGGTGCCGCACTTGCCGCGCTGACAGCGCGCGCGCTGTTTAAACACCCTACCGAATAGCTGTGACCCACAGCACCATCGCGTCCTCATCACTGGCGGAGACCAGGTTATGGCCCATAGTCGCATCATAATAAGCGCTATCCCCACGACGCAGCTCTACGGGTTCGTAAAACTCCGTAAAAAAAGTGACGATACCAGAAAGGACATAAAGAAATTCCTCGCCCTCATGGCGGATCCAGCCATCGAAATCTTCAAAGCTGCGCGCCCGAATGCGTGCGCGATAGGGTAACATTTGTTTGCGCGAGAATTCAGAGCAGAGAAGCTCATGTTCATATGTCGGCGTTGGCATCACTTCTGCGGCATCCGATTTTTGGATCACACGGCGGCCTTTGCCCACATTTTCTGCTGACGGCGTAAATAGTTGCGGGACGGAAATACCCAAGCCTTCCGCGAGTTTTTTAACCGCATCGAAGGTTGGTGACATTTGTCCGTTTTCGATCTTGGACAAGGTAGAGCGTGCCAGCCCCGCTTCTTGCGCTGCTTGTTCAAGCGTCCAATTGCGTTCTTTGCGCAGCTCGCGCACGCGTACGCCAAGGTTCAGGGGTTCGATCCCCTCCTCTTCATCCTCGCGCATCACGCGGATCAAATCGCCGTTGTTTAGATCCATAAGCGCTCGTTTAGATGAAGCGGATGTGACTTGCAACTTCCTGACCCGCACGCCAAAACGGCGTTTATGACACGTCTTGCCATCCTTTCTGATCCGATTTGCCCATGGTGCTATATCGGCAAAACCCGCCTTGATCGTGCGTTAGAACAGCGCGGCGAACATGAGATGCTGGTTTCTTGGCATCCCTATATGCTGAACCCAGATATGCCGGCAGACGGGATGGATCGCCGCGAATATCTTGAGGCGAAATTTGGCGGTCAAGAAGGCGCGATCCGTGTATATTCCCAGATCGATGAGACGGCGAAAGCGGATGGGTTAGAGCTGAATTTTGCAGGCATCAAACGCACGCCCAATACGTTGGATGCGCATCGATTGATCCATTGGGCCGGTATTGAGGGCAAGCAAAATGCGGTCGTGGACCGGATGTTTAAGGCCTATTTCAAAGAAGGCCGTGATATTTCAGATCACTCGGTGCTGCTGCGGATTGCTACGGGTGCGGGGATGGATGGGGATGCGACCAAGAGGTTGTTAGGCTCTGATGCTGATAGCGCCCCGATTATGGACGCGGTGCATGATGCGCGCAATAAAGGGGTGAGCGGCGTGCCGTGTTTTGTGGTCGATGGCTATCATGTGGTCAATGGGGCCCAGCCGACCGAGCTGTGGTTGAAAGTGATCGATGAGATCGCTGAGAAAGCTCAATAAAAATAAATGTCCAAGGTTGGACACTTGCCTATCTGTTTGTTTTTATTGACTAATCCAAAAATGCATTCCATGTTTTCGGTCTAAACCGCAAAAGCTTGAGGGGATAAGCTTTGGGATATGTCAGCAGAGAGCTCCGCCGTGTTTTGACACGCTGTATCAACACCTATCAGGGTTTGCGCATCACATGGCGCGAGGAGGCAAGCTTTGCCCAATGGGTGGTGATCAATGTGATCTCGATCATCGCGTGTTTTTTAGTGGAGATGAGCAGTACAGAACGTCTGATCTTGATCATTCTTGGGCTGTTGATCCTTGTTGTGGAGCTTTTGAACACCGGAATTGAAGCCGCGATTGATCGGATTTCCGAGGATATTCATCCGCTGTCGAAGAAAGCCAAGGATGCAGGCTGTGCTGCGGTGGCGTTGATGGCGGCGATTGGGGGATTTGCTTGGGTTTATATTTTGGTGACGTGAAAGATCGCGCCTTTTATTCTGCGGCCGGAATAGCAGCGAAGCTGCCCGGCTGCGCGCCCGACCGTCCCGAAGGGCGGGCGCATTGGTAAGGCATGTCCTGTCCTTCAGTGGCAATCCAAACGTGGCTGGAATAAACTGCCCCGAACTTTGATTAGACAGCGCCCACCCACGGTCGGGCACGCAGCCTTTTGGTGCGCTTTGGGCTTAGGCCACCTTGTTTAGACATAGATGGGTGCGGAGCACCCATCCTACGGGGAAATGCGGTTTTCTCTGGTCGGTGAGGCTTATTTGGACCGCGTCGCCTCTATCGCAATCTTAGCCAGATCACGCGCGATCACGGCGGCGCCCTTTAGGCGCTTTTCGGGGACATCCCAATCGCGGCGGATCACCAGTTTATTGTCACGGATTTTGGCCGTGCCATTCGATGCGCTAAGATATCCCGCAAGCCCTGCGGGATCGGCAAATTTGTCCTTGAAGAATTGGATCACGGCACCTTTCGGGCCGCTATCAAATTTCGAAATTCGGGCGGCTTGGCACAGGCCCTTGATGCGCACGACTTTCATCAGGGTTTCGACCTCGTCCGGCAAGGGCCCAAACCGGTCAATCAGCTCTGCGGCGAAGCCTTCCAGTTCCACTTTCTTGGCCAAACCCGACAAACGCCTGTACAGCCCCAACCGCAAATCCAAATCGGGCACATAATCGGCGGGGATCATCACCGGAACGCCAAGCGAGATTTGCGGCGACCATGCGCCTTCATCCACCAGACCCTCGCCCGTGCCTGCCTTAAGCTTGGCGATTTGTTCTTCGAGCATGTCTTGATACAGCTCATAACCCACTTCGCGAACTTGGCCGGATTGTTCTTCACCCAACAGATTGCCAGCCCCCCGAATATCCAAATCCTGACTGGCCAGCATAAAGCCCGCGCCAAGGCTGTCCAATGCGCCCAGAACACGCAGGCGTTTCATCGCGGTTTGCGTCAGTTTTTGTTTCGGTTTGGTGGTCAAAAACGCATACGCCCGCGATTTAGACCGCCCCACCCTGCCCCGGATTTGATAAAGCTGGGCCAGCCCAAACATATCGGCGCGGTGAATGACAATTGTATTGGCCGATGGGATATCCAACCCGCTTTCAACAATTGTCGTCGCCAACAGCACGTTATGCGCACCATCGTAAAACGCATTCATGCGTTCATCGAGCTCGCCTGCCGCCATTTGGACATGCGCGGTGATAAAGCTGACCTCTGGCACCTGTTCGCGCAAAAATTCCTCCATCTGGGGCATATCAGAAATCCGCGGCACAACGATGAAACTTTGCCCACCACGATAGAATTCGCGTAACAAAGCCTCTCGTATCGTCACCGTGTCAAATTCCGCGACAAAGGTGCGAATGGCCAAGCGATCCACAGGTGGGGTGGCGATAATCGAAAGTTCCCGCACGCCAGAGAGCGACATTTGCAATGTGCGCGGGATGGGTGTGGCCGTCAGCGTCAGGACATGCACCTCGGATTTCAGATGTTTCAACGCTTCCTTATGGGTCACACCAAATTTCTGCTCTTCATCAATCACCAAAAGCCCAAGCGCATTAAAGGCAATGTCTTTGGCCAACAGCGCATGGGTGCCGACCACAATTTCGACCGTGCCGTCTTTGAGTGCTTGTTTGGTGGCCTTTGCCTCTGCCGCGCTGACAAAGCGCGACAATTGTCGCACGCGGATGCCGGTGCCACGAAAGCGTTCAGAGAAGCTGGCTAAATGTTGGCGGGCAAGCAGCGTTGTGGGGGCAATGACAGCAACTTGCGTGCCCGCACTGGCCGCAACAAAAGCGGCGCGCAAAGCAACCTCGGTCTTGCCAAAACCAACATCGCCGCAGATCAGACGATCCATTGGGCGGCCGGAGGCAAGGTCGCCCAAGACATCCTCGATCGCATTCAGCTGATCATCGGTTTCGGAATATGGAAAGCGGGCGCAAAAACTCTCCCACCCCTCGGCGGGTGGTTCCATCACCACGCCCTTGCGCAGCACCCGTTCGGCGGCTAACCGGATCAGTTTATCAGCGATATCGCGGATGCGCTGGCGCAGCTTGGCCTTTTTGGCCTGCCACGCCCCGCCGCCCAGACGGTCAAGCATACCGGTTTCTTGGCCGTAGCGCGACAACAGCTCGACATTCTCAACCGGCAGATACAGCCGATCTTTGTTGGCATATTCCAACAGCAGGCATTCATGGGGGGCGCCCGCTGCCTCGATCGTTTCCAAGCCCTGAAAGCGGCCAATGCCGTGATCGATATGGACCACCAGATCACCAAGGTTCAGGCTGGATGCCTCGGACAGGAAATTTTCCGCGCGTCTGCGTTTGCGTTTTGGGCGCAGCAAGCGTTCGCCCAAAACATCTTGTTCAGACATCACCGAAAGCGTGTCGGTCTTGAACCCCTGATCCAATGGCCAGACCACCAGCGCAATCACGCCTGCGCGTGCGTCAATCGCGCCAAAACTCTCTGCCAGCGTCGCGTGAATGTCTTGTTCGGCCAGCAATCCTTTCAACCGTTCCCGCGCGCCCGCCGAAAAGCTGGCAATGATCACGGTATGGGTTTTCGCCTCTGCCCGGATATGATCGGCCATGGCGGCAAAAAGCGATGTCGCATTGTCTTGGCGTTCGGGCGCAAAATCACGCGCGGGCACCGCACCCGCGTTGGTCACGCCGTAGCCCGTGGGTTGGGCAAGTGCTGCAAACTGTTTTTGGTCCAAAGACGCGGCGCGTTCGGTCAAAATGTCGGGGGCCATATAAAGTGTGTCAGGCGGGATCGGTTTATAGACCGTGTCCAAGCTGGTGCGCTGCGCCATCGCGTTTTGGCGCGCCTCAAACTGGTCCTGAATATTTTGCCACCGCGCCGCGGCCGCGCCGCTGGCTTGATCATCCCAGTAAAGCGTCGCATCGCCAAGATAGTCAAAGATGCTTTCCAGTTGCGCATAGAAAAACGGCAACCAATGGCACATGCCTTGGGCGGTGCGGCCAGCCGATATCGCCTCGTAAAGCGGGTCTTCTTGCCCGCCTGCGCCGAATGCGGCGCGATATTGGGACCGGAATCGCGCAATTGTGTCAGGGTTCAGAACAATCTCGGACGCGGGCGCTAAATTGAGTTCGGTTAGTTTGGCGATTGTCCGCTGTGTGCCCGCATCAAAGGCACGAAGCGAGTCGAGTTGATCGCCAAACAGATCAAGCCGCACGGGGTTTTCAGCACCAGGTGCGAAGAGATCGATAATCCCGCCGCGTATCGCGTAATCCCCTTGCTCGCGCACCGTCGGAACCTGATGATAGCCCATGGTGGTGACATAATCGCGCAGCGCCGCTTCGTTGATCAGACGTCCGACCTTGGCTTGAAATCCGTTTTGGGCAACAAATGCGCGGGCGGGAACGAATTGTGATGCCGCGTTGACAGTTGTCAACAAAACGCCCTGCTCTTGCAGCTGTGTCAGTGTCGCAAGTGTTGACATGCGTGCCGCAGAGATTTCAACCGACATGGACACGCGGTCATAAGGCAGACAATCCCAGGCTGGAAACTCGTGTATCGGGACGTCGGGATCAAAGAACCGGAGCGCGGTTTTGACCGCCTGCATCCGCTTGGCATCCCGCGCAATAAAGCAGACGAATTGATCCCGCGCCGCACGCGCCAAAAGCTGACCATCAAACCCCTCTGGCACAGAAGAAATCGTTATCAAATTGGGTGTTTGGATGGTCATGGCGCGGGCCTACTTGCTGGACCGGACAAGTGCAAGCGGCTTCGATTTGGATTTATAAAAGATCAAATGCGTGAATGATCAGACCGTAAATGGCCGTGACAAAAAGTGCGACAAAACCAACAATTTTTTTGATCAAACGGTGTTTTTTAAAGGCGTTTACTAGATCTGTTCCCTTGGGGGTATCGGCCTCTAGTCGCATCAAAAACTGCCAGCTGAAAATCCCAAGAATACAAAGGAAGAACCAAAATAAACCGATGGCTTGCATCAATTCAAAATCAAAGGCCAAGCCGATTGTTAAGAATACAGAGAGCATAAATGCCATGATGCCCACCAAAATCGCGCCATGGTTTTTTAGCATCGGCAGCGTGTTGCGCAGATTTATGGCGACGATGGTTTCAAGATCTTGCATCGCCTGACCTTTGACACGATCCGCATGGCGCACGTCGTGATAGCCGATACCAAGCGAAAAATGCGTCAAATGCGCCCAAGTCACGGCCAGAAATATCCAATACCAGATGCTAAAAAAGCTGCGCGAATTCAGGATATCGGCCAATAAAAACTCGGTTGGGGTCATGGATTTGTTTTCTCTTTCAATCTTTTCTTATCCATTTGAATAAGATAGCCCATAAAAACCAATAATATAGGCCAAATGTAATGACAAAACCTGCGCCCTTTCCGCTGTCTCGTCCACGCCGTTTGCGGCGCACGGCATGGATGCGCGATTTATTGGCGGAATCATATCTTTCTGCCGCTGATTTCATCTGGCCGATTTTTATCTGTGAGGGCGAAAACACGCGCGAGGCGATCCCATCGATGCCAGGTGTGGAACGCGTTTCGGTGGATTTGGCGCCAGAAACAGCCGCGCGCGCGCGCGACGCTGGGATCCCGCTCATTGCACTTTTTCCATCCACGCCAGAGGCGTTGAAAACCACAGACTGTGCCGAAGCCTTTAACCCAGAAAATCTGGCCAATCGGGCAACGCGCGCGGTCAAGGCACAGGTGCCCGATATCGGCATCATGCTCGATGTAGCACTTGATCCCTATAACAGCGATGGCCATGACGGACTGGTGCGCGATGGCGTTGTCTTAAACGATGAAACATTGCTGGCGCTTGAAAAACAAGCGCTGGCGCATGCTGAGGCGGGCGCAGATATTTTGGGTCCGTCTGATATGATGGATGGGCGCATTGCGGTTATTCGCCAAGCCTTGGAAAACAACGAGTTCTCTGATGTCGCTATTATGGCCTATAGTGCGAAATTTGCGTCCAGCTTTTATGGCCCATTTCGCGATGCTGTCGGGGCCTCTGGTGCCCTTAAGGGGGACAAGAAAACCTATCAACTCAACCCGGCAAATGCCGATGAAGCCCTGCGCATGATCGAGCGCGATATTTCAGAAGGCGCCGATATGGTGATGGTCAAACCCGGCCTGCCCTATTTGGATATTTGCCGTTCCGCACATGATCAAATCAATGCGCCGCTTTTTGCGTATCAAGTATCGGGCGAGTTCGCGATGATCGAAGCGGCCAGCGCAAATGGCTGGATCGACCGTGATCAGGCGATTTTTGAAAGCCTGTTGGGGTTCAAACGGGCGGGATGTGATGGGATTTTGACCTATTTCGCGCTGGAAGTTGCAGAAAACTTGAAGGCGGGGTAAGGCCTGCGCACCTTAGACAGAGCGTCCTTCCAGTCAGTTCAAACCCTAAAGAGCGTGTTTTAACCATTTGATTTTATGACGTATTTTTTGAATTTCAGTTGGCGTTTTCGACCCTGTAAAACGATTAAAAATTCATGAATCGATAAACCAATAACCTAGGTTATTGAAGTCATCATTAACCAATCTAAATACCGTGTTTAACATTCTAAACTCCGTAAATTTCGTCTCTTGCTGAAGTATTTTTAAAAGGGACATTGCCCATACTGTTTAGGTATCAGAATGCAGCACCAAAAACCCCGTTCGCAAAAACCTACACAAGCCATCCTTTGCCGATCCTTTTCGTTCACAAAATCGAAAGATGACAAGGATTTGGCAACTTGTTATAAAGATGGCAGAAAATTCGCCAAAAGAGCGAAATGAAAATCGAGGAGTGTTTCATGATGAAACTAACGAAACGCGGGTTCATCGCGGGAACCGCTGGTTTGGGCGTATCGTCGCTGGCTGGCCCAGCCTTTGCGATGAAACGTGCAAAAATTGACCGTCTTATCCGTCAAGCCGAAGATACCTTGCGTGTCGAGGTGCCCAATGCGGCGCGTCTGTTGGACGAATCCGCAGGATACCTGATGATGCCGCGCATTCGCAAAGCGGGATTGGGCTTTGGCGGTGCATATGGTGAAGGGGCGTTGATTGTGGGCGGTGTACCAACGCAATATTATTCCGTTCTTGCGGGGTCATTCGGCTTGCAAATCGGGGTCGAGCAATATTCATCTGCCCTGTTTTTTGGCACCGATAGCCGGTTGAACAAATTCAGATCACGCGATGGATGGACCGTGGGCGCTGATCTTGAATATACCGCATGGGATCAAGGCGAAGATGCCGATATTGACAACCACACGATCCTAGAAACGGTCTATGGCGTGGTGTTTGGTCAAGAAGGGTTGCATGTGGGCGCAACCTTGGAAGGGTCCAAATACAGCACAATCACGCGCTGATCAGGATGCGCAGGCGGCCCGGATCGCAGCAATATTCTTTTCATAATCTGCTTTGGTTCCGCCTTTGAAAACGGCGGAGCCGGCGACATGCACATCTGCACCAGCGTTCCAACAAAGCGGTGCCGTATCTGGTGCGACACCGCCATCAACCTCTAACCAAATCGGACGATCCCCAATCATTTTGCGTGCAGCTGCGACCTTTTCAACGACGGAATGGGTGAATTTCTGCCCGCCAAAGCCCGGATTGATTGTCATCACCAAAATCAAATCGACTTTGTCCAAACAATATTCAATGACAGACAAAGGTGTGGTGATGTTCAAGGCCACACCCGCCTTCGCACCATAGCTTCGGATCGCTTGCAAGGACCGGTCCAAATGCGGGCCTGCCTCTGCATGCACCGTTAGGATATCCGAACCCGCCTTTGCAAAGGCTTCCAAATAGGCATCCGCAGGCGAGATCATCAAATGCACATCCATCACGGTTTTCACATAAGGCCGGATCGCGGCCACGACATTTGGACCGATGGTTAGGTTGGGCACGAAATGCCCGTCCATCGGATCAACATGGATCCAATCCGCACCTGCCGCTTCAACATCCGTAATCTCTGCCCCAAGGCGTGCAAAATCCGCAGACAGGATCGACGGCGCAATCTTAAGATTTCGGTCTTTATCGAAGTCAATCCGCATTAGCTGTCCCCTGTTTTGCAATCTTCCTAAACCGTGCCAAGGCTTGCGTCCAGAGCGCAATAGCGCTTGCTTTTTTTCACACTTTCGGGCCAGTAAAGGGGCGTTGTTGAAGGACCGTGATACCCGACATATGGCACGTATTTTCAAAATTCTTTACGGCTTGGTCGCGGCGATGTTTGGCCTTATCTTGATCGCAGCCCTTCTGACCTATTATTTCGCGGCGCGCAGCATCCCAGACTATGATGCGGATTATCGTATCTCTGGGATCATGGGCGAGGTTGAAGTGGTGCGCGACAACAAGGCCGTGCCCCATATTTTCGCGGCAGAGGATACGGATGTGTTTTTCGGCCTTGGATTTGCGCATGCCCAAGATCGGCTGTGGCAAATGACACTGGCGCGCCGCACCGCAGCTGGGCGCCTGTCAGAGCTTTTCGGGGCAGAGACGCTCGATTTGGACATCTTCATGCGCGGTCTGGATTTATATCCCCTCTCGCGCCGCGCCTTGGCCGCGCAAACACCCGAGGCGCTTGCGATGCTGGAGGCGTATGCGCGTGGTGTGAATGCATGGATCCGTGTTGTGCAGCGCGATGCATTGGGGCGCGGAGCGCCTGAATTCTTCTTGTTTGAACCCCAGATCGAACCTTGGGCACCGATTGATTCCATTGCATTGCTCAAGCTTTTGGCGATTCAATCCACCGACCAGATTGAAGCCGAGATTTTGCAAACCCGATCGCTGATCGAAATCGGACCCGACTTGACGTCGGATATTTTTCCAAACGATCCATCGAAGGCGCAAATTGCATTGAATGCGTTTGCATCGCTGCGGCCCAGCACTGAAACCGACACAAAGCTGGCTTTGAGACATAGACTGAACCCGTTGCCTGATATCGGGTTTCAGTCCGCATCTAATATTTGGGCGGCGATGCCGGAGCGGACGGCGGCGAAATCCAGTCTGATGGCCGCTGATCCGCATGTTGCCCTTGTGGCGCCCGCGAAATTCTATCTGGCGCATTTGGAATTGGCGTCTGGTCCCATAATCGGTGCGACGCTGCCCGGGCTTCCGATCATGGTCTCGGGCCGATCGAATCACATTGCATGGGGTGTCAGTGGCACCAATGCTGATAGTGCAGATTTGTATTTGGAAGAATTATCTGGGCCCAATTTGGACAGGTACCGCACGGATACCGGCACCACCCCCTTACGTGCCGAGGAACGGATCATCAAAATTCACGACGCGCCTGCGCAAACGCATCTGTTTCAATGGGCAGGTGATCGCCCCCTTTTGCCTGAAAGCTTGCCGGGATTGGCCGGCATCACACCGCGGAACCATCGCATTTCCTTGGCCCATACGGGGTTGTCGGGCACGGATAGCTCAATCTCTGCATGGTTGGAGTTGATGCGCGCGCGGGATGTGATCAGCGCGCTTTCGAAAACAAACGGATTTATCGCGCCCAGCTATAATCTGTTGATCACTGATCCCGACACTATCGCCTTGCAGGTCATTGGCGCGCTGCCACAAAGACATGAAAACCATCAAGGGCAAGGGAAAATCCCGGCCCAATCTTGGGTGCGTGACAATCAATGGCAGGGGATGCGACCTGCCACAGACCTGCCAAAGGTGATCAATCCCGCCTCTGGCATCATCGCCAACACAAATAACAAATTGGTCGACGCTGCGTTTCCTGATCATATCGCGCATGAATGGTCGGGCACATATCGCATGTTGCGGCTCAACCAGCTTTTGAATGGGCGGCGCATTCATACGCGCGAGAGTTTTCAGGAAGCCCAGCTTGACGATATTTCCTTTGCCGCACGGACAATTTTGGCCCAAATCGCAAAAGAGCTGTGGTTTACCACCGATGCAGCAGAGACAGGCAGTGCAGAGGCGGTAAAGGCAGAGGCGCTTGATCTGTTGGCCAATTGGAATGGCGAGATGAGCGAACATACGCCAGAGCCGCTTTTGTTCACGGCGTGGCTCACCCATCTTCAACGGTTGCTGATCCAAGATGAATTGGGCCCGTTTTCGCAACATTTCCGCGCGCCCAACCCTGCCTTTATTGAACGCGTCTTTAAAGATGTCGATGGCGCATCAGAATGGTGCGATATCCGTCCATCGACCAAAGTTGAAACATGTGTCGAAACGGCAGAGCGGGCTTTGGAGGCCGCGCTTATCGACCTGTCAGAGACTTATGGAGATCGCCTAACCTCGTGGCGCTGGGGTGATGCGCATCAGGCGATCCACAAACATGAAATCCTTGGCGACACGCCTTTCCTGTCTTGGGTGGTGAATATTCAGCAAAGCAGCTCTGGCGGTGATCACACACTCAATCGCGGCAAGATGAGCTATACGGGCGAGACCCCGTATTCCAATATCAACGCCGCTGGCTTCCGGTTATTGGTGGATTTTGCCGATCCTGAAAGCTCGCTTTATATTTTATCCACGGGCCAATCGGGCCATCCTTTGTCGCGCCATTATGACGATCTGGCCACGCTGTGGCGGCGGGGCGAGTATATTCCGATGTCGCTTGATCCAGAGATTGCGCGTGCTGGCGCGATTGGAACAACGTGGCTGCGGCCAGATACAGAAAATTGATCTGCTTCGCGCCATAAATATCTGATTTTACTTACTTTCTATCGTTGCAAATTGCTGCTTTTGCTTCTCGTTCCAGCGCACCGAAAGCTCTACAAAACTGTCACTCGACACTTCATTCTGCACCAAATTATGCCCATAAAGCCATGCCCGCCGCGCCCCTTCGGCAAAGCCCAAGCGCACCGTTTCTTCAAACACACGGCCGCGCAGGCGTGTATCAATCGCGGCCAATAATGCCTCAAACCCGGCTTCTTTCAAGGCTGAAACCAGTAAAATATTGTCGCTTCGATCAACGGTGTTCTGCGCCGATCTGCGATCCTCGTCGCCCAGTAAATCCGCCTTGTTCCAAACCTCTAGGCTGTTGTCTTGAACCGCCTCTTCGACCTCTAGCTCTGCCAAAATCTGGCGCACATTTTCGGCCTGCGCTTCGGTGTCGCGATGCGCGATATCGCGGATATGCAAGATCAGATCAGCGTCCAGCACCTCTTCCAAGGTCGCGCGGAACGCAGCGATTAGTTGGGTTGGCAGGTCCGAGATAAATCCAACCGTATCAGACAAGATTACACGCTGCCCATCGGGCAACTCCACCAGACGCATTGTCGGGTCCAGCGTTGCGAAAAGCATATCTTTTTCCAGCACTTTTGCGCCTGTCAGGCGGTTGAACAATGTGGATTTGCCCGCGTTGGTATAACCGACCAATGCGACGATCGGGAACGGAACCTTTTTTCGCGCTGCACGGTGCAGTTTGCGGGTTTTGACAACCTTTTCTAACTGCCGTTTTAGGCGCACAATCGCATCATCAATTGCGCGTCTATCTGCCTCGATCTGGGTTTCCCCCGCACCACCGACGAAGCCCAAACCACCGCGCTGACGCTCTAGGTGGGTCCAGCTGCGCACCAGGCGGGATCGCGCATATTGCAGTGCCGCAAGCTCGACCTGTAAAACCCCTTCGCGGGTCTGCGCACGTTCGCCGAAGATTTCAAGGATCAGGCCCGTCCGATCGAGGATTTTGACCTTCAGCTGCCGTTCTAAATTCCGCTGTTGGATTGGCGAGACGACACCATCAATTATTACCAGACCAATCTCTTGATCCTCGATCAGGGCGGACAAATCATCCAATTTTCCCGCGCCCAAAAGCGTCCCAGCCTTCACAGTGCGAAGGGTAACAACCTCGCTATGCACAATCGTCAGATCGGGCAAAGCGGCAGTCAAAGACACGGCCTCTTCTAGCCCGGCATTGGGATCTTTGGTTGTCTCAGAATTTCGAAGGTCCAGGTGAAGGACGGCAACGCGCATTTATTCGCCCTGCTCTTCTTCCCCTTCATAAAGTGACACGGGTTGCGCAGGCATAATCGTTGAAATCGCATGTTTATAGACCAATTGCGATTGCCCATCGCGGCGTAGCAGCACGCAGAAATTGTCAAACCAAGTGATATTGCCCTGAAGCTTTACCCCGTTGATCAAGAATATTGTTACGGAAATTTTCGCCTTTCGGACGTGATTAAGAAACGCGTCCTGAAGGTTGCGAGAATCGGCAGCCATTTTTCCAGCCCTCTTTATAATTGTCCAAGTTGTGCTTGGAATTATCGTTCTGGGCGCATTCTGCGCCAAATTTCGCCGAATGACTAGTGGAAATTGGTTGGTTGTATGGCCCGCCGACTAGCGCCCCCACGTCGCAGGTGAGAGGATCGCAATCACCGCCAAAATCTCTAACCGGCCCAAAATCATGGATATCGCAAAGATCGTTTTTGCAGCCGGCGAGATTTGGGCATAATTCAGGCCGCTATCACCCACAACAGTCAGAAGCGGACCCGTGGTCGACAGACCAGAGACCGCCAAAAGAAAGCTTTCCTCGAAGCTTAACCCCGTGAGCGCATAGAACAGCATCAACAGTGCAAGTGTAACCAAAAACAGCATGAAAAAGACCCACGCGATATAAGCCCCCTCGCGTCGGATCGCGCGGGCTTTTTTACCTGCGCCCATGACGGAGCTTGGAAAGCTCATCCGTTGCATTTCGCGCAAGCCATGTTTGTAAAGCGCATAGATGCGCAGCAGTTTTAGCCCACCGGCCGTTGTCGCAATCCCCCCGCCCATAATCGACAGCCCGATCAGCACGGTGGCACTGACGCCCAGCCCGGACCAGTTTTGCGCGGATTGCCAATGCATGGATTCGTAGCCCGTGGTGGTCAGGAAGGACAGCACCATAAACACGCTGCCCCACAGCGCGCGTAAGGCAGCCATCAGATCCTCCTCGGCCGAGACTTCTATTGCGGCGGTGAAGTGCCGCAAGAACAAGAGCGTTGGCACAATGATCACCACCAAAAGCATCAGATTGACCTCTTTATCCGATCTTAAATTGCGCAGGCCTGTCCCTTCCATATCTTGCTGAAAGACAAAGCGCGATGTGGCCGTCAGCAAGGCGCAGAAAATCAACAATTCCGAGAAGATGGTGGTATCAAAAGGAATGGTGCCATTTGAGGCTGAAATGCCGCTGGTTGAAAACACCCCCATCGCATAGATCAGCGCAAGGAAAGGACGCATGCCAGATAAGGCAAGCAACAGCATCAGCGCAACCGTTAGACCGAAATAAAGCGGGAAAATCTGTCGTGTGAACCGCAAAATCCGCGCCCGAATATCAGAGCGGCGGATATAATTTGCCATCTGGCTTTGGCCCCCATCATTGGCGCCATAAACCTCAAATCCACCCAAGCGCGCAGGTTGAAAAACAGCCAAGGCGACGACCAACATCAAAAACCCACCAAACCACGCAATCAGCGCACGCCACAGATGCACAGTTTCAGGGATCGCATCGAGATCGGTAAAAACGGTCGCCCCTGTCGTTGTCAGTGCAGAGAGCATTTCGAAATACATATCCCAATAGGAATATTGCGGCAGCATGGTTTGCACCGGAAGCGCAAGCAACAGCGGCACCGCCAGAAAGCCGATAAACAGATCAGACAAGCGATGCGCGGTCATGCGGCTGAGTTTGTGGTTGGAAAAGGCAATGCCCAGCATCAAGGTGATGATCACGGCAAAGATAAAGTGATAGAGGAATATCCGCGCGATCTCCCAATTTTCAACGCGGGCAGCAAAGATCGCGGGGAACAGCATCAACACCCCCGCCAAACCTAAAATCAATACCGACAGCGGTTGATTGCGCAGCGAAAACATCAGCTAGAAGAAATCAATATTCACTTGGAAGAGGCGCTCAACCTCTTCGACATCATCGGCCATGGTAAAGATCAGAACAACATCGCCTTCATCGACCTTCATATCGCCCTTGGGCCGCAAAATTTCACCATTCTTTTCGATCGCGCCCAGAATAGAGCCATCGGGCCAATCCACCTCGCGCAGCAATTTGCCGACGATGGGGGATGTGCCCATGATTTGGGCTTCGATCACCTCGGCCTCGGCATCGCCAATCGAATAGACAGATCGCACGCGGCCATGGCGGATATGGTGCAAAATGGACGACACGGTTGTCGCGCGCGGGTTCACGGCGGCGTCAATGCCCAAGGGTTCCATCAGGCTGGCAAGCGAGGGATCATTGATCAGTGCCACGACCAAGGGCACACCAAAGGCTTTGGCGCGTGCGGCGGCCAAGAGGTTGGTTTTGTCATCATCGGTGACGGCCAGAACGGCATCGGTATTCGCAACGCCTGCCTCTTCCAACAGCTCCATATTCAGCCCGTCACCACACAGAACCACGGTGCGCTCTAAACTGTCCGCCGTCATCTCTGCGCGCGTGCGGTCGCGTTCGATCAGCTTGGCATGGATGCGTTTTTCGCCTGCTTCCAATTCCTCGGCCACATTCAAACCGACATTGCCGCCACCAATAATCAAGACGCGATCCTGACCGACAGCTTTTTTGCCAAAGATTTCCAAAGCGCGCGCCTTGTCTTCTTTGTGACAGGCCAGGTAGATCGCATCGCCTGCGCTGAGCTGCTCGTCACGTTCGGGTACGAACAAACGCTCGTTGCGGCGGATGCCGACGATTGTCGCGCGCAAGGTCGAGAAAAGCTCGCTTAATTGTCTGATCGGCGTGTTCAGGACATTACAATCCTCATCCAAGACAAGGCCCAGCAGTTCAACTTTGCCTTCGATGAAAGGTTCGCTGTCGAAGGTCGCGGGCGAGGCAAGCTGGCGTAATGCTTGAACCGCCACTTCACGCTCGGGCGAGATCACCACGTCAATCGGCATGTGATCGCGGCGATAGAGATCGGAATAGACCACCTCTAGATAGGATTTCGCGCGCAACCGCGCGATTTTATTGGGGACCTGAAACACCGAATGGGCGATCTGACAGGTCACCATATTCACCTCGTCCGAATGGGTCGCCGCAATAATCATATCGGCATCATCCGCGCCTGCGCGTGACAATACATCGGGATAAGAGGCAGAGCCGACAATGCCGTTTACGTCCAATGTCTCGGTGGCCTGCGCGATCAGATCGGCATTGATATCCACCACGGTAACATCGTTTTTTTCAGAAGCCAGATGGCGCGCGATTTGCCAACCGACCTGTCCCGCGCCGCAGATGATGACCTTCATTTGGCCCTCCTAAGGATGATCTGATTGAGACCATCCCCTAAAATACCCTTTCTCAAATCATCGGGTCAATGCAAAACTATGCGGTTTTGTCCAAGCTGTCCTCAACCTGACCAGAGGCTTTGACACCCAATGTTTTCAGCTTTCTGTGCAAGGCAGAGCGTTCCATGCCCACAAAATTCGCGGTGCGCGAAATATTTCCACCAAAGCGATTGATTTGCGTCATCAGATATTCGCGCTCAAACGACTCGCGCGCTTCGCGCAGCGGCATAGAGATCACATCAGTGACCAAGCTTTGGCGTTGCGGGCTTTTCTGATCGGCGCTTGGCTCTAACTCTTCGGCTTGGATTGGCCCGTCACCTGCGCCCAAGATCAACGCACGTTCGATGATATTGCGCAATTGTCGAATATTGCCAGGCCAGGCGCGCGTTTGCAGATAGGACATCGCCGCGCTTGATATTTCGCGTTTCGGAAGCCCCTGTTTGGTATTCAGGGTTTCGATAAAATGCTCTGCCAACAGCGGCACATCCTCGAGCCGCGATTCCAATGATGGCACGGAAATGGGCACAACATTCAAACGATGGAACAATTCTTCGCGAAAATTGCCCGCCTCCATCTCGGCATTCAAATCCTTGTTGGTCGAGGAGAGAACCCGAATATCGACATTGATCTTTTCCTTGCCGCCCACGCGTTGGAATTGTTGTTCCACCAAGACGCGTAAGATTTTGGACTGGGTTTGCAAGGGCATATCCGCCACCTCGTCAAAAAACAGCACGCCGCCATTGGATTGTTCCAACAATCCTGCCTTGATCCCGTAATCTTTGCCTTCGGTGCCAAATAAAACGGTTTCCATTTTTTCAGGCGAAATGGCAGCGGAATTCACCGTTACAAAGGCGCCCTTAGAACGCGGAGAATTTGCGTGGATATACCGTGCTGCGACTTCTTTGCCCGCCCCTGATGGTCCGGTCAGCATCACACGGCTATTGCCGACGGTCACCTTTTCCAATTGTTGTTTCAGCAATTTGAAATTGGCCGATGTACCGATCATCACCGCCTGATCCCCATCTTGATGCCGAAGTGCGGCATTTTCCAGACGCAGACGCGAGGCCTCCATCGCGCGTGAAATTACAACGGTAAGCTGGTCAATATTAAACGGCTTTTCGATAAAGTCATATGCGCCCTGTTTGATGGCGGCGACCGCAATTTCAATATTGCCGTGGCCAGAGATGATCACAACCGGAATATCGGGATGATTCTGTTTGACCTCTTTCAGGATATCAATCCCATCAAGGGGGCTGTCCTTGAGCCAAATATCCAAGATAATCAGATTTGGCGGCTCTTCGCCAATCACCGCGAATGTCTCGTCTGAGTCCTTGGCAAGTGCAGTGCTGTAGCCCTCATCCTCAAGAATATCCGCGACAAGTTCGCGAATATCCTTCTCGTCATCTACTATTAATATGTCGCTCATTTTATGAACCCCCGTTTATACCGCCCCAGTTACGGGCAAAATGATCCGCGCCATCGCCCCTGGCTTTGCTGTTTTTGTGAAAGGCGGCGCATCTGTTAATTCCAAACTGCCGCCATGGTCTTCGATAATTTTCTTTACGATGGACAGGCCCAAACCTGTCCCACCTTCGCGCTGTGTGACATAAGGTTCAAACAGCCGCGAACGTCCCTTGTCCGGCAAACCAATGCCGTTATCTTGGATCAGCACCTCTACCCCTTGGGGGTGGTCACTGAGATGCACCTTGATTTGCGCTTTGAATTTTTTTGCGGTTTCGCGTTTCTTTTCAATGGCTTCGGCGGCGTTCTTGAGAAGATTGACAACCGCCTGACCTATCATTGTTTCATCAATGAACAGGATTGCCTGACCCAGATTGTTGGTGAAGGAATAGGTTATGCTGTCCTCTGCTGATTTCTGAAGCAGTACCTCGTCGGCGATTAGCTTGCTTAAATCAGCTTGTTTCTTTTGCGGCTCTGGCATGCGGGCGAATTTGGAAAATTCGTCAACAATGCGCCGGAGGTCATTGGTTTGCCTGATAATGACATCAGCATATTGTTGCAGCTCTTTTTCGTCATCACCCAGCATCGGACCAAATTTGCGGCGCAACCGCTCCGTCGACAACTGGATCGGGGTGAGCGGGTTTTTGATCTCGTGCGCAATTCGGCGCGCCACATCGCCCCACGCGGCCATCCGCTGGGCAGACACAAGATCGGTGACGTCATCGAAGCTGACAACATACCCCTCGGTCTGACCATCCGCGCCAGATCGCGCGGCAATACGCACCAGCAGCACTTCTGCATTTCCCGCGCGCGTCAGGCTAATCTCGTCTTGTTGGACGCCCTTTTCTGCGGCCGCTTCCAACAGCGCACCAAATTCCGGCACTGCTTTGCTGAGGTCCTTGCCCTCTGCCTTGCTGGCATCTAATCCCAATAACCGCTCCGCTGCGGCATTCATCAAACCGATTTTGCCGTTGCGCGACAGACCAATCACCCCAGCGGTAACGCCCGTCAGTACAGAATCGAACAAGCGTCTGCGGCGTTCTGTGCGTTCATTGACATCAATCAAATCATCGCGCTGGGCTTTGACCTGTTTTGTCATGCGGTTGAAAACGCGGCCCAGCATTGCGATTTCATCATCGCCTTGCTCTTCTTTGACCTGCACATCAAAATCGCCCGCACCGACCCGTTGTGCCGCACTGGCCAAACGCCCAACCGGTTGCGACAGGCGTTCGGCAAAGGCGATACCCATCCAGATTGATGATAGGATCACCACAATCGCAAAACCCAAATAAATTAATGCGTAAAGGGACAAAGCTTGCCCGCGCTGACGTTCCAAATCATTATAGGTCCGCGCGGTTTCTGCGGTTTCATCCAACAGTTCCAATATGCTGCCATCGACGGTGCGAGATACATATAAAAACCGATCTGGGTAGGCCGATAAAACCGACAAAGCGCGAAATTCGTTATTCGGCCAGTCCTCTATAATGATCGTCTCGCCCTCTCTGGCCGCAGTAATCTGCGCCTCAGACGGGGCCTCGTAATCGAAAAGATAGGAAAAGCTGCCACGCGCGCGCAAATCGCGCTGACCGTCAATGACATAGGCCTCTTTCAAGCCGCGCTGGACATTGCCCTGCAACTGCTGAAGCTGATCGCGGATATCAGCATCTAGGACCACGCGATTGCGCAAACGAAATTGATTGAGGCCAAAGGTCATAACGCCCAAATCCTCTTCCAAATCGCCGCGCTGCTCTTCTTTGTAAGCCTCTGCCGCGCTTAAGCTGGAGCCGATGGCGGAACGGACATTTTCTGAAAACCACCCTTCCACACCAAACGTGATGGTCAGCACCGCAAAAACCGCAACGATAATGGTGGGGATCAGGGCCACAATCGCAAACACGCTGGTCAATCGCAAATGCAGGCGCGATCCTGCGGATTGGGCACGCCGTGCGATCAAAACGCGCGAGATGGACCAACCAACCAACCCCACGATGACCAAAAGATAGATCAGATCGGCCAGTAAAATCGCTTGCAGCATGCGGGGTGACCCGCTGCCCACAGCGTTTTGGGCCACGGCAACCGTCAGGATCACCAAAACAGGCGCAAGCACGACCAATGCGCCGGCCGCGATGGTTTGGACTTGGTTCGATTTTCGGATTTGATTCAGTCGCTCTGACCAAATCCGCCCTGCCGTTTGATCCACTTTACATGAACCTGTTCTGTTTTTGCCTCAGTTGTGTGGCAAAACTACATCATTTTACGACTGCGTGTCACCTGAATTTCCAATTCTTTGATCTTCTTGCGCAAAGTATTTCGGTTTATGCCTAACAATTCTGCTGTTTTGATCTGATTTCCGCGCGTCGCAGAAAGGGAAATCGCGATCAAAGGCAGCTCTACTTCCCTTAAAATACGGTGATATAGGCCCACAGGGGGCAGTTCAGAGCCATGCAAATCGAAATAGCGCTGCACATGGGCCTCAACCAAACTCGACAGGCTTTCACCCGTGGCAATTTCTTGCCGAGCATGGTCCCGTGGCAGCTGCGCCAAGGTTTCTTCAACCAGTTTTTCAGAAATTTCTTCGTCTGTGGACAGCAAAACCAAGCGATTCAGGAAGTTTTTCAACTCGCGCACATTGCCCTTCCAATATTGCGCTTTGAGCATGTCGATGACTTTGGGCGAAATCGTACGCTGTGGCATCCCGTCAGAGGCAAATTGGACCAGAAAGTGATTTGCCAAAGCACCAATATCACTCAGCCGATCGCGCAAGGGCGGCATGGCCATGGCCACAACGTTCAGGCGGTAAAACAGATCTTCGCGAAACATGCCCTGATGCACCAGATCATCCAGCGTTTGGCGCGTGGACGAGATAAAGCGATAGCCGCGTTCTTGCACCAAGGGCGAGCGTAGCAGATCAAGCAGGCGCAGTTGGTTCACCGCGCCCATCTCGCCGATTTCATCAAGATAAATCGTGCTGCGCACACGGGCTTGGCTGGTGACATCGCTTTGCGTGCCAGAGCCTGCCAAAATCGCCTCTAAATGCTCGACCGAGGAGCTTGACGCATTGATCGTGATAAAATCCTCTGCCGCGCGGGGGCCAAGCTGATGGATGGTTTTTGCAAGCAAATCCTTGCCCGTACCGCTTTCGCCGGTGATCATAATCGACAGATCGGTTTGAATAACGCGCGCCAAAATCCGGTAGATTTCCTGCATCAAGGGGGCCGCACCGACCAGTGGCAAACCTTCCTCGCCCACGCCTGATCCCGCATCCATCCGCGAGGCATGTGTTTGTGAGGAGAGTGCTTTTGAAACAACGGATAATAACTCTTTGAGATCAAAGGGTTTTGGAAGATATTCATAGGCCCCTTTTTCGGAGGCCTTGATCGCCGTCATAACGGTATTTTGTGCGGAAATCACAATCACTGGCAGGTCGGCACGTTTGCGACGGATTGCGGGCAACACCTCTAACCCATCACCATCGGGGAAATTCACGTCCGAGATCACGACATTGCCTTCGCCCTCTTCCACCCAGCGCCACAATGTATTGACCGACCCGGTGGAGCGGACCTTGCAGCCTGCGCGCGTCAGCGCTTGGGTTAAAACCGTGCGAATTGTGCGGTCATCATCTGCAACAATTACTGTTCCGTCCATATTTTATCCTTTCGACGGCTCGCGCCAAATCGGCAGCCGCAGGGTGAATTTTGTGCCGCGACTGTCCGAATTGCATTCGATCAACCCGCCATGGGCCGCGATAGATTTGGAAACCAGCGACAGCCCAAGGCCCGTTCCATTGGCTTTGGAACTGACAAAGGGATCAAAAATATCGCTTAAGATCGAGGGGGGAATGCCCCGTCCATTATCCTGAATTTCAATTTGTAACGGCAAAGAGACAGTCTTGGTCCCTTGGGCTGCAAATTTCACACCGGAATTATAGCGTGTGATCAAGCGGACAACGCCACCCTCGCCCACCATCGCCTCGCATGCGTTTTTCAGCAGGTTCTGAAACACTTGTAGCAACTGATCCTCGTCGCCCGACGCTTCGGGAATTGAGGGGTCATATTCCTTAACGAAATTATGCGCCGCACCAAACCCCGCCAATGCAGAGCGCACCGCGCGGTCCAGCACATCATGGATATTCACTGGGCCTTGGGCGATGGGCCGATCATCGCCAAAAGCCTCGAACCGATTGACCAAAACACCAATCCGTTTGGTTTCTTGTTCAATCATCTCTGCCAGTTTTTGATCTTCGTCATCGGCATTCATCGCCAAAAGCTGTGCAGCACCCGAAATGCCCGCCAAAGGATTGCGGATTTCATGGGCCAACATCGAGGCCATCGCCGTGACAGAGCGTGCCGCCGTTGTATGCGTCAGCGATTGGTTCATTTTTTGTGCCACACCTGTTGGATGGGCGATGACCAACATGCGCGACTGGTCCTCGTTCAAGAACCGAATATGCAAATCACAAAACAAGGGATGGCGTTCGGCAGTCACCAGTTCCACGCCGTATTGGGTGAACGAGGACCGCTTTTCGACCGCTTGGCGTAATGTTTCCACCAGAATGGATTTGGCGCCAAACAGCTCTTCCATTGTGCGGCTGCGCATTTGTTTTTCAGACAGGCCAATCACTTGTTCGGCAAAGGAATTGCCCGCGCAGATTTTCTGATCTTCGTCCAAAACAAGCGCCGGAAACGGTAAGGATTCCCAAATTTGGGCGTAATTCTCGCTCATGCCGCGACCTCCAGATCATGGGGAAGATCGCGGATCAGGCGGATCACCTCGTCTGGGTCTTTCTCGGTCTGAATGCGTTTGCGCATGTCTTTGTCCACAGGCAGGTCATCCAGATACCAGCCCAAATGCTTGCGCGCGGTGCGATTGCCCAGATGATCACCATAAAAATCGATCATCGCGCGGTAATGATTTTCAATCAGATCCAAGCGTGCCGTGCCGCGCGGGATGTTTGGCGCAGGCGCGCCATGCAAATCATGTGCCACTTGCGCAAGCGCCCAGGGACGCCCTTGCGCGCCGCGTCCAATCATCACACCCGCAGCGCCAGAGGCTTTCAAGGCTTTCTTTGCCGTTGACGTATCCACGATATCGCCATTTGCAATCACCGGAATATCGACCGCGTCCACAACCGCAGCGATCGCCTGCCAATCGGCAGCACCTTTGTAAAATTGACAACGCGTGCGCCCATGGATGGTGATCATTTGAATGCCTGCATCTTCCGCCCGCTGCGCAATTTCAGGGGCATTGAGCATGTCATCATCCCAACCCAATCGCGTTTTAAGCGTAACCGGAACATCGACCGCATCAACCACCGCCTTGATCAGTGACAGCGCAAAATCGGGCGTTTTCATCAAGGCAGAGCCAGACAGGCCATTGGTCACTTTCTTTGCCGGGCAACCCATATTGATATCGATGATCTGGGCGCCTTGATCGGCACAAAGCTTTGCACATTCGCCCATCCAATGGGCATCGCGTCCGGCGATTTGAACCGACGTTTGTGCGGCGTCAAAACCCAATTCGGCACGCGCGCGTGTAGATGGGCGCGCCTGCACCATTTCTTGGCTTGCAACCATTTCAGACACGACAAGCCCAGCGCCGAATGAACTGACCAAGGTCCGAAACGGCAAATCGGTAATGCCCGCCAAGGGCGAAAGCAGCACGGGCGGGGTGATTGCCTTACTTTTAAGCAAAATTGCATCCATGATTAAATCTTAACCACAGCTGACGCATCCACACAAGTGCCTAACTGTCGCGGCCCGATGCGCAAAACCCGTTGTTTCACCCGCAAGCGCCACGTAAAGGACAGCTATGATGCATTGTTCCGCAATTATCGTTGCTGCTGGGCGTGGCACGCGCGCTGAAAGCGATATTCCAAAACAATATCGGTCTATCGCTGGGAAACCCATTCTTGCCCATACAATCGCAGCCCTTTCGAAAAGCGCGCAGATCACAGAAATCACCTGCGTGATCCATCCAGATGATACCCATCTTTATCAAGATGCCGTTGCGCATTGCGACGACCCAAGGCTGACCGCCCCTGTTTTTGGCGGTGCAAATCGGTCCGACAGCGTACAGGCAGGCCTTGCGCAGGTGCGCGGCGACTATGTTCTTATCCATGATGCCGCCCGCCCCTTTTTGCCGCAAGACGCGTTGGATCGGTTGTTGGCGGCGCTTAAGGACGAGCCTGCCGCCTTTCTTGCTTTGCCTGTGACAGATGCACTGTGGCGCGGCGCGCGGGCGGAGGAGAGTGTGGCACGCGATGCGCTTTGGCGCGCACAAACCCCGCAGGCGTTTCACACGCAGATCATCCGCGATGCCTATGCCAAGGCGGATGAACCCGCCGCAGATGACATCGCGATTGCACGCGCAATGGGCATCAGCGCCCTGCCCGTTCTGGGCGCGGAGGAGAATTTTAAAATCACCCATCCCGACGATTTCGCCCGCGCCGAAGCTATGCTAAAAAGCCCTATGGATATTCGGGTCGGAAATGGGTTTGACGTGCATGCGCTGGGTGAAGGCGATCATGTCATCCTGAACGGCGTTAAAATCCCCTTCGACAAGTCCATGATCGGCCATTCGGATGCCGATGTTGCCATGCATGCGATCACGGACGCGATCTTTGGCGCACTTTCTTTGGGTGATATTGGCACACATTTTCCGCCCAGCGATCCACAATGGAAGGGCGCTGCTTCTGATATTTTCTTGAAACATGCGATGGGCTTGGCAACTGGCGCGGGCTACCGCGTGTCCCAAATCGATTGCACGATTATTTGCGAACAACCAAAAATCGGGCCGCATGCAAACGCGATGCGCGACAGCCTTGCCCAGATAACAGGGATCGAGACATCGCGTATTTCTGTCAAAGCAACCACGTCTGAAAAACTTGGCTTTACAGGACGCGCCGAAGGGATCGCGGCCCAAGCCACCGCGACGCTGGTCTCTTTATGATACGCTTTATCACCACATTTGGGTTTTCCGGGCTTCTGCCGAAGGCGCCTGGCACATGGGGCTCTTTGGCCGCCCTGCCCTTCGTGTGGCTGATGGTCTGGTTTGATCTGACGCTGATCCACTATTTGGCCATTGTTCTCGCGTTATTCTTGATCGGCTGGTGGGCGGTTGCGGTCTATACCCGTGATATGGATGATCCCGACCTGTCCGAGATTGTGGTTGATGAAGTCATAGGCATGTGGATCGCATGCGGCTTTTATTTCGTGTCATGGGCGCCGATATTGCCGTTTTTAGGTGTGGATATGGAAACATGGGCGACCAATCCTGAACGCGATCTGATCACCGGCCAATCAGCCGTGGTTTATCTGGCCGCTTTTGGCCTATTTCGCTTTTTCGATATTAAAAAACCATGGTTGGTGGGCTGGGCGGATCGGTTACATACGCCGCTGGGTGTGATGCTGGATGATCTGATCGCGGGCATCTTCACCTTGATGTCTTTGGTTCTGTTTCTGAGCGCGATCTTGTTTGTGGTGCATCTTCTATGAGTGCTGAAGATGTGTTGAACGCCGCCAAACAGATAGGCGTAAGGGTCAGCACCGCGGAATCTTGTACGGGCGGCATGATCGCGGCGGCGCTGACCGATATTGCGGGCAGCTCTGCGGTGTTTGAACGTGGTTTTGTGACCTATTCCAACCTAGCAAAAATACAGATGCTGGGCGTTCAAGCCAAAACACTTGATGATTTTGGCGCGGTGAGCGAGGAAGTTGCGGCAGAAATGGCCCAAGGCGCATTGGCCCATTCCGAGGCAGATATTGCGATCTCCGTCACAGGCATCGCAGGGCCCGGCGGGTCAGAGCATAAGCCCGAGGGACGCGTCTGTTTCGGCCGTGCGAAAGCGGGCTTATCGCAGACAATAACCGTTGAATTCGGCGCTTTGGGTCGCGATCAGGTGCGCACGAAAGCACGAGATTTTGCCCTAGAATGGCTGCTGGATTTGCTAAAATCTTGATCAAACAAGATTCATTATCGTCTATTTTTTAAGCACAATCACCACATTCGCATAACAACTAAACAACTTGATCGCCAATTTTCAGGCAAAATCCCTTTTGTGCAGATTTTTTTCGCAACCTGCCTAGTTTCTGCGCGTCTTATAGAGGGAGGACCAATTATGGTCGGAGCAGATACAGCTTGGATTATCGTCGCAACAGCATTGGTGCTGTTTATGACATTGCCAGGCTTGGCACTTTTTTATGGCGGACTTGTGCGCGCGCGCAATGTCCTGTCGGTTTTCATGCAATGTTTCGCAATTGCATGTTTGATGTCAGTCTTATGGCTGGCGGTTGGCTATTCCATCGCCTTTGGCGAGGGGAACGCATTCTGGGGTGGGCTTGGCAAGGCCTTCATGTTGGGCATTGATGGCGATACGCTATCTGGCACGATCCCAGAAATACTCTTCTTTGCATTCCAAATGACCTTTGCTGTCATCACGCCTGCCCTGATCGTCGGCGCTTATGTCGAGCGGATCAGCTTTGGTTTTGTGCTGACATTCTCGGCCCTTTGGATGCTGATAGTTTACGCCCCTGTGACACATTGGATTTGGGGTGGCGGCCTGTTGGCCGGTGGTGAAGGCGCCTTGTTCGCAGAGGGCGTAAACGATTTTGCAGGCGGGATTGTGGTTCACGAAACGGCAGGCCTTGCCGCGCTCGTGATCGCATTCGTCCTCGGTGCACGTAAAAACAAAAACGTACCACCGCATAACCCGGGCTATGTGATGCTGGGCGCGTCCATGCTGTGGGTCGGTTGGTTTGGCTTTAACGGCGGCTCTGCGCTTGCAGCGGATGGGACCGCGGCCATGGCGCTTACCGTCACACATATCTCTGCGGCAACAGCCTCGCTGACTTGGGCGCTTTATGAGCGGATTAAGTATGGCAAAGCATCGCTGGTGGGCATGGTGACAGGCACGATTGCGGGTCTTGCATCGATCACACCTGCATCTGGGTCTGTGACACCGGTTGAGGCACTTTTGATCGGGGCTGTCGCAGGCGTGCTGTGTCAGATCATGTGTGATGTCGTGAAAGGTGCCATGAATATCGATGATACTTTGGACGTTTTCGCCGTGCACGGGATCGGCGGTATGTTTGGGATCATCATGCTGGCCGTTCTTGGCCATGCGGATTGGACGGCACAGGTTGGCGGCATCGTAGTTGTTGGCATCTATACGTTGGTGGTCACATATATCATCGTCAAAGTCGTCTCAGCCATCACACCGCTGCGCGTGTCCGACGAGGACGAAGTCGAGGGCCTTGACCAAACCGCACATGGCGAACGGGCCTACGATATGGCCTCTTAAACATAAAATTTCTCTTTGAAAGGCCGTCCTTTGGGCGGCCTTTTTGCGCGCATGTCAGCCATATAAGTCGTGCGCGCGCGCTTCAAACGCACCGACGATCATCTGCATCGCCTCGCCGAAAAACAGCCCGACGGTATTCTGTAAGATGATATTTTTGAACTCAAAATCGACCGAGAAGTCGATCAAACAGCCGCCTTCCGCAGGTTTGCAGGTCCAAAGGCTGTCCAGATAGTTAAACGGCCCATCCACATAAGCGATATCGATCTTCTTTTCCGGCGCTTCAAGCCGCACACGGGACCGAAATTTCTCGCGGAACAATTGAAAAGACACCACCATATCTGCCTCGATAATCTCCGCATCTATATCGCGCTTCCGATCCGTAATCCGAAGCGCGGAACACCATGGAATAAACTCTGGATAGCGCTCGACATCCGCGATCAGATCAAACATCTGGTCCGGCGCATAAGGCAGAAATTTTGTTTCGTGATGAGTCGTCATGTCCACCCGTCGATAAAACAGATTTTTGGAAATGGAAATCGCTGTCATTTCGCGCCTTGCACGGGACCCTATCTGCTGTAAATTTGTGCTATGAACCTTCGATTGCTTCTGCGCGCAAAACGTCTTGCGCAAAACCCGCCCTCTTGGCGGCGGGTGAAGTTGTTTTTCTATATTTTGCTGTTTTGTTTGGCACTGTTTGCCATCGAGCGTATATTTGGCTGGCCCGAATGGTTGACGCCGAATAGTCTTGGGCGCCGGGGCTTATCAAAATTTTAACCCCACGTTCCTGTGGCAAATTCACACTTTTGTCACATTTTTGACGAAAAAGGATTTTGAAATTTTAGGAAATTGTTGCATTTAGTTATTAGACAAAAAAGAAATCGAGCCTTGATATGAAAAAAACAACAATAATTATCAGTCTTGCAGCGTTGGGCACAGCGCTTTCAACCGCTGCATTTTCGAATGAAGAAAAAACCGGATTTTATTATGACGGCGATATCTACGTCTCATATGAAGATTTCCCAGGCACAGACATCACAACCTTGCAGGGACACACTAACTTTGGATTTAACCCCGGTGGAATTGGGGGATCATTCAACCCGTCGACCTTTGGATTTGATGTAGGTTTTCTGGGCTATGCTTTTGATAGCGGCACTGGCGGAACAGATGACGCCTATGCATTTTACCCTGCCGTAACATTCACTTGGAGCTTTGGACGCACATTTGTTGGACGACCA
>JBCCGP010000028.1:0-36528 GCA_039029215.1 Pseudomonadota bacterium
GCGTGGTGTCACAAAATCCGCGCTGCCGCTGAAGTTCCCGCTTGGGTTCCTAGAGAGCATGGAACGGATGGATAAGGCAGAAAAGGGCGAGCTTCGATCTAAAATGCGTGCGCAATATGCGGTGCATTATTCTGAGCTTGGGAAGGTTGACGACGAAGGAGGTGAAGGCGAACAGTCCGAAAATCAAATCGACCAACACGAAACAAGTAACGAAATAGAAATTGACGAGAGACAAAGTCCAAAGAAAAAGTCTGACGATGGTACGGCGGCTGCGGATAAATGGTAAAAACTATGTCCAAATTAGATGTTGTGGGCGGGAAGTGGTCATTCGCTGCAGTTGCGAATACGCTGTCAGCGCCGGCGCAATGCAGACATTTATTGCAGGTAGGTGGCTAGATTCGATCAGCCAGCTGTTAGCGTTCTGAGGCTAACAACTTCTTCGCAACGAATATTGCCCAAACGATTAGCTATTCAGGCATATCTAGCTTGGCAAAAACCCAAGCTCGAAAACCTGCGGGCGGAGCTTTGTTGTTAAGTTAGCGTAGGCTGCTTTGAACTCGTCAAAGTCGGTAAATTCCGTTTCGCTAAAAACTTCAAGTGCGCGGCGAACCTGATACCAACCTACGTCCGCTCGGCCCAGTTTAAATTCTTGCCTTATCTTGTTGGGAAAGCTAGTGGCGTGAAAGCGTTGGAACAGTTTGCGGCCTTCGTCTAGGACGGCCTGCGCTTCGGGCGAGAAGATCATGTCGGCAATATATTGCACCATGAAATCACTTTCGAAACGAGCCTTTGCGCCGACCTCAGCCTCGGTAAACGGGACAAAGTGATTTGTGATCGACCAGTCTTGATCATTCCAACGGAGCCCATCAGCACCCGCTGTAAAATTGCTGCCGTTGAACAGCATCCAGACAAGACAATCGGATTTGAAGTCATCCGAGAGAGGCTGTGAGGGTTGCAGGAATTGGTCACGGTCGTTCAGCCATGTGGGCTTTATTAGGCGCCGAACTGAAAAGACGATGGCAGCCTTCCAGAGGTTCTCTGAATTAACAAAATAACCTCTTCCACTCCCAAAGCCGGATGAGAGCATCATTGTGAGTTTTGCGGCTTGTTGGAGGTCGTTTCCCGCGCAGTTGAACCAGCCAATTGCATCATCTGACCATCGTGTTCCTCGAACGTCGGCTTTGGCCGTCGCTGGAAGGATGGCTCCTTTGAGCGGCACTGCGGGCGATTTGTTAGTAGCGGGGCGAGGTACCCATGTTGCAAGTAGACGGCTGTTCTCGATGTTGATGAAAGATTTTTCACTAACAATGGTTCCATCTCGATCCAATGCTACAACGCCAACCTCATTGATTGCCGAACGCTTGCTGGTGTCCCAAATAAGAAAGCCAATTGGGAAGTTACCTCTCAAGCCATCAAAAGCGCGGCTATGAACCACGAACCCTCCCAAATACTTGGCGCGCCAAGCCTGCCTAAATCCTTCAAACGCTTGTGAATTGACATACTTCAACTTACTGAAAATCGCGACTTTCGAATTGGGTAGCTCACCGTAAGCACGTGCCAGAAACTGCGTGAAAAGTTCATTGCTTGCTTTTCCGAACTCGTCCATTCCGGCCAGTGAATATCGAGAGCGAGCAACACCTTTTTTGCTACGATCTTCGCCTTGACTTGCCACATTGTCCGAACTTGTCGCTTCGGCATAAGGCGGATTTATCAGCACCAAGATTGGTTTCGCACCCTTTTTGCGCTCACGCGCATCAGCAATCGCTTGCCTCAGCGACTGAGGCAGCTTGTCGGACAAATCATAGTCAATCTGTCCAAAATCATCCACGTCGTCGTTCAAATAATCATACTGGAAAATCTCGGCCCCAGCAAAAGCAGGATTGCTGCGCATGATAATCACGTCCTCGGAATCGAGCGTCGACATGTAGACATTGCGCAGATTTGAGTGCTTGGCCTCTAAATTTCCTACACCAGCGGACATATCCCAGACGATATATTTCTTCTGCCAGTTCTTCCCAAGCGTGGCCGTTAACTGATCATAGGCTTTGTCGACGATGTGGAGCGGTGTGTAGAACGCGCCTTTGAATTTCTGATCGTCCATTGGAAGCAGACTGTCGCGCCGTTCCAGCAGGTAGTGCCGATGCTCTTTCTCCGGCGGTCGGTGATAGATGTTCCAGAAATTACGGTAACCGCGTTCGCTGGCTAGCTCGTGTTGCTCGGCCCCAATGATGAACACAGGTTTGTCTCCGCTGAACAATAGGCGAGCTGGCAGGTTGCGCATCGCTTCATCGCGCCCATCGTGCATGATGTCGGCAAAGAACAATACGGCGTAATCCGCCTCATCCTCTACACCAAGTTCAACGCCAATCATCGCAACCCATTTATCGAAAACCTGCCGCAGATTGTCAGGCGTGATGGGGGTGCGAATTATCCGTCCCTCGCTAACCGCGTCCTTTGTTGCCTTGATGAATTCCGCTTCGTAATCCTCGATTTCGTAGAGAACAAAGTGAGTTTCAATCACCGGGGCGATCTGTGTAGCAAACTCTTTGTCAGCCTTTGAGCCGGATTTTGGCCAGACGATCGCTTTATCTTTGAGCAGCGGCACCGCATGCTCGGTAGCCATCAAGGCCGCCTTCTCGCGGTCGATTACGCACAGAAAGCCGGGTATCGGTTCGCCACGCTTGTGCGCAGCGCGAACGTAGACCAGCAATTGCGCAAACATCAGTAAAGGCGGAGTGGCCGCCTCCTTTGCCTCGAACCAGATTTCGTTTGTTTGGATATCAACAAGGCCCTTGTTCACACCTTCAAGGCCAAGCGCCGCAATGTAAGCATCCTTAACGTCTTCTTCGGTTTTGGCTTCTTTGAGTGCTGTATGCAGGCTCATTAGAAAGGTTCCAATCTAAATCCACTATTAGGTGAGTACTTCGAACAGATTTCGAAAGCTAATGTCTGCAATACAATAGCTGTACTGCCGCCAAGATGGAAGAATGTAAGGTCTGCAAAAGGCCGGAAGACGACCCAAGGTTTCCCTTGGGCCGCCTCGCTCCACAAAGGAGCCGTGGTCACTTTCGATTTTTGAGGCGTTCTTCAAGCCACTCCAAAACTTCGCTTTCAACCCAACCCACTCGGTTCGGGCCCAGCTTCACCCGCTTGGGGAATAGGCCTGCCTTTTCCAATCTGGCGATGTGTTGTGGGCAGTAAAGGACTAGCTCTCTGACCGCTTTCTTCGATAGTATCCGCATCGTGATATCTCCTTAAAAAGGAGCATCGCGATGCCCCGGTTGAGGTTAAACCTCGGCCGAGGCAGAAAGCATAACAAGAATATCGCTGAACATACAAACCATATCATCGCAAAAATGACGGTGGTCTAAAAGGTGGTCCGATATAATTAAAATGATATAAAACTATTTAAAAACAATAACTTAAGTAAAATTCTTGGTACCCGAGGCCGGAATCGAACCGGCACTCCCGAAGGAACCGGATTTTGAATCCGGCGCGTCTACCAATTCCGCCACTCGGGCACCGTAGAAATTGGTTCCCTCCGATTAGCCAAACGCCCCTGCCCCGTCAACGCCAATTAAAGCTGTTGCGCGGCAAATGTATCGCATTGATCCATCCGCGCGGTTTGATAGCCGCGCGCAAACCAGCGCTGGCGCTGCTCGGATGTGCCATGGGTAAATGTATGCGGCATCGGGCGGCGGCCCGCATTGCGCTGGATCGTATCATCGCCAATTTGTTTGGCGGCATTCATCGCCTCTGCAATATCATTTGATTCCACCACACCCAGCCGATCAGAGGCAAGACGCGCCCAAATGCCCGAAAAACAATCCGCTTGCAGTTCGACCATCACCGAGACGCGGTTGCTGTCTGTTTGGCTCATCGAGCGGCGCGCTTGATTGACCTTTGGAAGAATACCCAGCTGGTTTTGGATGTGATGCGCAACCTCATGGGCCACCACATAAGCGGCCGCGAAATCCCCGCCTGCACCCATTTTCTGCGCCATATGCGAGAAGAAATCCGTATCAAGGTAAATCTTATTATCCGCTGGGCAATAAAACGGGCCGGTTGCGCCAGAGGCATTGCCGCAGGGCGATTGGGTCACGGATTTGAACAACACCAAGGTTGCAGGGCTATAGCGCTGGCCAACTTGATTGGGAAAGACATCCGCCCAAACCTCCTCGGTATAGCCCAAGGACGCGGACACAAATTGACCCCATTGCTGATCTTGCTCGGTCAATTCAGCGCTGCCGCTTTCGATCCGGGTTCCCCCGCCATTATTTTGCAAGAAAGGCGAGACGTCGACGCCAAAAAACAGCCCGATTAGCATTACCGCGATCACACCGATAATCCCCATACCGCCCTTCGAGACCCGCTTTCCCCGGCGATCCTCGATATTGCGGCTGCCCCGTGCATTGCGCCATTTCATGGCTACCCTCCTGCGTTAAAACTTGTCAAAAAGATACGTGTTCAGACCTGTATTGCAAGGGCTGATGCTTGACCTTGGCGACCATCCCTGTTCTTTGGGTTCAAAACAGGCCTGATCATGCTTAGACAGCTTTATAATTGGACGCTCTCATTTGCCCAAAGCCCTTATGCGCTGTGGGTTTTGGCCCTTGTGGCCTTTGCCGAAAGCTCTTTTTTCCCAATTCCACCCGAGGTGTTGCTTTTGCCGATGATCATCGCCACGCCGTCGCGTGCGTTTCTTTATGCGGGCGTGTGCACATTGGCCTCGGTCGCAGGCGGCATCGCAGGATATTACATTGGGGCTGCACTTTACGAGGTCATTGCCCTACCGATCCTTGAATTCTATCACGCCGCACAAGAGTTTCAGAGCTTTGCCGCGCGCTATAACGATCAAGGGCATTGGGCAGTCTTGTTTGGTGGTCTGTCGCCCTTTCCCTACAAAATCATCACCATCGCATCGGGTGCGACAGGTCTGAATTTTGGCGCCTTCGTAATGTGGTCCCTGATCGCACGCGCGGTGCGGTATTTTCTGATTGCATTGCTTTTATGGAAATTTGGCGATCCCATCCGGCGGTTTATCGAACGCTACTTGGGCTGGGTATTTGCGGCGTTTTTGCTTTTGCTTTTGGGCGGTTTCTATATGTTGAAATTCCTATGAGTTTGCGCGCATTGACATGGCTGGCGACACTTGGGTCACTTGGCCTTTTGGCGGGCGCTTTTGCGTTTCAGCACCTTGGCGGGCTGGCCCCGTGCCAACTGTGCCTCACGCAACGCTGGCCCCACGCTGCGGCGGTGCTGATCGGCGCGGTGATCCTGATGGGGCCTTTCTACCGTTTCGCGCCGCTTGGCGCATTTGCGGCGCTGACGACTGCGGCTTATGGCCTATATCATGTTGGCGTCGAACATAAATGGTGGGCGGGGCCGTCCACCTGTTCAGGCGGGCTTGATCGATCTGATCTGAATGCAGAAGAGATCTTAGAACAGCTGCTTGCGACGCCAGTTGTGCGGTGTGACGAGGTGGTTTGGGACTTGTTGGGTGTCTCTATGGCGGGTTGGAATGCGATCCTTAGTCTTGGGTTGGCGGGTGTTTGGATTTTGATCAGCTCTCGTGCCTTTAAGGCCGTGACATGACCAACTCGACCGGAATCGACCCGCGCAAAATCCTGCGCTGGCTGTTTTCTTGGCAAGCGCTTTCGATCTACGCGATTGTTTTTGCAATCATTATCTTTGGCGCGAAGATTTTGTTTTCCTTCCGCCCCCTATTTTATGCAGACGCAGAACTGCGCCTGTCCGACTTCTACGTGTTCTGGGCCGCTGCCCAGATTATGCAAGAAAACGGGATTATTGCCGCCTTTGATCAATCGGTTTTAAACGCAAAACTTGCACCATTTTTCGGCGCGCAAAATACAGCCGCCTCAGATGCGGGCGAGCTGGGGTTGTTTTGGCTTTATCCGCCGACAATCCTGCCGTGGATTTATCCGCTTGGCTTTACCAGCCCTATGGTGGGTCTTGTCCTATTTTTGCTGGCCAGCATTGCTATTTGGTGCGTGACTGTGTTGCGGTTCTTCCCGCGATTAAGCGATGCCTCCGTATTCCCCGTTCTTTTTGCGCCAGCATTATTTGTGACCTTATCCTTTGAACAAAACGGCGCGTTTTCTGCATTTTGTCTGATCGGTTTTATAGTTGCGCTGAAAGAAAACAGATCCCCGTGGTTGATTGGTTTATTTGCATGTTTGCTTTTGTTCAAACCACAGCTGGGCGTTTTTATGCCCTTGGTCCTTCTGCTTGAACGCAACTACCGCGCTTTCTTTGCAGCCGCGGTTTTATGCATGCTTTACCTGTCAGCAGTAACAGCGATTTGGGGTCTGGAGTATTGGGATGCGTTTTTTGAAAAGCAACGCTTTATGGCGGGCATTATAAACGAGGGCCATTACGCAAGATTATCCATCTCGGTCTTTGGGTTTTTGCAAATTGCAGGCTTTTCTGCGCAGCCGGCATTATTTGTGCATCTTGGCTTCGCCGTTGCGCTGTTATGGATCTTTTGGGATGTCTGGCGCAAAGCCGATTGGAATTTGCGCATATCACTCTTTATCATGGCGACACTTCTGCTGCCCCATTACACGCTTGTCTATGATATGACTGCAAGTGCTTTTGTCTTTGGGTTGATTTTTCCATATGCACACCGTTTCAAGTTCGGACCGCTTGCGATGTTGATTTTCTGGACCTCGCCTATGTTTTTCAACTCTGCGCCCAATCTTTTTGGATTGATTGAATTGCCGCTCATAAATCTCGCAATGATTGGGTTCATTTGGTATTTGACCAAAGCGGATATCCGCGCTGCGGCCCCGGCCGCAAATATGCAAAAAGGCTAGATATGCGTACCGGCCCGCCAATACTCGATCGCCTCAGTTCTTGGGAGTTTATGAGCAAAATTGCGATCGGGTTTGCACTGATCGTGCTGGGGACAAAATATTACTTCATGCTGCGCCCGATTATTTTATCCGAAGCGCCATTACGGTCCTCTGATTTCTATGTTTTCTGGGCGGCGGGTCAAATCATGCGCGATCAAGGCGCTGTGGCGATTTTTGACAGTCAGATATTTAACAATGAACTAAAGACGCTCTTTGAACCAACCCACCATTTGGGTACAGATCAAGAAGGCTTTGGGCTTTTCTGGCTCTACCCACCGACCATACTGCCATGGGTCTTACCCTTTGGCTATATTTCCGCAACCTGGTCAATTTTTTTATTCACAACGGTTTCTTTAATCATCTGGTACATCACATTGCGCAGCACATTTATGCATGACACGAAGGCGGGCATTCTGCCGGTCTTGTTCGCGCCTATTGTCTTTGTTTGTCTGGCATTTGAACAGAACGGCATTCTTACCGCCTGTATTCTGATCGGATTCATTTATTCTGTGCACAATCAGCGAAACCCTTGGCTAATCGCGCTTTTTGCAATGCTCATGCTTTTCAAACCGACTTATGGTTTGTTAATGCCGCTGGTTTTGATTTTCGAGCGCCGCTGGGATGCGTTTTTTGCAAGCGCTGTTTTGTGTAGCGCCTTTACGGGCGCAGTGACCATGGTTTGGGGGGTCGAATATTGGCACGCCTTTGCAGAACAGCAAGCTGATTTTCTTGTCCTGATCAAGCAAGGGCTCTATGCGCAATTTGCCGTCACAACGATGAGTTTCTTTTTGCAAATTGGCAGCGGATTTGATTTCGCGATCAACGCGCATATTTTCGGCGTGATAGTCCAACTCGTCTGTTTCATTATCATCTGGCGAATGGGCAATTGGGATTTAAGAATCGCTGCCTTTTTAATCCTGACGCCGCTGCTGTATTACTATGGCAATATCTATGATTTCGTCACCAGTGCGGTTGCGATTGGGATCCTCTATCCTTATTTTGCAAGGTTCAAATATGGTAAGGTGTTTTTGGTGCTCTATTGGCTGATTCCAATGGCGTTTCGCACCAGCATCGAGGCCTGGGGAATGTTGGAACTCCCAATTTTGAACCCAATCGTGATTGGTATTATCACCTATCTGGCGATCAAAAAGATCGAACCCGTTAAAGCCGTTTATTCCGCTTCCAATTCCGCATCCCAATAAAGGAAATCCCGCCAGCTGTGATGCAGATGGTTCGGCGGAAATTTGCGTCCGGCATTCAATAATTGGGCGGGGCTGGGCTCGACCGCGGGGCGACGCAAGGACATGCCGGCCTCTTTCACCGATCGCGAGCCTTTGCGCAGATTACACGGGCTGCACGAGGCCACAACATTTTCCCACGTCGTCTTGCCCCCGCGACAGCGCGGCACCACATGATCAAAGGTCATATCCCCCTTCGCGCCACAATATTGGCATGTAAATTCATCGCGCAAAAACAGGTTGAACCGTGTAAACGCAGTCGATTTGGCCGGTTTTACAAAGTCACGCAAAACAATGACCGATGGCAGCCGGATCGCGGTCGACGGCGAATGCACATAATCATCATATTCCGCAATCACATCAACGCGCTCCAAAAACGTCGCCTTAATGGCATCCTGCCAAGACCAAAGCGACAGCGGAAAATATGAAAGCGGACGGTAATCAGCGTTTAAAACAAGTGCGGGTTTGTTGGAAAGATTTGCTGGTGATCTTACGAATGCGTCAGAAAATTCTGTATGCATGAGTGAAAGGTGTCCCTGCCCTAGTTATCGTTTTTATCGACACCAAGACAGGACGCGCCCGTCCTAGTTGGTGCCACTATATATAGCTGATAAGATATGACAACCCTCTGGAAATGGTTCGCTTTTGCGTCATGATGTGAGGCGGCCACGTGTTTTGACACCCCAAGAAAACAAGTTTCCTTGTTTATGGGTTTACCCGTTTTCTGGTATTCCAGTGAACCTGTTTTTTTGATCGTGGGTTTGACCAAAGATCAGACCTATAAATTCCTTTTGGACTTGAAAGTGGTCTCCTATCTGCTAGATGCGAACACGCACCATAAAGGCGAGTTGGCGGAGTGGTGACGCAGCGGATTGCAAATCCGTGTACACCGGTTCGATTCCGGTACTCGCCTCCATTTAAAATCAATGACATCCCGAAATACGAAATCCTTTGCCGTAGCTTGTACAATTAAATACATCACGGATTTCTGACGACACGTTCGATTTCGTCAAAAATTGACACCAATTTTGTTTCGAAGGCCGAAAAAGATATTTCAAACATTGGCGTTTCTTAAAAGAATACTCATCAATATTAACCAAGACGTGATGAATTCCGCCCATATTGTGAACAAATTTGAAAAAGTGAACGGACTATCTGGGGTTCGAGGGTGGACAAACAGTATTCAATGCTTAATCTTTAGACGTCGCCTTGGGGGACTGCCGTTAATGGCTCGAATATGTCGGAATCGTTTTGACTCTGATATGGGTCGGTTGGTTAGCCTAGGGCATTCGATAAACAGGGAGAAATCGATGAAAAAGACAATTATCGGCGCAGCGGCAGTACTTGCTGGTGCAACTGCACTTACGACGACAGCAGCTTCTGCAATGGAATGCGGCGATGTCACAATGGCAGAATGGAACTGGGCATCTGGCGAGCTTATGGCGAATGTCGACAAGCTTATCCTTGAAGCAGGATATGGTTGTAACGTTGAGCTTATCGTTGGCGGGACCACTCAGATCTTCGCAGCGATGGACGAAAAAGGTACACCTGAAATCGCAGGTGAGCTTTGGGCAAACGCTGTACAAGAGCCACTTGCAAAAGGTGTTGACGAAGGTCGCTTGCACCGTGTGAACGGCGGGCCAATCACAGGTCTTGGTGAAGGTTGGTGGGTGACACCAGCATTTATCGAAAAGCACCCAGAACTCGACACTGTTGAAAAAATCCTAGATCGCCCAGACCTCTTCCCATCTGCGGATGATGCGTCTCGTGGTGCATTCTTGGGTTGCCCAGCAGGTTGGGGGTGTCAGCTTTCTAACGCAAACCTTTTCCGTGCATTCGACATGGAAGCAAAAGGTTGGGATCTGATCGATCCAGGTTCAGCAGCTGGTCTTGACGGCGCATGGACAAAAGCAGCAGAGCGCGGCGAGTTCGCATTCGGCTACTACTGGAACCCGACGTCTTTGGTTGGTAAGCTTGGTCTGACACAAATTCCTTGGGAAACACCATTCGTTGGAAACGAGCACTGGGATTCATGCATCGTGAAGCCAGAGCAGGAATGTGCAGAACCAAAACCATCTGCTTATGTTGAATCAGAAGTGAACACTGTTGTCACTGACAGCTTCATGAAGAAATCTTCTGTTGCAGCTGAGTATCTTGCAGCGCGTGTCTTCCCCGGTGAAGTCATGAACGCAATGTTGGTTTACATGGCCGACGAGCAAGCATCTGGTGAAGACGCAGCTGTTGAATTCCTAAAAACTCAAGGCGACGTGTGGAAAGCATGGGTGCCAGCGGATGTAGCAGCTAAAATTGAAGCATCGCTTTAATTTCTAACTAATTTGTCCCACGCGTGGCTTGTCCATGCGTGGGATTTTCATATCTAACAACAGGGATAAGGACGATGGCTACGTGTGAGGGGCTAGGCCTCTTAATAGATCCAAAGAAGTCCGATTGGTTTACGCCGCCACTTATGGCCCGCGAGCCTTTACGTGACTTAAAGAAATGTATTGATGGTAACTTTCGGGAATTTTCGCGCAACTGGGGTGAAGCGCTCGAGAATTTCTTCTGGCCATTGCGGATGTTTTTGAACTGGTTCGAGGATGTGTTGCTTGCAACACCTTGGCCGCTTCTATTGGCGATTTTTGCAGGCCTTGCTTATCTTGGGTCGCGCTCTTGGAAAATGTCGCTTGGGACAGTTCTTGCCTTCCTTATGATCGGGTATCTGGACATGTGGGAAGATACGATGGCGACCGTGGCCATGGTTTCGGTGGCAACATTTGTCTGTATTGCCGTTGGCATTCCGCTGGGGATCTGGATGTCCAGATCGGACCGGGTGGAAGCCTTTATTGTTCCGATCCTTGATATTATGCAGACGATCCCGTCTTTCGTCTATCTGATCCCAGTGATCATGCTGTTGGGCGTCGGCTCTGCCCCTGCCCTATTGGCGGTTATGATCTATGCGATCCCACCGATTGTGCGTCTAACCAATCTTGGTATTCGCCTTGTGGACAAGGAAACCTTAGAAGCGGCTGATGCCTTTGGTGCAAACCGGCGTGAACGTCTGTGGGGGGTTCAAATCCCACTGGCGCTGCCAAACTTGTTTGCTGGCGTGAACCAAACCATCATGATGGCCCTTGCCATGGTTGTGATCGCGGCCCTCATCGGCGGCGGTGGCCTTGGTGTTCCGGTGCTTCGTGCGGTGAACAACCAGTATCTGGCCCTTGGTCTGATGATTGGTTTGGCGATTGTTGCGATTGCGATCATCTTCGACCGTGTCTCTCAAGCCTACGGTAAACGACTACAAAGACACCGGGAGGGTGGACATGGCTAATAAGACCAAAGTCGAGATTAAAGACCTATACAAGATTTTCGGGAAAAACCCGAAAGCGATGGTGGATCATGTCGCAGGCGGCATGTCCAAGCCAGAGCTTCTTGAAAAACATGGTCATGTGATCGGCCTCAATAACATCAACCTGAAAATCAAAGAAAAAGGTATTCAGGTGATCATGGGTCTGTCGGGTTCGGGAAAATCTACCCTGATCCGGCATATCAACCGCTTGATCGAACCAACAGCGGGTCAAATGATCGTTGATGGTGTTGATGTTCTGGCGATGAATGATGACGAGCTGCGGGACTTCCGCCGCTATCAGGCATCCATGGTGTTCCAAAAATTCGCCCTTATGCCGCACCGCACGGTGTTGCAAAACGTGCGTTATGGTTTGGAAATCCAAGGTGTGAAAGACCCAGAAGCGGCAGATCGTGCGCAACACTGGTTGGAACGTGTGGGCCTTAAGGGGTTCGAAGAGCACTTCCCAGCGCAGCTGTCAGGCGGCATGCAACAGCGTGTTGGTCTGGCGCGGGGTTTGGCGACAGATGCAGATATCCTGTTGATGGACGAAGCATTCTCGGCCCTTGATCCGTTGATCAGAACCGACATGCAGAATATCCTTTTGGATCTGCAAAAGGAACTGCACAAAACGATCATCTTCATCACACATGACCTTGATGAAGCACTTCGTATTGGCGACCATATTGCCATCCTTCGGGACGGTAAAATGGTGCAAGCCGATAATCCACAGCATATCATCCTTAACCCTGCGGATGATTATGTGACGGACTTTATCCAAGACATTAACCGCGCCCGCGTTTTGCAGGTCGGCACTGTTATGGATACCAAGAAGAAGCCAAAATCTGGTCCACAAATCGAACATGACACCGTTATGGAAGATGCGCTGCAAATGCTGACGGGAGCGGCCAAAACAGCGCGTGTGATGAAAGGTGGCAAAGTCGCTGGTTCGATCACATTGGATCAGATGGTGAAATCCATTCACCGTCCACAAAAAGAGAAAGAGCGGAATCCAGAATACAGATAGAATTCTTGGATATCGCGATAAATTCGGGCGCCCTCGGGCGCCCTTTTTATATATGAGGCTTCAGCGCCGCTTTGACCATCTCGGCCGCCTGCGGTCCACGCATCTCAGCGACCGTGTCTATAAGCAATGACGCCAGCGCTTCTATATCCACGGCTTTCTTGGGTTTATTTAGATTTGGCGCGAACAACACGTCACGGTTTGGGAAAAATCGTTTGCGTAGCTCCTCGTTTGAGCTTGCGAAACGATCCTCAATACCTTGCACGATATGATCAGGAAAAATATCGCCTGTGCCAACAATCCCCTCTAAGCCAGACGCAACCAAAGCGCGGTTTATCTGTTGTAATCTGTCGATTTTTGGCAACTGCAAATAAAGGTCAATCAACTCCTTGCAGGGCGATACATTGAGATTTGGACTTTGAAGCTTGCGCAAATCAGCGTCTAGCGCGTTAAAAAAATCTGACCCAATATTGTCGTTTAGTAATTCAGTGGGTTGGAAAATCCTAATGCGCAAGGCGCTATTACTTTGGTTTTTGCACCATTCTTCCCATTCCAAAAGGTGTTTTAGATAGTCTGCCTTGTCCCATGGTGTGATAGGCGCCTTCAAAAACGCCTTTGACGAAAATTTTGAACCCCACTTAATATATTGCTTATACCAACCTTCCAAATATTCGGCTTGGGGGCGAATATAAGCGACAATTGAAATCTTCTGCCAACGCTTGGGCTGGAGCCAAGACATAACGCGTTCGGGGGCAAGCCCGGCAAACCCTTCAGATGATATGATGACAGAGTGCTGCTTGCAGCTTTCCAACCATCGATCAAAATCATGGGCAAATGTATCAACATCTTGATCTTTTTCCAAAGCATAGCTGACCTCGCCACAAGACAAACCAGTCTGTCCAACCGCAAAGTAAGCAAACCCGTGATTTGCAAGTTTCTTGGTTTTGTTCTTGCACAGTGACTGAAGCGCAGTAGAGCCTGTCTTGGGCCATCCGATATGTACGATCAGGTGTTTCGCTAACATCTGGTAAGTCTATAAAACCCTTGGTTGTCGGGCAATATTGTTATTCCCAAGCACGTATTTGAGAAAAAGCTATAAGAAATCGGGCGCCCTTTTTCTTAGACAACCTTGCTCAATTCGACGGGAGTAGTCTGGCCTCAAAGAGCCGCAATGCCGGTCGCGCGAACTTTCCAAACTGGCTGAGATCGCCGCGGAGTTCTGGAAAGATTGCGAAAATTTCTTCGCGGTATTCTGGATTAATCATTTGCACGCTCTGATCCCCCAAAAACAAGGATTCGCTCCATGCATTATTCGCGCGGATCAATTCGTGCTGATCCAGAAGAATATGATAGTAACTAAATGCACGGCGCTCCGTCGGTGCGATGCCCTTATGTTCGAAAAGAGATTTCACAGGGACAAGCACCTCTTGCTTCGCAAACAGAAGCTGAGAAAACGCCGATTTTAGTTTTACATGGTGGTTTGGGGAAAGCCAAAGATCACGCGATGGAACATTCGGTGCGAAACTGTTTTTTGCCACGCAAACAGGCACCAGTTTTGTTGCATCGACGCGATTTAAATTAAAGTCGCGATGTCCAATCCAGCGAATAGGCTGTGGCCCGTGATCCTTGGTTACAACCCAATCCCCTGCTTGAAGGTTTTGGATAACAACCTCGCCTTTGGTTGTTAAAATACGGGTGTCTTCGCAAAAGCAAATATAGCTTGATCCAGGTGTCGGTGTTGCATCGACAAGATAGCTGCCATCTTCTTGCTCTTGCAGGGATTCACCTTGGACATTTGCGACAGTAAGCACCGTTGTCGCCTGCCCTGCAAATGGGTCCGGGGTGCCATTCGCCTGCAAAGCAGCGGTCGAAACTGTGTAAGGGTTGCCAAAACTAAAAAGCCCATAAGTTTCGCCTGTGACTTTGTTGTACAATCCAATCGCATCACTCCTATGAAGCGCAATGGCATCACCGCTATACGCATCCCCTATCACGAAATGTGTGAACCCATCGGCAGTTGTGTCTAAGGTAGAGTTTCCATCAGCGGTCACATTATAAATATCACGAGCGGCGGGGGTATTGGTTGTAGACCCATTATGAGATCGGTCATAGATAACCATGACAAGGTTTTCGGGATCTGGATAGCCATCAGGAATACGAATTTCGACGAAATCGTCAGGAGAGAGGCCGAGATATTTGATTTCACTCAGAGACGGATTCATAGTGCCCTCCAAGTACACTAGAACTCATTTCAGATTTAAATGGAGATTTAATCCTTATTTTCAAGTTAAAGTTGCGAAATATTTTAACCCGACATGGTGTTGGTGATATTAAAATTTCTAGCGAAACCAGCTATTTAAGGCGATTTGTTGCATAAATTTTTACATAAGAGGGGTCGATTACCCCTCTGACACGCCCGCATCCGCGAATGTCGCCATGCCAGAATGACAAGCAAGGGCTGACCTCACAATATTGATCGCCAGCGCCCCACCTGATCCCTCGCCCAGGCGCATGCCCAAATCCAGGATCGGATCTTTGCCCAGCGCCTTGCAAAACGCCTGATGACCAGCCTCTTTCGACTTATGGCTGATCATACAATGATCAAGAGCTCCCGTCTGGGCCTGCTCTAAACAGGCGGCGGCGGCGGTGCAGATGAAACCGTCCAAAATCACTGGAATGCTGTGTCGACGCGCAGACATGATTGCACCGGCCATTGCAGCAAGCTCTCGCCCACCCAAACAGCGCAAGGCCTCTAACCCGTTACCCTTCGCATTTGGGTTGGCCATCAACCCTTGGGCAACGACCTCTGCTTTGCGTTTCAATCCGGCATCATCAACGCCTGTCCCACGCCCGACCCAGTCTTGTGCTGTCCCACCAAAAAGCGCATAGCCAATCGCCGCGCCGCAGGTGGTATTTCCAATCCCCATTTCGCCGGGCACAAACAGATCAGCACTTGGATCAACCGCCTCTACCCCCGTGTTGAAGGCCGCCAAAAACGCGGCCTCGTCCATCGCAGGTCCGGTTGTGAAATCTGTTGTTGGGCTGTCCAAATCAAGCGCACGCACGGTAAGGGCGGCATCCGCTGCGCGGCATAACTGATTGATCGCTGCCCCGCCATGTTCAAAATTCATCACCATTTGCGCGGTCACTTCGGCTGGAAAAGCCGAGACACCTTGCGCTGTCACGCCGTGATTGCCTGCAAAAACCGCGACTTGAGGATTATTAACCACAGGGGCTGCATCACCGCGCCAAGCGGCATACCAAATCGATATTTCTTCCAGCCGACCCAAGGCACCGGGGGGTTTTGTAAGCTGGCCATTGCGCGCCTCGGCTTGTATTTTTGCCTCTTGATTGGGGGCAGGAAGGGCAGCCAGCGCGGCCTTTAAATCCTCGATTGATGTGATTTTGGACATAAGATTGTCGATTCCAAAGATTGCCTTTGGCCCTGCTTATCGGCAAAGAGATAAAACGAAAACCAGAAATACGAAGCCCGCAAAGTTATGAACGACATGGATCAGAAATCGCTGTTTTCACTCTATGACATTCCAGCGGCTTTCGCTTTGTTGACACGCATTCCGATGCCTTTTGATTACGGGAAGCTTTCGGCACGCGGTGCGCATGCAGTATGGGCCTATCCCATTGTCGGTGCGGTGGTTGGGGCGATTGCAGGTCTGCTTATCTCACTTCTGGCAGCAACACCAATCCCAAGTGCCGCGACCGCTATGCTGGGGCTTTGCGTTCTTGTGATGTTGACAGGTGCGATGCATGAAGATGGGTTAGCAGATTGCGCCGATGGGTTTTGGGGTGGTGCGACGAAAGAGCGCCGCCTTGAGATTATGAGAGACAGCCGAATTGGCGCGTTTGGGGTGATCGCGCTGATCGTTGTGCTTGTCGCTGAATGGTCGCTGATCGAGGGTGTGGTATTTGCTGATCCGGTCGCGCTGTTTGCTGCTATTGGTGCAGCTTCACGAGCGCCGATCTGTGCGGCCATGTATGCGCTTCCAAACGCACGCGCGACGGGGCTTTCTGTCCTGACGGGGCGGCCAAAATTGTCAACTGCACTATTGGGCCTTGGTTTAGGCGGGGTCATTGTCTTGGTGATTTTTGGTGTCAGCTTGCTGTCATTTTACCTGATGCTTGGCGCTGGATTTGGGGCTTTGATCGTTTACCTGCTGGCCTATCAAAAGCTCGGCGGGCAAACGGGTGATGTACTGGGGGCCTCGCAGAAACTTGCCGCTGTCTTTGCGCTTGCCGCGGCCTATCTGGCCTAGCGCGCTTTGGGATGCGCCTTGCGGTAGGCGTCCATCAAATGCGATTCATCCAAACCTGTATAGACTTGGGTCGAAGAGAGGCTTGCGTGACCCAAAAGCTCTTGGATTGTGCGCAAATCGCCACCTGCCTGTAAAAGATGTGATGCAAAACTATGGCGCATTGCATGCGGCGTTACACTTGCGGGCAGTCCCAGTTGATGGCGGACGGTCTGCATTGTCTTGGCAATTTGGCGAGGGCTTAGCGCACCACCCCGCACGCCGCGAAACAGCAGCGTTTCATCCTCGATCAAATAGGGACAGGCATCCAGATAGGCTTGAACAGCTTCGCGAACCACAGCAAGGATTGGAACGACCCTTTCTTTACCGCCCTTTCCGATAATTCGAAGGCTGTCGCCCAAGGGCATATCAGCACCCGTTAAGCTTAATGCCTCGGAAACGCGTAACCCACATCCATACATCAGCGTCACAACCGCTACATCGCGGGCGGCGACCCATTTTACTTCGGATTGAAGCCCCGTGTGCGTCAGCAGTGTTTCGGCTGCATCAACGGCAATCGGCCTTGGCAAAGGTTTTTCGAATTTTGGCGCTTTGCGCGATAAGATATCTGTCGCGTCAATGCCTTGGGTCTCGCTAAGATAGCGATAGAAGCTTTTTACCGAGGAGAGGTGCCGTGCGACCGAACGCGCAGACAGGCCCCTGCTGCGCAGATGCGCCATATAACTGCGCATATCCCTGATCGATACTGCGGCCAGCATCTTAAGTGACGATCCCGCCCCTTTATGGGGGACCATAAAGCCAAGGAAGCCCAAAACATCATCTTGATAAGCCGTTACCGTTTTTTCAGAAAATCGCCGCGCCCCGCCAAGTTGTTGTATCCATTTCTGCAATACATCATGGGCTTCCGAGGTCATGCCTGTGGATCACTTAACCATAATTGTACGATGCGTTCGAAGACGGAGCCGTAAAAGACAAGCAAATCGGTTGCATGATTGGGCTCGAATTGATCTTCCACCTCAGAGGCGAGGATGAGCAAACCCGGCCTGTTATCCGGCCCAAGATCGATTTTCAAAAGCGCCTCTGATCGGATATCCGGTGCAGCATCGCCGTGGATTTTTGTCACACCACGATTGACTTGGCGCAGTGTTATGGGGCGGATCGTCTCGTTGTCGCGCCCCAGCGTGATGTAAAAATCAACCTCGTCCTTTTGTAAAAACACAATGCCCGGGCCAAATTCGCGTTGCAAAACAGGCATGTCCTCTAGCGGCACCCGAGGTGCCTCGACACATAATCGTGCCACTGTGCAGCGCAAGCTGGACGCCCAATCCCCGCGCAAGAATTCCAAGAACTCATTAAAATTCTTAGGCGCAAGGACGGACAGAATGGCGCGGTGAAACAGGTTTGTCGTTGCGACATTGTCATAGGCGGCGGACAAAATAGAACTGTTATGCCCTTGAAGATTATCCAACCGCTCTTCGAGCTTCTTAATCGCAACAGAGCGCAGATCAATCACGTTAGGATTAACCTGTTCGTCGCCAGCCTGGATTAGGGCGCGCACAATGTCTTGGTCATTCAAAACAGAGGCGGGATCATCCAGAATCCGTTGTTTGATTTCTGTTAAACCGTCCTGTGCAGTCACCGCGCCGCTCCTTAAACGATATTTTGACCGGTTTTTTCCCAGTCGGCCAAAAATGCAGCCAAACCTTTATCGGTCAAAGGATGGCTTGCCAATTTCTTGATGACCGAGGGTGGTGCCGTCATCACATCAGCGCCGATTTTTGCACATTCAGAGACATGGTTTACCGATCGGACCGAGGCGGCAAGGATTTCAGTGCTGAAATCATAATTGTCATAAATCAGACGAATATCTTCGATCAGATCTAGGCCGTCGAGATTGATGTCATCCAAACGCCCGATGAACGGCGAAATGAAGGTAGCGCCCGCCTTGGCCGCGATTAGGGCTTGGTTTGCGGAAAAACATAGCGTGACATTGACCATGTTGCCCTCGCCAGACAGGGTTTTGCACGCCTTTAGCCCGTCCCAAGTCAGCGGCACTTTGACCGCGATATTGTCAGCGATTTTAGCAAGCTTGCGGCCTTCTTTGATCATCTCGTCTGCGTCAGTGGCAACAACCTCTGCGCTGACCGGCCCATCGACGATGTCACATATTTCTTTTGTCACTTCCAAAATATCGCGGCCCGATTTTAAGATCAGTGACGGGTTGGTTGTGACCCCATCGATAATCCCCATATCGTTAAGCTCTGCGATTTCTTCGACAACTGCGGTGTCTGCGAAAAATTTCATTCTTTTTTCCTTTAACTGAGCTATGATAGCCCCCCGGGCGGAACTATAGCGGCTTTCACTTTATTTTAAAATGACTGAATCATCCCCCTCCTCCAATGAATTCTTCGACGGGCATGCCCGAGTTGGCGTTTTAACAACGGAGCCTTTGGACAAAATTCTGGATTATAAAGCGCCACCTGCGGGCGTGCAGTTGGGAGCATTTGTTGAGGTGCCGCTGGGTCCACGCAAAGTATTGGGTGTTGTTTGGAACGGGGGTGAAGGCAGCTATGCTTTGGAAAAGCTGCGCACTGTTTCGTCCGTTGTCGATTGCCCGCCCATGCGCCCAGAAATGCGCGCTTTTTTAGAAAAAACTGGCGCCTATACGATGACGGCGATGAGCGCGATGTTGCGTATGGCAACGCGTGCACCTGGGCTTTTGCAACCACCCTCTAAACGACTGGTCTACCGCAAGGGACACGGCCAGCCCGACAAGCCTACGCCTGCGCGTCAAAAAGTTCTCGCGTTTTTGGAAGATTATCCGGTGTCTTTATTCGCACTTGGGGAGCTTGCAGAATTGGCAGGCGTGTCCACATCCGTCGTCAAAGGTTTGGTCACACAAGGCGTTGTTTTAGAAAAACAAGCGCCGCGCGATGTGCCGTATGAGGTGTTAGATCCAAATCGACCAGCGAAAGCGCTGACACAAGATCAATCTAGCGCCGCCGAAAGATTGATCGCGAAAGTGGCTACGGGCACATATAGCACCACACTTTTGAAAGGGGTCACGGGATCGGGCAAAACCGAAGTTTATTTGGAAGCCGTGGCGGAATGTTTGCGCCAAGGCAAGCAAGCCTTGGTCTTAATCCCAGAGATCGCTTTAACAGTCGAGTTTTTAGAGCGGCTAAAGACGCGTTTTGGTCACGCACCAGCCGAATGGCATTCCGCAGTCACACAAGCCGAACGCCGGCGGTGTTGGCATATGGTGGGACAAAACGCAGCGCAGGTGGTGGTGGGCGCACGCTCGGCACTTTATCTGCCTTTTCACAATCTGGGTCTGATCGTGATCGATGAAGAGCATGATGCTTCTTATAAACAAGAGGATGGCGCGCTTTATTCCGCGCGCGACATGGGTGTGATGCGTGCATCGATTGAGAATGCTGCCGTGATATTGGCAAGTGCGACACCTGCATTGGAAACCTGGGTGAATGCGCGCGAGGGCAAATATGACCGCGTAGATTTGGCAGAACGCTATGGTGCGGCGACCTTGCCAGACATCAGAACCATCGATATGCGCGAAGAAGCGTTAGCGCGTGATACATGGATATCGCCAACAATGCGCGCCGAAATCGACACCCGATTACAGCGATCAGAACAAAGTCTGCTATTTTTAAACCGTCGCGGCTATGCCCCGATTACACAATGCCGCGTCTGCGGGCATCAACTGGGCTGTTATCAATGTGATGCGCGCATGGTTGAACACAGGTTCCGCGCGGAATTGATCTGTCATCAATGCGGTTATAGCGAAGCCAAACCCAAAGCCTGCCCGGCATGTGGGGTCGAGGACCGGATGGCCGCGATTGGCCCCGGTGTGGAAAGGCTGGCGCAGGAAGCAGCGCAAAAGTTCCCAGATGCGCGGATTTCAATCCTGTCGTCTGATATGTCCCTCAGCGCTGCGGCGCTAAAACAAAAAATATCCGACCTTGCCAATGGCGCTGCGGATATCATCATCGGCACGCAACTGGTCGCCAAGGGACATAATTTTCCATTGTTGACCTTGGTGGGTGTGATTGACGCTGATTTGGGTCTGCAAGGGGCAGATTTACGCGCGGCAGAGCGAACGTTTCAATTGATGCGCCAAGTTGCAGGGCGTGCAGGTCGCGCAGATAAGCGTGGGGTTGCGTACTTGCAATCTTACCAGCCCCAACATCCCGTCATCGAGGCGATTCTATCGGGCGAAGAAGAAGCCTTTTGGGCCACTGAAGCCAAAGAACGCAACCAGAACCAAACACCACCCTTCGGGCGTTTGGTGGGGATTGTGCTCAGCGGTCCTGACCATAGCGCCATTATGAATGTCGCAGGGCAGCTCTTGCGCAACAAAGGCCCGTTGGATGCGGTTGAGGCCCAGCTTTACGGTCCAGCAGATGCGCCGATTTCGCGTGTGCGGGGGCGGTTTCGGGTGCGGTTTTTGATCAAAGTTGCAAAATCTGCACGGATTCAAGACGCGCTAACAATTTGGCGCGCATCCGTGAAACTGCCCAACGCAATGCGCATGAGCATCGATATTGATCCGCAGAGTTTTTATTAAATCCCTGATTGCTTAATGCGGGTTCCAAGGCGCCTTAATTCCCCGTAAAAATTAAACCATTAAACCGGAGGAGTTGTTTTTTATTCATATCTTATTAACCCAAAATCTTATGGCCCTTCTGGCCACTGTTGCAATTCGTCACAGGTCACGTCGGATCACTGATCTAACGCTTTACCCTGAAACTGGATTAGGCATAGAAGCGCCTTTGAAAGACAAGGATCTGTTATGACCCAACCCCAGCCACAACCAGGCATTATGGAGATCGCGCTCTATCAAGGCGGGAAGTCTTCGGTTGCGGGCGTGGATAAGGTTATCAAACTCTCCTCAAACGAAAACCCATTTGGGCCATCCAAGGCCGCGATTGCCGCTTATCAGGACATGGCCGGGAAATTGCACCGCTACCCGTCGGATTCGCATGATGATCTGCGCACAGCCATTGCCAATCATTTGGCGCTGGATGCCAACCGGATTTTGGTGGGCGCGGGCTCGGATGAGATTATTGCGTTTTTGTGCCAAGCCTTTGCGGGCCCCGGGGACGAGGTGCTTTATACAGAGCATGGGTTTTTAATGTATAAGATCAGTGCACTGGCCGCCGGTGCGACACCTGTTGTTGCGCCCGAAAAACAGCGCCAAACCGATGTGGACGCAGTACTTGCGGCCGTTACATCGAAAACGAAATTGATCTTCATTGCCAATCCAAACAACCCAACCGCGACCTTTATTCCGATGGAAGAGATTGAAAGATTGGCAGATGGCATCCCAAATGAGACCATTCTGGTTTTGGATGGCGCCTATGCAGAATATGTAGACGGCTATGATGGCGGTGCTGCCTTGGTGGATGCGCGTCCAAACGTGGTGATGACGCGTACATTTTCGAAGCTTTATGGCCTGGGCGGTTTGCGCGTTGGTTATGGCTATATGCCGCGCGGCATTTACGAGGCTGTCGCGCGCATTCGCGGGCCGTTCAATGTCACCTCTGCGGGTCTTGCAGCCGCCGAAGCCGCGATAAAAGACCAACAATATGCGCAATATTGTTTGGACGAGAACCGGGCATGGGGAACATACCTAACCGAAGGACTGCGCGCCATTGGGTTGGAAGTTGACGAGAGTTTTGCAAATTTCGTTCTTGTGCGTTTCAAAACCGAAGAACTTGCAGAGGCGGCAAATGCAGCACTCGCCCGGCAAGGTCTGATTGTCCGTCAAGTAAGCAGTTATAATCTGCCCGAATGCCTGCGCATTACCATAGGGACCGAAGAAAATTGTAAATCGGTCATTGCGGTTTTATCAGAGTTTATGGAGGCCCAGAATGGCTGAGCTTTATGGCCGCGTTGCGCTGATCGGGCTTGGGCTTATTGCGTCCTCCATGGGGCATGCAATCAAGCGCGATGGATTAGCGGGATGTGTCATCGGGACCGCAAAATCCAAAGCCTCTCGCGAGGCGGCGCGTAAAATTGGATTTGTTGATAAGGTGACAGACAGTGCCGCCGAAGCTGTCGCGGACGCCGATCTGGTTGTGCTGGCGATCCCCATTGGTGCGATGGCGGCAGTTGCAAAAGAGGTTGCGCCGAAGCTTAAAAAAGGCGCCGTTGTTATTGACGTCGGATCGGTGAAATCTGCGGTGATTGATGCGGTTGCCCCGCATATTCCAGAGGGGTGCCACTTTGTACCTGCACATCCCATTGCCGGAACAGAGCATTCTGGACCACATGCAGGTTTTGCGGAATTGTTTGAAAACAGATGGGTTTTGCTAACACCCGTCGACGGGACACCGCGCGCGGTTGTCAAACGCCAAAAAGAGTTTTGGGCAGCCATGGGCGCGCTTGTTGAGGAGATGGCGCCCGATCATCACGATCTGGTTTTGGCAGTCACAAGTCATGCCCCGCATCTGATTGCCTACACCATGGTCGGTGTTGCAGATGATTTGCGCCGGGTGACCGATACCGAGGTGATCAATTATTCGGCGGCGGGTTTTCGCGACTTTACCCGAATTGCCGCCAGCGACCCTACCATGTGGCGCGATGTTTTCCTAAACAACAAGGATGCAACGCTGGAAATTTTGGGCCGGTTCACCGAAGAACTTTTTGACCTTCAACGCGCAATCAGACGCGGTGACGGGCAGCAACTGTTTGATTATTTCACCCGTACGCGGGCAATCCGACGCGGGATTATCGAAGCGGGTCAAGATACAGAGAAATCGAATTTTGGTCGGGATACTGGGCGCCGTGAAAAAGACAGCTAAATATGTCACAGCAATCAATCTTTTTGCAGCGATGGTTTTTGTATCTTCCCCCCTTTCGGCACAGACGGATCCGATTAAAGCGGCGATTGTGACTGATACAATTGTCCAAGATGCAGCGACTGATAAGAATGCAGAGCGGCCGCAGAAAAGGCCCAAAACGCTTGGCCAGATACTTGGGCTATCCAAGAAACCTAAAACGGCCGCGAAACTGTGTAAAAACAAAGAGATAATTGGCGAAGTTGTGGCGCCCATATCCAAAGGGAATTGCGGCATAGCCGAACCCGTTCGCGTGACCGAGATTGCCGGCATTCGCCTGATCAATGGCGCGACGATCAATTGCACAACCGCGAATGCGGTCCATGAATGGTTAAGCAAATCTGCTAAAAAAGAACTCAAGCGCAAACAGGGAGGTTTGGTCGCAGTGAAAGTGGCCGCAAGCTACGCCTGTCGCACGCGCAATCACAAGAAAGGCGCGCGCCTGTCTGAACATTCCTTTGGCAATGCAATTGATATTTCCGAATTCCATCTGGCAAAGGGTGGCGTTTTAACAGTTCTAAAAGATTGGCGCGGATCAAATTCCAAAGTCATGCGCCAAATGCATCGGGATGCCTGCGATAGCTTTGGGACCGTTCTGGGTCCGCAAGCGGATAAATATCATCAGAATCATTTTCACTTGGATGTCGCCAAACGGCGCAGCGGCAGTTATTGCCGCTGATCGCCGGCGCGCCGCTCCGCCCAAGCGGTGAAAACAGCGAAAAATAATCCAAGCGCAGACACAACGACGAGAACCAGCGGAACGGTTGTTGCCACAGTATATTGAGACGCCGTCCAACCCGCGATCCAGCTGCATAATGCAGACATCAGCAGTAAAACAACCGCCGACAAGCCCGAAGCGGAACCCGAAAGTTTGGGGTTTACTGACATAATCCCCGCATTACCAACAGGTATGGTCAGACCATTTCCCAGTCCGGCAAAGACCGCAAAGCCCAGAACCGTTAGCGGCGACACAAAGCCAAGCAGCACGCAAATCAACCCCAATCCTGTCCCCAGAAGTGAGACACCCCGACCGATGATCATCAAACTTGGAAAGCTCATTCTATCAGACAGTTTTGAGGAGGCAAAATTTCCAAAGAAGAAACCAAATGTGATCAACCCAAGGAAAAGACCGATCATGCTGGGCGACAGGCCCAATAGATCCTCGGCGATGATCGGGGCAGAGCCTAGATAGGCATAAAAGGCACCAATCGAAAAACTGGTGGTCATTGTATAGCCCCAAAACCGCCGCGACATTAAGAGTGTTGGATAGGTCGCGATTTGATCGCGAAAGGATTTGAATTCTTTATGACGGGTCTCGCCAAGGTCGATCCAAGTCAAAACAAACATGGCAATGCCTGCACAAAAGAAGAACCAAAAATTGGCGCGCCAACCATAGTTTTCTTGCAGGATACCGCCCAATAAAGGTGCCAACATCGGGGCGATCGCCATCGCCATTGCCAATTGCGCAAGCTTTTTCGCCGCCCCCTTGTCGTCAAATAAGTCGCGTAGAATTGCGCGTGATAATAAAAGCCCCACGACAACTGCCGCTTGGATCATCCTGAAAATCCAAAACAACAAAAAACTCTCGGCAAACAGACACCCAATCGTCGCAAGGCAAAAAATGGCCAGCCCCATCAACATGATCGGGCGGCGGCCATAATAGTCGCTAAGCGGTCCTAGAAAGAAGGATAACACCGCGGTTGCCACCAAAAACCCCGCGACCAGCCCATTTGCTTGGGCATAGCTGACCGAAAACTCATCTGCCATTGCGGATAATGAGGGCAGGAACATATTTTGCACAATGATCGAGGTCGCTGTCAGTAAAATCAGCGTAATCATCATCGGGGTTGAGCGGGGTTTCATGTCGCACCGCTATCAGAGACACGGAAAATGCGAAAGCGAATTGGGTTGAAACCGCAACAATCCTTCCACATAACGGCGCCATGGAGCGATTTAAGGCAACCGCCGTTCATTACTTTACCGCCACGGGTGCGGTGCTGGCCATGCTGGCGCTTTTAGCAGCGGTTCAGGAACGCTGGGATATGATGTTTTTCTGGCTTGTTGTTGCCTTTATCGTTGATGGCATCGATGGCCCGCTCGCACGTCATTACGATGTGAAAAAACATGCACCACAATATGATGGTGTCGTGCTTGATATTCTGATCGACTATCTAACCTATATCTTCATACCCGCTTATGCACTGTTTCAATCGGGTGTTTTTGATGGTTGGACGGGTTGGGCGACGATCATCATCATCACCTTCACATCAGCCCTTTATATGGTGAATACGGGCATGAAAACGAAGGACAAATCCTTTGCCGGATTTCCCGCCTGTTGGAATATGTTTGCCGTCTTTGTGTTTGCCACTGATCTAAGCTTTTGGATGATCTTTGCCTTGGTTGTTATCTTAGCATTGTCCATGTTTACCAATCTGAAATTCATCCACCCTATCCGAACGGAACGCTGGCGAATTATCTCGCTTCCAATCGCACTTATTTGGACACTTTGCGCAGGGTATGCGGCATGGACGAATTTTGAAATGAACCCGGTTTTGACATTGATTATTGTGATCACGTCGTTTTACCTGCTGTTTGTTGGGATTGTTCAGCAGATCATCCCAGAGCGCAAAGCCGCTTAGACGCGAATGGCGATGATGCCTGCAATAATCAGAAGCGTTGCAAATAGCTTTTGACGGTCGAACTTTTCTTTTAGAAAGATCACCCCAATCGCAACAGCGAATAATACTGAGGTTTCACGCAAAGCTGTCACCAACGCGATGGGCGCTTGGGTCATGGCCCATACGGCGATCCAATAGGCGACCAACGACAAGAAACCCGCAAAAATACCTTTTATCCAAACTTGTCTTTCCGTTGGATAAATGGCTTTGCCCCGCTTTGCATAGGCAACGGCCATAAAGACCAAACCGCCCAGAACCATCAACCAACCGATATAGGCCGTTGCACTGCCAGATGCGCGTGCGCCGAGACCATCGGCAATGGAATACCCCGCCGTACCCAAAGCAGATAAAAGCGCGAAACCAATAAGCGATCTGTTTTCACTTGCGCGGAACACGCCCAGCGCCATCAGCAATATGCCACATGACACCAAAATGATCCCACCGATTTGAAACAACCCAACTTGATCAGCTAAAAATACAAGGCTGAACAGCAAAACCATTAACGGTGCTGATCCGCGTGCGATAGGATAAACCCGGCTAAGATCACCGCGTTCATAAGCCGCAACCAAAGCCAGTTGATAGACCAAATGAATAGCGATCGACAGGGCAAGCCACCCCCAAGATGCAGGATCGGGCAAGGGGCTAAACGCGATAAGCAACAAGCCCAATAACATATGCCCTAGCGAAAACAGGAACATGCCTTGCAGCTTGTCCCCGCCAAATTTGATCAGTGCATTCCAAGTGGCGTGCAGCGCTGCTGCCAGCAGCACTGCAAGGAATACACCTATGCTCACTTAACCGCCTGCAGCTTGGTCAGCGCATCATTGCAACGTTTGCACACATCAGGCCATTCATGCGTGCCAACATCAGGCAGGATTTTCCAACTGCGTTGGCATTTCTGACCCTCGGCACGCGCAAAGACAACCGCTACATCCGCGACATCATCCAATCGGAACGCATCCGCTGGCGCGGCCTCGGTATGGATAAAGATTTGGCTAGTGATGCAGATATCTGCAAAATCTTCCAAATCTGGCATGATCGCCGCCAGCTCTTCGCTGAGATACACTTTCGGCGCGGCTTCTAGCGACGACCCGATGGTTTTGTCTTGGCGGTATCCTTCAAGATTACCAGTCACCACACGGCGCACAGTACGAATTTTTTCGAACTTCGCGGCAAGCGCGTCATTGCGCCAGCTGTCAGGTGTTTCTGGAATATCTTCCAAATGCACCGATCCATCACCCATGCGTGTTAGCCACACATCCTCGGTCGTGAAACACAACATGGGTGCAAGCCAAGTCGTTAAACGGTGGAACAACAAATCCAACACCGTCCGCGCAGAGCGACGGCGCACACTGTCATGTGCATCACAGTACAAGGAATCTTTGCGGATATCGAAATAGAAGCTGGACAGATCGACCGTGCAAAATTCGAAGACCTGTTTGAACACGCCTTGGAAATCGTATTTTGTATACCCATCACGCACCACCTGATCCAATTCCCAAAGCTTGTGCAGAATCAACTGCTCCAGCTCTGGCATGTCGCTGGCGTCCACGCGCTCTGCCTCATCCCAACCGTTCAAATTGCCAAGGATGTAGCGCATCGTGTTGCGCAACCGGCGATAGCTGTCGGCGGTGTTTTTTAGGATTTCTGGCCCAATGCGTTGATCCGCAGTGTAGTCCGATTGCGCGACCCAAAGACGCAAAATATCGGCACCATATTGTTTGACGACCTCCTCTGGAACAATCGTATTGCCGATGGATTTGGACATCTTCATGCCCTTCTCATCCAGCGTGAACCCATGTGTCAGCACGCCTTTGTACGGCGCACGTCCTTTGGTGCCACAGGCTTGCAGCATCGATGAGTGGAACCAACCGCGGTGCTGGTCTGTGCCCTCTAGGTACAAATCCGCAATGCCGTCCTCTGTACCATCTTCACGGTCGCGCAGAACGAAAGCATGCGTTGACCCGGAATCAAACCACACATCCAAGATGTCGAACACCTGATCCCACTCCTCATGGTTATAATCATTGCCCAAGAACCGCGCCTTTGCACCATCCTCGTACCAACAATCTGCGCCCTCTTCTTCAAACGCCGCTTTGATCCGTGCGTTCACAGCATCATCGCGCAGGATGTAGTCGTCATCCGTTGGCAATGCGCCCGCTTTTGTAAAGCAAGTCAGCGGCACGCCCCAGGCGCGTTGGCGTGACAGTACCCAATCAGGGCGGCTTTCGATCATGGAATGCAAACGGTTACGGCCCTTTTGCGGAGTCCATGTGACCAGCTCGTCAATCGATCTCAGCGCACGTTCGCGGATGGTTTTGCCATAGGTATCATCGCCACCGATTTCTTTGTCGATCGCCGCAAACCATTGCGGCGTGTTGCGATAGACCACAGGCGCTTTGGAACGCCATGAATGCGGATAGCTGTGTTTGATCTTGCCGCGTGCCAATAGACCGCCAACCTCGACAAGTTTATCGATCACAGTCTTGTTCGCATCGCCCTCGCCGCCCTTGCGCGACAGGATATATTTGCCGCCAAAGAATGGCAGGTCTTCGCGAAAAGACCCATCATCCATCACGTTATAGGTGATGACTTGTTCCAACATGCCCAGATCACGATAAAGCTCAAATTCTTCCATCCCGTGGGATGGCGCACAATGGACAAAGCCTGTGCCTTCGGTATCGGTGACAAAGTCCGCTGCACGGAAATCGCGGATGTCGTCCCATTCGCCATTCGCGCCATCGGCACCGTGCAGTGGATGCGAAAGCGTCAATGTTTCTAATTCGGCTGCTGTAACGTCGCGCAACCGTTTCCATTGCCCTTCGTTTAGACGAGCTTTACCAAATACATCTGAAGCGAGTTTGTCGGCTAAGAGAAATTTATCTCCAACATTCGCCCAGCACTCCTCTGGCGTACTGACAACCTCATAAAGCCCGTATTCAATTGCGTTTCCAAAGACTACAGCCTTGTTTGAAGGAATCGTCCACGGGGTCGTTGTCCAAATAACCACATGAGACCCGACAATTTCGTTTCTTCTTTGCAAATTTTCATCTGCAGCCTGTCCAGCGTCTCGACCTGTAACAGTATAGGATTGACTTTCGACTTTAAACTTCACCCAAATCGTGAAGCTTTCTTTGTCGTGATACTCAACCTCTGCCTCTGCCAGCGCGGTCTTTTCAATCGGCGACCACATCACGGGCTTTGACCCCTGATAGAGCGCGCCGTTCATCACAAATTTCATAAATTCATCCGCAATCACCGCTTCGGCATGGTAATCCATTGTTAAATATGGATTTTCCCATTTTCCTGTCACACCAAGGCGCTTAAATTCCTCGCGCTGAACATCGATCCAGCCTTCGGCGAATTTCCGGCATTCCTGACGCAGCTCGATCACCGGCACATCGTCTTTGTTCTTGCCCTTTTTGCGATATTGTTCCTCGATCTTCCATTCAATCGGCAGGCCGTGACAATCCCAGCCCGGCACGTAACGACTGTCCTTGCCCATCATCTGTTGGGACCGCACCACCATATCTTTCAGGATTTTATTCAGCGCATGGCCAATATGCAGATGCCCATTTGCATATGGGGGACCATCATGCAGCACGAAGCTTTCGCGCCCCTTTTTCTGGCGCAGCGTGTCATAGATTTTCAGGTCTTCCCACCGCTTCAGCCAGTCAGGTTCGCGGTTTGGCAATCCCGCACGCATCGGGAAATCTGTTTGGGGCAGGTTTAACGTGTCTTTATAGTCAGGCGTATCAGCGCACATATCTTCGTCTCTTCGGATCGTGAGTGTTTGGATGATCTTCGGCGCGGGGTCCCATACGCCTTTTCCCGGACGTTTCTTTAAACGACCGGGCTGATAATTCGAATGATGATTATCAATGCATATTCCATGCTCGCGCTTATAGGGCAGATGATTCAGGGCGTCTAGCGCTGAAACTGTGCGATATAGTCTTTGTGGAACTCTTGATATCCGTTTGAGGTTGCGCCCAATTTATCCGCGATGACCTCGTTCAATTTTGGCAAATTGTGAAAGGGTACATTCGGCAAAATATGATGCGCTGTATGGAAGGGCATGTTCCATGCAAGAAAACGGACAAGGCGCGACGTATAGGTGGTGCGTGTGTTTTCCAACATATTTGAAACAAACGCGCAGCGACCGTGTTCGGCAAGCAGATAGAGGCGCAGGAAAGGTTGACCCAAAATCAAGGGCACAACCCAAAGCCAAATCACCAAATCTGAAACCGTCAGCGATGTAAGGGCCAGCGCGTAGAAACCCAAATAAATCCGCGCCTCCCAAATGATCCGTGGCTTTGCTTTGTCCGGCGTGTAACGACCAAGCTTTCGGCCCAAAGCATTGTCCCAAATCTTGCGAATTTGGCCGATCCACACCGGAATTCCGCTGATATGCTTCACGTACTCCCACCGCGTTTCCGGCTTGCTACCGACCAGCAATTCCGGATCGCGCGTTGGATCATTTGTGTATTTGTGATGCGCAAGATGAAAATAGCGAAACCATGTGAAAGGCAGAAGGATCAACAAACCGCAAAGATGGCCCATCCATTCGTTGAGCCGTTCAGAGGCAAAAGGTGTTTTATGGGTCGCTTCATGTTCAAGCGTGAACAGAAAAATCAGGCAGATACCAAGTGGCAAGATAGCAAAAAGACGAAGGACGCCACCTTGCGCCACACACATCGCCAAAAAACCTATCAAACAAAGATGCAGTGCAAGTTGCACCAAGCCTGCTTTGTTACTTCGTATTTGAAGCGCGCGTTTTAGATCAGGGTCAAGCCCCGAAATCACCGCGTGATGATCCATTAAAGCTTGGCCAGGATCTCGTCAGAGACTTCCATATTGGTTGTGACGTTCTGAATATCATCATCATCTTCCAACGCATCGATCAGCTTTAACAGCTTTTCAGCACCTTCCAAATCAAGCTCTGACGTGGTGGTGGGTTTCCAAATCAGCTTTGTGCTTTGGGACTCGCCCAGTGCCGCCTCAAGCGCATTTGAGACGTCGTTTAAATCTGTATCGGCACAGAAAACCTCGTGACCATCATCAGAACTTTCGCAATCCTCTGCACCCGCCTCAATCGCATGTTCAAACATCGCATCCGCATCGGCCACATCGGCCGGATAGACAACCAAACCCTTGCGTTCAAACATGAAGCTTACCGCGCCTGTTTCCGCCAAGTTTCCACCGTTCTTTGAAAAGGTCGAACGAACGGTGGACGCGGTCCGGTTTTTATTATCCGTCATCGCCTCGACAATCACCGCAACGCCATTTGGACCATAGCCCTCATACCGGATTTCGTCGTAATTTTCGGCATCCCCGCCTTGGGATTTTTTGATGGCGCGATCAATCACATCCTTTGGCACAGATTGCGATTTTGCCTCTTTCACCGCAAGCCGAAGGCGGGGGTTCTTTTCGGGATCCGGGTCGCCCATCTTGGCCGCAACGGTGATTTCTTTTGCGAGCTTTGAAAACAGTTTCGAGCGCGCCGCATCCTGACGTCCCTTTCGGTGCTGAATATTTGCCCATTTACTGTGGCCGGCCATAATGACGCCCCCTGAACTTCTCGTTAGCAGACATTTAAAAGAGAGCTATGACGGGTTCAAGGCCTTGTCACGCATCCGCTGTGCGCTTAGCTTTGCTAAAGAACAACGAGGCATGCAGATGACCACCGAACAGATTCTTCTCTTCTCGATTTTTGGGATCGTCTTTGGCTTGTTGCTATGGGGGCGCTGGCGCTATGATCTTGTGGCTTTCGGCGCGCTTATTGTTGCGGTGATCATTGGTGTTGTGCCCAAAGAAAATGCGTTTGATGGGTTTGGCCATCCGGCCACATTGATTGTGGCGCTCGTTTTGATTGTTTCTGCGGGATTGGTGAATTCTGGTGCTGTTCATCTTATTACACGCTCGCTTGTCGATAGCTCTCGCAGTTTGGGGGCGCATATCACCTTGATGGGATCGGTGGGTGCTATCCTGTCTGCCTTTATGAACAATGTCGCGGCTTTGGCTTTGTTAATGCCCGTCGATATGCAAACCGCGAAAAAGGCAAAACGTGCCGCCGGGCTGACGCTGATGCCGCTGTCTTTTGCCACCATTTTGGGGGGTATGGTGACAATGATTGGCACCCCGCCCAATATTATTATTGCAACGATACGCGAAGATAACTTCGGTGAAGCTTTTGCGATGTTTGATTTTGCACCTGTCGGCTTGGTTGCAGCGATCGCAGGCTTGCTTTTTGTAGCGACCATTGGCTGGCGCCTGATCCCACAATCCGAGGATTCTGCAAATCCGGTCGAAAAATTAGCAGAAATCGGTGCCTACGTTGCGGAATTGACGGTGCCAGAAAACTCTAAACTGGTCGGTCAACGCCTGCTGGAACTTTATGCAGAGGCGGAAAAAGCAGATGTTGCGATTTTGGCTATGGTTCGGGATGGTAAGCGGCTTTACGGCACATCGCGCAATCGCGAGATTGTCGCAGGCGATGCTTTGGTCCTAGAAGCCGTGCCGGAGGCGATTGACGAATTCCGGACCAGCCTAAAATTGAAATTTGCAGATGAGGCACGCGAGGAAAATCTGGGCGCAGAAGGATCTGGGCTTTCCTTAGTGGAAGTTGTGGTAACCGAGACCTCGCGTATCGCGGGCAAGACCGCGCTCAGCGTGGGACTGAATTGGCGGATGAACTCCGTGTTACTGGGAATCTCTCGCGGAGGACGGCGGATCGCCAAACAGGTGCGCAAAACCGAAATCCGGTCTGGTGATATTCTTCTGCTGCTTGCGCCAAGCGATCAGGAAAGCCAGGTCGTGGATTGGTTGGGCTGTCTGCCGTTGGCGGAACGGGGTTTGAATGTAACACAGGACGGGAAAACATGGCTTGCCGTTGGATTATTTGTGGCAGCGGTTGCGGCGGCAAGTTTTGGGTTGGTTTATTTGCCCGTCGCACTTGGCGCTGTTGTGGCACTTTACGCGGTGACGCGTATTGTGCCGCTGTCAGAGCTTTATGATCATGTTGAATGGCCGGTTGTTGTTTTGCTGGGGTCCATGATCCCATTGGGTCAAGCCTTGGATGCCTCTGGCGGGACAGAATTGATTGCAGGCTCTTTGATTGATTTGACGGCCGGCATGCCGCCTTGGGCGATTTTAACTGTTTTAATGGTCGTCACAATGACCTTGTCTGATGTGCTCAACAACACGGCCACGACAATTGTGGCCGCCCCAGTTGGGATTGCGATGGCCGAAACTTTGGATGTGAATGCCGATCCGTTTTTGATGGCTGTTGCGGTCGCGGCCTCTTGCGCGTTTTTGACCCCGATCGGACATAAAAATAATACGCTGATCCTTGGACCGGGGGGATATAAATTTGGCGATTATTGGCGCACCGGGCTACCGCTTGAGGTGTTGATTGTTGCGGTGTCTATTCCGGCCATCTTAATCTTCTGGCCGCTTTAGATACGCGTAAATTAACCCGTATTTTGGGTAAATATTTGGCAAATAAATAACAAACTCTTCCGGTTTACTGGTTTAATTGTTAACTGGTCATTTACCAAAAATTCGGGGTGTGAACCCAATTACAGCACCCGCTTAGTGCGAGATCACAACGCCCAGAAAAACGGGATTAGAACACTTGCCAATATCCCAATGCTCACATTTAGCGGGATGCCTATCTTCATAAAGTCCATGAAACTATACCCACCCGGGCCATAAACCAGCGTATTGGTTTGATATCCAATTGGTGTCGCGAAACTCGCCGATGCGGCGACCATCACAGCGACGACCAAAGGGCGCGGATCGATACCAAGCTGATGCCCCAGCGCAATCGCGATCGGTGTGACCACCACCGCAACAGCGTTATTCGATGCCATTTCTGTCAGGACCGAGGTCAGCAGATAAATCGTCCAAATTAAGAAAAATGGCGGCAGGCCAACCAACACAGGCGAAATCCAATTCGCCAGCATCGCAACCGCACCGCTTTCTTGCAATCCAGCCCCAATAGCCAACATTGAAAAAATCAAAACAAGCAATTGCCCGTCCACGGCCTGAAACGCCTCGTCCGCATCAATCGCGCGGGTCAAAAACACCACAGCGACCGCAATGACTGCCAAAGAAAAGATCGGCGCAACACCAAGTGCTGCCAGCAAAACGACAGCGGCCAAGGACCCAACAGCGATCGGCGCGTGGCTTCTGCGCATGGGCAAATCAGATGGCGCGGCCAGATTTATAACATTCATCTCTCGGGCCATGCGCGCGATGTCTTCCTCGGCCCCTTCGAACAGAACCGTATCACCGACACGAATTTTCACATCATCCAGTTGCGACCCGATATTCTGGTTCGAGCGATGGACTGCAAGTGTATAAATTCCAAACCGCCTGCGCAATCTCAGCGCGCCCAAGGTCCGACCGATCATACGACATCCCGGCGTAATCAATGCCTCAACGGTGACCGTTTCTTTGGAGCTGTTTGCATCCGCGACTTGAACATCATTTCCTTCATTTAGTTCCAACAGCTCGCCCACAGCTGCCTTGATCACCAAGCGATCCCCCCGTTTTAAAGTTACATCTTTCATGGTCCGCCGCAAACTTTCGTCGCCGCGCAAAACATCGATGACGCGTGCGCCAATGCGTTTGAACAGATCCACATCCAGCGGGTTCTGACCGATCAATGTACTTTTTTTAGGAATTGAGACTTGGGTAATGAATTTCTTATTGTCAGAACGCCCCAACATATCCGCCATGCTTGTGCGTTCAGGCAACAGTTTTGGACCCAAAATCCAAAGATATATACCACCAAATAAGACCAGACATAGTGCCAAGGGCGTGACTTCAAACAGACCAAAGGGGTCCATTCCTTCTGCACGCGCAACACCATCGACAAGCAGATTGGTACTGGTGCCGATCAGCGTCAGCATCCCGCCCAGAATCGCCATGTAAGATAACGGGATCAGCAGCTTTGATCCAGCAACGCCGATTTTTCGCGCGAATTGCATCATGATTGGGATCATAATCACGACAACCGGCGTGTTGTTCATAAACGCACTTGCCAGAACGACAAAAAGCCCAAGAAAAGCCAACGTCAGTTTTGGATTTTTCGCCCCGTTTGATTTCACCCAATTGGTCAAAAACCCCAACGCACCTGTGCGCATAAGTGCCCCAGAAAGGATGAACATCGCCGCAATCGTCCACGGTGCAGGGTTTGAAAACACACCCCGCGCGACGTCATAAGGCAGCAGGCCCATGATCAACATGAATGCCGCACCGCTAAGTGCGATCACTTCTGTTGGAAATACCTCTCGAATGAATCCAACAAACATGACGACCAAAACAGCAAGCGCAAGGAAGGGCGCAATCGTTTCGGGGATAAATTCTGCAAACATTAGGGCAACCGATTAAAGAGTTGTCCAAGCCTAACTTGCAGGCTGGCGATGCTCAAGGCTCCTGCGATCTTGGTTGTACCAGAAACATTGCCACAAACATCATACCCAAAGCCGCCCAAACCCAGATTGAATAGCTTTCGCCCAGAAAAACCAGCGACCAAATGACGCCAAAACCTGTCACAAGATAGGCAACAAAAGAGGTGAAAACCGGACCTGTTTGGCCGATCAGCCAAATGAATGTGGCATAGGCAATAGTATGGAACAAGGAAATTACGATCAAAGCCCAATGCGCCTGATCCATGCCGCCCTGCCCCAAGATAAAAAACTCATCCCGCATCAATGCGAATGGTAATGAGAGTATCGCCACAACGACCATCGCATAGGTCAAGATCGAGAAGGGATGCATATCATCGCGTCCAAAATAGGCGACGTAATTGTCCTCAAATGCGTAACAAAGCGGCGCAAGCAGGGCCAGAAACACAAAAAAGATCTTCGCATGATCAGGCATTGCAGCCTCGGGGCCCACAATTAACAAGATAGCAGCCGCACCAAATAAAACGCCCAACAGACGAACAAGCTCAAACCGTTCATTTCCCAAGGCAATCGCGATGGGCATCACAAATATCGGCACCAAAGCAATTGTAATCGACATGATACCGGCGGGAATATGTTGGATCGCCCAATAGGCGACCAAACCCGGGAAAAGCGTACCCAAACATCCAATCGCGATGACCAGACGCAAACGTGCGTTGTTTAGGCGAAACTTTGCGCCGCGCAAAAGCGCCATTACAAACGCAAACAAACCCACAAGCAAACCTTGCCAAAATAAGACACCAATCACTGGTAATCCCGTCGACATAAC
>JBCCGP010000029.1:0-35108 GCA_039029215.1 Pseudomonadota bacterium
GCCCAAGCGCGCAGTTGGGGTGCGGATTGTATTTTGTTGATCATGGCCTCGCTTGAAGATGCCCAAGCCGCAGAACTTGAAGCAGCAGCGTTTGATTGGGGCATGGATGTTTTGCTGGAGGTCCATGACGCCGCAGAACTGAAACGCGCGCTTAAGCTTAAATCGCCGCTTCTGGGTGTGAACAACCGCAATCTAAAGACATTTGAGGTCACATTGGACACAACTCGCGTGCTGTCCAAAATGGTGCCTGCGGATCGGCATTTGATCACCGAAAGTGGGATTTTCACGCCACAAGATATGGCTGATATGGCCGGCATAGGCGCACGGTCCTTCTTGATTGGCGAAAGTCTGATGCGGCAAGCGGATGTAACGGCGGCGACCCGCGCACTGCTGGCCAATCCGGTGATAGCCGCATGAGCAAACTGTCGCATTTCGATGCTTCTGGGCAGGCCCATATGGTAGATATCACGGACAAAGATGTCACCGACAGGATTGCGGTTGCTACAGGACAAATCGAGATGCAGGCCGAAACACTGGCACTGATCCTAAAGGGTGACGCGAAAAAGGGTGATGTTTTGGGCACGGCGCGCCTTGCGGGCATTATGGCGGCCAAAAAAACACCCGATTTAATCCCGCTTTGCCACCCCCTGCCAATTTCGAAAGCGGCAATCGATTTCGAACCTGACACAGATAAAAACACCATTACCATCACCGCGACGGTCAAAACCACAGGCCAAACAGGGGTCGAGATGGAAGCGTTGACTGCTGTCAACATCGCCGCGCTGACGATTTATGACATGGTCAAGGCGGTCGACAAAACCATGCGTATTGGCGAAGTTTATGTGCGGCTGAAAGATGGCGGTAAATCTGGGCGTTTTGAAACCCCATGATATCGGTCGCAGAAGCTTACACGCATCTTTTTGAGCTTGTTAAACCGATTGGCACTGAAATTCTGCCGCTTACAGAGTGTACGGATCGCATCTTACGCTTGCCGATTTCGTCAGAGCGCGACCAGCCCCCCTTCCCAGCCAGTGCGATGGATGGCTATGCGATCAAACGCGATGATGCAAAGCCGGGCGCCACACTGAACGTGATCGGAGAGGCCGCTGCGGGCAGCCGTTTTGATGGGGTTTTGAAAAACGGTGACGCAGTGCGCATTTTTACCGGCGGCGTGGTGCCAGTAGGCGCAGATAAAATCTTGATCCAAGAAGATTGTACCCGCAAAGGCGACACCATCACGCTTGGCAAAGATATCGAGGCTTCGGACTTTATTCGCCCCGCAGGTGCAGATTTTAAAGCAGGTTTCACTCTGCCTTCCCTGCTGCGCCTATCACCACAACATATCGCGCTTGCCGCGTCGATGAACCATGCACAGCTTACAGTTGCGCGCAAGCCGGTCGTCGCGTTGATTGCAACAGGTGACGAACTTGTCCCGCCGGGCGAGACCCCAGGTGCGGATCAAATCATCTCGTCCAACAATTATGGCCTTAAAGCCATGATCGAACAAAATGGCGCGCTTGCCCGCATTCTGCCCATTGCAGGCGATACAACCGCCTCGCTCAAAGCCAATTTCGAATTGGCCGAAGATGCCGATTTGATCGTCACTTTGGGCGGTGCCTCGGTCGGTGATTATGATTTGGTGCAAAACGCCGCTAAGGAATTGGGGCTGCAAACATCCTTTTACAAGCTTGCAATGCGACCAGGCAAACCGCTGATGGCGGGTCTGCTCAAAGACACGCTGATGATCGGCCTGCCCGGCAATCCGGTTTCTGCGATGGTATGTGGCCGTGTTTTTCTGGTTCCTGTGATCGAGGCGATGCTTGGTCTGCCCAAACAAGCGCCGATCCCAAAGATGGCGCCATTGGCCAATGATCTGCCAGAAAATGGTCCACGGGCGCATTATATGCGGGCCATTTTGGAAAATGGCGAGATTTATACCGCGCCGCGCCAAGACAGTTCGCTGTTATCAATTCTGGCCAGTTCTAACATTCTGGCCATCCGCCCCCCAAATACTGGGCCTGCCCACAAAGGCGATCTGATTTCCTATCTCGACATCTGATTTTTTACAGATTTTTATGAAATATTTACTTTTGTGAAAAATCTTTTGACACAAATCAAGAACACTTATAGAACATAAGGGAAACAGATCGGATACAAACAGGGATTCAAAGGCCATGTTGACACGTAAACAAATGGATTTATTGGATTTTATCCACAAGCGGCTTCAAAAAGATGGCGTTCCACCCAGCTTTGACGAAATGAAAGAAGCGCTAGATTTGAAATCAAAATCTGGCATTCACCGCTTGATCACGGCGCTTGAAGAGCGTGGTTTTATCCGCCGTTTGGCGCATCGTGCGCGTGCGATTGAAATTCTACGCTTGCCCGAAGGGATCGAAGGCGGTGGGTTCCAACCACGCGTTATCGAAGGCTCTTTAACACCCCCACCAGCCGAGGCGCTGCCCATTGAAGCGGCAAATGCGATGAACCTGCCTGTGATGGGCCGGATTGCAGCGGGGACACCGATTGAGGCGATCCAGCAAGTCGCGAATAATGTTTCCGTCCCGGGTGAGATGCTCAAAAACTCCGGCCGTCATTACGCGCTGGAGGTCAAGGGCGACTCGATGATCGAAGCGGGCATTAACAATGGCGATATTGTTGTCATCAACGAACAATCTGATGCAGATAATGGCGATATCGTTGTGGCCCTTGTTGATGGGCAAGAAGCGACGTTGAAGCGTCTGCGCAAGCGTGGCTCTGTCATTGCGCTAGAGGCTGCAAATCCCGCTTACGAGACACGCGTTTACCGCGATGATCAGGTTAAGGTGCAGGGTAAATTGGTTGGTCTTATTCGGACCTATTAAACGCTTTTCGGACCTTGTAATCGGTCCATAACCGCGCGCCGGAGCTTTGCCGCGCGGTTTTTATTTGCATCCCTCCTTTATCGATAAAGGCCAATGCACCATCGCGGCGCAGTTTATATTTATTCCAAAAGGTACATGTGCCATCCGCCCAAATTTCTGACTTTGGACTGATCACAACATCAAAACGCGCGCATAGGCGATCCAAATCCCCTTGCTCTAATTTTGCGTCCCAAACATAATAAATCTCTGCCCCGCCTAAAACATGAACAAATGCATCTGGGTTACCGCCAAACAGTGCCGCCTGCTTTTCTTGGTCAAAGGGCATTCCATCATTTTCCGACCAATTGCCCGCCGCAAATCCATTACCGCGTTTGCGGTTCAGCGCACGCCCCTCAACCATTTGCACGCCCACCATACGGCCATTATCGGTCACAAGCAGATTGGGCCGTTCCGCCAAGGACCACATCCAAATTGCAACCAGCACCCCCGGAACCACCGCGCATCGCCCCCATCCACGCAGCAATACCGTCAGCAAGCACGAAATCACAATAATCGGCAAGGCCACGGGCGGTGCCTGCGGCACAAGGCTGATCGCATTTTCAAACCCGGCCACCCATTCCGCCACCTTTAAAATCCAATTGATCCCGTGTTCCATCACCCAAAACCCCAGCCAATCCAGCCCAACCGGGTGTAGGAGTGCTGCAATAATCGCAAAAGGCATAATAATCGCACCCATCAAAGGCAGGCTAAGCGTATTGGCCAAGATCCCATAATGTGCAATTTGATTAAAATGATAGGCCGCAAAGGGCGCGGTTGCGAAGCCCGCAATCGCCGATGACAGCACAAGCGCAAAACCATTGCGCAAAAACCTATGATGCGAGATATCACCAAGCGTGGGCATATCCTTGATCCATCGAAACACCACAACCAAGGCAATGGTGGCCGCAAAGGACATTTGGAACCCCGGTTCCAACAAGTTCTCGGGCCAAAACAGCAAAATGATCACAGCAGCCATCGCAACCGCGCGCAGCGTCAGCGCAGGGCGATCCAACAGGATCGCACCAAACATCATCGTCACCATGATAAAGGCCCGCTCCGTCGCCACGGCAGAGCCAGACAGGATCAGATAGGTAAATCCAGCAAGAATTGCGCCAACCGCTGCAATTTTCTTCGACGACCATCGGACGCCGTAATGGGGTAGAAACACCAAAACCACGCGCATCAATGCAAAGACAAAACCGGTCAGCAACCCCATATGCAGACCAGATATGGCCAAAAGATGCGCCATGTTGGACCTGCGCAAATTTTCCAGCGCTGTTTGATCGACAAAGGCGCGATCACCCACAAGAAGGGCCGCCGCAAACCCGCCGGCGCGGTCTGACATATGCCCACGAATATGGGCAGAGATTGCCCGTCGGACATGCGCCAGATGCAAGGCAAACTGATCGCGCTTTGTTGGGGCCAACTGCGTCCAGTCTTTGCGTGCATATCCAACTGCACCTAATTCTTGAAACCATGCGCGCCGCCTAAAGTCATATCCCTGCGGCTCTACCGGGCCGCTGGGCGGTGAAAAGCTGGCCTCGATCCGGATGCGCGTGCCTATCTCTGGCACAGTGTCGCTTCCAAACAAGCTGACCCGAATGCGCGCAGGCGTGCGCGCCGCTGAAATGGGGGGCATTACTGGATCAATAAGGGTCAGACGCGGCTTTTCAGATCGGGACCTGTCTACAAAGGCTACCGTCCCCTCAACCGTGCCATAATAGCGCCAGCCAAGAACCGTGTGGGACACATCATGTGTTCGAAACAGTGCCGACAGAAACCCCACCAAAACCAACGCACAGAGAAGACTTGGAAAACGGGTTAGGCGAAATCTGATTGCCGCCCAAAACCCCAAGAGCGCACACCCCAAACATATCCAAGCAACACCGAAACCCGGTTCGAACCGAAGTGCAAAGAAGATGTAAATGCCCACGCCCAGACAGATTGGTGCCCAGAGCAGCGTTTGGGACAATTGCCCTTCCAAAAGGCTGCGAAGCCGTGCCGCTCTTGGCTCTCTTGTCACTGATGCCTCTATTGCGTATGGGAACCCAAACCTCTCAATTTTTGGTTAGCAATAGGTTAATTCAATGCCCCAAGTGGTCACACGATTTGCCCCATCCCCCACCGGCTATCTGCATATTGGCGGTGCCCGCACGGCGCTGTTTAACTGGCTTTATGCCAGGGCAAATGGTGGCAAATTTCTGCTACGGATCGAGGATACGGATCGTGCACGCTCCACACCCGAGGCGACAGATGCGCTGATCGAGGGTCTGACATGGCTGGGCCTAGATTGGGATGGTGATCCGATCAGCCAATTTTCCCGTGCAGATCGGCACCGCGAGGTGGCGCAGGACTTGCTGGCCAAAGGAGCGGCCTATAAATGCTTTTCCACGCCTGAAGAGATCGAGGTGTACCGCGACAAAGCGCAGGCTGAAAATAACCCCCTGCCCTTCCAAAGCCCTTGGCGCGATGCCGATCCAAGCACCCATCCAGATGCGCCCTTTGTGATCCGCCTGAAAGCCCCGCGAGAGGGCGGGATTGCAATCAAGGATAAGGTCCAAAAGAAAGTCAGTTGGCCCGCGACCAGCTTTGACGATATGATCCTGATCCGCTCTGATGGAACGCCAACCTATATGCATGCGGTTGTGGTCGATGATCACGACATGGGCATCACGCATATCATTCGCGGCGATGATCACTTGATCAATGCTGGCCGGCAATCCCTGATATATACCGCAATGGGTTGGGATATTCCTGAATTTGCTCATATCCCGCTCATCCATGGCGAGGATGGAAAAAAACTGTCTAAACGTCACGGAGCTACGGGTGTGCATGAATATGCTGCAATGGGCTATATGCCAGAAGCAATGCGCAACTATCTGGCCCGTCTGGGATGGAGCCACGGAAATGACGAGCTTTTCACCACCAAGCAAGCGATAGATTGGTTCGGGTTTGAGGGTATGGGAAAGGCGCCCGCACGCCTTGATTTCAAAAAGCTTGAAAATGTCAGCGCCCATCATATCAAAACCGCGCCGGCAGATATGCTGTTTGACGATCTGAAGACCTATGCCATCGCCGCGGGTCTTGATTGGACTGAAACGAACGCGCCGCAAATCCGTGCCGCGATTGATTTGTTGCGCGAAAAATCGAGGACGCTTGGCGATGTCTATGAGAAGTCCAGCTTCATTTCGACAAAACGTCCCGTCACATTGGACGAGAAATCCCGCGCGACCCTGGATTCGGTATCCATTGGTATACTAAAGGAATTGACCCCAACCCTAGCGCCTGATACGTGGAGCGCTAACGCATTATTAGAGCAAGCCAAGGCCTTTGCCGAAGCCCGCGATATCGGTTTGGGTAAGGTCGGAATGCCGCTGCGTGCTGCCCTATCTGGGTCCGCAAGCAGCCCATCAGCCTTCGGAATGATGGAGATTTTAGGCAAAGACGAAAGTCTGGCACGCATTCGTGATGTGATTGAATTTGATGGTTAACACGTCTCTGTTACACTTAATCAATAGCAGCGACGAGAGATAAGGATGATGGTATGACAGAAACGAACCGTACAGCGACATTAAAATTTGACGATAAAGAATTGGAATTTCCAATCATGTCACCTTCTGTCGGTCCAGACGTCATCGATATCTCTAAACTTTACGGCCAAGGTGGTGTTTTTACCTTCGACCCTGGCTTTACCTCTACCGCATCATGCGATTCCACCATCACCTATATTGATGGTGGTAAGGGCGAGCTTTTGTATCGCGGCTACCCAATTGATCAATTGGCTGAAAAATCGAATTATTTAGAGGTTTGCTATCTGCTGCTTTACGGTGATTTGCCAACTGCCGATCAAATGGTTGAATTTGAAGAGCGTGTGACAAGTCATACCATGCTGCATGACCAGATGCATCACCTGTTCCGCGGGTTCCGCCGCGACGCGCATCCGATGGCAATTATGTGCGGTGTTGTCGGCGCACTCTCTGCCTTCTATCACGACAGCACGGATATTGCTGATCCAGAACAACGCGAAATTGCAACAATCCGTATGATCGCAAAAATTCCAACGATTGCGGCCTATGCGTATAAATACTCTATCGGCCAACCTTTCATCTATCCGCGCAACGATTTGGATTATGCATCTAACTTCTTGCGGATGTGTTTTGGAGTGCCGAGTGACGATTACAAAGTGGATCCGGTCCTGTCCAAAGCGATGGATCGCATTTTCACGCTTCATGCCGATCACGAACAAAACGCATCGACATCCACGGTACGTTTGGCAGGATCATCGGGCGCAAACCCATTTGCCTGTATTGCCGCTGGGATTGCGTGTTTGTGGGGGCCTGCACATGGCGGGGCGAACGAAGCTGCGCTGAACATGCTGCGCGAAATCGGCACAGTTGATCGCATCCCTGAATATGTAGCACGTGCAAAAGACAAAAACGATCCGTTCCGTCTGATGGGTTTCGGCCACCGCGTTTACAAGAACTTCGACCCGCGTGCGAAAGTGATGAAAGAAAGCGCGGATGAGGTTCTCGACTTGCTGGGTATCGAAAACAACGAAACGCTGAAGGTCGCCAAGGAACTGGAAAAAATTGCGCTTGAAGATGCATATTTCATCGAGAAGAAGCTGTATCCAAATGTCGATTTCTATTCCGGCATCATTCTCGATGCGATGGGTTTTCCGACCTCAATGTTCACACCTATCTTTGCCCTGTCGCGCACCGTTGGGTGGATCACCCAATGGAAAGAAATGATCGCCGATCCGAAACTGAAAATCGGCCGCCCGCGCCAGCTTTATATGGGGGCAACAGCGCGCGATTATATCGACATCAAAAATCGCTAAACATTCGGGGGCCTTTGGGGGCCCCTTTTTGTTAAAGGGGCGCAAAACCGTTAATGCGGGTCCTTCTTCATCAGCTCCGCCACGCGCGCCTCTTCCTCTTTTGATAGCCCTGCTGCCGTTTCAACGCGTCGCGGCATGCGCATAACCAAGACCATACCAATCAAGAGCAAGAGCGGACCAGCGCCCCACAGCGCTGCATTGCCCCAACTGAACGCGGGTTTGAGCAAAACAAACTCGCCATATCTATCAACCAGATAAGTGCGCACTTGATCATCAGTGTCGCCCGCCAAAAGTCGTTCGCGCACCAACAAGCGTAAATCGCGCGCGATTTGTGCATCAGAACTGTCTATCGGTTCGTTTTGACAGACCAAACATCGAATTTCTTTGGAGATGTCGCGCGCCCGTCGTTCCAAAACCGGATCTTCCAAAATCTCATCTGGCTCCACCGCGAAAAGCGGCGTCGCGAAACACATCACAATCAAAACAACAACTCGGATCATTCCGCTGGCACCGCTGCTTTTGCGGGCTTGCGCCGGGACACACCCAAACGAAACCGCCTATCCGTTAAACTGATAAATCCACCTAATGCCATTACCGCAGACCCGATCCACAGCCAGACTGCAAAGGGTTTGACAAAGGTCCGCAACACAATCCCCTCACCCTGACGATCCCCCAAAGCAAGATAGAGATCACGGGCAAGATTGGTCGAAATTCCTGCCTCGGTCGTGGACATGGATTGTACAGGATAGAAGCGTTTTTCCGGCTTAATCACAGCCACAGGACGCCCATTTCGATAAGCGGTCACGGTTCCGATCTCGGCATTATAATTCGGTCCACTAAACGGCTCTAGCCGATCGAGTTGAAATTCATATCCCGCAAGCTCAAAACGCTCACCGATTTGAGCGACACGGACATCCTCGCGCTCCCAAGCGGTAATCGCGCTGATACCGAAAAACAGCAATCCAAGACCAAAATGACCCACCAATTTGCCCAAATCCGCGCGCGGCAAATTCGCCAGCCGTCGCATCGCAATCCCGATCGGCTGCTTGAATAACTGTATACGATCCGCCACTTCTTTTAGCGTTCCAAAGATCAACCATGCGGCCAGTGCAATCCCAATCGGCGCAAGATAAGCAATCCCGCTTTGCAGGCTGAAGATCAAAAGGCCGATAGCACCAGCAAGCGCCATCGCACCGCGTTGGTGCCGTATCGATTTCCGCAAATCGCCGCGCTTCCATGGAAGGATTGCAGCAAGCGGCAAAGCAAGTGCGAGAAGCAACATGAACGGTGTGAAGGTCAGATCAAAAAAGGGCGCGCCCACCGACAGCTTTCGCCCTGTCACAAGCTCTGCAATCAACGGCCAGATTGTGCCCAGAAACACAACACAGCAACTTGCAACCAACAGCAAGTTATTCAGCACCAACCCATTTTCGCGCGAGACAAACGCAAATCCAGATCGCGCGCGCAGGCTTTGCGCACGAACCGCATAAAGGCTTAGCCCACCACCGGTAAAGATCAGTAAGATCAACAAAATATAGACGCCGCGTTCGGGATCATTTGCAAAAGCATGCACAGATGTAATCACGCCAGAGCGAACGATAAATGTCCCGATCAGCGAAAAACTAAAGGCCAAAATCGCCAACAGCACGGTCCAGCTTTTGAGGAGTTCGCGTTTCTCAACCACAATCGCGGAATGCAGCAACGCGGTTGCGATCAACCAAGGCATGAAGCTTGCGTTTTCCACCGGATCCCAAAACCACCAGCCGCCCCAGCCAAGCTCGTAATAGGCCCACCATGATCCTAGCGCGATCCCGATGGTCAACGTTACCCATGACAATAATGCCCAAGGCCGCACCCATCTGGCCCATGCCGCGTCGACCTCGCCTGCCCAAAGGGCTGCGATTGCAAAGCTGAATGTCATCGAAAGTCCAACATATCCAAGATAAAGAAATGGCGGATGGAAGGCGAGCCCGGGATCTTGTAAAAGCGGGTTCAAATCATTGCCGTCAAGTGGAGGAGTATCCAATCTTTCGAATGGGTTAGACGTCAAAATTAAGAACAAAAGGAAGGCGATCGAGATCGATGCCTGCACTGCTAGCACCCGGGCGCGTAATTGGGCGTTTAAATTAGTTCCAAACAAGGCCACCAAAGCGCCATAAAAGGCCAAAATCAAAATCCAAAGCAGCATCGAACCTTCATGGTTTCCCCAAACACCCGACACTTTATAAAGCATTGGTTTTAACGAATGGCTGTTTGCTGCAACGATGCGGATAGAAAAATCAGAAGTGACGAAAGCATAGGTCAGAACCAAAAACGCCCCCAAAACCATCAAAGCTTGAACAAGTGCAGCGGGCTCTGCCACCGCCATCAAGTTTTGATTGTGTCGCACAATGCCGAGTGTTGGCAGAATTACTTGCAAAAGGGCCGCCACCAATGCCACATATAAAAGGAAATGCCCGAACTCTGCGATCATAGGATAGAGCTATTACAGGGCGATTTGGAATACAACTCACAAGCCAGTATGTGTGAAAGACTGTCTCGGTTTGTTTGTTGGGTGCGGTGATTAGGGGGACGGAGCTAATGGGCGCGGTAGAGAATTGATTTGATAAACGGCGCATTGTAACAGCACAAATCAGTGCCGCTATTTTGATCAATCTTGCGATCCGTATACACCAAATACCGAATATACAGACGGTTGCTTTGGGGGCCGGTTCATTGAACAGAAAACCTATAAACCCATAAACAAGAAAACTTGTTTACCGGTTTTCTGGTAAACCGGTTTTCTATCTGATTTCAAAAGATAAATTGGAAACCAAAATCGCGTTGCAAGTCGGATAAGCAAACTTTGTGTAGGTTTAGATCCTACCTTAGAACCGGAAACATATCACTCAGCTTTGCGTAAGACCCTTAACGCGGGATTGTCGTCTTTGGGCTGATCATTGGTTGTTTCTCGCGGATCTAGCGGCGCAGGTAATTCAAAATTTCTTTGTCGCAAGTAATGCAATTCGCGCGCACCAAAATAAAACGACACCACCGCACCAAGCAGCCACCAAAGCGGTTCCGGCACCAATTGCAAACCGCGCATACGCGCAGAAAAGCCGGATGGATCGATCATCGCATAGCCAAACAACCCGACCGTCCCCATCGCCAAGACTGGCCGTGGCAAACGGTTCAACGCGTTCACAAAGCGATCAAATCGACCGCCAGGCACTTGCCGAAACTCTTCTGCATATTGCGCGTAATTGGCGACTTTTTCGATATGTGATTGCGCCTGCGCCTCGGTTTTATTGGGCACAAAAACCTCTGCCACGTCACGCACAACACGGCCTAAGCCAAATAAGTTTCTGATCAGGCCCATGCGCTTACCCTTTCAGAATGCTCGCGCGCTGACAGATGAAATTTGGGCGAGATAAATCCCTCGGCCCGCGTAATCCATCCCCCTTTACCACCGCGCCGCGTGCGCGCATATTTTCGGCTTGCGGGACGGCGATCCCCGATCCGGTAATAATAATTTCGCCGCGCAATGCCGTAAGCATCAACAAATAGCTCTGGATCAGATTTTGAGAATGCATGCGCGGCTTTAAGCGTCAGCGGTCCCAATGCGCCATCCACACGCAACGCTACGCCCATCTCATTGATCATCCGCTGCAAGATTTTCACAGCATTCGACCCTGCATTCACATACATATCGAAAACCGAAGGTTGCAAAAGCGCCGGCAACAAATGTAACTTTGGTGCCTTGAAATAGTGATCCACGAAAATATCGACCGCATGCGATTTGGTCAGCAGCTTCACATCCTGAGCCGTAATTTGACCATCTTTAGACAAATCCAGGCCCAATCGACGCATCGTGTGGATCGTGACGCCGAAATTCGTGGCGCCACCCGGATCATCGGGATCATTCACATAGCCGCCTTCGCGGGCGACAATCTCTTCAGCAATTTTTCGCACAGAATGCATAAGCCCAACCTTTCGATTGGGCCAGTGATGCCAAAATGGCGTTTCTAATTCGTAAGACCACCGTCCGGCTGAAAAACGCCTTGCTCTTTCAAAGCATCTGCAACCTCTTTTGGCAGATATTCTTCGTCATGTTTTGCCAAAATTTCACTTGCTTGAAACGTGCCGTCCACTAGTGAACCGGTCGCGATCATCCCCTGCCCTTCGGCAAAAAGATCGGGCAAAATCCCCGTGAACGTCACAGGCAACGTGGCATTTCCATCCGTCACAACAAACATGGTCGTCTCGCCCGTTTGCGCAATGCTGCCCTCTTCCACCAAACCACCCAAACGAAACACTTCATCGGGCGAGATGTCATCGGCGATCACTTGCGATGGGCTGCGAAAAAACTCAATCCCACTGGAAAATACAAACCCAATCGTCACTGCAGCCGCTAGTATAAGGAAAAACCCGGCGATCACCAATTGAATACGGCGGCGTTTTTTCAGCCGGCCAATCGCCATTATGGAAAGAGCGGCGCCATTTCCAGCCCCATCTCCTCTGGCAGACCCAACATCAGATTTGCGTTCTGCACCGCCATACCAGATGCGCCTTTGACCAGATTATCGGTCACAGACAGCAAAATGCTCCACCCCGGCAGGCGGTCTGCTTTGACGCCGATATGGCACATATTCGATCCGCGCACATGCTGCGTGGCGGGGATTTCACCAAAGGGCAGCACCTCAACAAACCGCTCGCTGGCGTAGCGTTTCGACAATTCCGTATGCAATAATGCAGCATCACCTTTGACATAAATCGTCGCTTCGATCCCGCGCGATTGTGGCAGTAAATGCGGCGTGAAACTTGGCGTGACCTGCTTGCCCGCCGCTTTGGACAATTCTTGATCTAATTCGGCCATATGCCGATGATGCCCCACGCCGTAAGCTTGAAATCCGCCATCCACTTCGGTGAATAGCAGGTTTTCTTTCGCTCCGCGTCCGGCACCTGACACGCCCGATTTTGCATCAATCACAATATCTTCGGGCGCGATCAAACCTGCCTCAACCACGGGGATCAAAGCCAACAAAGAGGTGGCAACATAACAACCTGTATTGGCCACAATCTGCGCGGTTGCAATCTTATCGCGATAAAACTCTGGCAAACCAAATGGCACGCTGGGTTGGATCTCCATCGCCGTGTGATCAATCTCGTACCAGTGTTTATACACATCTGGATCGCTCAGACGAAAGTCAGCCGATAAATCAACCAATTTCGTGGTTTTGGGCAAGCTTTTGGCCAACCCATGCGTCACCCCATGGGGTAGTGCTGCAAAAACCAAATCCACATTTTCCAGATCAATTGCATCAATCTTTTGCAATTCAGGCAGATCCAAATGGCGCAAATGCGGAAATACATCCGACATATTCTGACCCGCTTTGCGATCCGCACTCATGCTTCGGATGCGCATTTGCGGATGGGTCGAGATCAGCCGCACCAGCTCTGCACCTGTATAGCCCGAGGCGCCCAATATCGCGATGTCATATATTTTTGCCATGAGTAAATCCTTTGGCGCTGCGATAGATTATTCAAAGACTGAATTCAATTCATAGGTTCGAAATTTATCGCATGTCCCATAAACCGTGTCGCGGAAAGTGAAATCGCCGCTGCATCACCCGTTGCGAAATACTGATAACCACCTTCGGATTTAAACTCCGCATGACGCTCCAAATAATCTGCCAAGCTGCGCGCCACGATATTGCCTTGGGCATAGACCTTCACCTTGGGACCAAGTGCAGCCTCAAAAACCGGTTTCATAATCGGATAATGTGTACAGCCCAGCACCGCCGCTTCGGGATAGGGCATGCGTTTTAACAGCGCATCGACATGCGATTTCACCATCACCTCAGCCAGATCAAGATCATTTGCCTCCAACGCGTCGACCAAACCTGTGCAGGGTTGCGCCTCGATATCGACGCCGATTGCGCGAAAGGCCAATTCGCGTTGAAACGCGCGGCTGCGCACGGTGGCAGGTGTTGCAAAAAGCGCGATTTTCTTCACATCCACTTCTCTGGGTGGGCTATTGTCCCCCCATTTGCGTTCCGTGACCGCCTCGATCATCGGCACAAACACACCTAAGACACGCTTGCCTTTCGGCAAAAAATGCTCTTGCATCCGGCGCAGCGCCACGGCACTGGCAGTATTGCAGGCCAGAACCACAAGATCACAACCCACATCCCATAAGCGTTCCATATTTTGGCATGTCAGGCGGTAAATATCTTCGGGATCACGCACACCATAAGGCGCGTGCGCATTATCGCCCAGATAAGTCAGCGCCTGATTAGGGATCGCCTCTTTGATCGCGTGATGAACAGTTAAACCGCCAATGCCACTGTCAAAAATTCCAACAGGCATTAGCGATATTGCTCTTCAAATTCATATCCATGGCTTAAATCCGTCAAGGGGATCGGGCTTAACTCATAGGTTTTGCGCCGCAGATAGGCCATTAATTCAGTTGCGTCTTGGGCATGTGCATTAATTTCTGATCGCGGCAATGACTCGCCAATCACCATAGGCACAGATTTTTTGATGCCCTTTTTGAATTCGCGGATCATCAGCGACATGCGCAGCGTGTAATGCAAATGACTTGCCACTTGGAACAGCCGCGAATTCGACCCTTCAAAGAAAATCGGAACAACATTTGCCTCCGTTTTCTGGATCATACGCGCTGTGAAATTCCGCCACACAGGATCAATCGGTTGTCCAAAAGGACGCACGGCGGTCGATACCGTCCCACCAGGGAAAATCCCAATACATCCGCCATCATTCAAATATCGAATGGCCTCTTTGCGCGTCTCGGTATTCACCTTCATCGCCTCGCGCGTGCCATCAAAGCTGATGGGCAGGATAACTTTGTTCAAATCCTCAGCCTTACGAAACACACGATGCGCAATGATCCGAAAATCACCACGCACCTGTTGCAAAATATGCCCAAAGATCAAGCCATCCAGAATACCAAAAGGATGATTTGCCACCACAACAAGCGGACCCTCTTTGGGCAGATTGTCCAGAGAGCCACCTTTGAAATCTAGCTTCACGCCATAGCGATCCACCATCACTTGCCAAAAATCCATGCCAGCCGCGACATCATCATCATAACCATTGGCCCGCCGGATCAGTTTGGGACGACCCGTGACATTTTCCAAAGTCCGAATAACCGCCCGCCCCGGCCGCGTCACCGCAGAGCTGGCATAGCTAATGTCGCGGGCCACGCCCGCTTTGAGTTTTATTTTACGTGCCAATTTCATCGGGTGGAGGATCCCAAATATCTTTGAGGCCGTATAATATGACAGATGCAGCTTGGGAAGTGGGGATTGAAGGGTGACTTAAGGTTAGAATTTTGTGAAACGCGTGCAAAAAAAAATAAAGTTAACTTCGATGCGATCACGGAAACACTACTTTGAGTATCGATGGGCTTGCTCAATGTACGCGCTACAAATAAATTTACGGAACATATATTTGGTTTAACATGAGTGTAGGCGTTATTCTTCCTTTGCTGTCTTGGTTTATCCCCTCGGGGCTCGCTATTTTTTTATCAAGATACTGCGTCAACGCCCGCGCGAGGACGATTTTGAAATATTCAGCAATCACGATTGCTTTTGTCTTGGCCGTTGTCATTGCAGTTTTTGTGCTCAGCACCGCGCTATGCGTCGGCAATCTGATTTATGGCTTTGATACGTGTCGATTGATTTCCGCTGATTTGGTCAATTCTACGTTTGTGCCTATTGCCTTTCTTGGTCTTCTTTTAAGTTGCCTTGTGGGCGTCCTGGTGATTTTGATTGTGGTCATTTTGGAGCTTAGAACGCGCTTCCATCAGCACGGAAAATGATGACTCGGTTTGATCTGGTGCTCATAAGCGCAAAATACGGTGATATTAAAGATCGACGAAGCGGTGAAAAGCCGATGTCGTTCCAACCGAACTTGCTCCGGCAAACTTTAACACTTTATTCATAAAACCCTCCGGTTTCGTTAACACTTTAGTGCCAAAATCACACCGACGGAATACAGACGCGATACCGACGTAAAACCGATGTTTGAAAACGGCTGTATCTCCTCGAATCTCCTAATCCTTACCGAACCGCGCGGTGGTCATTTTGCCCCTTAACAAAACAAAAAAAGCCCGCCAAAAGGCGGGCTTTTTCGAAACTTGAAATGCGTTTAACGCTTCGAGAACTGGAAGCTACGGCGCGCTTTGCGTTTCCCGTATTTCTTCCGTTCCACAACCCGCGCATCGCGTGTTAGGAAGCCCGCTGCTTTCAACGCAGGACGCAAGGTAGGTTCATAAAGCTGAAGCGCCTTAGAGATACCATGTTTCACCGCACCTGCCTGACCAGACAGACCGCCGCCTTTGACCGTTGCCATAACGTCAAATTCACCTTCAACACCCGCCACGGAAAACGGTTGACGCAAAACCATTTGCAACACAGGGCGTGCAAAATAATCGTTCATTTCCTTACCGTTAACGGTCACTTTTCCTGAACCCGGCTTGATCCAAACGCGTGCAACTGCATCTTTACGCTTGCCCGTTGCATAGGAACGGCCCAATTCATCACGAACCGGCTCGCGGCTGACAGGCGCTGCTTCTGCAACCGCTTCTGGCGCATCACCAGAAACAGCGTCTTTCAAATCATCCAATGATTTAATTTCTTCGCTCATATCTCTTAGCTCCGCGTGTTTTTCTTGTTCATGGATTTCACATCCAAAACTTCTGGGTTTTGCGCCTCATGGCCATGCTCTGTGCCTGCATATACACGCAGATTGGTCATTTGCTTACGGCTTAGCGGACCGCCGGGCAGCATGCGCTGGACAGCTTTTATCACCAAACGCTCTGGGTGATCGCCCTCTAGGATCTGACCTGCTGTACGGGATTTGATCCCACCTGGATAGCCCGTATGCCAATAGTGGATTTTATCCGTCCGCTTCTTACCCGTCATCTGCACTTTATCAGCGTTGATGATAATCACATTATCCCCCATATCTTGGGACGGTGTGAAGCTGGGTTTATGCTTGCCGCGCAAGCGCATCGCGACGATTGAAGCCAAGCGCCCAAGAACAACGCCTTCTGCGTCGATCAGGACCCATTTCTTTTCAATCTCGCCACGTTTCATCGAGAATGTTTTCATGTTCTTTCCACTCTGATACGCGCCAATACGGCGCTCAAATAAGATTGCGCCCTTCTAGCCATGATCAAGGGCGTGTCAACACCCCTTGATACTAAAAAATTATTTGTTTTCAGATGTTTAGAATTTTGGTATTATTTTACCCCATCTGGGCGCTGGTAATCGCGCGAGAAAACGGACTTCGCGCATCGAAATTCAATTTAACAACCAAACCCAGCAACATGACCGCGCCCAATTGATGCAAAATAGCGAAATACCAAGGTGCTGCATAAAGCACAGTGAATATACCCAGCAACATTTGAAGCACCGCCATAACCATCACAGCTTTTGCTGTGGATTGAACAATTGCATGCGGGCTGCGCTTTGCGCGGAAGAAAATCCAAATCACAAAACCGAACAGGATATAGCCCATCATACGGTGATTGAATTGAACAAGCGCCGGGTTTTCAAAGAAATTCGATAGAAATGGCGTATAATCAAAGCTCTCAGATGGCAAAAACTGCCCGTTCATAAGCGGCCAGTCGATATATCCCCTGCCCGCATCAATGCCCGCAACCAGTGCGCCAAGCAAGATTTGGATAAATGTCACGCCATAAAGCACTAGGCCAATGCGCGCCATTGGCCGGTCTTCATTCCGCTGCGCTTGAAACATCTCCATTTCAGAGCGTTTCAGCCGCAACATATACCACAACAACAAGCTTAAGATGATAAAGGCCAAACCAAGATGCGTGGCCAACCGATAAGAGGCCACATCGACCATGCGACCCGTCAAACCAGACGAGACCATCCACCACCCGATCGCCCCTTGCATGCCACCAAGCGCACCTAGAAGCAGCATACGCCCGACCCAACCGCGCGGGATCGTATAGCGGATCATCAAATAGGCAAAGCCAATCGCCCACACCAGACCGATCAAACGGCCTAATTGCCGATGTCCCCATTCCCACCAATAAATGGTCTTGAACTCGGCCAAGCTCATGCCTTTGTTCTGCAACTGGTATTCTGGGATGGCTTTATATTTATCGAACTCAACCAGCCATGCGGCCTCGGAAAAGGGTGGCAAAGCGCCCTTGATCACATTCCATTCGGTGATCGACAAGCCACTATCGGTCAACCGCGTCAAACCCCCGACGACAATCATCACTACAACCAGCGCAAAAAGCAGCGTCATCCAAAGCCGCGCGGTATTTCGCCATGCGTCCCGACCTTGATCGATAACGCCACCTGCGCGCGGCTTTTGCGCAACCGTGTCGTCGCTGACTTCTTCAAAAATTGATCGTTTACCGCTCATCATTGCCCCATTTCTTGGGTTGTTTTCTCTAAAATAGGCTTTTGCGGTCTCTATTCAAAGGATTTTTTAATGCCTTTTTAGCAAAGTCATTTCCTGTCCGAAGACTGCTCTCGCGTTGTTAGATTGCGAAAAATACCATGTAGCGTGCGTATATCAGCCTGTGTCATTGGCAGGCGTGAAAACATATTGCGCAGCGTCTGTTTCATCGATTGCGCTTTGTCGGTTGGAAAGAAAAAGCCGCGTGCATCCAAATCGCGCTCCAGGCGCTCAACCAGTTTCTGAATCTCGATCTTTTCGGCGAATTCCGTACCAGCCATCTGCATCTCTTCCGCCGGCGCTTCAGCGCTTTGCCGCATCCATTCATAGGCAAGCAACAAGACAGATTGCGATAAATTCAAAGAGGCAAAGGCGGGGTTTACAGGGATCGAAATCAGCGCATCGGCCAAGACAATGTCATCATTGTCCAGCCCTGCCCGTTCTGGGCCAAACAAAATGCCAACCTTCTCGCCCCGCGCGATCAAATCAAGCGACTCTTGCATCGCACGCTCTGGCGTGACCACACGTTGGGTCAGATCTCTGTTGCGTGCGGTTGTCGCGAAAACATAGGTCAAATCGCTGATCGCATCCGCCGTTGTGTCAAAAATCTGAACATTATCCATCACCGCAGCCGCCCCACTTGCAGTTGCTTGTGCAGCCGGATTGGGCCAGCCATCGCGCGGATTGACCAGCCGCATGCGATCCAACCCGAAATTCCAAATCGCACGCGCTGATGCGCCGATATTCTCGCCCATTTGTGGACCCACCAATATGATGGTTGGACCTTGCCTATGCTCAAGGAAGGTTTTGCTGTGATCTGTACCCGACATCGCCCGTCAGCTAGTTCGAGATGTGTTAAATAGCAAGCCACCAATCGATACCTGCATACAGTCGTATACAGACTTTCCTTCCCCGACGTCATTTGCTAACACAAATTAAATTTCAGCAATTTCGAAAAGAGGCCCTCCTCCATGTCCAAGATCAAGGTAGAAAATCCAGTTGTCGAACTCGATGGCGATGAAATGACGCGGATCATTTGGCAGTTCATTAAAGACAAATTGATCCTGCCCTATTTGGATATTGATCTGAAATATTATGACCTTGGCATCGAGGAACGCGACCGCACAGACGACCAGATCACCGTTGATGCGGCAGAAGCGATCAAAGAGCATGGCGTTGGTGTAAAATGTGCAACGATCACGCCAGATGAGGCCCGCGTTGAGGAGTTCGGTCTAAAACGCATGTACCGTTCGCCCAATGGCACGATCCGCAATATTCTGGGCGGCGTGATTTTCCGCCAACCAATTATTTGCCGCAACGTACCGCGTTTGGTGCCCGGCTGGACAAAACCGATTGTTGTTGGACGGCATGCTTACGGCGACCAATACCGGGCGACAGATTTTCTGTTTCCGGGCAAGGGCAAGCTGACGATGAAGTTTGAAGGCGAAGATGGCACCGTGATTGAACGGGATGTTTTTGATGCGCCTGAATCGGGCATTTATATGGGTATGTATAACCTTGATGCTTCGATCTATGATTTTGCGCGTGCATCTTTGAATTATGGCCTAAACCTCGGATGGCCTGTGTATCTGTCGACCAAGAACACAATCCTAAAAGCCTATGATGGACGTTTCAAAGACATCTTCCAAGAAGTCTACGAAAAAGAGTTTGAAGAGAAGTTTAAAGCGGCAAAAATCTGGTACGAACATCGCTTGATCGACGATATGGTTGCCGCGTCTTTGAAATGGTCAGGTGGCTATGTTTGGGCCTGTAAAAATTATGATGGCGATGTGCAATCTGATACAGTTGCGCAAGGGTTTGGATCACTTGGCTTGATGACCTCTCAGTTGATGACGCCAGATGGGAAAATTGTCGAGGCAGAAGCGGCACATGGCACGGTTACTCGTCACTATCGCCAGCATCAAAAGGGTGAGGCGACGTCCACAAACTCGATTGCATCAATCTATGCATGGACGGGTGGATTGAAACACCGCGCAAAGCTTGATGACAATGCAAAGCTGAATGAGTTTGCAGAGACATTGGAAAAGGTCATAATTCGCACGGTTGAAGGTGGTCATATGACCAAGGACTTGGCCTTGCTTGTTGGACCGGATCAAAGCTGGCTGACCACCGAAGGGTTCTTGGAAAAAATCGACGAAAACCTTCAACAGGCGCTTTAAAGCGAAAGATCTGATCAGCCGACCCTGCGAGGAAGCGGGGCTCGTTAAGCCCCATCCACGACCCAATAATTACGGGTTGATGCAGGCAATCCGTGGCTTAATGCTTCTTCGTATTCGGGCGAGCTGTAAAACGCCTCGGCAGTGGCGACATCTGGCCATTCTACAATAACCGTGCGTGACATTGGCGTTCCTTCTTTGACAACTGCATTTGCGCCACGGGCGATGAATTTACCGCCAAATTTCGCAACGGTCGGCGTGGTGATTTCTACATATTTTGCATAGCCTTCCGCGTCATGCACATCGCCATTCATGATTGTATATGCGACCATTTTATCCTCCGATTATTTTCTCTATAGCTACCAAAGCAGCTTCTGCATTCTCTGCCGATGGCCCACCGGCCTGTGCCATGTCGGGACGCCCACCGCCGCCTTTGCCGCCAAGCGCCTCTGCCGCGGCTTTGACCAAATCTACCGCACTGATTTTATCCGTCAGATCCTCTGTGACACCTGTAGCAACGGCCGCTTTGCCATCTGCGTCTGAGATCAAACAAACCACGCCAGAACCAAGCTTGGCTTTTTGCTCATCGATCAGACCACGCAGGTCTTTGCCTGGTACGCCCGATAAAACTTGACCAAGGAATTTCACCCCATTCACCTCTTTCGCATCCGTCCCACCACCGGAACCGCCACCCATCGCAACCGCTTTGCGCAGTTGCGCAATTTCATTTGCTTGGGCTTTGCGTTCGTCCATCAGGGATTTCACACGATCCACCAATTCCTCGGGCTTCGCCTTCATCATCAAGGCAAGCGCGCCAACCAGATGATCTTGCCCAGCAAGGTAATCCTGTGCGGCTTTCCCTGTCAGCGCCTCTATCCGGCGTACGCCAGCCGATGAAGCGCTTTCGCCGGTCATGACAAAGGACCCTATCTCACCCGTTTGGCGCACATGTGTGCCGCCGCAAAGTTCCAGCGAGTAGGTGTTTTTATCCAACCCTTTGCCAGAACCATCTTCGACACCCATCGACACAACGCGCACCTCGTCGCCGTATTTTTCCCCAAACAGCGCTTGTGCACCTAAGTCACGGGCGTCATCCGGCGTCATAATCCGCGTTTCAACGGCGGAGTTTTGGCGAATATAGCTGTTCACCTCGTCTTCTACTTGGCGCAATTCTTCAAGGTTCATGGCCTTGGAATGGCTAAAGTCAAAACGCAGACGATCCTCAGCATTCAAAGATCCGCGCTGTGCGACATGATCGCCAAGCGCGTTGCGAAGCGCCTCGTGCAGCAGATGCGTGGCAGAATGATTTGCACGGATTTTGGTGCGCCGGCTATGATCGACCGTCAGTTCCGCACCTTCGCCTTTTGTGATCTTACCATCGGAGACTTCTCCAATATGCACAAAGACGCCTGCCTTTTTCTTCGTCTCTGTAATCGCGACCGTGCCGCTTTCGGTCTTCAAAACACCCGCATCACCAACCTGACCGCCGCTTTCCGCATAGAATGGCGTCTGGTTCAAAACGATTTCCACCGCATCGCCTTTGGCGGCAATGTCTTGCACCGCGCCTTTAACAACAACGGCCATGATCTGACCCTCTGCCGTTTCTGTGTCATAGCCCAAGAAATCCGTGGTGCCGTGTTCGTCGGCCAAATCAAACCAAATCGCCTCATCAGCCGCCTCGCCCGAGCCAGCCCAAGCGGCACGTGCTTTGGCCTTCTGTTCGGCCATGGCTGCATCGAACCCATCCACATCCACCTCGCGCCCTTTTTCGCGCAGCGCGTCTTGGGTCAGGTCGAGAGGGAAACCATATGTGTCATATAATTTAAACGCAGCCGTGCCTGGCAGTGGCGCATCTTCCGCCAAATCACTCAGTTCATCATCCAACAGCTTCAAGCCGCGATCCAAGGTCTGTTTGAACCGCGTTTCTTCTAGCAACAGTGATTCTTCGATCATCGGCTGCGCTTGGGCCAGTTCGGGATAGGCCTGTCCCATTTGTTTGACCAATGCCGGCACAAGGCGGTGCATAACAGGGTCTTTTGCACCCAACAAATGCGCATGCCGCATTGCGCGGCGCATGATGCGGCGCAGCACGTAACCGCGTCCTTCGTTCGAGGGCAAAACCCCATCTGCGATCAAAAACGAGGTCGAGCGCAGGTGATCCGCAATTACACGGTGATGCACGTTTTGATCTCCATAGGGATCGACGCCCGTTGCGTTGGCCGACGCCTCGATCAAATCTTTCATCAGGTCGGTGTCGTAATTGTCATGGCTGCCTTGAAGCAATGCCGCAATCCGTTCCAACCCCATGCCTGTGTCGATGGATTGCATATCAAGCGGCGTCATTGAGCCGTCTTCATACATTTCGTTTTGCATGAAAACGACGTTCCAGATTTCGATAAAACGATCGCCGTCTTCTTCGGCTGAACCCGGCGGGCCACCCCAAATGTGATCGCCGTGGTCATAGAAAATCTCGGTACAGGGTCCGCAAGGACCTGTAGGCCCCATTTGCCAAAAATTGTCGGATGTATCGATGCGGATGATGCGGGATTCCGGCACGCCGACCTTTTTCCAAATCTCAAACGCCTCGTCATCGGTGTGATAGACAGTCGTGTAGAGCTTATCCTTCGGAATACCGAAGTCTTGCGTGATCAAATTCCACGCAAACGGAATGGCCTCTTCTTTGAAGTAATCCCCAAAGCTGAAATTGCCCAGCATTTCAAAAAACGTATGGTGGCGCGCTGTGTAGCCCACATTATCCAGATCATTGTGTTTCCCACCTGCACGGACACATTTCTGTGCTGTGGTTGCACGCGTGTACTCGCGGGTTTCTTGGCCCAAGAACAAGTTCTTGAACTGTACCATACCCGAATTGACAAACATCAAGGTTGGGTCGTTGCGCGGCACAAGCGGCGAGCTGTCGACAATCTCGTGCCCGTTTTTGGCAAAGTAGTTTAGAAATGTGGATCGGATCTCGTTGACGGAGGCCATTTGTCTTCTCTGATCAAAGTTTCAGATGCTTTAGCTTGGCGCGTTATAACTGTCCACAGCCACAATAAAAAAGGGCGGGCAAAAATACCCGCCAGTCAGGCGTTTCAGAGACGCAACTTAAACCAAATTCGTTTTAAACCTCGATCACACTATCGCTGTCATCCGCATCTGTTGCAGCTTCCTTTGCGGCATCTACCTCGGGCTTCGGCATATCGAAATCAAGACCATGCGCCGCGCGGATTTTATCTTCAATCTCATAAGAAATCTGCGGGTTATCCTTTAGATAGGATTTAGCGTTCTCGCGCCCCTGCCCGATCCGCTCATCCCCATAGGAATACCACGACCCAGATTTCTCAACGATACCGGCAAGCACGCCTAGATCAAGCAATTCACCGCGTTTAGAAATCCCCTCCCCATACATGATGTCAAACTCAACTTGCTTGAAGGGTGGTGCCACTTTGTTTTTGACAATCTTCACGCGCGTCTGATTGCCGACAACCTCGTCTCGATCTTTGATCGCGCCAATCCGGCGAATATCCAGTCGGACAGAGCTGTAGAATTTCAATGCATTCCCACCAGACGTTGTTTCAGGCGAGCCAAACATCACGCCAATTTTCATCCGAATCTGGTTGATAAAAATCACCATACATTTTGACTTCGAAATCGACCCCGTTAATTTCCGCATCGCTTGGGACATCAAGCGCGCCTGTGCGCCGACCTGATGGTCACCCATATCGCCTTCAAGCTCTGCTTTTGGGGTCAAAGCGGCAACCGAATCCACCACAACCATCGAAACAGCGCCCGACCGCACCAGCGTATCAGCGATTTCCAAGGCCTGTTCACCCGCATCCGGTTGAGAGATCAGAAGCTCATCCAAATCAACGCCCAATTTCCGCGCATAGGATGGATCAAGCGCGTGTTCCGCATCCACGAACGCACAAACGCCACCTTTTTTCTGTTCCTCTGCAATCGCATGCAAGGTCAGCGTGGTCTTACCAGAGCTTTCTGGCCCATAAATTTCAATAATGCGGCCCTTGGGCAGACCACCAATACCCAGTGCGATGTCCAAACCAAGTGATCCGGTCGATGTCGCCTCAATATCCATTTTGGCGCTCTCGTCGCCCAATTTCATAATTGAGCCTTTGCCAAACTGCCGCTCGATTTGGCCTAGCGCCGATTCAAGCGCCTTTTGCTTATCCATGTCGCGTTTCTCGCTTAAATCTAAAAGAGTCGATGCCATTTGTTATCTCCGTTTTTTACACCGCCCGCAATCTTGATTGCAGATGTTCGCCTGTTGTTCTCTTTCTTCCGTTATGAGATCAAAACAAGAACATTGCAAGGAAAAATATTGCGCGCCTGAAAACTGTGGCGCAAATTCGTAAATTTTGAATAAATTTTTATGCCATGGGATACTTAGAAAAATCGAGTGTTTCCCTTGATGGCGCAAATCGTTACTGTGCAATGAAAACCCGAAAGACCTTATAAAATGCTGATTTTTATAGAGAAACAGTTCGTTTTTTTTGAAAATCACAAAACGGCATCAAGTTCATTTCACCAAAGCCTTGCGCCCCTTGCGGATATGGTGTTTCAAAATCACCCCCATGCGCGCCATTTTTCGCCACGGCGATTTGAACTCAAGCTTCTTCCAATGTTAATGGATCATTATTGGACCGAGCCACCCGAGACCGCAGCACTTATTCGCGAGCCTTTGGATTGGTTGGGCAGTTGGTACAGATATAGACAGCGCCCTGAAATTGCCCACACGCCACAAAGCACCGCAGATATTAGTTTTGAGACGTTTTTGGAGACCTATCTGCGCCAAGACAAAACACCTTTTGCACATGTCGGACAGCAATCAAAGTTTCTAAGGGCTGCAAACAAAACCTATCCGACCCACCTGTGGCGCTTTGACAATTTGGAAGGTTTCAAAGGTTTTTTAAACGATAGATTGGGAAGCGTGATCGATTTGCCGCATCTAAATGCGTCAGAGACCGCTGAGATGTCTGTCTCTGCCAAGCTACGCAGAAAATTGGAGGCTTTTTTTGAGGAGGATTACAAATTGTATGAGGCCGCGAAAGGGGTGTGAAGGGCTAGGCCGCTTCCTTTTCTCGATCACTGGCGGCAGCAACCGTGTCAATAAGGTCCTTCAAGGAATAAGGCTTGGGCAGAAACATCGCGTTTTCGATTTTGTTCCACTTGTCTGACAGCGTTTCTTTGGCATAGCCCGATACGAAGATGATCTTCGCATTCAACCCGTCCTGCATCGCCCGCTCTACCCAAGTTGGCCCGTCCATTCCCGGCATCACCACGTCCGTGACCACAACATCAAAGTTCTTTTTGTCCTTTTCTAACAGCGCAAGCGCATCGCGTCCGTTTTGCGCTGTTTCAATAATAACGCCTTGAGATTTCAATGCGCGTGTCGAGACGGCCAAAACGGGGTCTTCATCTTCAACCAGCAGAACCCTTAGGCCAGATAGATTACCAAGTTTTCGCTGGATTGGCTGTGGCAACACAATCTCGCGATCTTCAATCTGCTCATTGGCTCTGAGGTATAGCGTGAAAGTCGTCCCAACACCCATTTTACTGTCAACGAAGATATAACCCCCCATCTGTTTCATAATGCCGTAAGCCATCGACAGCCCCAGCCCCGTACCCTTCCCGACTTCTTTCGTGGTAAAGAATGGTTCAAAAATCCGTTCTTTGACGGAAGCGGGCATACCGGTTCCTTCATCAATCACTTTGATAACGACATAAATCCCCGGTTGAAGAACCACCCCATCAATGGTTTGGGATTTTTTTGATTTGCTTAGCTCCGATTTTAAACTGATCTTGCCACCATTCGGCATGGCATCCCGCGCATTGACCACAAGGTTCATAATCACCTGCTCCAGCTGTCTTGTATCCGCATAAACGCGTGGCAAATCCTTAGCTTGATCCAAGTTAAAGGTGATCAATTCCCCCACCAATCGGTTGAGCAAATGGGTCATATCCGAAAGCGTATCGTTGATTTGAACAGCCGTGGACTTAAGCGTTTGTTTTCGAGAAAACGCCAAAAGATGCGATACCAAAAACGCCGCGCGGTTTGCATTATTGCTGATCTGGACAAGGTCAGAATGATCCGCGTCGCCCTTTTCGTGCCGGAGCAACAGCAAATCGCAATACCCCGAAATCGCAGTCAGCAAATTATTGAAGTCATGCGCAATCCCACCTGCAAGCTGTCCGATCGCTTGCATCTTTTGGTTTTGAACAAATTGTGCCTCCAATGTTTTTATTTCTGTCGCATCCAGCAAAATAGCTAAAATTTGGTCCCCATCTTTGATCAACTGAATTTGTAAATATGTCTCGTCACTGCTTCTTTTGGCGCTGGCAAATTCAACATGTTTTGTACTCGCACCGGCCTGCATCTCTGCGATCCAACCAGAAACCGGACGACCTAAGCCCTCTACAAGTTCTGATAGCTCCACACGTTCATCTTCTTTGATGCAAAGCAAGGAACACGCAGCGGAATTTGGATTACTGATGAACCCTCCATTCTCGATTGTTAAGATCGCAATCGGCAGATCATGGGACGAGCCAGAGCGATTTTTCTCATTTGAATTTTGTTTCGTTCGCGGCATTAGTGACAATGCGCGATAGCTTTCCAGAGGTTCAGCGCGCGCGGAACTTAACATCGCCCCAATTGCAACGCAGATGGATGCAAGCAACACCAAAAACCACCATTGGAGCTGTAGCAGGTAGACAGCCGCGAACCCTATCGCGACACTGGCCACCGCAAACGCGAAAAGCAGAGCAAGATTCATTTTTTGGATTTTGAGCTTTAACATGTGAACTCCTGTTGGAATTCACCCCTCAGACAGACATTAGTCAAAAAATCTTAAAGATTCAAAAGGTTTATCTTTTAACCTCTGCGTAGAAGAAACCGTCGGTTCCTGCAGAGGGCAAAAAGGCACCGTGATTGAACAACTTCCATTCTGGATGCTCCGCTAGAAAACTCGCGATTTGGTCCATATTTTCCTGATCAAATAATGAACAGGTAACATACCCGATAATCGCATCCTGCTTGGCAAAAGGCGCAACCTCTTGCAGAATGGTTTTCTGCGATTTCAATAAAGTTTCAAATTCATCGCGTTGAAGCTTCCACTTGCCATCTGGATTGCGTCGCCAAGCACCTGAGCCTGAACAGGGCACATCCACCAAAATATAGTCGTAGCTTTCCACGGCCTGCGGTTTCTGATCCAAAATTTTTACCGTCACACCTGCACGGCCCGCGCGGTATTTCAGGTCTTTCATTCGTATATAGTGAGGATCCCAAGCAAAAATCTGCGCGTCACTTTTGGCCGCAATGGCAAGTGTCTTTCCACCCCCGCCCGCGCAATAGTCCAAAATGCGATTATCCGGATATGTCGGCAAGGTTAGCGCGTGCACCACCCCTTGGGACCCAGCATCTTGCAGTTCAACAAGCCCTTCAAGATAAGCCTTTGAACGTCCAATATGCTGCATCCCATCGATCACACGCAATGCATTTGGAACACCTTCATAAGCCTCCGCGAAAATTGAGTCCTCTTCCAACGCCAACATCACTGCTGCAACCGACGTTTTGCGTGCGTTCACCCGAAGAAACACATCCGCACGATTGGATTGCGCGACAAATTCTTGTTTTTGATCTTCACGAATAACAGCAAACATCCAATCGGGAAGATTGCATATGTCGTTAAGGGTCAGACTTGGGTTTTGTTCCGCTTGTTGAATTTCGTCAACAGTCAGCTCAGAGGGTCCGTATCCCTGCCCATTGAAAATTTCTTTCAAGTCAACACCACCAAGGCGCAGATGCCCGATTGTCAGTTGGCGACCAGAATTGCCGCCGCCCAGCACTGTCGCTTCATTTTTTCTCCGAAGAATATCAAAAACGATATCGCGAATGGCGCGCCTATCTTTTGATCCAGCAAAACGATTGGATCGACCCCAATTTGTCAGGACTTTCTCAGTCGCATCACCTGCTTGAATATCATCCAATATCTCGATCGCTGCTGCGTATCGTGCTGCTGGTGTCACTTATGCGCCGCGGTAATTAGGTGCTTCGCGGGTGATTTGCACGTCATGCACATGGCTTTCTTTCAGGCCAGCACCCGAAATTTTTACAAAGCTGCACTTGTCCCGCATCGCTTCAATCGTTTGATTTCCTGTGTAGCCCATTGCAGCACGCAAACCGCCCAACATTTGATGGATCACTTGGCCTGCGGGTCCCTTATAGGGCACCTGCCCCTCAATCCCTTCTGGCACCAATTTCTCGCTAGACGCTTCTTTTTGGAAATATCGGTCAGCTGACCCTCGCGCCATTGCACCGACGGAACCCATGCCACGATAGGCCTTGAACGATCTGCCTTGATACAAAATCACTTCACCTGGTGCTTCATCAGTCCCCGCCAACATCGATCCAACCATTGCGCAGCTGGCACCGGCTGCAATCGCCTTAGCAAAATCACCAGAGAACTTAATGCCACCATCGGCAATAACGGGTGTGTTCGACGTCATTGCAGCAGACGCACTGTCGATAATCGCGGACAGCTGCGGCACACCCACACCTGCCACAACACGCGTGGTACAGATCGATCCAGGGCCGATCCCAACTTTGACTGCATCTGCACCTGCATCAATTAATGCTTTGGTCCCTTCTGCTGTTGCAACATTGCCGGCAACGACTTGCACCGAATTGGACAATTTCTTGATCCGTTCCACAGCTTCACCGACCGAGGCGGAATGCCCATGCGCCGTATCAATAACCAGCAGATCAACGCCTGCATCAATCAATTGCTCTGATCTGGCAAACCCAGCATCACCAACCGTCGAAGCGGCGGCAACGCGCAATCGGCCCAATTCATCCTTGCAAGCAACAGGGTTCAAGACCGCCTGCTCAAGATCCTTAATGGTGAGCAAGCCTTTGAGCTTGCCAGCCTTATCTACAACCAACAGTTTTTCAATGCGGCGGGCATGCATCAGCGACTTCGCCGCATCCAAATCAACAGGCTCTTCGACCAACGCAAGATTATCGGCGGTCATCATAACAGAAACAGGTGTGGCCTCATCCGTCACAAACCGCATATCGCGATTGGTCAAAATGCCTTTTACGCTGCCCGCATCATCAACCACCGGAAACCCTGTGATTCGATATTTTGCCGCCAACTCTTTTGCATCCGCCAAAGTTTGATTGGGTGTTAATGTGATCGGGTTGTAAACGGTGCCGGACAAGAACCGTTTCACGCGACGAACTTGGTTGGCCTGCTCGGCCTCCGTCAAGTTGCGATGGATAACGCCCATCCCACCCGCTTGCGCCATTGCAATCGCCATTTTCGCCTCGGTCACAGTGTCCATGGCAGAACTGAGAAGTGGGATGTTTAGCGAGATCGATTTGGTGACTTGGGTCTGTAAATTCGCATCCGCTGGCAACACTTCAGAGCGCGCGGGAACAAGTAAAACATCATCGAAGGTCAGGGCCTCACGGATCTCCATCAAATACTCCTTGAGATACGGTATTGGCACCGCTCTATCTCATGGGAAGCCAAAAAAGAAAAGTTGTTTTATGGCTCTTGTCAAAATCATGCATCAAGGTCAGGCTGACGCAGAAATTACAGGTCTTGAGATATGGCACATGGATACGATTCTGGGCGACTGAACCTTCCATTCGTTGGAATAAGCACTTTCGGCAAGAAGCCCTATTTTGAAGATTGGTCCGACTTTACAGCAGATGTCGCGATCATCGGCGCCCCTTTTGATTTTGGGGCGCAATTCCGATCCGGTGCACGATTTGGACCGCGCGCTATTCGCGAGGCGTCAACGCTGTTCTCTTTCGGCCATGCCGGCGCCTATGATCACGAAGATGACGCGGTTTACCTGGGTGAGGAGGTCAAGATTGTCGATCTGGGGGATGCAGATATTGTTCATACCGATACGCTGCAAAGCCACAAGAATATTGAATATGCGGTCCGCTCTGCCCTGGCGCAGCAAGCAATGCCGGTTGTTTTAGGGGGGGATCACTCTGTCAATATCCCAGCAATCAACGCGTTTGACGATCAAGGCGCATTTCATATTTTGCAAATTGATGCCCATTTGGATTTTGTGGATGAACGCCATGGTGTACGCTTTGGGCATGGCAACCCAATGCGGCGCGCGGCTGAAAAAGAGTTTGTCACCGGGCTTTCACAATTTGGCATTCGCAATGTCAGCTCAACCGCGAAAGAGGGCTATGCCGATGCGCGTGCGCGGGGCAGTGATATTTTGTCCGTTCGGCAAATTCGGGCAATGGGCGTGGCAGAAGCAGCAAAACGCATTCCCAAGGGCAAACTCTATGTCACAATAGATATCGATGCCTTTTGTCCCTCGATTGCGCCAGGCACAGGTACACCCAGCCATGGCGGGTTTTTGTATTATGAGGTGCTTGAATTGCTGCAAGCCGTTTCAAAAACACATGATGTTATCGGTATCGACCTTGTCGAGGTGGCGCCGGATTATGATCACAGCGGATCAACGGCGATCCTTGCGGCGCAAATTCTGTTAAATTTTTTGGGGTTCATTTTCCACGAACGGCGGCAAGCGTGTTAACGCGCATCCAACGCTGCGGTCAGCACCGCGCGAACAACATCTAAATCCGCATCTCGGGACACGAAGGCCTTTCCGATACCTTCCGCTAGAATGAACGCAATCTTGCCATCTTGCACCTTTTTGTCCTGATACATCAGATCAATCAATCCATCGGCATTTGGCAATTCCCCGGGAATATCGCTCAGATCCGATTTCATCCCCATGTCCTTCAAATGCGCACGCACACGACTGGGATCTTCTTGCGAACACAACCCCATTTTCATCGATGCCTGAAACGCCAGCGCGCATCCAATTGCTACACCTTCACCATGTAGCAACCGATCTGAATAGCCTGTGGCCGCCTCTAACGCATGACAAAACGTATGACCAAGGTTCAAAAGCGCACGTCGTCCGTGCTCTTTTTCATCTTCAGCCACAATTTCTGCTTTCATCTCGCAACTGCGCTTGACGGCATGGATGCGCGCGGCTTGATCGCCATCACGCATTTTAGGCCCGTTTTCCTCTAGCCAAGCAAAAAAACCTTCATCACCCAGCAAGCCATATTTCACAACTTCGCCGTAGCCCGCCAAAAAATCCCGTTCTGACAAGGTTCCAAGCAAATCGATATCGGCCAAAACCAGTCTCGGCTGATAAAACGCACCAATCAGGTTCTTCCCAGCTTTGGAATTTATCGCCGTCTTACCCCCGACAGAGCTGTCTACTTGTGCCAACAAGGTCGTTGGAATTTGAATAAAATCCACACCTCGACGCATAATAGCGGCCGCAAAACCAACAAGATCGCCAATCACGCCGCCGCCGAACGCAAGCACCATATCATCGCGTTCGATTTTTTCAGCAAGAAGCCACTCTACAGTTTGCTCTAGATGCGTCCAGGATTTTGTTGTTTCCCCAGCCGGCAAAGAAAGAACCGCGCAGTCGATATTGACGGCACTTAAACCCTTTTTTAGGGCCTCAAGATGATGCCCCGCCACAGTCTCATCCGTAACAATCGCGACCCGACTACGCTTCAGGAACGGCGCAACGAGTGCCCCAGATTTCTTCAACAGCCCATTACCGATCTCAATCGAATAAGATCGATCGCCCAAATCTACATTGACGGTCTCTCGCAAATTCACGCAAGGGTCTCCTTGATCGCACCATGTTTCAACAACTGCTTTAACACTGTCGCGGTTGTAACTTCTATGGAATTTTCCGCACCGACTTTTACATGAACCTCGGCTTGTTGATAGAATACAGCCCGCTCCGACATCATCGTTTTAAGAACTTTTTTGGGTTTTTTGGTCAAAAGAAGCGGTCGATGGCTTTTGCCCTTGACCCGCGCCCAAATTGTTTCAATATCCGCATCAAGCCAGATAGATGTTGCCTGATCTTTAATCAAAGCCTGCGTATCAGCTTGGCAAAACGCCCCGCCCCCAGTCGCAACAACTTGCAGCGTGCCATCGACCAAGCGCTTGACGATCTGCATCTCTTTTTCGCGGAAAAATGGCTCTCCAAATTTCTCGAAAATCTCAGATATTTTTAGATTCGCGGCCTGCTCAATTTCGTCATCGGAATCGACAAAAGGCACGTCAAGCTGTTCGGCCAACGCACGCCCGATTGCAGTTTTCCCTGCACCCATCATGCCCACAAACACGATTGATTTCGTCAATCTGTACGGCATTCCGCTCCTATCCCTTATGTCGAGGATGCTGCCTTGCTCGACGTCGAATTACCTTCTATAAATTGGGTGATAACAATTCTGACGAACAGCACAAGATAACAAAAAAGGTCAGATATGGGCAGAGCACTCAAATATCTTTTCTATCTCTGTATTTTACTTTGCATAGGGCTGTTGGCCTATGCACTGTTTGCGGATTTATCGGCCCCTCAAAGCGAAATCACGCAAGATGTCCCGCTTACTCTTCAAAATTAAGGTTTTTGTCGCAGGACTGCTCGCGACCGCGATTGGCTTTGCGCAAACAATCGAGATCAGCGACCTGTCGACGCTGGACCGCAATTTCATCGGCATCATCTCCGCCCAACAGGCGGACATCCCAGCCGATTTTTTCGCAAATGCGTCAACGAAGAGCTTGGTTGATGCCTATTCCGACCAAAAAGGACATAAGTTCTACAGTTTGGGTCAATTCATCCATCGTTTGTCCTTGGTCGAATTGGCAGGTCCGCCCGCAGATGCCAATCAAGGGCGCCTGTTCAATGCCCGAGTGCGCCATCTGATCGATATAGGCGCCATCGACGAAGCCGATGCATTATTGCGCAAATCTGAAATTTCGAACCCGCAGCGCTTCGCGCTTTGGTTCGAGGTACAGCTTTTGCGAGAAGACCCCATTCTTGGCTGCACACCATTGCGCAATCAATCTGAATTATCCGCAGATATTGCGACAACGATTTATTGCCTTGCGATAAATCAAGACTGGTTTGCAGCAGAGCTTCTATTGGCCTCTGCAATGGAACTAGGCCAGCTTGAGAAAGATAGCGCCGATCTTCTTCTAGGTTTTTTGGAGCCGGACAATCTCGAAGGGCGCCCTCCTCCCTCACCACCTTCGCAGTCTGTGTTGGAAATCACCATCGCCGAAGCATTGGCTTTGCCCTATAATATCTCCACCATTCCCGCTGGTTTTTTACATCGTGACCTGTCCGAAGACATCGGCTGGATTACACGTATTCGAACGGCGGAAAGGCTTGCCAGAGGTGGCGCGATATCGCCGCGATATTTAAAAGAAGTCTATTCTCAAGGCAGCGCCTCTGCGTCAGGCGCATTATGGGATCGCGTGCGCGCTGCAAATACGATCAAAAAGATATCAACTTCATCTGATAGTGAATTGATTTGTAAAGAATTTTTACAAGCTTGGGCGCAGTTTAACGATCCGAAATTGCTGCCAATTTTCTCGCGCATGTATGCAGAAGAGATATCCCACGTCGCATTCAGTTCAGAACAATGCATAGAAAAGCAAATACTGCTCATACTTCTTCACCCCAATCGGGCGTCCCTTTTGTTCGACCTACTGGTCGAAATCAAAACGGATGATATCCTTTATGGGCTCTCTACCGGTGACTTTTCAAAAACAAATCCCAAGACAAATTTAGAAGCCAGTATTTTGATGGCCTATATTGACGCCCCGGTTTCCAAACAAAATTCCGCCGAACTGTTGGGTCAGCTTGCGACGGTGCGCGATGGGATAGAAAGCGATCCGCGCAATATCGGCAAGGCGATCAAGACTTTAAATGCAAAAGGCCTTGAAAAAATCGCGCTTGATCTTGCCTTTGAGGCCATCGTTTTAGAACGCGCGAACTAGCTCATGGATCATTATATTCCCCTCTTTCTCGAAACAATCCATGCAGAACGAAATGCCTCACTGAATACGCTTCAGGCCTATCGGCGCGATCTGGAAAGCTGTGCGCGCTACTTTAACTCGAAAAAAATCGATTTTCTAAGCTGTGACCGCACCGCATTAGAACGGTATCTATCCCAACTGACCAATCAGGGTTTCTCAAACAGCACAATCGCGCGACATCTCTCGGCGATAAAGCAATTTTTTGCCTTCCTTTACGAAGAAGGCATTGTTGAAAAAAATCCCAGCATGCAGATCCGCGCACCAAAGAAACAAAGGCAATTGCCAAAAGTGATGAGTGAAGAGGATACAGATCGGCTGCTAAATACGGCGCAGGAGTTTGGAAGAAACCGGCTGGAAATAACCCGCAATAACTGTTTGCTACAATTGCTTTATGCAACGGGCATGCGTGTCTCTGAGCTTGTGTCGCTGCCCAAAGCATCGGTTTTAGGCCATCCCAACATGATTTTAATCAAGGGAAAAGGCGGCAAAGAACGCATGGTGCCCCTGTCTGATCCGTCCAAAGACGCAATCCAAGACTATTTAGAAGAGCTAGAGGTGGCCAAGATCGACAGCGTCTTTCTCTTTGCCTCCACTGGAAAAGAGGGCCACCTTACCCGCATTGCGTTTTTCAATCTTATCAAGCGCTTAGCGGCGAAAGCGAATATCGATCCAAGCAAGGTCAGCCCCCATGTTTTGCGTCATGCATTTGCAACACATCTTCTTGCAAATGGTGCTGATCTACGTGTCATCCAAACATTGTTGGGGCATTCAGATATCTCAACCACCGAGATATACACACATGTCTTGGATGAACGTCTAAAAGAACTCGTCGAAA
>JBCCGP010000030.1:0-32871 GCA_039029215.1 Pseudomonadota bacterium
CAAACTTTTGAAGCGGGACAGATGATGATCTTCCGCCCTGGTGATCCGGTCGCCGTAAAATCTGGCCCCATGGGCGCGCGTCTGATGTTGCTGGGCGGGGCAACCATGAATGAAAGCCGCTATATTTGGTGGAATTTCGTTTCCTCCTCCGAAGAGCGTATTCTTGAGGCGAAAGAGGCGTGGAAGAGGGGCGATTGGGAAAACGGCCCCTTCCATTTGCCGCCCGGCGATGCAGAGGAGTTTATTCCAATCACAAAAGAGCTTGATCGCACCCGACCCCGAAAAGGTTAAACAGACATAGCTATTCAGATGGTCCTGCATTTGGTATGATACGCCAAAAGAGTGGAGATGATCATGGCCATTGTGAACTGGGGCATATTGGGTGCTGCAAAATTTGCCAAAGAACATATGGCCCCTGCCATTCAGGCCGCGACAGGTGCGCGGCTTTATGGGCTCGCCTCGAACGGGCGCACGCCACCCGCTGATTTTGCGCCTTATCAGCCGGATCTAAAAACCTATGACAGCTATGAGGCTTTGCTGGCCGATCCCGCAATTGATGCCGTTTATATCCCGCTGCCCAATCATATGCATGTGGAGTGGAGCTTGAAGGCGCTGGATGCCGGCAAACATGTGTTGTGCGAAAAACCGATCGCGATGCAAGCCGACGAGATTGACGCGCTGATCGCTAAGCGCGACGAAACCGGATTGCTGGCGGCAGAGGCCTATATGATCGTGCACCACCCGCAATGGCAACGTGCCAAACATCTTTTGCAGGATGGTGCCATCGGCAAACTGATCCATGTGGATGGGCATTTTTCCTATGACAATTCCACCGATACAGACAATATCCGCAACCGATCTGAAACAGGCGGTGGCGGCATTCCTGATATCGGGGTGTATACATACGGATCAACGCGTTGGATGACAGAGCAAGAACCGCGCGAGATCACTTATGCCGATATTGATTTTGAAAACGAGGTCGATGTCTTGGCCCGTGTATCAGCGCGTTTTGATGGGTTCAGCGCGCATTGGGTAAACTCGATGCGGATGAATGCCTATCAGGAAATGCGTTTTGTCGGGGATAAAGGCGTGTTGCGCTTGACCGCGCCGTTTAACCCGCTTGTCTACGGCCCAGCGGAAGTGTTGGTCCATCAAGACAATGGTGGTATCCGCAAAGAGAGCTTTCCCGGGGTGAACCATTATATCGAACAGGTGCAGAATTTCTGTGCGGCAATTTCTGATCCGGCCTCTTATGCGTGGACACTAGAAAATGCGCGCGGCACGCAGGCGATGATTGATGCAGTTTTCGCCAAAGCGCGGCTTTGAATGCGGCGGTGAGCTGCTGGCGCGCTGCTCGACCAATCTGCCATAAATTTTGGTCAAACATATGCTTGAGATGGCCATCTATGCTTTTGCGAAAGCGCGTAAAACTGCCAATGAACAAAAGGTAAATAATTAAAACACTAAACCGGAAGAGTTTTATTTTGCTAAGGATTTTTAAAGATTTTCTGAACGCCAATTTCAACCAGAACTTTTGGATCGATACAGGCCGCAAGGCAGTATGAACCGTCGACCACAATGCAGGTTTACCCGGCCAACACCTGCGTCGCAGCCAAAACACAGTGTTTCCTTGAAGCGCCGCGTTTTGTAGCGCACAGTGCCGTAATGGCTGACCAAACTGCAAAATTCCTTGAAGGATCGCTTCTGAAACATATCACCGTGATGTCGGTCACCACATCTGTGGGATTTATCCTGCTGTTCGTGGTCGATCTGGTTGATATGCTGTTTATCTCGATGCTGGGCAATGCACAGCTTGCCGCTGCCGTTGGATTTGCGGGCAGTATTTTGTTTTTTACCACATCTGCGGGCATCGGCCTGTCAATTGCGGCCGGATCGCTGATCGCGCGATCTTTGGGCGAAGGCGATGCGCACCGCGCGCGTGAATATATGACCCATGTAATGATCCTTGGGTTTATATTTGCTGTTATTTTTGCAGGCAGCGTCTGGCTGTCGCTGGATTATTTGGTCGGTTTGATCGGCGCGACGGGCGAGGCAAAAGATTTCGCAATTTCGTATTTGCAGATTATCATCCCAACCATGCCGATCCTGATGATTGGTATGGTCGCCTCTGCCGCGTTGCGCAGTCACGGGGCCGCCGTGCTGTCAACGGCGGCAACGATTGCGGCGGGTCTGACCAATGCCATTCTTGATCCGATTTTCATCTTTGTTTTGGATATGGGGTTAAATGGTGCGGCTTGGGCCTCGGTCGTGGCGCGTATTGCAATGGCTGCAACCGCCCTTTGGCCGATTTTTCGGCGTTATGGCGGGTTTGGCAGTTTCCAATTAAGCGCCTTGGCGGTTGACGTGCGTCCCATTCTGGCCCTTGCCGTGCCTGCAATCCTTGCAAATATTGCAGCTCCAGTGGGTGGGGCTTATGTCACCCGTGCGGCGGCTGAATTCGGGCAAGATGCGGTTGCGGGTATGGCCGTGATTGGGCGCGTCACACCGATTGCGTTTGCCTTGATCTTTGCCATGTCGGGCGCAATTGGTCCAATAATCGGCCAGAATTACGGCGCCCAAAAGTTCGACCGCGTGCGACGCGCATACCTAGAGAGTCTTTATTTCATCATCGGCTATGTCGTGCTGATGGTCCTTATTCTGTTATTGTTGCGCAATCACATCGCGAATGTGTTCGGGCTGCAAGGGTTGGGTCGCGATCTGGTTTTGCTGTTCTGTGGGCCCCTCTCGCTCGCGTGGATATTCAACGGCATCATCTTCATGTCGAATGCCAGTTTTAATAATCTTGGTCATCCGTTCTATTCCACATGGATCAATTGGGGACGCAACACGATCGGGATCATTCCATTTGTCTATATTGGCGCCCAATATTGGGGGGCCGAAGGTGTTCTGATCGGGCAAATGATGGGGGGTGCCTTGATTGCGGCGGTCGCCCTTTATCTAGCCAATCGCACCATGCGCGCCGCCGAAGCGATCCCGCAATCTGATGCAAAAAAAGAACGATTTGCAGGGCATCGCCGTGTGTTCCAAATGTTGAACCATCGACATTAGGGTGCACCGCCTCACACGATTTTGCCTTGAACATGACCCTGTTCAGACACAGATATAGATCATGTTGAAACTTTCCCCCATCTTGCTGGCGGTTGCCTATGGTTTGGTGTTGTTCTTTTTTTCGTCAAAGCGGCTGAGCGCGGATTTAACGCAAAATTCCACGCTTTTGACCGATCCGATTTTGGACCAACATTGCCGCCTGATGGCGCAAAATGTGGGGTTGGATAAAATCACCGTTTACGTGCATGAGGTGGAGCCGGTGAACGGATTGGCCGCAACTGATGGGCGGATTTTCATCACACGCGGGTTTATGAATAAATATCGCGACGGCAGCGTGACCTCCGAAGAACTCGCCTCGGTCATCGCGCATGAATTGGGGCATATCGCCTTGGGCCATGCCCGGCGACGGATGATCGATTTTTCTGCGCAGAACGCCATTCGGGTCACGCTGTCGATGATCTTGGGCCGGATTATTCCGGGGCTTGGGATCTATGCGGCCAATATTTTGACATCCCTTTTGGCAGCAAGGCTGAGCCGTTCCGATGAATATGAGGCAGATGCCTATGCTGCGGCGCTTTTGGAAAAATCCGGCATTGGTATAGCGCCGCAAATTACATTGTTTGAGAAATTGGGCCGTTTAACAGGGGCCACGGGTCAACCCATGGCTTGGCTGATGAGCCATCCAAAGACCGAGGATCGCATTAAAGCGATCGAACATCTTAAAGACGGCTGGGCCTAAATCACAATCGACCCTTGGCCCCGCTGGCTTTTGAGCCCGCCACAGGCGGGGCAAAAGCGGGTCGCGTAAAATTCGCGCGCGCAGCGGGCGGATTTTTCCTTTTGCTACCGTCCGCGCCGCCCGCCGCGGCGTTTGGGTTTGATCTGATCTGCGCGGCTGGGCAAGACCTGCATCAAAGATAAGCGATCTGGCCTGTCCATCGCGCCCCAAGCGGCGATTTCATCACGCGTGCGATAACAGCCCATACACAGCCCGCTGTCAGGTTCGATGACACAAACCTGCACACAGGGCGAATCTGGTTCTTGGCGTTTCCAAACCTCTTGTTTTTCAGCCATCACAAATGCCTTATCCGATCCAAAGCCCCTTGCAAGATATATCCCGCCGCGACATGGTCAATGGCCTCGGCGCGTTTTGCGCGGCTCATATCAGCCTCTAACATCGCGCGCTCTGCGGCAATAGTGGACAGTCGTTCATCCCAGAACCCAATCGGCAGATCGGTTTGCTTGCTCATATTGGCGGCAAAAGCGCGTGTTGATTGGACGCGCGGCCCAGCGCTGCCATCCATGTTTATCGGCAAGCCCAAAACGATGCCGCCTGCCTCAACGGCATTTAAAATCTCTAAGACGTGTGCAGCATCAAGGCTGAATTTTTTTCGTTTTATAGTCTCGCGTGGGGTCGCAACGGTCCACAACCGATCAGACACCGCGACACCAATGGTCTTGCTGCCCAGATCAAGCCCGACCAGCGATTGGCCTTTCGGCAAGGCACTGACAAAGCCTTCAAAATCTTCAAAAACACTCATTGCACAATCTCGGCCTCTTGAGCAGCAGCACGCAAAATCTGAAGCGCTTCGGCATCATCTTGAAAAACAACACGCGCCTCCGCATAGATAGCATTCGCATCGCTCAAGCGGCCCAACACACCCAAAGATCGAATGAGCCGCGCCCAGTCTTGTACTGGCCCACCTTCGCTTGCCAAACGATCCGACAGGCCTTGGACCATGCCTGCGATCATCTCTTGGCGGTCTTCTGCGCTTAACGCATTTGCCGCTTCCATATCCTCGGCTGATGGCCCCCGGTTTTGCAAACCCGGCAGACCTGCCAAAGCGGCAACGCGATCATAATCTGTGCGAATGGCTGATACCCAAGGGGCATCTTCCGGCCCTTCCTCGACCAGTGGCCGCCACAGCCGGACGGCAATATCGGGTCGTCCATTTTGGGCCATCATCAAGCCCGAAAAGTATCGCGACCGTTTCAAGCTTGGATCAAGCCTCAACGCTTGCGTCAAACCCTGCTCGGCCTCGGGGCTGACATAGCCGTTCGCGGCCAAGATTTGATATTCTGCCCAGCGCTCATAATCCGCCGCCAAAACCGCATCGCCCAAAACCGCCAGCAATTGCGCCTGTGTTTGATGCGCGATCCCGTAGTTTCCAGTATTGGCCTCATGAAATGCCAAGAGGCGCAAACCTTGGGGATCATCTGGATTTTCGGCCACCGCAGCACGAAGCTGGTTCAAGAGTGCGAGGTAGCTTTCCTCAACCTCCAATTCAGGCCGAACAACTTGCGCTTCGATCTCCGCCTGCGCGGGCCGCGCAAGCCGAATATCTTGTGCCGCCTCTAGGCGCCCAGCCAAGGGTTGATCCGGCAAATCGGGCCGCCCAAACAGAAAATACCCACCCAAAACACCAAGCACCGAGATCGCCCCCACAGCTAAGGCCAGCCCACGCATGCGCCGTGATCCCGCTACCGTCTGATTTTGCCGTCGCTTGTCGGCGGCCAGCAGACGCCGCGACACTTCTAGCTTTGCGGCCTCTGCATCGGCTTTCGACAAAACGCCCTTTTCAACATCTTTCGCAATCTCGCCCAATTGCGCTTTGTACACGGCCAAATATTCCGACTCGTCCCCGCCTGTAATCTCGTGCCACAGGGGCGAGAGCATGATCGCAACCGCTAAAAGCGCTATCAATGTTATCAAGACATAAAACATCACTTTCTTTTAGGGGGTTTCACGCCTACCCGCCACGGATTTCGGCACCCCACTGGTTCAACATGTCGCGAATATTGTCTGTTTTGCCGCTCGCCTATCGGAATTATTTCGCTAAATTGAGGACAAGGCCAAAATCCACGCTAGGGACCTATCATGAAGCGCTATTCTGCCTTTGCTATTGCCAAACAGGCCGCCCAATATCATCAGGGCTGGGAACGCGCTTGGGCCTCGCCCGCGCCAAAGCGCGAATATGACACGATCATTATTGGCGCAGGTGGGCATGGGTTGGCAACGGCCTATTATCTGGGCAAGAATTTCGGGATCACCAATGTTGCGATCATCGAAAAGGGCTGGCTGGGCGGTGGGAATACGGGCCGGAACACGACCATTATCCGCTCAAACTATCTGCAAGACCCCTCCACGCTGATTTATGAGAAAGCACGCAGCCTTTACGAAACCCTGTCCCAGGACCTGAACTACAATATCATGTTCTCACCCCGCGGCGTGATGATGCTTGCGCAAACCGAACATGAAATTCGCGGCTATCAGCGCACAGCACATGCCAATGCGCTGCAAGGGGTGACGACGGAATTTATCGGGCCCGAAAAGGTCAAGAAACTCTGCCCAATCATCGAATTGAAAGGCCCCCGCTTTCCGGTCTTGGGCGCGCTGTGGCAACCGCGCGGCGGCACGGCACGCCACGATGCGGTGGCATGGGGTTATGCGCGCGCATGTTCCGACATGGGCATGGACATTATCCAACAATGTGAAGTCACGGGTGTTCAAAAATCCAAGGGTCAAGTCACAGGCGTGCGCACGACCAAAGGCAACATTAAATGTAAGCGCTTGGGGATGATTGTTGCTGGGCATTCCAGCGTTCTGGCCGATATGGCTGGCTTCCGCTTGCCGATTGAAAGCGTGCCCTTGCAAGCGCTGGTGTCAGAGCCGATCAAGCCCTGCATGGATGTGGTTGTAATGGCCAATACCGTGCATGGCTATATGAGCCAATCCGACAAAGGCGAGATGGTGATTGGCGGCGGCACGGACGGGTATAACGCCTATAACCAGCGTGGGTCGTTTCATCATTTGGAAGAAACCGTGCGCGCCTTGATCGAAACCTTCCCGATGATCAGTCGTCTAAAAATGCTGCGCCATTGGGGCGGGATTGTGGATGTGACCGGCGACCGCTCGCCGATCTTATCCAAAACGCCTTTAGGGGGGTGTTTCATCAATTGCGGCTGGGGGACTGGTGGATTTAAAGCCATCCCCGGTTCTGGCTGGGCCATGGCAGAGTTGATGGCCACAGGTGGGTCCATAATTGCCAATGATTTCGGGTTGAACCGCTTCCAAGAAGGCCGCTTTATCGATGAAAGCGTGGCGGCTGGGGTGGCGCATTGATGCAACTAATACATACCGCCATTATTCCTACTCATATTTCTGGCTTCTTCTATTTTTGTTACGGCCTTTCGACGCGTATTTTCCTGAATATGGGGCGCGTCTATCATCTTGTTCAATTTGTTGGGACGATCCGCCCGCCAAAAACTGAGGAATATCCGCACAACAAAAAAAACTCCATATCCATAAATGAGCACCAAAAACAAAAAAACAAAAACGTCAGACATATTCCAGAGTTAATATCCGTTTCAATATTTTCAAGCACCGCCCGGCACCGCCGGGCTGCGCCCACCTCCCCCACGGGAGGCGCATGTACGCCACCCGAGATCGGCTTTGCGCTTACAAATAAGAAAAACGGGTTAACCCAACCCCATCCCGCCAGAGCCAAAGCACTTGTTGCGACTTTTTTCGACCTCCAAAGCCGCTTTACCTGTGGGATCGGCGGGGATACCGCACGCATTCGCCATTGGCTTCAACCGATTTCCTTTTTCACGTGTCCAAAACGCACGCGCAACCAATCCTGCGCCGCCAATCAGGATCACTATCCAAAAAATCGTAAAAATAAGTTCGCTTGTTTCCATAACCGCAAGGTAGCACAGACATGCTAAAACTCCAATGCCCCTATTGCCTTGTCATGGTTGACGAAACAGAGCTGACGCCGGGCGGGCAGGCCCATATCACACGTCATGGTGCCGGCGCCTCCGATCAAGAGCTCGAAGAATATTTGTTTTTCCGCAATAACCCAAAGGGCGTGCATTTCGAACGCTGGCGGCACACCTATGGCTGTGGCAAGTGGTTTCACGCAGCGCGCTGCACCCTAACACTTGAGGTCTTTGGCACCTATTCTGCACAGACCTTGATCCCACCCAAAGGGATCATCACCAAAATCAAAAAGGCGCGGCCTGATTGGAAAGGGTTCGTCAAATGACTGCTGCACGTCTTCCCTCTGGTGGCCGCCTGATCAATCGCACGAAGGCTATCGAATTCAACTTCAACGGTAAACTCTATTCTGCTTATCAGGGTGACACGCTGGCCTCTGCGCTGTTGGCAAATGGCGAAACACTCGTGGGGCGCAGTTTTAAATATCACCGTCCGCGCGGGATTGTGGCAAGCGGCCCGGAAGAGCCCAATGCGCTGTTTGGCACCGGGCGCGGCGATCAGTTTGAGCCCAATCAACGTGGCACGACAACCGAAGTGTTCGACGGCCTGATCGCGACCAGTCAAAACGCGTGGCCCAGTCTGAATTTCGACATTGGTGCGATCAACAATACCATGTCACGCTTCTTCCCAGCGGGCTTTTATTACAAAACCTTCATCCATCCGCGATTTGCGTGGAAACATTTCTTTGAACCTTTCATCCGCAAAGCTGCCGGCCTTGGCGCGGCCCCGACCGAGGCCGATCCCGATCTGTATGAGCATTTCTATGCCCATGTGGATGTCGCCATCGTTGGAGGTGGGATCGCGGGATTGACCGCAGCCCTAACGGCAGGGCGCGCTGGGCTGGATGTGCTGTTGATGGAACAAAGCACAGCTTTTGGCGGGCGTGCGATCACCGATGGGGCAGAGATTGAGGGCAAAGATGCCGCCGCTTGGGTCGCAGACGCGCTCAAAGAACTAGAAGCGCTGCCAAATGTCAAAATTCGCACTCGAATGATGGGCGCGGGCGTTTATGACCACGGCTATCTGATTGGCTATGAACGGCTAAGCGATCACTTGGTGCAATCTGGTCCGCGCCATCGCCTTTGGCGCATTCGTGCAGGTCAGATATTGACCGCAACAGGTGCGATCGAACGGCCCTTATCTTTTGCAGGCAATGATATTCCGGGTGTCATGCTGGCCGGTGCCGTGCGTGATTATATTGCCGATTATGGCACCGCGCCGGGGAAGAAAATCTTGGTCGTGACCAATAATGATGATGCCTATCGCACCGGGCTAAGCGCAAAAGCGGCGGGTTTGGAAGTCGAGATTGTCGATATCCGCGCCAATGGCGGTGCGCTGACGGAAGCTGCGAAAGCAGCCGGCATTCCCTGTCACCTCGGTAAGGGGATTTATAGCGCGAAAGGGACCAAAACCCTCAAAGGCGCGGTGATCTGTGACCAAGACGGAACCGGTTTTGGTGGCACAGAAATCAAATGCGATTGTATCGCTATGTCGGGCGGCTGGTCCCCTGTGGTGCATCTGTGGTCGCATTGCGGCGGCAAGTTGAACTGGGATGACACACAGGCCTTCTTCCGACCTGATCCAGCCCGCCCGCCACTGGGTGATGATGGCAAGGCCATGGTTCAGGTGATCGGTACGGCGAACGGCCATTTGGATACAGCAGATGTTCTTGCAGACGCTTTTGGCAGCGCCAAAAGCGCGGTCAAGGAAGCGGGGGGCAAAGCCCCCTCTGACGCGACCGCTCCCACCGCCAAGCGCAGCGCGGCAGCACCGATTGCGCCTGTCTGGAAAATGCCCGCCAGAGGCGATCTTGGCTTGGATGCTAAGACCTTCCTAGATTACCAGAACGACGTGAAACTTGCCGATGTCCGCCTAGCCGCACGCGAGGGGTATGAAAGTGTGGAACATACCAAACGCTACACCACGCTGGGCATGGCGACCGATCAGGGAAAATTGTCCAATATCAACGGGTTGGCGGTGCTGGCAGATACGCTTGGCAAGGATATCCCAAGTGTGGGCACCACAACCTTCCGCCCGCCCTATCACCCGATTTCACTTGCCGCGATTGCAGGCGACCAGCGCGGGCCACTTTTCAAACCGGTGCGCCAAACACCGATCCATGCCTGGATTGATGCCAATGGCGGCGATTGGGAACCCGTTGCAGATTGGCGCCGCCCCTATTGCTACAAACAAAATGGTGAAAGCGTGGAACAAGCCGTCACGCGCGAAATCCTAAATACCCGCCAAAATGTGGGTCTCTTGGATGCCTCGACACTTGGCAAAATCTTGGTCAAAGGCCCGGATGCGGGCAAGTTCCTTGACCTGATGTATACCAATATGATGTCGACCCTGAAACCGGGGCGCTGTCGGTATGGGCTGATGTGTAGTGAAAATGGTTTCTTGTCAGATGACGGCGTGGTCGCGCGGATTGATGCGGACACATTCCTGTGCCACACAACATCAGGCGGGTCAGATCGCATTCATGCATGGATGGAAGAATGGCTTCAGACCGAATGGTGGGACATGAAAGTCTATACCGCCAATGTGACCGAGCAATATGCCCAAATCGCCGTCGTTGGACCAAAGGCGCGCCATGTGCTTGAAAAGCTCGGCGGTATGGATGTCAGTGCCGATGCGCTGCCCTTCATGGCGTTCAAAGATGGCACATTGGGCGGCATCACAGCGCGGCCTTATCGCATCTCTTTCTCGGGCGAATTGTCTTACGAGATCGCGGTGCCCGCCTCTCAAGGCCAAGCCTTTTGGGATATGTGCATGGAGGCTGGCGCAGAATTTGGTATCCAGCCTTATGGCACCGAATGCTTGCACGTCATGCGTGCCGAAAAAGGTTTCATTATGATAGGCGACGAAACCGATGGCACGGTGATCCCCCAAGACCTTGGGCTTGATTGGGCGATCTCTAAGAAGAAAACAGATTTCTTGGGCAAACGCGCCCAACAGCGCAGCTTCTTGACCGATCCAAACCGCTGGAAATTGGTGGGTCTTAAAACACTTGATCCAAAAACAGTCATTCCCGATGGCGCCTATGCCACCGATGATGTGCCGCGCGAAGATGGAATTATCAATATGATCGGGCGTGTCACGTCGACCTATTTTTCACCCACCTTAGATCGCTCTATTGCGATGGGATTGGTCGAACGCGGACCCGACCGGATGGGCGAGGTCATTCAATTTGCCACGGTCGATGGGAAACGGATCAAGGCAGAGATTTGTTCGCCTGTCTTCCTAGACCCAGAGGGGGAGCGCCAAAATGTCTAATGTAACAGCTATAAACGGTGCCAGCTATAAAGGCGTGATTGAGGTCAAAGATGCTGGCCTGACGGGTATGATCACGCTGCGCAGTGATATGAAAAACCGTAAGCTACCTGCGGCGGTAAAGGCGGTTACCAATCTGCAAGTGCCCGCCATGAGAGAAGTCAAAATGGGCAAGAAAGGCGCGGTGGCTTGGATGTCGCCAGACGAGCTTCTGATGCTGTGCGACTATACAGAGGTTGATGCCAAGATCGCCAAGCTAGAGGCCGCGCTGAAAGGCACACATTTTATGGCCGTCAATGTCTCTGACGCGCGGCAGATTTTTCATCTGAAAGGTAAGGCCATTCGCGATGTGCTGGCCAAGGGCTCGCCAGCGGATTTGCGACCCTCTGCCCTGCCGGTGGGCGAGCTTCGGCGGTCGCGTCTTGGACAGCTTGCAGTGGCCTATTGGTTCGCTGCGGAAGACGAGGCTTATTTGATTTGCTTCCGCTCTGTGGCGAATTACATCCAGACATGGTTTGAAACTGTGACAAATAATGACGCTGCGATAAATTACTTCAAGTAACGGCTTAAATTACTTGCCCGTCGCTTATTAAGAATGGTAGTTTTCCAACAAGATAGGGGGCTACTGGCGAAGAGGGACAATAATGGCTTCCAAATATCACAATCCGAAATTCTATTTCGGTGCCGGAACCCTGTTACAATCGATCACTTTCATTATCACTCTGGCGCTCACATGCATCTCGCTCACATCGCATGCGCAGGCTCAGGTTGATCCCGATATCGATATTGTATTTTTTGGTGAACAAGTCGCCAACGGTGGTACAACGCGCAATTTTACGGCTTTAGTTAATGATCCGGAAGCACTTTCATTAAACGTCTGGAACAGAGTGGATGACTCTCAGGATTTAGAAGTCACAAATATTACGATTAGCTCTCCAGTAAATGTAACCAGCACATCAGTCGATGATACCAGTTTGACCGTCAGCGATGGTGATGGTCGCGCGGCCAATGGTGGATTCAAAAGCACACTTATTAGATTCACGCCAGTGGCACTTGGCTCATTTTCATTTGTCGTAACAATAGCAAGCAACGATCCAGACGAAGATCCTTACATATTCACAGCCTCGGGAACAGCAATCTCCGGAACACCTGAAATAAATGTCGAATACCCCGCCTCTACGGGTTTAATCGATGGCGTAAGTTCAATTGGTTTGGGCACGGTGGATGTCGCCGCAATCCAGACGGGTGGCGATCCAGAGGAATTACCAGAATTTGACGTAGTAATTCGGAATGTAGGTGATGGAGACCTCGATGTATCTGGAATTTCGACAAGTGTTCTGTCCAATGTGGCAAACATCTCTATGTCGCCAAGCAGCTTTACTGTTGGACCAGGTGGAACTCAGGTGGCAACAATTTCCTATCAAACGCTTGCGGATGGGGCATTTTCTTTCGATCTGGATATCAACAACAATGACGCAGACGAAAATCCATTTGATTTACGCGTGAACGGAACAGCTACTGGCACACCAGACCGACCACAGATTACCGTTGCCGCGGGCGGATCAAATATCGCAAATGGTGCAATAGATGACCAAGGCTCGATTGATTCTTCTGTCCAGTCGACTGTGTCTTATACGATAACGAACTCTGGCAGTGCGGCCTTAGAAATCTCTGGCATCTCTACAAACTCTGCAACCAATGTCGGAACACCCTCTGTGACTTTATCAAGCGGAAGCTTCCCCGCAACTATTCCAGCAGGCGACAGTGCGACATTGGAAATTCGCTATCAACCAACAGCGGCAGGTGCGTTTTCGTTTAAGGTTGAAATTGCAAATGATGATTCAGACGATAATCCTTTCGCATTAACCCTTCAAGGCACGGCTGTTGAACCTGATCTGCCTGCGATTTCGGTATCCAACGGCAGCACATCGATCAGCAATGGTGCAACAGATGATCAAGGAACCGTTGATTTCACAGCCACCTCAACAGCAAGCTATACAATCACAAATTCTGGTGATGCCGATCTTGAAATTACTGGGATATCAACGAATACAACGAATAATGTTGGTGCACCTGCTATTGCTGTTTCGGCAACTGGCCCGCCATATACCGTGCCTGCGGGCGATAGTATAAACGTTGATATTCAGTTCCAACCCACAACGGCGAGCGCCTTTTCGTTCAATGTTGCGATCGCAAGTGACGATCCAATAAATAGCACCTTTAATTTCACTATTTCAGGAAACGGAATACCACCAGCGACGGATGATACAGAACGGATGATTGGCGATTTTATGTCCAATCGTGCATCTGCAATTTTAGCGTATCAACCCAACATCGGCGATCGAAAACTCAGACTTACTGGCGCTAGCAGTGGGCGACAAACACCCCTTGCTTTCGATGCAACACAAGATCAGTTGAATTTTGACTTTGTCACAAGCGACGCAGCAAGCGATGGTCTTGAATTTTGGATGCAGGGCCACTTTGCTAAACTCGACAGCGCGGGGTCGGATGCCGATTTTGGGGTATTCTACGCGGGCCTGGATAAGCCAGTTAATCCATCTACCCTAATTGGCTTCATGCTACAGCTCGATTATTTCGACGAAAGTTTTACGTCAGGTGGGAATGTAGATGGAACAGGTTGGATGATTGGTCCATATGCTGTCTTCCGTCTTCGGGACAATCTTTTCTTCGATATACGCGCCGCATGGGGGCGAAGTGAAAATGATATCAGTCCGACAGGGGTTTATACCGACAGCTTCAAGACAGAACGCTGGATGATCAGCGGTGCGCTAAGTGGTGACGTTCATCTTGCAAATAATTGGCTGATAACCCCGACGCTTAGCTTTGCGCATTTTATCGAAGATCAGGCATCATACACCGATAGCCTAACTGCGATTGTCCCAGCTCAAACTGTTAAACAGTCGCAAGTCCGTTTCGGCCCAAAGGTCAGCTTTACCCAAATAACTTCAGGTGGTGGCTTAGTGACGCCCTGGCTCGCTATTGAAGGTGTTTATTCAATTACCGATGTAGATGGTTCGAACACATCTTATGCTAGCCAAATTGAAGGTGGATCGGCGACGCTAAAAGCAGGGGCTGATGTCGTTATGGCGAATGGTGGCACCTTGAATTTCTCAGCGCAAGTTGATGGTATTAGTCGATCCGCATCTAGTTACGGTGTAACTTTCGAGTATTCCATCCCTTTGAATTAGATATGCTCATTTAACAGGATTGCAGGCCACAGCTAAAAGGCTGTGGCTTTCTCCGTTATCTATGCACGCAACGCATAGGGGAAATTCAATAATTAGGGAGGTAAAGCTGACCTACCCAACCTATATATGTTTAAAGACTTAACGAAAGGACCCCCTCCCATGTCCCAATTTGATGCAAAAAAAATCTACGATACCAACGGCAATCTTGATCTGTTCGAAATCCGTCGCGAGGCCGCTCAAATCCGTGCAGTTGCCCTGCGCGATCTTTTCGCAGGTCTGTTCAGCAATGTCCGTGTAATGCCGACCGTGATCTCAAAAGAAGCATAATTTAGCCCCGCATTTCTGTGGGTCAAAGCGCCGGTCCCTGCCCCTTGGGAGCGGCGCTTTTCTTTTGTCCAGCTGCTGGGTAAGAGGGGCACATGTCAGACATGCCGCGTCTTAAATTTCGTCCCAACAAATCCCCGCAACGGCTGCAACGTGGTTTTCCATGGGCCTATGCCGATGAGTTGGTTTTGGATCGTCGAGCAAAGAAAATCGCGCCCGGAACAATAGGTGTTTTATGCGATGCACAGGGGCAAGAGATTTGCCTTGCAGCTTTTAACCCACAATCAAAGATTACCGCGCGGGTTTTAGATACGGATATTCACAAATCTATAGATGCCGCATGGTTTGCCGAAAAGCTGACGCATGCCGCCGCATTGCGCGATCGTCTTTATCAGGCCCCCTTTTACCGTTTGATCCATGCGGAAGCAGATGGGTTGCCCGGTGTGATTATCGACCGCTTTGGCGATGTCTTTTCGGTTCAACCCAATGCGGCTTGGGCAGAGATACATTTTGACGCGCTGAAAGAGGCGTTGATCACCTGTTTCAATCCCACGGCAATCTATAAAAACGCCGCCAGTCGGGGCCGCGCGCTGGAGGGGTTGGACGACAACAGCATGGTCGTTTTAGGCGAGATCACTGCCCCGATCCCGGTGCAGATGAATGGCGCTACATATTTGGCGGATTTGATTGAGGGGCAGAAAACAGGGCTGTTTTATGACCAGCGTGACAACCATGCCTTTGCCGCGCGATTGGCCAAAGGCGGGTCGGTTTTAGATGTTTTCAGCCATGTCGGCGGGTTTGGTTTGGCCGCCGCCGCGCAAGGTGCAAGTGCCGTAACCTTTGTGGACAGTTCCGCAGCAGCGCTGGATTTGATCGCGCGTGCAGGTCCAGAAAACCGGTTTACAGGGGCGCTGAACACATTGCGTGGCGATGCATTTGATGTGATGACAAAGCTTAGCGAGGACGCGAAACGCTTTGATCTGGTTGTTTGTGATCCGCCCGCCTTTGCCCCAAACAAGCAGGCGTTAGACGCAGGGCTGCGCGCCTATACCCGCGCCGCAAAATTGGCCGCAGATTTGGTCACAACCGGCGGCTATCTTGCACTGTGCTCTTGTTCGCATGCCGCGACAGTCGAGAAATTTCGCACCGCTTGTTTAACCGGGATCGGGAAGGCCGGACGGCGCGGGCAAATCTTGCATACAGGGGGCGCAGGCGCGGATCACCCGATGCACCCTGCCTTGTCTGAAAGCGGGTATTTGAAATCGCTTTTTTTACGCCTTGGGTGATGCGCGTTTTTTTGGACACCAATGTGCTTTATCCCTCGATCTTGCGGGGCATCTTGTTGGGTTTTGCACAGACGGGATACTTTATGCCGCTTTGGTCGGATCGCGTGATCGAAGAATGGCATCGGGCTGCGATGCGCAATGAAACCTCGGCCGAGGCATCCATCGAAATCGCGCTCTTTAAAAATGCTTGGGCGTCCGGATGGGTGAGGGACGTCCCACCATTGGATGATCTTCTGCTGCCTGATGTGGATGATCATCATGTCGTCGAAGCGGCTGTCGTATGTGGAGCATCGGCCGTTTTAACAGCCAATAATTCGGATTTTCCGACCAAAACGTTGAGGCGCTATGATTTGTTGCGATTTCATCCGGATCGGTTTCTGAAAGACGCATTTTTAGCCAATACAGCGGTGGGCAAAAACATACTAGAACAAGCCCGAATGGATGCCGAAAAACGTGCGGGCCAACAGATTGCCTTGCCCGCGCTTTTGAAGCGGTTGCGGTTGGGGCAATTGCGCAAAGCGGTCTTGGACGTGAAAACGGCCTAATCAGGTACAGATAAAAGCGGGCGATCCACCAACAGATCGTCAATCAGGCTGGCGATAAATTGTGCGCGATTATCCGTTCCCGATTTGCGATAGATGGACACCAATTGGACCTTCACCGTCCCAACCGACGCGCCGCGTAGCTCTGCGATATGTTTGATATCAAGGCCCTTGATCGTGAACCAAGCGACCTCTCTTTCTGCTTTGGTCAAATTCCAACTGTTGAGCCGTTCGATCACCACATCTTCGAATTCACCTTGGGTCTTTTTGACCACTTGTTCTGATTCCATGTTTGCCTTTAGCGCAAGATACATCAGGCGCAGACTGGCCACTGACCCAATAAACAAACCGATACCTGCGGAAATTTCCAATCCCGACATCTCGCGCCATTCAATCTGGGACGGTCCAGCGCCCGAAATTGAAATTACGAAATTCACAAGAAAGAACATCGAACAAAAAATTTGGACAATAACCGAACTTGCGAGAAAGGGGACGTTTTTTAAAAACTCACTGTTCATAGCAAATTCCAGACGTGCTTGCGAAACCCATAAAAAAAAGGGGCCCATTGGATAAATTCCAACGAGCCCCGATAGGAAGCTTTGCATACATCTGCAAGAGGGGGCCTTGCTTGCATGCCTGTCCGGCAGGGTGAACGACCGGAAAGATTCTCGGTAAAACGAGTAAGCTATGAAGATCAGATAGCATGGTTAATCGCTTTTTTACATAAACCAAAGTTATAAAACCACAGTTTATACCAAAGTTATATGATTTTACACCCTTTTCGCCCAGCAAGATCGGTGAAATATTGCCAAGCGACGCGCCCCGATCTGGCGCCCCGTGTTGCCTGCCATTCTATCGCCTCGGCACGCAAGTCTTCTGCGGACATCTTGACCCCGAAATGAGCGCAATATCCATGAATGATCTGCAAATATGTGTCTTGATCACAGCCATGAAAGCCCAACCACAAACCGAAACGATCCGAAAGTGACACCTTTTCTTCGGTTGCCTCGCTGGGATTAATCGCTGATCCTCGCTCGTTCTCTATCATGTCGCGCGGCATTAAATGGCGGCGGTTTGATGTGGCATAGAACAGAACATTTTCGGGGCGACCTGACACACCGCCATCCAAAACCGCTTTGAGCGACTTATAGCCTGTGTCATCCGTGTCAAAACTAAGATCATCGCAAAACAGCAAAAATCGTTCTTTGCGACCCACCAAAAGGCGCAACAATGCGGTCAAGCTGTCCAAATCTTCGCGGGCGATTTCGATCAATATGGTACCAGATACGGCGCCATGCACAGCCTTGACCAGCGAGGACTTCCCCATGCCCCGAGCACCCCACAGCAGTGCGTTATTTGCAGGCAGCCCTCTTGCAAATTGGGTTGTGTTGTTCAGCAATATTTTTTTCGACCGCTCGACCCCTAGTAGCAATTCAATCGGCAGTCGCGCGACATTTTGAACCGGCAACAAAACTTGGGGGTTGGGCTGCCATTGAAACGCGTCTGCTTTGGAAAAGTCAGGCGCGTCCAAGGGGGCGGGTGCCAAACGCTCTAGCGCATCTGCAATACGGGCAAGCGCAGCATCGGTGTCGCTCACCCTTCCTCCTCCAACTCGTCGTCATAAATGCCGTCCTCGCGCATGCGATCCTCGCGCTTTTTCTCGACCGCGGCGACAAGCCAGATCGAGATTTCATAGAGCATATAGACCACGCTAAAGAGGATCACTTGCGTGATGACATCGGGGGGGGTGACGACAGCGGCCAGAACCAAAATACCAACAACCGCGTATTTGCGCATATTGCGCAACGACTCGGCGGTAATAATACCCGCCATACCCAGAAGCGTCAGCAAAACGGGCAATTGAAAGCACAGCCCGAAGGCAAAAATGAATTTCAGTGAAATGCCCAGACTCTCGCGGACTGAGCCTAAGAAGAAGGTCGAGACCTCTTTAGTCGTCACATCGTCAGATCGCGCAAGGATATCGGTGATTGCTGGCAGTACATCACCAAAGCCGATAAAGAACCGCATGGCCAATGGGGTCACTACATAATGCGCGAAACTTCCCCCCGCGATAAACAGCAAAGGCGAGGCGATGATAAAAGGAAGAAAGGCTTGCTTCTCGTTAGAATACAGCCCCGGCGCCACAAAGCGCCACATTTGATGGGCGATGATTGGAAAACTCAAACCAAGTCCAAACACAACCGAGATACGAAACAGGACAAAGAACTGTTCTTGGGGCGCGGTGAATATCAGACGCGGATCTTCGCCGCGTTCGCGCAAGATATCGGCAATCGGTTGGACCAGAAAATCTAGTATGCCTTGGGCGAAATAAAAACAGACCAGCATCGCAATAACAAATGCGATCACGGACCGGATTAATCGTGTGCGCAATTCCGCAAGATGTTCGATCAACGGTGCTGCACTTTCTTCGATCTCGGCTTCTTCCTCGTCGCTGCGCATGGTCTAGGTCTTCTTCTTCGCAGATGTTTTCTTGGTCGCGGTTTTTTTTGCGGCTGTCTTCTTGGCGGTGGTTTTCTTTGCGGGTTTCTTTTCCGCCTCATCACCCATGATTTCTTTTTTGACCTTAGTCACCGGGTTCAGATCGCGAAACTGATCGCCATAATCGCGCATCGTGTCGGTCATATCTTCCAGCCCTGTGCCTTCCAGACTGGTTGCCTCTTTCAGCGAAGTTTTGATCTCGTTAACACCGGTTGCATCTGCGGCCTCGTCCATCGCGCGGGTAAATTCGGACGCCATTGCGCGCATGCGGCCGACAAATTGCCCCGCACGCCGAAACATAATCGGCAAGTCTTTTGGGCCCACAACTATCAAAGCGACAATTGCGATGACCAGAAGTTCGGACCAACCAATATCAAACATTCAAGAAAACGCGCGACTTACGCGATTACGACTTTTTGGATTTTGATTTCGGCGTGACGTCTTTGGCCTGTTCCGCAGCTTCTTCGATTTGGGCTGCTTCGTTCTTGCCGTCATCCATACCTTTGCGGAAAGCTGTTATGCCTTTGCCAACTTCGCCCATCATGTTCGAAATTTTACCACGTCCAAACAGAACAAGCACAACAACTGCGATCAACAGTATACCGGGAAGTCCGATGTTTTGGATAAAAAGCGGGGTCAAGGTCATAGGTCACTCCAGAATCAACCCACATGTGGGCATAAGTTTCATGTTCCCTCAGTACACTTAAGCAATTCTGGGGAAAGTTCAAACAGTTATACCTGTACGCTGACCTAAGCGTGATCAGAATTCCGTTTTAACAAAACGAGGACTATCAAGCCGACTGGTATTTCCATCAAGATCATAAACCAGCCCATAATAGCGCGCGCGTGCATTTACGCGCGATTCCAACTCAAACTTGGCGCGCATTTTTTCCAGAAGCTTGAAAAACGGTTTTTCACTGTGAAGTGACCGATTGATATCATCAATCGCGCACAGATTTTCGTGATGAAAAGGCTTTTTGCGGTGTTCGGCAGAAATTGCCGCTTCAGTGGTATCGTACATTTTAATTGTCCCATCTAACAAGGAATCACTTAAATTTGCTCACCCACTGTCTTAATTCTGCCATTTTTGCCAAAATGTTCAACTTTTAATTAAAAGACGCTACGATATCTTGGTTTTATTAAACTTTTGTATGGATTTTGGCCTAAAGGCGACCGGGACCACAGCGTCAAAAATGCCGAAAATTTGTATTATTTGGCGAAAATAAGGCATCTGTCGCGCCGGACAGATAACCACAAAACCGTACCGTGTGTTGGCATAAACACGCCGGGGACGACCGCCTTAAGCGTGATATCCTGATAATCCATCTGAAACTCTACAAGGGAGTTCTCGCCCATAAAACGCGCACGCTTAACCACGCCGCGGGCGGGTGTGCCCTCCTCAGGCGTCGGGTTTGGCCCGCGCCCCCCGCGATCAAAATCGATTTTCAAATGCTGCGGGCGGATGACAATATCGACCTCTTGTCCAGTGTCGATGCCGGGTGTCAAAAATTGTCCAAAAGGTGTGTCTGTTAATGCGCCATCAACGCGCCCATTTATTATATTGAGGTCAGAAAAAAATTCTGCGCCGTGCAAATCAATTGGTGCATTATAAATATTATAAGGCGCACCGATTTGAATAATTTTACCCGCACGCATCAAAGCAATGCGATTGGCCATACGCATCGCTTCTTGAGGGTCGTGCGTAACAAGCAGGACAGCGCTGCCCTGCTCTGCCAAAAGATCCAGCGTATTGTCCCGCACAGAATCGCGTAATCGATTGTCCAGTCCAGAAAAGGGTTCATCCATCAACAGCACTTTTGGGGAAGGCGCAATTGCGCGGGCAAGGGCGACACGCTGCTGTTCACCGCCAGACAGTTCGTGGGGATACGCGCCGCCAAAACCGACAAGATTCACACGCTCCAAAAGATCGTCAATCCGCTTTTGGTTTTCGGCTCCGTTTCCCTTTAAGCCAAAGCCAATATTCCGCCGCACATTAAAATGCGGGAACAACGCGAAATCTTGAAAGACCAAACCGATGCCTCGAGCCTCCGGCGGGATGTGGTGTTCGCGGCTATTGGACATGCATTGCCCGTTTGACCACACCTCGCCTTTCATCTGATGTTCAATGCCCGCGGCGATGCGCAAGGTTGTGGATTTCCCACAACCAGAGGGGCCCAGCAAACACATCACCTCGCCAGGTTGCAACGCAAAGGACAGATCATCGACGACCTGACGACCCGCAAAAGCGTGCGAAACATGTTTCAATTCCAAGGGGCTGTTTGAAGTATCGTCCACGCGCTGCCTGTTTATTTCTTGACCAAATTACTCGGATCGCAGGCGCGTTTAGCAAGCGAACCGGCCTTTGCCAAGCGTTTGCAATCGCGCGGATGTGCTATTCTAACGTAAAGCCTTGCCCCGCATAGACCCGTCCGTTCACTTGCAACTCGATGCGTGCCGCCCGGGATGGAGTGTGAAGGTCGTTGCATCGGCCTTGAACCGATGGGATTTGGTCAGGTCAAGGGGCGCGTAAGGCTGAAGGATTGTTTGCTTCCATTTGAACACTTTGGGTGCTGTGCTGCCATTCGCTTTGACAAAATGGATGACATAGTCGATCAGCACGGGCGTTGCCTTAGTCGCAGACAAAGAGAGCGTGATATCCGCCGCAGCGCCCCGTTTTACTGATTTCGAGCAGACGAACTTTTCAACCGAAATCTTTGCATCTGGATGATACCCCAAAATCTTCATCGCACCCGCATGGCCTTGTTTGATCAAGCTGCGCAGGGCGTGTTTGGTCATCCATGTCAGCTCTTTGGCGTCTTGGCGTTTTTCGGATTTCCAGTGTTGTAGAAGGGCCAGTACGGCATCTGCGTCTTTTTTTGTAATGTCGTTTAAATGGTTCGCGACGGAGCGCGTGACATAGCGCGTTGGATCTGCATGAAGCTGATCAAGCAGTGGGATCGCATCTTTGTAATGCAACAAAATATTTGCAGCCCATGGCAAGCGCGGGCGCGTGCCTTCTGACACCAACCTGCGGACATGATAGTTGGGATGGGTCGCCCATGTCTTTAACCGCTGTAGCGTCGCGTCGGACCAGCGGTTTAGGAACGGACGAATATAAAATTCCATCGAAAAGCATTGCGTTGCCTCCTCGATCAGATCAAGCGCGATATCGCGATGGTCCTCTAACCCATGGCGCACCGCCAAAATGCCGGGCACCGCATGAATGAACTGGCCAAAATCATCATCGGTTTTGGTTGGATCAAGCTTGGCGGGCATGGCACGGCGTAATTGTTGGGCCATCGTTGGAAAATCGGGCGCCAATTGGGTCTCTGCACAATCGGCAATCCACTCAAGCCGCTGCATCAATTCGCGATCCGCAAACCCCGCAAGTGTCTCGGCTTGGAAGCGCGCGGGATCAAACCCATCAACCCGCGCATATTCCGCAGCCAATTGCGCAATCGTATCTGCGTTAAACAGATGGTCCTTGAGGCTGAATTTTTCTGCCATCAGAGTGTTGCGTTTACACCGCCGCCATCCAGCAGAATGTTCTGACCCACGATAAACCCGGCGTGTTGTGAACATAGGAACGCGCAGGTCGCGCCAAACTCCTGTGCCGTGCCATAACGCCCCGCCGGGATGGTCGCGAAGCGCTGCTTGCGCGCTTCGTCCAGCGTGATCCCTTGCGCATCAACCACCGCGCCATCGAGCGCATCAGCCCGATCGGTTGCGTGAATACCCGGCAAAAGGTTGTTGATGGTCACACCGTTGCCGGCCACTTGGCGGCTGGTGCCCGCCACATAGCCAGTCAAGCCAGCGCGCGCCGAATTTGACAGGCCCAGAACCGCAATCGGCGCCTTGACGGATTGCGAGGTGATATTGACCACCCGGCCCCAGCCGCGCGCCATCATACCGGGCACACAGGCCTTTATCATCGCTATCGGGGCCAGCATATTGGCGTCGAGTGCTTTGATAAAATCCGCACGCTCCCAATCCTGCCACATGCCGGGCGGCGGTCCGCCTGCATTGTTAACCAGAATATCAACATCACCCGCGGCATCGAGCAATTTTGCACGCCCCTCTTCAGTTGTGACATCAGCGACAATTTTGGTGATCGAAACGCCCGTTGATTTGAGCGCGGCTTCCGCTGCGTCCAAGCTTTCCGCCGAACGCCCGTTGATCACCAAATCAACGCCCGCCTCCGCCAGCGCTTTGGCGCACCCAAAGCCGAGCCCTTTTGAAGATGCACATACAACCGCGCGTTTTCCTGTGATGCCTAAATCCATGATCTTTAATCCCGTTATTTTGGAGACATGCTAAACAAATCGGTCTTTGCGCAAAAGCGGATTTTGAGGGGGGATTTGTCCGTTAAATCAAAGCCGGCAAAGTATGAAACCTATCTATCTCAATAGGATTAGGCTGTGGCGACCGACGAATCTCGGGCCCAAATTTGGAAACTTTGCACCCGAACAACCACCCTTGCCCTTGTCCGATCCAGCCGATAGGTAGCAGCGAAATTTCACGGGTACAAAAACCACATGTCTCGCATTGTCATGAAATTCGGCGGCACCTCGGTGGCGGATCTCGACCGGATCGCGGTTGCTGCCGATAAAGTGCGCCAAGAGGTCGAGAATGGTCACGAGGTGATTGTGATCGTCTCTGCGATGTCGGGCAAGACAAACGAGCTTGTGGGTTGGGTCAAAACCTCGGATCCTGATTTCGATCTAGCCGAATATGATGCGGTTGTGTCCTCGGGCGAGAATGTCACATCTGGTCTGATGGCGTTGCGTCTACAAGTTATGGGCGTGAAGGCACGATCGTTTCAAGGGTGGCAAGTGCCTGTAAAATGCACGGGACACCATGAAAGCGCGCGGATTGATGAGATCCCAACAGATAATCTGGACGCGGCCTTCAAGGCAGGCAACAAGGTCTGTGTCATCGCCGGCTTCCAAGGGGTGATGGAAGATGGACGCATCGCAACATTGGGTCGTGGTGGATCGGATACAACGGCCGTGGCTTTTGCAGCAGCGATCAAGGCCGTGCGGTGCGATATCTATACCGATGTGGATGGCATCTATACCACCGACCCACGCATCGTGCCCGAAGCCCGTAAGCTCAATAAGATCTCTTACGAAGAAATGCTGGAACTCGCCTCTTTGGGCGCGAAGGTCTTGCAAACTCGATCTGTCGAACTGGCGCGGTCTTATCAAGTGCCGTTGCGCGTGCTTTCAAGTTTTGAGGATGATATATCAGACAAACAAGGCACCTTCGTGTGTCGGGAGAAAGATATCATGGAAAATATTCGTGTTGTAAAAGGTGTGGCCTATAGCCGGGACGAGGCGCAAATCACACTTGTCTCGGTCGCTGACCAGCCTGGCGTGGCCGCAGCGATTTTTGGGCCTTTGGCGGATGCAGGCGTGAATGTGGATATGATCGTGCAAAATATCTCCGAAGGGGGTCGCACGGATATGACATTCTCTTGTCCTGTTGATCAGATTGGACGGGCGGGAAAAGCGCTGGCGGCGGCGAAGAAAGACGACATCATCCGTTATAAATCGCTCAAGACCGATGATGATGTTGCAAAAATCTCTATCGTCGGGAATGGCATGCGCAGCCATGCCGGTGTCGCGGCCAAAATGTTCCAAATCCTCGCCGATAAAGGCGTGAATATCCGCGTGATTACAACCTCAGAAATTAAAGTCTCGGTCCTAATCGAGCGCGATTATATGGAATTGGCTGTGCGCGCATTGCATGACGCGTTTGAGCTTGAAACTGCCTAAATTTCAGGCGTTTCTTGGGCCTGAACCACGCACATGATCTTCATGAAAACTGTGCGCTTCCATAGGCGGTCTGAAACAGTGTAAAGAGCGCCCATGGGCATAAAAACCAATCCACGCGACCTGCTGCGCCGTTTGCGCGAAACCATGGCCGATGACAAAGGTGGCCAAGCGCGCCTTGATCAAATTGTTGATCTGGTTTCTGACGCGATGGAAACCGAAGTCTGTTCGATTTATCTGCGTCGTGATCGTCAAACGCTGGAACTTTGCGCAACAGAAGGTTTGAAAAAAGAAGCCGTGCACCAAACGCGCCTAAGGGTCGGTGAAGGCTTGGTTGGCCGCGTCGCCAAGGATGCAAAAAATATAAATGTCTCGGACGCGCCCGGCACCAAGGGTTTCCGCTATATGCCGGAAACGGGCGAAGAGCTTTATAACTCTATGCTTGCTGTGCCAATCCAGCGTTTGGGCGAGGTTTTGGGTGTTTTGGTTGTTCAAAACAAAGACGCGCGTGTTTATGAAGAAGGAGAGGTCGGCGCACTTGAAGTTGTGGCGATGGTGATTGCCGAAATGAAAGAGCTGGGTGCTTTCGTCGATGAAGGCGAAGCACTTGCCGCCCCGCACCAACGTCCGCACTTAATCAAAGGATTGACGGCCCAAGAGGGATCCGCCGAAGGCGTGGTCGTTCTGCATGATCCAAAAATTGTAATATCAAACTTGGTCGCTGAAGATCCGGAGATCGAAAAACAGCGTCTTCACGAGGCTATTGATAAACTGCGCGGGTCTGTCGACTATCTGCTCAACGCCAATCGGCGCACAGGCGGCGAGCAGGATGAGGTTCTTGAAACTTACCGGATGTTTGCCCACTCAAAAGGCTGGGTATCACGTCTGGAAGCCTCGATCGACAGCGGTCTAACCGCCGAACTGGCGGTCGAAAAAGAACAATCCACCACGCGCGCGCGGATGGAACGTGTGCCCGATCCCTATCTTAAGGAACGGCTGCATGATCTAGCAGACCTATCCAATCGATTGCTGCGCCTTCTGACGGGGCAAGGGCGGCAACCAACTGACCAAATCCCAAATAATGCTGTATTGGTTGCCGAAAATATCGGTCCAGCAGAACTGTTGGAATATGGCAAGAAGCTTAAAGCTGTCGTATTAGAAGAGGGATCGGTCGGATCGCATGCTGCGATCATTGCACGTGCTTGGGCTATTCCAATGGTCATTCACGCAGCCCCGATCACGCGAGAAGCGTTGAACGGCGATTCAATTCTTGTCGACGGCGATACAGGTACGGTGCACTTACGCCCCGCTGATGACATCAAAAAGGCCTTCCGCGACAAACTTTTGATGCTGACCAAAGCGCAAGAAAAATACGCGACGATTCGTGATAAAGCTGCCAAGACCTTAGATGGGATCACGATCAAACTGCAAATGAATGCGGGGCTGTTGGTTGATCTGCCAAGTCTTGAAAGCTCTGGCGCAGAGGGCGTGGGCCTGTTCCGTACCGAGCTGCAATTCCTAATGCGCAATGCGGTTCCCAAACGAAACGAGCTGGTTGAAATTTATGGCCGCGTTATGGACAGCGCAGGTGATTTGCCTGTTACGTTCCGCACGCTGGATATCGGGTCCGACAAGGTTGCCTCTTACATGAACCCTATGGATGAGCCGAACCCAGCCATGGGCTGGCGCGCAATTCGATTGGGGCTAGAGAAGCAAGGCATTATGAAGATGCAGTTGCAAGCACTGATCAGGGCTGCCAATGGGCGCCCTTTAAAAGTTATGTTCCCATTTGTCGCGCAATTCCATGAATTCACCGAAGCGCGCGATGTGGTCCACCGTGTTTTGGAAGGCGAAGAAAAGCTGGGGCATAAATTACCGTCTGACATCAAAATTGGTGCAATGTTGGAAACCCCCTCGCTTGCTTTTGCGCCCGATCAGTTTTTTGAAACCACGGATTTTATCTCGATCGGCGGAAATGATTTGAAACAGTTTTTCTACGCCGCAGACCGCGAAAACGAACGCGTGCGGGCACGTTACGATACGCTGAACGTCTCATTTCTAAGCCTGATCGAGATGATCGCAAACCGCTGTCATGCTGTGGGCACACCACTGAGCTTCTGCGGCGAGGATGCGGGCCGTCCCATAGAGGCGCTTTGTTTTACTGCAATGGGCCTGCGTGAACTATCGATGCGCCCTGCCTCGATCGGTCCAGTAAAAAACATGTTGCTCAATGCAGACTTAAATGAGGCCAGAGAGGTCATAAATACCGCCCGAAAATCCGGTGCGCAATCTGTGCGCGCGGAGCTTATGGAGTGGCTTAAAACACGAAAATCGGACTAAACTTAGCAAACAACGCCGCAAAGGAAAGCCAAAGCGATGTCGCAAAAACTCAAAAATGCCAAAGCGCTCTACCTTGAGGGGATCCGCGATGGCGATTGTGAGCGCGCAGTCAACGCCTATACCGGCGCGCGCTATACCCAACACTCTACCGGGGTTAAGGACGGGAAAGACGGGTTTATCGAATTTTTTTCGGATTTTGTGAAACGCAATCCAAAGCGAGATATCCAAATCATTCGCGGTTGGGAGGATGGGCAATATGTGTTTGTCCATGCTTATCAAAATGTTGGCGATGCAGAATGGGTCACGACAGATTTCTTTGACACCGATGAAAATGACAAAATCATCGAACATTGGGATGTAATCGCGCCCTTCAACGCGGCTAGTCCCTCTGGGCGTTCAAATATAGATGGCGCCACCGAAATTACCGATTTGGATAAAACAGAGGCGAATAAAACGCTGGTGCGTAATCTGATCAAGGACGCGCTGATGCGCGATGGTGACCCAACTAAAATCGTTGACTATCTTGGTGAAGAATATATTCAACATAATCCAGAAGTTGCAGATGGTGCTGACCATTTCATCAAGCTTGCCTCTGCACCCAATCGTCCACTGAACTATGAAGAGATCGTTCTTTGTGTTGGGCAAGGCAATTTTGTTGCCACTCTTAGCCGTGCGACATGGGAAGATACGCAAGAATATGCCCAAGTGGATATTTTCCGCGTCGAAAATGGACGAATTTCTGAACACTGGGACAATGTTGAACCCGTGCCCGAAGTGCATGCAAATAGCGGCAAGTTTTAAATCCATCTGATGAAGTGCAGTCGATAGCTCCGGCGATCAGAGATTTATTAAAATTTCTAGAGACAGTTAAAACCATCTGTGATTGTATCAATACGATATGACAAAACACGCACCAATAGACGCAAATGAGCGGCGCGAGATTGCGCCAGTAATTTGCTACCCGCCAGAAACACTTCCGCAGATTGACATCGCATTTTACCAAGATCTTGCGAAATCGGCCACGGTCACAGACACCGTCGTCGTCCCACCCAGAGACGGCGGGATAGCGCAGGTCAATGCGGGCCAACTTTGGCGCATTTCTTGTCCCGAGGGGTCGCAGGTAGGTGATATGAACCTTTGGAACCCCCACAACCTGCAAGAACGTTTTTTCTCGGGCAAAACCCGGGCGCTGCACGGCACACATGTTGATATTGGGGATAGGCTTTGGTCGACAATTCCTTATATGTCGATGATGGCAACTGTGGTCGAAGATACCCTAAGTTGGTATGGCTATGACGCATTTGGCGGCGGCGTGCATGATGTCATCGGAACCCGGTGTGATCCTTACACGCATTATTGGTTGTCGGGGGATCAATATCACAATTGTTGTCATTCAAACCTGTCACGCGCCTTGGCGGATTTCACGGATATGCCCGTGCAAGAGGCAGAGCTTTTGGTGCATGATGTTATGAATGTCTTTATGTGCACAGGCTTTAGCGCGGACACACATCAATATTTCATGAAAGCGTCGCCCGCACGGCAGGGGGATTATATCACCTTCTTTGCTGAGATGGACCTTCTGGTCGGCCTATCCGCCTGTCCTGGCGGCGATTGTGGGGACACCCATTCGAGCGATCAGGCGCAATGCTACCCGTTGCAAATTGATGTATTGGAACCTGATCAAGCATTGCTCGCTCAATGGACGCCAGCACCTAAAAATGGCTATGATCGCAGCCATGGTCGGTAAAACAGGCTAGATATGCGCGCACGCTATCTTATACTTGCCCTTGGCCTGATTTTTGCAACCGGCATCGTGGCGGTTTTGATACGTCTGTTTCCTGTCAATCAAGCGGGTATCGGGCTGGATTCACTTCGCGAAACGGCCAGCCAACGCGCCTTCGCCTATGCCCCCATTTCGATAATGGCCCTTGCCTCAATGGGCTATTTTTCAATTTGGGTGACGTCATTTCTAACGAAATCAGAACGCACGTTTTTTATTCTAGAGCGTACCCTTTGGGTGGCGGTGGCTATATCGGCGGCGATCATATTCGCAATCGTTTATCTGACACTCTAAACCAAAACAGCCCGCAAAGCGGGCTGTAGGAATACCTATGTAAGGCGGTTTATTTCAGGTGCTTTGCCATCAGGTTATCAAACTCACCATTGCCTTTAAGCGCTTCAAGTCCGATATCCAAACGACGCAGAAGAACACGCGTGCGCTGATCTGTCTTCATGCCAATTGCGTGCAGGGTTTGCACCGACGACAGTCCAACAATCTCGGTCACTTGGTTCTGCATACCAAGTTCTTCAATCGCTGCCTCTGACACATCTGCAGCAAGAACAACAATGTCAACGCGACCAGCGCGCATTTGTTCAAAACATTCCGTTGGTGTGTCAGGCGCAATGCGCGTGATCGCATCTTCGACCAAGCCCATCGCCTCTAGATCATGCGTATAATAGCCGGTTGGGCGGCAAATCCGTTTGCCAAGTGCATCTTCCGGCGTGCTGATACTGACCGCATTATTGTTCATTGCATAAGCCGTCACAACGATATCATGCAACGGTTTGGAGAACCGCAGATTGTCACAACGCCATTTTGAAGCATCGCCCAAAAGATCACGTCTTGAACAATCTGGCTTAAACCACGGGAAACCCAAGTCAAAACTACCACCAGACAGAAGCGGCGACAAATGCGCGCCCCAATCTGGGACAACTTCAAAGGCAAATGGATCACCTTCTGTTACTGCCATTGCCTGGGTAATCAACTCCGTCGAAAATCCACCATCGGGCAAATCATCGCCCACATATGGCGGATAGGCATTGCCGGTTAAGAAACGAATGGTTTCGATATCTTCATCCGGCACCACAGCCACGTTTCCGCGATCTTCGGTACGTTGCTGTTCAATCGCAACACCACGTTCACGCAAGGCGCTTAGCACACCAATAGAATTCGGCGGAACGGCAGACAGGAACACAGTTTCCAGCAAAGGTAAGTCGTTCAAAACATCCAACGAGCTCAGCTGCGTATTGGTCAAATCCAACTCGCGCAGATTTGCCAAACCAGATATTTTGGATAAGTCTGTCACTGCGCTGCCAGAAAGGTTCAACACTTGTAAATTCGTATTTTGACTGATCGGCGTCAAATCAGACACCGCTGTATCCGCAATATCGAGCAACTCCAGATCTTGATGTGCCGCCAAATCTGGCAGTGCTTGAAGACCTGTGCGCGCAACCTCTAAGCGGCGCAAAGCATCAATATTGTTCAACTGAGATAGATCAAGAACAGGCGTGTCCGACAAAAGAAGTTCCTCTAGCTCAAACAGGTTCTCGATACCCGCAAGGTCCAACAATTCTGAATCGCGTGCATTGATATATTTTAACGCGTGAAGGTCCTTTAACGGATCAAGCGAGGCAACTTGCGTGCCTGCAATATCGATATGCTCCAAGCCACCAAGGTTCCATAGCGGCGATAAATCTTGCACTGGCGCATTTGCCATTTCCAAGAAACGCAGCCCAGTTAAAGACTCAAGCGGTTTCACAGATGAAATATCCGCACCATTCATCGAAAAGAGGCGAATATTGCGCATATCGGACAGCGCAGAGATATTTTGGATCTGATCCCCCACGATCAAAGTGTTTAGGCGCTTTAGATCGCGAATTTCTTCAGGAACGAAGGATAAATTGACTTGGCTCAAATTCATCGAACGACAATTTTCAAGACGACAATCTTCGATTTTCGTCCAAACTTCTAGAAGCGACAGTCGATCAGCGGTCGCAACAAGCTGTGCCAAATCACCATCATCAACAGGTGCATCGCCCTCAAGCAACGTCATATCGTCCTTCGGTGCTGCAACGCCATCACCGGTGACGGTTCCCGTTGTTACATTCTCGGTGGTCGAGGCTGTTTGCGTGTTTGCAGCAGCAGCAGCTTCTGCGGCTTTTGCCTCTTCATTTTCTTGAAGCGTTTTTTGAGTGGCAACAACGACATCTTCGTTGGTGTTCGGCCATAATGTAAACACCGCGACACAAACGCCGACATATCCCAAAATCATCAGTAACAGTCTTAATGGCATACTCTCACCTCTCGCTGCCCTCGGTGCAAAATGCTTTCCCTATTCGGTCCGCTTCGTTGCTAACATAGAAGCATTTGAATCAAAACCAAAAAATCACCCAGATGTTCACAAGTATTTTGTCAAATCATGGCGATTTTATGTCGCCTTTGACGCCCTCAAACGCATGCTCTTCTAGTGCCAGACAGAGCAACCGATCTTCATTAATCGGCGGTGGAAACACAAGATTTTGCGCCTTTGTAAATCCAAATCGCGAATAATAGGGGGCGTCGCCCACCAAAATCACGCGGCGCCACCCCATTTCGCGGGCGCAAGAGAGGCATTTTTGCATCAAATCCCCGCCAACACCTTCGCCTTGAACCGTTGGGTGAACCGCAATTGGCCCAAGCAACAAGGCGTCATCGGCGTTTTCACCGATGATAATTGGATAAACACGCACCGCACCGACCAACGCTTGCGTTGTATCGCGCGCAACAAAGCACAGCGTTTCCACGGGATCATTGCCCTCGCGCAAACGATAGGAACTTAGGCCTGTGCGACCCGGCGCAAAGGACAGATCGAAAAGGTTTTCAACCTCCCACCAATCCTCTTGTGCTTCTGGCTTAATCTCTATCACTTTGCCTGCATTCCTATGCGGTTTTTTTGGGGTCGCTTTTAAAGTCTATGAACCGCAATTCCTCTGGCGAATTCCCTATCACGGGCCTAGGGTACGAGCAAACAAAGAGAATGTAGATAGATGTTTTACGAGCCTGCCAAAGACAATCACGGCCTGAAATACAATCCTTACAAAGCCATTGTTGCGCCCCGCCCTATTGCCTGGGTCTCTACCCGTGGTGGGAACGGCGATAATCTTGGGCCCTATTCCTTCTTTAACGCAATGTCCGACATGCCGCCCATGCTGGGTTTTAATTCAGGTCCTGCGAAACTTGGGATCGATGAACCCAAGGACAGTGTTACAAATATTCGCGAAACGGGCGAATTTGTTGTTAACATTGTATCCGCCGATTTGATGAACGCGATGAACACATCCTCTTTTCATTTTGAACATGGCATCGACGAGTTTGAGAAAGCAGGATTGACGAAATCTGAGGCCACGATGATCAACGCCCCAATGGTGGCCGACAGCCCGGTCAATCTTGAATGTAAACTTTATGATATCCTTGATCTTCCTGCGCCCGGCAATGCCCATTGGATCATTGGAGAGGTGATTGGCATCCATATCAAAGATGAATTTATCGATGGTGATTTTGTGCGCACTGGCGCGTGGCGTCCTGTGTCGCGGTTGGGATACAAAGAATATGCGATCGTGGAAAACGTGATTGCGCTAGAGCGTCCAAAAAATGTTTGAAATTGTTGAAATTCAAACACTTACCGGTGGAACTATCGGCATGGCCCCCCAGCCCAATTCAGCGGCGGAATTTGAAATACTTGCCGCATATGGCGCGGATCATATGATCACCTTGACCGAAACACATGAATGGCAAGTCGAAGATTTTGAAACCTATGCCCGCGATAGCGCGCGGTATTGGCACCATCACCCCGTCCGCGATTTCACGCCGGCCAATGCAGATATCAACCCACTTGTTGAAACGCTCACAATGGTGCTGCGCGATCAGGGTAAGATCTTCATTCATTGCCGTGGCGGGTGCGGACGCACGGGCATGTTGGCAATGCGACTTTTGATTTTGCAAGGCGAAGATCCAGA
>JBCCGP010000031.1:0-30827 GCA_039029215.1 Pseudomonadota bacterium
GGGTGTCGATATGACCTCCTGGGGCGCGGACCTGCCCGCCAGCCCGAAGCTTGGGGATTTGGTGCAACGGATTTTAAAACTTGTGCCGGATTTGCCGCGCCTTCGGATCAGCTCGATTGACTCGATCGAGGCCGATGAGGCACTGATCGAGGCGGCGGCGCACAATCCCCGTTTCATGCCGCATCTGCATCTTAGCCTTCAGGCGGGCGACAATATGATCCTCAAACGGATGAAGCGTCGGCATAGTCGTGAGGATGCGATTGAGTTTTGTGCAGCACTTAAACAAGCACGGCCAGAGATGGTGTTTGGCGCGGATATTATCGCGGGTTTTCCAACCGAGACGGATCAGATGTTTGAAAATTCTTTGCGGCTGGTCGAGGATTGCGATTTGACCTGGCTGCATGTCTTCCCCTTCAGCCCGCGCGCGGGCACGCCAGCCGCGCGGATGCCGCAATTGGACCGTTCTGTGATCAAAGATCGGGCGCGGCGGTTGCGGGAAAAGGGTGATCAAGCGGTACAAAGACATCTTTTGTCCAAGGTTGGACAGAATGCTAACATATTGATGGAGAACGATATTTTTGGAAGGACCGAAGGATTCACACCCGTCCAGTTCCAAGCGCCCAAATCCAAAGGCCAGATTTTGACGGCAAAGATTATCGATGCAAATGCCGATCACCTGATCGCCGCATGACCCTTCCCATCCTTTATAGTTTTCGGCGCTGCCCCTATGCGATGCGGGCGCGTTTGGCGATTGCGGATGCGGGCAAACAGGTCGAGTTGCGCGAAATCGTTCTGCGCGACAAAGCCCCTGAATTTTTAGAAGCCTCGCCCAAAGGCACGGTGCCTGTTTTGGTGCTGCCTGATGGCCGTGTGATTGAGGAAAGCCTTGAGGTGATGGATTGGGCCTTGGACGTTCTGCTTGCAGATCAGCGCGCCATGATCGAACAATCGGATCGCGATTTCAAACCGTGGTTAGACCGCTACAAATACCCAACCCGATATGAAGGTGGCGATGGTATGGAGGCGCGAACAAAAGCGTCTGTGTTTCTAAGGATGCTGGACGACCGCCTTGCCGATCAGAAATTTTTGTTCGGGAACACCCGCACACCCGCCGATTTCGGCATCGCACCTTTTGTCCGCCAATTTGCGCATGTGGATTTGGGTTGGTTTAAGGCACAGGATTGGGTGCATTTGATTGGGTGGTATGAGGATTTCGTGGATTGGGATGGGTTTCAATCGGTGATGTTGAAATATCCGAAATGGGCGGTGGGCATTGAACCGATATTTTTTCCCGAAGTTTAGAACATTGCGCGTTACAAGAAAAATGAGAAGAAAACGCCCTCCAAATATATATTCCGCTAGCTATCAAACAAATTTCGAAGCGGCGATACTGCCCATCCATATGCTTTAAATAATAGTTCTAATACTTGACCACTTTTTTCTATGAAATTTGGTTCTTGTTTTTCTTTATAAAGTTCTTCGACTTTTTTTCGCAGTTCTTCAACTTCTTCTGGGGACACCTCGGCTGCCTTGTTAAGCTGGCTCAAAAAAATTTGCCAATTTTCTTGTGTTGGACCTGGTTCATTGGTGACTTTTGTTGTTAACTTTGCTTTATCGCCCTGAACAATACCGCCTACTAAAGGGCTGCCGGAAGAGATGGTTATATTTAACTTTTTTTTTGACATCAGCTTGCTCCGCGTGACTTTCCGATGACACGGTTCATAGCACCTTGGACAACACTTCCCATAGCTACTTTTCCTCCAGAGATATTTATATTCATCACTTGTGCTTTTTGTTCTCGTAATGCGCTGGTGTCGACACCATTATTTTCAAGTTCTAAAACCAAAGAATCAAACACCCTGTCGTGAACCCATCGTAAATGTGTATTCAAATCCATTACTTCGTAAGAACTTGGATAAATTTTGTGGAATTTATTGGAATAATTCTCTCTATCTCTGAGCCAAGTGAAAAACCAAAAAAAGATAGTGATAGGTGAGAAGGCGACAAACAGAAACTTGAAGTTGGCGCTTAGAACGCCTCTCTCAAACAGCCACCATTGAAAGGATTGCATCGCTCCTTTACTCTCAAAGCTTATGATTAGCGATGGGTCGGAGAGCCGTCTAGTTTGTTTGAATTGAATCAACGTAAACTCTCGCACATCTTTGACAACGAGATTTTTGTCCCTGTCTGTAATTGATACTTCTTTTGAAATAGGTTCCAGCCCAGCTGCTTCCAAAGATTTGAAAGTTTTGGCCAAGATCTTTTTTCCAAGTGATTTCGAATGATAGAAAACATGCTGAAAAGTTCCACTTGAAACGCCAAAAGATTGAAAAGCGCCAATTCGATCAAATGAAATGCTATGAGAATTCGGAGGTTTTAGAGCACGAAGAGCAATAAAATAACAAACAATCATCCAAAGAAGCGGAAAAAGAAAAAATGGTAACATTTCTCTTTGGCTAAAATCGCGATAATAGTAATATTCCTCATAAACAATTCCCACATAGCTAACTGCCACGAAAATATAGACAAATATTACAATTAAAACAGTGCGAGCAGATACTTTATCTTTCAATAATGCCATATCAAATCCTTTAAAAAACGCGAAACAACGCTGAGTCATAATACTCTATAAACGTTTCACAACTAAACTTGAAAATCAATATCGTTATTGCCGACTTCATTAGAATAACCCAATGTAGCAGGGAGTAGGAAAAAGTTTATTAAAAGTGATTGGCCCCAAAAATATGATCTGCGCATAGTTTTTGAAAACTAGGGTAATCGGCTTTGCCATCGTGAAAAGGGTCCATAATGCGTGTTAAATTTAAAAAATTTCAAGTCTTGCTGGCAGCAACGGCGCTGTCGGCTATGTCGATGAGTGCGGCGCCCGGTTTGGCGCAGAATGCAGAATATGCAGATTATGTGATCGAAGAATTCGGCACGCCGCCTGCTGTGCCCATGGGTCCGCTGTCAGAGGATGTGAAGGCATTGGTCCAGACGACCTTTGTCGACACGGTTGTTGAAAACAATTGGGGCCGCGAACAGACCAAAGCGATCGAGGCGATTGCCCTGTCTGGCGATCCACGTCTTGCATGGTTGATCAGCGATTTGATGCGCTTTGTCACCGGGCGGCAGGTGAATGGCGAATTGGTGCGCGCGGCATCTGATTTGCTGGGTATCGACCGCCCCTTTGGCGATGGGTGGGACGCGATTACCAATCATCTGATTGCTTGGGATATTCCGGCACCGCCGGACTATCTGGCCACCAAACGCGCGATTTTCACCAATATCATTCCCGGCTGGGATCGGATTTTTATTGAGGGCGATATTGATTGGCGGCTTGTGTCTTGGGGCGGGGTGCTGATTGATGCCCGCGCTTATGATACCACGGATGAGCGGTGCAACTGCATCCCAGCAGCTGATAATCCGGAGGTCAGCACAGCGGCAGAGGCGACATGGCTGCCCGATGACGAGGTGGTATTTGGCATCACCATTAATGGTGAAAGTCGCGCCTATCCCCGCCGCATCATGGAAGTGCGTGAAATGGTCAATGACACGTTAGGTGGGCGTGATTTGGGCATTCCCTATTGCACGCTTTGCGGTGCCGCGCAGGCCTATTTTACCGACGAGCTGCCCGCGGGGGTGGAGCGCCCGATCCTTCGGACATCCGGTCTGCTCAGCCGGTCCAACAAGGTGATGTATGATCTGAAAACCTATTCTGTTTTTGATACCTTCCTTGGCACAGCGCTGACAGGGCCATTGGCTGACAAAGGGATCAAGCTTGATCAGGCCAGTGTTGTGACCACTGATTGGGCCACTTGGAAAGAGGCGCATCCCGACACAAGCGTTTTGCTGGAGCGTTATGCGCTGGGCCGCAACCCGGATTTTCGCAATGGGCGTGATGCAAATGGCCCGATCTTCCCAGTGGGCGATGTCGATCCGCGCCTGCCGGTGCAAGAAGATGTGATTGGCGTGATCACCGCCTCTGGCACGCCGATTGCCTTTCAACGCACCAAGGCGGTTTTGGCGCTGCAACAGGGCCAAGAGATCACCTTTGAAAATGTACGTCTTGTCCAAGATGCAGGCGGCATTCGGGTGGTGGATCAGGATGGCGCTGATCTGGGCAGCCATCAAGCATTCTGGTTTGCATGGTCACAATTCTATCCCAAAACGGAACTTTGGGCGGGATAGCTGCCATGCGGGGTTGCGTGCTTTGCGTGGGTTTGATTTTGGGCGGGCCTGTGATGGCCGATGAACGTGATGCATTTTTGGGGCTTTGGGGCACAGAAAAACAATGCGCCCGCGCGCCGATTATCGACGGTGGCACGCGATTGGCAGAGCCTTTTGAGATCACGGCACTTTGGCTGAAACAAGGTGATGTTTTTTGCGGGCTGACTTGGGGTCCGGTAGAGCAGCGTGACACGGGCAGCTTTACGATTGCCAATGCCCGATGCGGCGAGGATTCTGTGCGCGACTATCTGTTGGGTATGCGGTTGGTGGAAGAGAAGTTGACGCTGCGCTGGGAGATATCGTTGTCAAACGGGCCTTTGCAGCGCTGTGCGCAGGAGTGAATGCGTCGATTGCGGCTCTTGTTTTTCTAATATTTTATGCGCCTAGGGGATCGTTAAGAAAGATGAACAGCCACTTCAATAACCTAGTTTATTGAAGTGAATCTTAACCAATTGGCAAGGACAACAAGAGGTCAATTTCTACCATCACCTCAAGGTCAAAACCTCACACCCAGACCACCGGTTTCGTCGCATAGCTGATATAAAGCGGGTGCTTTGGGTGCCCCGCTTGCGACAGCCCCAAATGATAAAGCGCCGCACCCGTATCCCGCAACAGCGCCTCGACCGCAGGTCCGCGATCCAGATGCGCCCCATGCGTGCCCCAGGCGCAAATCACCTTGTCGGCCCATGCGACAGCGGCGCGGATCGCTTCGTCATTCAGCGGCCCAATCGGATCGGATGCTGCGCGCATATCGCGCGGGTCTGTGGCGCGATAGGCGAAAATATTGCACACACGAAACGCACCAAACCCCATGGCGCGTGCACGGCGTTCGCAGCGTTCCACCGTGGGATCATTTTGAACTTCTGTCGCGGTTGAGGGGTTCAGCATAATGAACGCCGCGCGGGGGGCATCTGTGTCCCACACCCGGGTCAGCGTGTAGCGAAATTGCTCACACTCTGAATATTCCGCGATGCTTGCCGCATCGCCTTTCAGATGGTCCCGAACAATCACAGCAAACCTCGGTTCAAAACGCGGGCTGGATGGAACGCGCCGCCTTCATATTGCCCCAATGCAATCGCCAAGCCCTTGAACGAGGCCCATGCCTCTTGTCCATGGTCTAAATCTGTTGCGCTTAGCTGGGTTGCATTGCCATGTATCACCGCACGCGCTTGGGATTCTGACAAGGCCACTTGTAGGTAATCGCCCAATGCCGCCTCAACAGGCAGCAGATGCGTGTCTAGTGCCGGCGTTTTTTCGGTCAAATCAAATATTGAAAAATCCATCCCATGGTTGTCCAAAGAAAACGGTCCCGACCACACACGCCGCAATGTTGCAACATGCCCATAACATCCCAAGGCGCGGCCCAAATCGCGGGCGATGCTGCGCACATAGCCGCCCTTGCCACAGACCAAATGCAGATCGACATGATCGGGGTCAACGCGTGTAATCAGAGAAAGCTGATCGACATAAAGCGGACGCGCGGCGAGCGTGACATCCTCGCCCCGTCGCGCTTGGGCATAGGCACGTTCGCCATCGATTTTCACAGCAGAAAATTCTGGCGGAACCTGTTCGATATCACCCACAAAACCGGACAAAGCCGCCTTGATCTCTGCATCACTTGGCCGCGTATCAGACCGCGCAATTACCTCACCCTCTGCATCATCGGTCTTTGTCGCCTGTCCCAGACGCACGCGAAAATCATAAGCCTTCAGATCATCTGTCACCCAAGGCACGGTTTTTGTCGCCTCGCCAAACGCCACCGCCAGCAATCCGGTGGCTTCTGGGTCCAGCGTGCCCGCATGGCCCGCTTTTTGCGCATCCAGCACCCAGCGCAGCTTGTTGACCACGGCGTTCGAGCTGATGCCCGCAGGTTTGTCGATAATCACCCAGCCATCCAAGGCGCGGCCTTTTTTGCGCCGCGCCATTTAGTCACCCTTAGCAATATCGCGCTGCACGCGCTCTTGGGCAAACAGACGGCGGGTTTCATCCAATGAATCAAACGTCGTGTCCAAAACGAATTTCAGTTTCGGTGAAAATTTCAACGTCACCGCTTTGTTGACCGCCCGGCGCAATTCGCCCACGTTGCGATTAAGGGCTGCCACGGTCGCCTCGCCCTCTTGCCCGCCCAAGGGCACAACATAGACCACTGCTTGGCGCAGATCGGGCGTTGGGCGGACCTCGCCGACCGTCACCGAGATATGTGCCAGATCAGGATCATAGATATCGCCGCGCGCCAAAATTTCCGCCAAAGCGCGCCGGATCAACTCACCCACACGCAACTGCCGCTGACTGGGCCCGGGGCCGGTATTATCAAATCGTTTTGCCATGGGCGCGGGTTTACGATGATCCGGTGACATCAGCAAGCAGGTCTCGGCCGTTTGCACAGAAACAAGACTATAAGCCTTTTGCCATCGCAAAGACACGCCTTATGTGCGATCAAACTCCATCCGCGCAGTACGCACAGTGTCCATCTGTTCATGCGACCAAAAAACCAAAGGTTTTAACAGCTCAAGCAAGCTACGCCCAAGCGGGGTCAGTTCATAAGACACCGCAACTGGTGGTCCCGGATCCACGGTGCGTGTCAAATAACCATCACGCTGCAACCTACGCAGGTTCTCGGTCAGCACGCTTTGTGTGATATCGCCAATACAGCGCTTTAAATCACCAAAGCGTTTCGGCTCATCCTCAAGCGCGAGAATAATGATCATCCGCCATTTGCCCGTCACATTGGACAGAACGGAGCGGATCGAGCAATTAGACGCTTCTGCTTTGTTGGCAATACCAATAGGTAGCATTTCAAACTCTAGTATGATTTTACAACTAAGTCGAAAGATAGGTTATAGAAATACAATATTCAACCCATTGATTTATAAAGCAGTAGCATCAAACATACTAGGTTATAAAAAAGTACGTAATTGCAATTAGGTATGTTTTTGCTACCACGTAGTGACAACATACGAATCAAAAAGGAAATCCTCATGCTTATCAAAGACATCGTACTTGCCCTATTTACCGCAGCATTCGTGGATCACGATCCAGAAGCCGCGCAGAAGATTGTCAAATCTGACTATATTCAGCATAACCCGCAAATCCCAACCGGCGCAGAAGGGTTGTTGAACGTCATCCCACTTGTCGCGCAATCTGGAATGACGGTAACAACCCACCGCGTCATTGCGGAAGGGGACATGGTTGTTCTGCACAATACCTATGAGAATGCAGATGCGTTTGGCGCACCCTCGCTTGCTGCATTTGATGTTTTCCGTGTCGAGGACGGCAAAGTTGCCGAACATTGGGACAATCTACAACCCATCCCTGAAACCACTGTTTCCGGCAGAGGTATGACCGATGGTGGCACCGAATTAACCGATCTCGACAAAACGGAAGAGAATAAGGCCCTGGTCATTGGCTTTGTGAAAGATGTTCTTGGCGGCGCAGCGCCGCAAAATGCACCACTTTATATGGATCCGGCGGTCTATATGCAGCACAATCCAAACATTGCGGATGGGCTGCAAGGATTGATGGAAGGCATCCAAAGCTGGGCCGATCAGGGTTTTGTGATTACCAAGTTTGAACCGCAATTCGTGGTCGCCGAAGGGAATTTTGTTTTCGTCGCCTCCGATGCGACGGTTAGCGGCAAGCCTTGGGCCTTTTTCGATCTTTGGCGGGTCGAGAATGGCAAGATCGTCGAACATTGGGATGTCGTCTCGCCCACACCTGCCGAAATGGCCCATGACAACGGAAAATTCTAAGCGATTGGAATTCCGAGCGCAGCGGGTCGATTTTTCGATCCGCTGAACCCAGTGGGCAGGGCTTAGGGCAAACAGATTCACTGATTTCTTCTCAGTGACGGCGGGTCTTTTCAAGCCTGCCTTGCTCGCGTTACAAGGACCCAAAAAAAAGAGGGTCGCCATGGCAGATAAAACACAAATTGCGGTGATGGGCGCGTCTGGTCGTATGGGCCAGATGCTGGTTCAAGCCATTGGCGAAAGTGATCAAGCCGCGCTGTCTGGTGTGGTCGAACGCGCAGACCATGACTGGATCGGCAAGGATTTGGGCGTAGCTATGGGCGGTGCTGAAATTGGCGTTAAAGTCGAAAGCGATCCCTTAGAGGTGTTCGCTCGCTCCCAAGCGGTGATCGATTTTACCGCGCCTGCCTCCACAGTGGAATTTGCAGGCATCGCGGCGCAAGCACGATTGGTCCATGTGATCGGTACAACTGGTCTGACAAATGACGATTTGGCCGCCATCGCTCGGGCCGCGCGCCATGCCACCATCGTGCGCGCGGGTAATATGAGTTTGGGCGTGAACTTGCTGACAAAGCTGACCCAGAAAGTCGCCGCAGCATTGGACGAGGATTTCGATATCGAGGTGATCGAGGCGCATCATAAACACAAGATGGATGCACCTTCGGGCACTGCCCTAATGCTGGGGGACGCCGCCGCAGCCGGGCGCGGCAAAATCCTGGATCAGATTTCAGATCGCGGGCGCGATGGGATCACGGGTGCGCGCAAGCGCGGCGATATCGGCTTTCACGCCATTCGCGGTGGTGATGTTGTGGGCGAACATGATGTCGTCTTTGCCGCTGATGGCGAACGCATCGTGCTGCGCCATCTGGCCACTGATCGTCGGATCTTCGCGCGCGGTGCGCTCAAAGCAGCACTTTGGGGGCAGGGCAAAGAACCCGGCGAATATGATATGATGGATGTGCTTGGGCTTTAATCAGCCCAAGCGATATTTACTTCACTTCAAACGTCACCTTCAACGTCACACGATATGCATCAACCTTGCCGTCTTTGACTTTGACCGATTGATCTTTGACCCATGCAGATGTGATCCCGTCCACAGAATTGGACGCGCGGGCCACGCCTTTGGCGGTTGCATCTTCCCAAGATTTTTCGCTTTCGGATAGAATTTCGATAACTTTTAAAACGGACATGTTGTCTCCTCTGATCTGATAAGGGAAACTTGGGCGCTGCGGTGTCGAATTTCAAGTCACTTTATGTCCCGCGCACGGCGGGCATCGCGGAAGCTTTTGATAAAATAGACCATTGCCAAAATGCTGGTCCCGCTCATCGCGCCATTGCGCAGCACCATCAGCATATCGCCAAGGCGCAGCCCTTGGACCACATACCACAGCCCAGAAAGCAGCATCAGACAGGTCAATAAAACCGCAATATGCGCAATCATCTTATCGTCGCGTTTGATCCCGCGATTGCAAAAAATCAGAATGAACCCGACAATTGCCGGGATCAGCATCATGAAATGCGGCACATCGGCGCTCAGATAGGCCCAATCGGCCATGATGATCAAAACAATCGCGTTGATGGTATTGGCAAAATTCACATTCATCGGGATCTCCTTATCCGCTACCTCTGTCATGCCCAGAACAAAACAGTCAAGCGTTTCGCAGCCCTTTCGCGATCCGTCGCAGATGGCGCGTCATGGGATGTTTGGAATTGTCATGGTCGGGACTGCGGGCTAGATCATCTGCAACACGGAAAGGGATCCAGATGTCAAAAACAGGGATTATGATCTGCGGCCATGGCAGCCGCGCAAAATCAGCGGAAGAGGAATTTGCACTGCTGGCCAAAGGCTTGCGCAAACGCTATCCCGATATCCCTGTGGAATATGGGTTCTTGGAATATTCCGCACCGAATATTCACATGGGGCTGGACAAGTTGCGCGCGGCAGGCGTGGATCATATCGTTGCCGTTCCGGGCATGCTCTTTGCCGCGACACATGCGAAAAATGACATTCCCTCGGTTCTGACCACCTACCAAGACAAGCATGCGGGCCTGACGGTGTCCTATGGGCGGGAACTTGGCCTGCACCCCCAAATGATCCGTGCGTTCGAGGCGCGGATTTTGGAAGTGCTTGGCGTCGATCATGTTCATGCGGGCGATCTTTACGACACAATGCTGGTCGTTGTCGGACGCGGCACCTCGGACACTTGGGCCAATGCAGAGGCTGCGAAACTGACGCGGATTGTGACCGAAAACCTTGGCTTTGGGTGGTCCGAAACGGTTTACTCTGGCGTGACATACCCTTCCGTCGGGCGCGGTTTGGAAATGGCGCTGAAACTGGGGTACAAGAAAATCGTCGTTGCCCCTTATTTCCTCTTCAGCGGAAAACTCATCGACCGGATCTACAACTATGTCGACCGCGTCGCCGCTACCGTGCCTGATGTGCACATCCTAAAGGCGCATTATCTGGCCGATCAAGACCATGTGCTCGACACATTCGTCGAACGCACACGCGAGGCAGAGGCAGGCGTGTTCACCGATGACCACGACCTGATGAAAAGCTTCAAAGAGCGTTTGGCAAAGGGTGAGGTCGACGTGCATCACCACCACGCCGAATACAAAGACCCGCTGGACGAAGAAAATATGGACGGCCATGACCACGATCACGCGCATGACCATGGACATCACTACCATCACCACGGGCACGACCATCACCATCACGGCCACAGCCACGGCACCTACAAACACATCGCCCACCCCAACGGCCCACGCACGATGATCGACCAAGGTGTATGCTGTTGTTTCATGAGCCAGTTCCCAGACGAGGTGGTGGAAGAAGAACGGAAGCTCCGCGCGGAGGCATAAGAGGCGTAGCGGCCTCCCCGCCTATGATGCGACCGGCACCAAACGCTTCCAAATTCAAATTACTCTGCTACAGTTCCCAAGTTGATTAAAGGAATTGGTCAGGGGATTTGATGGGTAATTTAATTACACTTTTCATTCGCATGCCATGGTATGGCTATCTTTTATTAGCAATTGGTGCTGGCTATTTGGGCATGACTATGGCCGAAGACAGCCAAAAACGCGCCGCGTTGATCGAAGCGGCAATAGCCCAAGACGCGCCGCAACAGCTCAGCCTTGCTGATTACACGCATCCAGAAACCAAGTTTGCAGAGGCCAATCTGCGGATGCAATGGGTGCCTGCACGCAACACAGAATTGGTCAAACGCAGAAACGGGGTGCGTACCGATACGAATTTTATGGTCGCCTTTACCGATGTGGACGCTGTTCAAGAACCCGATACCTATCGCGCCCTTATGATCCTAGACAAAAAAGAATGGGATAAGATGGAGGATTGGTTGACAGAAAGCGTCGTTGGCTTCGGTGCACTGGGTCCAATCGTTGAAGTTATGGGCGTTGTCAGTCGCCGTGACGGAGAATCCAGCCATGCACGAGATGCGCTAAAGAATAAGGGCAAAGCCATGGCCTCGGATAAAATTTTTATCACACCCTATTTCGAGGGGCGCGAGGCGGGCTTACAAAACCTTGCTGCAAATGCCCAGCGCGGAACATCGTCAAACTTATTTCAGAACGTGACGGTTTTTCTGGTCATCCTTGCGATTGCGAAATTGGCCTACCGGCTTCATTTGAAACGCCGCCGCACCGCACGCGTGGCCCAAGCCCAAGCAGAAGCGCAAACCCAATTTGCAACGGCGCAGCGCCCAGTTGCACAGCCCGCCCAAAATCGACGCGCAGCCCCCCCGATACAAAACCCTGACGCACCCCGCGAAATTCCCCAAACGGTGAAGCGGTTTTAGCTCGAAACAAAGCCAGGGACTGTAATCCAAACCATCCCGTAGGGCGCGCATTCATTGCGCACCTTAACAACAAAAAACACATCGCCCACCCCAACGGCCCACGCACGATGATCGACCAAGGTGTGTGCTGCTGTTTTATGGGGCAGTTCCCACAAGAGGTGATTGATGAGGAGCGGCGGTTAAGAGCGGAGGCATAATGTAGAACCTTGATCTATGGTACGTTAGCTAATAGCCTAAGCGCGACTATTTAATATGGATTCAGTATGACTTCTATTAGAGCTATTCAAAAAAGTGTTTTTTACCCATGTGCGGTGGTTTTCCTCTCTTCTCAGTTTGGATTGGCCCAACCTATAGTGCTTACGTGCGAGTTGGATTCGCCCGGCAATTGGATGCCCGAAAAATTTACTGTGAAATATGACGTTGAGACCCGAAAGGTGGATCTTCTCGATCCTAACCCAGAAGAATTTGCGGTCAAACCTGGAAAAATCGTACGTGCTAAATCGGATATTGTGGTTTTGAGGCTTTACAGAATTGGCGTGACGAATTCCTCTCACCAACGTGCCAATTTTCAATATAGCATCAGGTATAACCCTGTCGAAAAGACCGTATTGGGAATTGCACAACCGCTGGGATATAATAACCGCTTCCGAAGTAACGGAACTTGTTCTGAGAGTTAAAGGGTTATTTGAGTTAGATTTGAAATTCTAAAAACCCTAGGGCTTCTAATTCAAAAACCCCGTAGGGCGCGCATTCATTGCGCACTTTAATAACAAAAAAAATCCAAAAAAAATGTCTCATTAAAAAAGCCCCGCCAATCGGCAGGGCTTCTAAATATATCAGGCGCATACCCCGCCCAATCAATCGCGTTTATTTCGCGTTGTGGATCACAATCTGTTGGAACGGAATCTCAATACCGTCCTTCTTAAACTGCTCATAAATCGCCTGTGGCAGGCTGTATTTCACGTCGAAATAATGCTCCCCATTTGTGAAAGGCCGCACCAGAATATCGACAGAGCTTGCGTTTAACGTCTCGACCTCAACAAAGGCGTCATGATCGGCCAAAATATGCGGTGTCGCTTTTAGCGCCTTGGCAATCGAGGCCTTCGCCTTTTTGATATCCGTGCCATACGCAACAGATGCAATCGTATCCACACCGCGCACCGGATGATGCGAATGGTTGGTGATTTTCGCGCCCCAAATCTCGGCATTCGGCACAATGATATGCTGATTGTCGAAGGTAATCAGATCGGTTGTGAACAAGGTGATGCTATCGACCTTACCACCCGTCCCCGCGGCATCAATGAAGTCGCCGATTTTATAGGGGCGGAACATCAACAACATGACGCCAGCCGCCAGATTGGACAACGTGCCCTGAAGCGCCAAACCAACCGCAAGACCCGCCGCACCGATAAGCGCGACAAGCGATGTCGTCTCGATCCCGAAACGGCCCAGCACCGCGATCCCGGCAATGGCCAGCACCGCATAGCGCGCCAAGCTGCCCAAGAAATGAAACAGCGTTTCATCCAGATTTTCATATTTTGCGCCCATATTCACGATCATCTTCTTGACCAGATTCGAAATCCAAATCGCAACAACGATGATGAGAATGGCGAAGACGATATTCATCGCATTTGTGGATACCCAAGCACCCCAGTCTGAAATCATTTCCATGGTAATTCCCCTTCTAAGAAACTGATTTCTTTCTAAATGGGGATAGGTCTTTTGTTTTCAAGTCTTTTTTAGCGTCATAGTTTTGGCAATGATGCAAATGGGTTGGCATGCCGCAACATGCCAACCAACGGGGCTTTACATAAGCTGTGCGGCCATCACACCCAGCCCGACAAGGCTGACAATCCAAACCACAGTGCGCAGATATGGGATACCAAACAGATACAACGGCACATAGACAATCCGTGCAAATACAAAAATCTGTGCGCCCAACAAAGCAGCTGGAATATCCTTGGTCAAAATAGCAAGCGGCAAAAACACCATCATCGCCTCGCCAACATTTACCAAGGCGCGTTCTGAACGCAGTACAAGTGGCGTCGCCTCTGGCATGACATCACGCGACAGCATAGAGTCTGGCTGGCCGCGATAGCGAAACGTAACGGGCAACAGGGTCTGCACAAAGTACAGACCCAAAGCGACGAGTATCCAAGCAATCATCGTCACCCCCCTTATTTAGAGGCTGCTTGAACAGCGTTAAGGATGACATCCGCAACCGCTTGGGGCTGGGACAACATCGCAACATGGCTGGACGCGATTTTTGTTACGTCTGCCCCCATGCGCTGCGCAAAGAAGCCTTGCAATTTTGGTGGGATGATTTGATCGTTTTCCGTCATTACATAATAAGACGGGTGCATCGACCACGCCGCAACTGTGGGGGCTTGATAGTTGATCTCGTATTTGATCGGCCCTTGGGTGGCAGCGATCAACGCAGACTCAGAGGCTGGCAAATCAGGTGCAAAATACGTGCTGATCCCTTCTTCGCTCAGGCGGATATACCCGCCTGCATCTGGAACGGCATGGGCCTGCCAAGGGGCGGCAGGTTGCCCTTCGAGAAGATCTGTCAGGGCTTGGCCTGCATCCAATGCAAAACCCGCTATATAAACCAGCGCCTCAACATTATCATGAGCACCGGCCTCGGTAATGACATTACCACCATAGGAATGTCCGACCAGAACAACGGGTCCGTCTTGCAGCTCAATCAAGCGGGACACGACATCTGCATCCCCTGCCAAATTAGACAGCGGTAGCTGTGCTGCTGTGGCGGAAACGCCTGCTTCTTGCAAAATTGGGATCACCTTATTCCAAGCAGACCCGTCAGAAAAAGCGCCATGCACCAAAACAACAGAGATATCTTTGTCCTCGGCAAAAGCAGTAGTAGGAAGCGCGACTGTGGCCATCAAAAGCCCAGTGCATAGGGAAGAGAGAAGTTTAGACATTTGACTAATCCTTGTTAGTTTGTGACTGTTTTGGACGATGATTTTGCGGATCGCTTGACCACCGGCCTTGAACAAACAGCTACGCCAGCGCCCAAGGATTACCCATGACCACAACACCGGAAGACCTAGCAGAAACACCAAGTTTCACCTCTGACGCATTCTCTGAGGTCTTGGATATAGTACATGTGCGTGGGGATTCGGCGCGTATGTTACTGCCCAGCAGCGCCGAGACACTGACAGTTCCCGCAGGAAAACCATGTGTCTATATCGTTGATCACGGCACGTTAGAGATCACCATTGGCAACCAAACCCCTGTTGAACTGCATGACAAACAAGTGGCACTTTTGCTGCAAGGTGCTGCCCATCAGGTTGTGGTCAAAGATGGTGCAGCGCAAGAGAATGGTGAAATTGCTAAGTTTTTCTGGGGCAGTTTCACGATAGATGGCGATCTGGCCGCGAAAATTCTGAAATCACTGCCACAGATCATAGCCTTGCGCGATTTAGAAGAACAGCCGATCGAATGGATTGATATGCTGGCAAAACTTGTTCTGATCGAGGTTGATGCCGTCCGACCAGGCGGCAGCTTGATGGTGTCTCGGTTGCTTGATTTGCTACTGGTACAGATTTTGCGACGATGGGCCCAAACGGATGATACTTTGCCCGGATGGCTTGCTGCTGCAAATGATGAGCGCATTGCGCGTGCTGTTACCGCGATCCATTCCGACACATCCCGCATCTTAACAAATAACGAGCTGGCCGAGATTGCAGGGATGTCTGTTTCCAGTTTTGCGGATCGTTTCAAGAAGGTTATGGGCCTGCAACCGGGCGCCTATATCCGCGGTTGGCGCTTAGACCAAGCGGCAGAAGCGTTATTGCACTCCAGCGCAACGATTGAATCCATATCCCTAAACGTTGGATACGATTCCACTGAAGCTTTCAGCCGTGCCTTTAAAGATAGGTTCGGTAATGCGCCGTCAGCTTGGCGGGCGTCACGGGACTAAACTGTGTTTGGTTTTTTGTAAAAATAAATAAAAATCAATAGCTTAATATAGTGTCCAACCTTGGACACAAAGAAAAAAAGCCCCACCGTTTGGTAGGGCTTTAGCTAAACTGAAATGCTCGGGATCGCTTAAAGCAGCCCTTCGCGTTGTGCCTTTTTACGGGCCAGTTTGCGTGCACGACGGATCGCTTCGGTCTTTTCGCGCGCTTTCTTGATGGAAGGCTTCTCATAATGTTGACGAAGCTTCATCTCGCGGAACACACCTTCACGCTGGAGCTTTTTTTTCAAAGCCCGAAGCGCCTGATCGACGTTATTATCACGAACTGATACCTGCATGTGGTTACACCACCTTTCAAAGTTAGAGTTGCGTCATCGCAGGAGCGCGCCGTATAACAAGGGCAAAGACATGAGTCCACCCCATGGCAAAACGAAAATCAGAACGCGATCACATCGAAGAGGCCCGCGAGAAATTGCTGGCCGCAATCCTGCCCCATGTCGAATTTGATGGCTGGTCACGCGCCGCATTTGACCGTGCAATCTCCGAGACCGGGCTCGCGCCCGATCTCGCCAGCGGGGCCGCACCGCGCGGGGCTGTAGACCTTGCCGTGGCGTTTCACCGCGCGGGTGATCAGGCGATGGTCACAGCTTTGAAGGGTGTGGAGTTTGAGGCGCTGCCTGTGCGCCAAAAAATTGCATATGCTGTGCGCTGGCGGCTGGAACATGTGGCACCCTACCGCGAGCAAGTGCGTCTGGCGATGAGCTACTTTTCTTTGCCTTTGCGGTTACAAGAGGGTGGGAATTTGGTCTGGGAAACCGCGGATCATATTTGGAATGCAGCGGGCGACACGGCAGAGGATGCAAATTATTATACCAAACGGGCGATTTTATCAGGCGTGTTTTCATCCACATTGCTCTATTGGTTGAACGATACCTCGCAAGGCTCAGAGGACAGTTGGGCCTTTTTGGATCGGCGGATTGAAAATGTGATGCAGTTTGAGAAGGTCAAATCTGTGCTTTTGAAATCACCCTTTGGTCCCGCTTTTGAAAGCTTGATGTCTGCAATTAAGAAACCGGATGAGAATTACAAACACCGCTATCCGGGCTATCGCGGTTGACTTCGCCGCCGCCCAGACGCTAAGCGGCGCGTTATCATAATCGAGGAAAAATCGTATGGCTTTGGGCGGGCGGATACTCACCTGGTATGAAGGCAAATGGCACGAGGGCAATGCGCCGATTATTGGGGCTGCCGATCATGTGGCATGGCTGGGAACTCAGGTCTTTGATGGGGCGCGTCAGTTTGAGGGCGTACGACCAGATTTACACCTGAACTGTGAACGTATCGTTGCTTCTGCGCATACGATGGGTTTGATCAGCCCTGTGACTGCGGAGGAGGTGTTCGCGCTGTGCGAAGAGGGCTGTGCACTGTTTGCTGACGGCACGCCCGTTTATATCCGCCCGATGATGTGGGCAAAGGAAGGCACGCCCGGGATTATTGACCCAGATCCCGAAAGCACCGGATTTGCAATTTGTTTGGAAGAATACCCGATCCCAGAGATTGGCAATTTCGCGCTCGGCGTGTCCGAATTCCGCCGCCCACGTCAAGACATGGCGCTGACCACGGCCAAGGCGGGATCGCTTTATGCCAATAATGGACGGATCATGGCTGATGCGCGGCGGCGTGGATTCAACAATGCCCTGTCACTTGATATCGAGGATAACGTTGCAGAAACGGCATCGACCAATGTCTTTACCGTGCGCGATGGCGAGGTTTTTACACCAATCCCCAATGGCACATTCTTAAACGGATTAAACCGCCAGCGTGTGATCAAACTGTTGCGCGCAGATGGGTATCAGGTGCACGAGGTCGCGATGCGCTTAGAAGATTTCGACCAAGCAGACGAGATTTTTTGTACAGGCAATATCGCCAAGATTATGCCTGTGGATCGGTATCTGGATCGCAAAATGCCGCACTATCCAACGGCGCTCAAAGTCAAACAGCTCTACTGGGATTTCGCCCATAGCCGTTTTGATAAAGAGGCAGTTGCTTAGTTAAAGCGCGATTGCAATTCGGTTGATAGATCAGAGATAAGCGCTTGATCTTGACCCCCAATGACGATCATGCGGTGCGCATCCGTTTCCCATGAACCGCTGGCAAGACCAGCGAGCTGCATTTCGCGCAGGCCTTTATGTGACCTGTCATTCTCTTTTTTCATAATACAAAAGGCAATTGGAATACCCAGTGGCGTTTTGAAAACAATCTGAACCAGCGGTTCAGATTGATAGCCTAAAATTTGTGCGCGACCCAAAGTCAGATCGCCGAGATTGGTTAAACCTTCTGGTGAAAGGTCCAAATTCACAGCTTCTGACGCGCGCACAAATTGAGCGTTCAAGGTTGCAGAATCAGTCTCTAAATTCGCGACTGTTTCTGCCACATAAAGCGCTTGGTAGCGCGCCACCTCGATCCGCCAATCATCGGATTGATCTGTGCTTTGTGGAAGCAAATTATATCCTGCAAACAGTCCGATCATTAGGGCGGCTGCAATCGCGCCAATTTGGCCAATTGGCCAAGACCGTGACGGTGTATTCGATAGGTTGAGCGTGTTTGAAATTTTTTCCAATCGTTTTGGGCTGGGAAGCGCACGCATGCTGTCCTTGATGGCATCACCAAAATCATCAAGCGCCATAATCTGGCGTTCCAAATCAGGGTTTACGCGCATTTCGGCTTCGATTGCGTGGGCTTCGCTTGCGCTGAGTTGGCCGTTTAGAAAAGCGGTCAAGGTTTCATCAGAATATGTCATCTTTTTGCCTTTAGACTTTTGATCGGATCTTCTTTGAGTGTGGCCAAGGTTTTGCGCGCTGATGAAAGTCTGCTCATCACGGTCCCGATTGGAACATCCATGATTTGCGCGGCTTCGCTATAGGTGAATTCTTGTACGTAGACAAGTTCGACCGTGCTGCGCTGGGCCTCTGGCAGCGACAATATGGATGCATAGACTTGGCGGGCAAAAATATTCACTTCTGTGTTTTCTCTTGGATCAATTAAGTCCGTTGCATTTGCAGTGTCCAAGCCGCCCATTTTACGAATGGAAGAGGCGCGCAATTCATTTAGCCAAATAGATCGGCAGATGGCCAAGGCCCAACCAATGAAAGGGCCATCTTTGTTAAACTGTGCGGCTTTTTCCAAAGCGCGAAGACAGGTGGCTTGGGTCAAATCATCCGCAATATTTGGATTGCCCGACAGCGACAAAGAGAAGCGCCAAATATTCGGAAGGCAATCGGACAGCCCTGCGCGAATAAGATTATAGTGTTTTGCTTTTCCCATGTCGAAAGAGCTTTGTCCGAACGGCTGTGATTTGCAAGAATAGTTCATAGCGCTGGATATCACCCTTCCAGCGCTATGATCCCTTGGGTGATATACCTATTCTACAGTGATTGTTATCACGTCAGAAAAGATTGGTGGAACATGGGGAATATGATCCTTATCACCAAGGACAAGCTGTAACGTATGCGTGCCAGCGCTGAGCTCAAGCGTGGTTTCTGTTTGGCCACCACCGAAATGCTTGTGATTATCATCTGAAGGTATGTTGTAGATAAATTCATCCGCGCCATCCTCGCCTTCGCCAATCGTTGGGCGATCAACGAAAAGGTGATGGTGGCCGGTCATCTCTTTGTCAATGCCAGCAGGGGCAACGCCCATTCCGCTAAGGCCGAACTGAATAAGTACTGGACCTTTGACCGTATCCCCATCAGCGATGTTGACGAAATAAACTTTTGCATCTGGGTTTGAGGGTGTTTCTTGGGCAATGGCTGTTGCGCCAAGCGACGCGCCAAGAATTGCTGTTGCGAGCATAAGATTTTTCATGAAATTTCTCCTCTTTTTATGGACTACGTTAAGCAGACACGCGAGGAAGCCATTTTATTCAAAAGTTTTTTGGTTTTTATCGGATGGGTGGCAAATCATATGTGCCTGCGCCGCAAGATTTGCGTTTAAAGGTGCAATCGAAAGGCTCCAATTGTTTTGATAGGCAAATGCGCGCCTCTTGAATATTGCCATTTTTGCAAGTCACTTCGATATGCGCCGGTGCAAGGTTTGGATTTACTTCTAGAAACGCCTGTTCAACGACGGCGGCCGTGATCTCAACCTCTGTCTCTAGCTGGCGTAACAAGTTGGATCGGTCGATACTGTTATAAGCCTTCCGCGATAATTCAAAATACTCAGGCGCTGACATGCCCGCACAGCTGCCATGTTTTTTCCATTGATGCCACGCCAAGCCACTGGTGCCCATAATATCGGTCATGGCGGCTGTCTCTGCCCGCGTAGCTTGGCGGAAGTTATGGCGGCAATAGCTGGGCCAGCCATCTTCATATTGCGGCCAAAGCCCGTGTAGGGTGAAACCAAATCCGCGTCCTGCATCACATTGCTCTGACCCACGCGCATCGCCCGTTGTCTCGCACCAGGATGGTGTCCAAGACAGCGAGAGGACATAATAGTCAAACACGCCTGAACGTTCGCCCTCGGCAAAAAGTGGCGAAGAAAGCAGTAAAAGCGTAGCAATCAGGCGCTTCATCTTGGGTCTTTTCCTTTGGTCCAACTTCCCCTATACAGGCGTCGAATTTCCCCCTCAACAGTGGTTATTCGCCCAAGCCAAAGCGGCGGGCACCCGATTCAGGGAACAGATATTTTTTGACCGAAAGGACGCGAAAAAATGGCATATCCGATCATGGCGAAAGCCACAGCCGTTTGGTTGGTAGATAACACAACACTGAGCTTCAAGCAGATTTCCGATTTCTGCGGCTTACATGAATTAGAGGTCCAAGGCATCGCTGATGGTGAGGTGGCCGCAGGGATCAAAGGGTTCGACCCGATTGCCAATAAACAGCTGACCGCCGACGAGATTAAAAAAGGCGAAGATGACGTCGCCTATAAATTACAGCTGATGTATAATCCGGCCTCCGAAGGCGAAGAGAAACGCCGCGGTCCGCGTTATACACCATTGTCCAAACGCCAAGATCGTCCGGCGGCAATCCTGTGGTTGGTGAAATTCCACCCAGAATTATCCGATGGTCAAATTTCTAAATTGGTCGGCACAACGAAGCCGACAATTCAATCTATCCGCGAGCGGACGCATTGGAATATTTCAAACATCACACCAATTGATCCGGTTGCACTTGGTTTATGTAAGCAGCTTGATTTGGATGCCGCCGTTGCGAAAGCCGCGAAAAAGGCAGAACGTGAAGGCCGCGCGATTTCCAATGATGAGCGTGAGAAGCTGGTTTCGACCGAGCAGAGCTTGCAGATGGATGCAGATGCGCCTGCAACCAGCATTCCGAGTAATATCAGCGGGTTGGAAAATTTCTCGCTTGTGGATGAGGACAAAAAAGAGGAAGCGCCAGTGGATGCGGACAGCTTCTTTAATCTTCCGAAAGATAGCGACGAAGACGACGCTTAAATTTCGCGCTAGTGTTCGACCCGTTTGAGCGGGTCGAACAATGTTCGACCACCATCGACAGTCAGGATTTGACCCGTCACAAAGCTGCTGGCATCCGAGGCAAGATATTGCGCGGTTTGGCAAATCTCGGTCGCTTCGGCCAACCGTCCAAGCGGGGTCGCGTTGGTCATATCCTCGCCCACGGCTTCATCATCTGACAACAAGCGTTCAAGGTTTGCTGAGATCACCGATCCAATAGCGATTGCGTTCACGCGAATGCGATGTTCGGCAAAACCAACGGCCAGCGAGCGCGTCATTTGATTGATCGCGGCGCAAGATAGGGAATAGGCAAGCAGGTCAGGATGGGTCCGTTCGGCCGCGATAGAGCTGAGGTTTATGATGGACCCAACCGATCCTTCAGTGGTCTGTTCTTCGTTCTGTTGGATCATGCGCTTGGCAACGGTTTGGCTAAGCCGAAGTGCAGAAAGCACATTTTGTTTGAACAGATTTTCAACGCCATCCGCGCGCGGCTCCAACGGGTCAGAGGTGACAACGCTGCGTGAGGCATTGACGAGAATGTCGACACGTTCAAAATTATCGAGCGTATAGGAAAGAAGATTTGCGACGGTCAGCTTTTGACTGACATCGCCTGCAAAGGCATGAACCGCGCGGCCTTCCAACAACGTTGTTTCGATATCAAGCCGTTCTTCGTCAATATCGGCCATGATGACATTGGCACCAGCGTCCAAGAAATGTTTGGTGATCGCAAGACCGATCCCGTTGGCGGCACCTGTGACGATGGCCGTTTTGCCTGCGATAGAAAATCCCATGGCTACCCTTTCGGCTTTTCTGCCCGAATGATCTTAAACTGTGGGCTTTCTTGCAAGATTTGTCCACTTGCAAAGCTTTCTTTCAAAACGCTTTCATAAGCGAGCTGTCGGTTTGCGACCATCCAAAGAATGCCGCGTGGCGTCAGCAAGCGGCTTGCGGCTTGAATGAAGGATTTGCCCAGACCCTCGTCGGTTTTGCGTGATTGATGGAAGGGCGGGTTCATAATGATCGCGTCGTAAGGCCCGCCTTGATAGTTCAGCGCATCTTCCCACAGGAAATTTGCTCGTGCGTCTTGGACATTTTGCTGCGCACAGCTCAGCGCCGCTTTATCTGCTTCAATCAAATCCAAAGTTTCAATGGACGGGCTTTGGGAAAGAACGGATTGCGCCAAAAACCCCCAACCTGCGCCAAGGTCCGCGATTTTACCCTCTAGCGGCGGCAGAAATTCGGACAGGAAGAACGAGCCGTTATCGATATGATCCGCGGAAAATACGCCGGGCTTGGTGATGAACCCATCTATATTTTCAGAGGCTTCGCTTTTGGTTTGCCAAGTTGCAAAGATGTCCGGTGTTGTAGATTTTGAAATCCAAAAGACCTTGCCATGCGCTTTGGAAATCACCTCTGACATTGGGAGCAGTTTTTTAAGCGCCTTGAGGTGGCTTTCAATCCCGTCATGCTTGTCCCCGTTTATGATAAGAATGCCGTCAGATTTTAAGCGTGCATAGGCGGTCGCAATCACCCCCCGGGTTTCAAATTTGTTGCGAGTGATCTCGACGATTGCGAAATCCAATGTGCCGCCCGCATCCTCGACCAACCCAAATTGCAAAGCACGATCAAAAAGATGCCGCACTTTTTGTGTGAACCCCGTGCCGCGCAAATCGTTATATGCAAGGCGGGGTTGGGCATTGAAAATCACACCCTCTTTGCCCGCAAGGTCCAAGGCCGCCAGCGCGAGGGATAATCTGTCTTGGGTGCTCATCTTTGGTTAGGCGCGTATAGCGCCTATTCCTTTTCCATCGTGCATTGAAGAGGATGTTCATGTTTGCGTGCAAAATCCATTACTTGCATGACTTTGGTTTCAGCAACATCATGGGAAAAAACACCCACAACAGCCGCGCCCTTGGTATGAACAGTCATCATCAGCTCATAGGCCTGTGAATTTGTAATGCCAAAAAACCGCTCCAAAACATAAACGACGAATTCCATAGGTGTATAGTCATCGTTCAAAAGCAGAACCTTATACATCTTTGGACGATCCGTTTTCGGCTTGGTCTTTGTGGCCAATCCGATATCGGTATCTTCATCCGGTCCGAGGGTGATGTGTGGCTTTGTCATACTCTAACTTTGCAACAAGAGCCTAAAATATAGCGTCTAAAACAGATTCTAAAAGAGCAGATCAAACCCAGCTTTCGTGGGACACCCGAAATTGGTCACAATATATTGCGGATGCGCGGCGAACGGGACACAGGGGCGATCTTGGATGTAAAGAAATTCTTTTCTTTTCAAGCAGATACGTGCTAGGAAATTAAAAAATAGAAATCCACCATAGAGTGGGACCAAAAAAAACGAGAATATCGGGGATAACCGATGCGTATCAGAGCAGTGTTTCAGGCGATTTTCGTCTTAGTGTTCAGTGTTTTTGCAAGTGTTGCTTTGGCTGCACCTTATGCGGCTATGGTGATGGACGCACGCACGGGCGAAGTTTTGCATTCGCGCAATGCCGATACGCGCTTGCACCCGGCCTCACTAACAAAAATGATGACGCTCTATTTGACCTTTAAAGCGGTTGAAAACGGGCAGCTCAAGCTTGATCAAAAAATTCGTATTTCAGAAAATGCAGCGGCCGAACCGCCCTCGCGCCTAGGTCTGACCAAAGGATCGAAAATCACCGTTCGCTATTTGATCCGTGCCGCTGGGATCAAATCGGCAAATGATGCCGCGACCGCGCTGGGTGAGGCGATTGCGGGGTCAGAGGCGGGGTTTGCGAAACTGATGACCGCGCAAGCCAAAGCGCTGGGCATGTCCAAGACGACGTTTAAGAATGCACATGGGCTGACGCAATCAGGACATATGTCGACCGCACGCGATATGACGATTTTGGGTCGGCGGATTATGTATGACTTTCCAGAATATTATAATATCTTCTCTCGCCGGTCTGCCCATGCTGGGCTGCGCGAGGTGGCAAATACCAATCGTCGCCTTTTGGCAAACTATCGCGGCGCGGATGGGATTAAGACGGGCTATACCAATGCGGCCGGGTTCAATCTGGTGGCAAGTGCGGAACGCGGGAATAAACGGATTATCGCCACCGTCTTTGGCGGGCGGACATCAGCCACACGAAATGCACGGGTCGCTGAATTGTTGGATATGGGCTTCTCTCGCACACCGCAGCGCTATGCATCTGATGCGGCACCAGCAACGCCGCAACCGGGTGTGCGTTTGGCGGCCATTGGTGGCAAAAGCAATCCGGCATTGATTATTCGGGCACCGCGCGCGGTTGCACAATCACCACGGCCAAAATGGCGTCCGAAATTTAGCGAAGATATGATTGCCGCTGCTTCTGTGGTGCGCGAGGATATTGAGGCGGAAATCTTGCTAGCGGCCCAGATTTCAGCGGAGGAACGTTTGCGCCAGCAGAACATTGCACAAACCGATTTATACGCGCAAGAAACGGCGATTTTAAATTCTGTTGTGCTCGCCTCAAATGCGCGACCAACTTATGTTGAGCCGCCCAAACAAGAGCGCAGGGTGGTTTCAAGTGCCGCAGTAACCAAGGGGGGTGGCTGGTCGATACAACTTGGTGCGTATTCCACGCGGTTTAATGCAGAGAAGGCTTTGCTGCGCACAGCCCTTGCAGATGTAAACGCACTGGAAGGTGCAGATAAGGTCGTTCAACCTACCAAAGGTGATGAAGGCAAACAGCTTTACCGGGCAAGATTTGTCGGACTGTCCCAAGTTGGGGCGGAAAGGACATGTGCCCGCCTGCGCGCACGCGGCGAAGATTGTACCGCGATTAGGCCGGGCGCAAGCTAAATTCAATTATGTCGTTTTCGCGCGGGATGAATGCGCGATTCCAATTGCTCGAATCCGATTGGTCAATTAAGCACGTCCCAGACGGTGCCCAACAGGGCCGGAAAGGTGCTTGGCCGAAATCGACCTATCTCAGGGGTTTGCTGGCGAAGATCGTCTCTGACGCAAAAATATGCGCAGGCAGTTTTCCGAAATTCAGGAGGCCGACATGCGTGTTTTTGCGTTGAGTGTATTTTGTTTGGCTACATTTCCCAGCTTTGCCCATGTGAGGCATCTGGGCGAAATCGCGGGTCACAGCCATTGGATCGGTCTTGGCGCCATTGCTTTGGCAGGCGTTCTTGCGGCTGTGAAAGGAACATCCAAAGCCAAAGAGCCTGAAGAACCTGAGTTGGTTGAGGAACCCGCCGAGTGAGCGATTTCGGCAACATACGTTATGAACGTGACCCAAAGGCGATTTACAAAGCGTCTTTTGAAACGGTGCGCAAAGAAGCGCGGCTGGAGCGTTTCGATGACGGTATGCAAGCGCTTGTCACGCGGATAATCCATGCTTGTGGCATGGTCGAGATTGCAGATCGCATTGCCTGCTCAACGGACGCATTCGCAAAAGGGCAGGCCGCACTTGCGAATGGCGCCCCGATCCTTTGTGACTGCGAGATGGTCGGCGCTGGGGTCATTCGGCGTTATTTGCCTGCGGAAAATGATGTGATTGTCACACTGAATGATGACAGCGTTCCAGCGCGTGCGGCGGAGATTGGGAACACCCGTTCTGCGGCGGCGGTGGAGCTGTGGGAGCCGCATATTGAAAATGCGGTTGTTGCGATTGGGAATGCCCCGACCGCGTTGTTTCACCTGTTGGAACTGTTGGATATGGGCTGGCCAAAACCTGCCGTGATCCTTGGCTTTCCAGTGGGCTTTGTGGGTGCGGCGGAAAGCAAGGCAGAGCTTGCGAATAATCCGCGCGGCTGCGATTTTGTGGCCTTGCGCGGACGGCGTGGTGGGTCCGCGATTGCCTCAGCAGCGATAAATGCCCTTGCCGCAGGATTGCCGGAGATCAGTGCATGACCGCTTGGTTGTCTGTTATTGGAATTGGCGATAATGGTCGCTACAGTTTGCTGCCCGCGGCACGACGTGTCTTGGATGATGCGGAGGTGGTGGTTGCCGCGAAACGGCATCTTGAAGCAATGAATTTGCAGGTGGAGGTGATCACTTGGCCATCGCCCTTTGATCATATGCTGGATAAACTGGTTTCTCTGCGCGGTCGGCGTGCTGTTGTTCTGGCAACCGGTGATCCACTTTGGCATTCGGTGGGCGAAAAACTTGCGCACCATTTTGACGCCGAGGAGATCAGTTTTTTCCCCCAACTCTCTGCCTATCAACTCGCCGCTGCACGGCTTGGATGGTCGATGGCAGACTGCCAGTTTCTGACGACCCATGGACGACCAATCGAAACTATCATTCCGTTTGTTCAGCCTGATAACCGACTGATTATTCTGACAAATGATGGGAAGACGCCGAAGAAGATTGCGGATATGCTGACCGATCGGGGCTTTGGTGCATCAAAGCTTACGTGTTTTGCGCATATGGATGGGGCTAAAGAGGAGTGCTACGCCGCGATGGCAAACGAATGGTCAAAAATCATGCCTGATTTCAATACGCTAGCGGTTGAAGTTGTAGCAAACGTGGATGCAGCGATTGTGCCACAAACCATTGGCTTGAGCGATGTGCATTTTACCCATGATGGGCGCATGACAAAACAGGTTGTTCGGGCGGCCACATTGGCAAAACTGATGCCTGCGCGAAACGCGCTGCTTTGGGATATTGGAGCGGGCTGTGGTTCAATCTCTGTCGAATGGATGCGCGCCGCGCACGGCGCACATGCCGTTGCGATTGAACCGCTTGCTGAGCGGCGCGCGATGATCGCGCAAAATGCAACATCGCTTGGGACCCCGCAAATCGAGATCATCGATGGAAAAGCGCCGGACTGTTTGGAAAAGCTTGATGCGCCCAATGCGATCTTCATTGGGGGTGGGACCTCGGAAAGTGTTATCAGGCAGTCACTTGACGCGTTGAAGCCTTTTGGGCGTTTGGTTGTGAATGCTGTGACCTTGGAGTCAGAAGCAGTCTTGCTTAAGGCCTTTGCTGATCATGGCGGCGCGTTGGTGCGCATTGACGTTGCCAATGCCGATCCGGTTGGAAAATTTACAGGCTGGCGTCCCAACATGCCGGTCACGCAATGGAGCTTGATTAAGAAATGACCGGAAAACTCTATGGCGTGGGCGTTGGTCCCGGTGACCCGGATTTGATCACGCGCAAAGCATGGCGATTGATCGAAAGTGCGTCCGTCATTGCGTATCCGATTTTGGAAGATGCGCGCAGTTTCGCGCGGCGTATTGCGAATGATGCGGTGCGGTCTGATGCTAAAGTGATCAAGATCAAAATCCCAATGTCGGTTGAGCGTGGCCCTGCGCAAGCTGCTTATGACAAAGGTGCCGCGGATATCGCGGATGCTTTGCGCGCGGGCGATGATGTTATTGTGCTTTGCGAAGGTGATCCGTTTTTTTATGGATCTTTCATGTATTTGCATGCGCGTTTAAAAGATGAGTTTGAGGTCGAGATTGTCCCCGGCGTAAGCTCCGTCACAGCATGTGCGGCGGCGGCGCATCTGCCGCTATCTGCGCGAAATGAAGCGCTGACGATCATTCCGGGACCGGTTGAGGGATCGCTGCTGCGCGCGCGGATCGAGGCAGCGGAAGCGGTCGCGGTGATGAAGGTCGGGCGGCATTTGGAAAAGATCAAACAGATTGTCGAGGATGCGGGCTTGTTGGACGCCGCTTGGTATGTTGAATATGCAAGCTTGCCCGAGCAAGTCGTCATGCCGCTGTCAGAAAAGACGGGCGATGCGCCCTATTTTTCGATGATCCTCATCAGCAAGGGAAAAGACCCATGGCTATAATCGTTCTTGCGATTTCTCAATCTGGGATGGATGTGGCGCGACGCCTCGTGGGCGCATTGGATGCGCCGATCCATGGGCGTAAGGATCGTGTTGATGGTGCTGATGTGGTCTTTGAGAATGCCTTGGATCACACGCGTGATCTGTTCGCAGCGGGACACACCGTGATCGGTATTTGTGCTGCTGGCATATTGATCCGTGCGGTCGCGCCGATACTGTCTGACAAAACCCAAGAGCCGCCCTTGATCGCGGTGCCCGATGATGGTGCGCACGTTGTGCCGTTGCTGGGCGGACATCGAGGCGCCAATCGTTTGGCGCGCCAAGTCGCTGATATTCTTGAGGTTTCGGCATCTGTTACAACGGCTGGTGATGTCGCACTGGGGGTCAGTTTGGATGAACCACCTTTGGGGTATCGCCTTGCTACGCCAGAGAATGCGAAATCAGTGATGGCTGGATTACTTGGGGGTGGTGGCGCAAAATTGGAAGGGGAGGTCCTTTTCGATTTGCCACATGATCCAAAGGGCGCGCATCGAATTGTCGTATCTGAAAATCCCGAACAGGTTGGCACGGGCGACCTACTATATCATTCCCAACGCTATACGCTTGGGCTGGGTTGCGCGCGGAATTGCGATCCAGTGGAAATGGAAGGGTTGGTGCATCAAGCGCTGTCAAAGGCTGGTATCGTTATGGGTGCGATTGCTGCGATTGGGTCACTTGATCTTAAAGCCGATGAACCTGCGATGAACGCGATTTCCAAGAAATTTGGGGTTCCGTATCGTCTGTTTTCGGCCGATGAGCTGGAGGAGATGACGCCGAAGCTGCAAAACCCGTCAAAGGTTGTTTTCAATGAGGTCGGTTGCCACGGTGTGTCTGAGGCGGCTGCATTGGCGCTGGGTGGTGAAGAATTGGTTGTGCCCAAGATGAAATCCGCGAATGCGACCTGTGCCATCGCGCGCGCAGAGCGGCCGATTACGGATCCAAATGGTCGAACGCGTGGTCGCTTGTCGATCATTGGCATCGGGCCGGGGCAGGCGACATGGCGCACGCCAGAGGCATCGCGTCTGATCGCGGATGCAGAAGAGCTGGTGGGGTATGGGCTTTATATCGATCTGCTTGGGCCCTTGGCGGCCGGTAAGATCCGAAGCGATTTTCCGTTGGGCGGCGAGGAGGATCGTTGCCGCTACGCTTTGGAAGAGGCGGCCAAAGGTAAGAATGTCGCCCTGATCTGTTCAGGTGATGCGGGCATCTATGCGATGGGTGCGTTGGTTTTTGAATTGATGGATCGCGATGCGGATGCGCTGGGCGTATCGGATGCTGCAAAACGGGTCGACGTAATTTGCACACCGGGTATTTCAGCGCTGCAAGGCGCGGCAGTCCGCGCTGGCGCGCCTTTGGGCCATGATTTTTGCGCGATCAGCCTGTCTGATTTGCTGACGCCGCGCGGAGATATCATCAAACGCTTGAACGCCGCTGCGGAAGGGGATTTTGTGATCGCGTTTTATAATCCAGTGTCCAAACGGCGTCGGACCTTGCTGGCCGAAGCGCGCGACATTCTGCTGCAACATCGCCCTGCGGATACGCCTGTTTTACTGGCAAGCTCGCTTGGTCGATCAGAAGAGGAAATTCGCTATCGCCGCTTAGTGGACTTGCAGGTGGATGAGGTCGATATGTTGACGGTCGTTCTTATCGGCTCTTCCCATTCCAAACTTGCGCAATTGGGCGAAGGCCCGCGCATGTATACGCCGCGTGGCTATGCGCGGAAAATTGATGGGGATTTGTCATGACGGTTTATTTTATTGGGGCAGGTCCGGGGGATCCCGAATTGATTACTCTGAAAGCAAAATCGGTGATCGAGCGATGCCCCGTTTGTCTTTATGCTGGATCACTGGTGCCAGAGGCCGTTGTTCAATATGCAGCGAAAGATGCGCGTGTGATGGACACCGCGCCAATGACGTTGGATGATACGCATGCAGAGATTTCTGCGGCTCATAAGCGCGGTGAAGATGTTGCGCGTGTGCATTCCGGTGATCCGTCGCTTTATGGCGCAATCGCCGAACAGATCAGACGATTAAAAGCAGACGGGATCGATTATGAAATTATCCCCGGCGTGCCGGCCTATGCCGCGATGGCCGCCGAGATGGGTCAGGAATTGACGATACCGGAGATTGCGCAATCGATCATCCTGACGCGTATGTCTATGCAATCGACATCGATGCCAGACGGGGAGACGTTGGAAAATTTTGGCCGCACGGGCGCGACATTGGCGATCCATTTGGCGGTGCGCAATATGCGCGAGATTGAGCGCCGGTTGACTCCCTATTACGGTGCGGATTGTCCGGTGGTTGTCGGCTACCGCGTTAGTTGGCCGGATCAAAAAATCATTCGTGGAACCTTATCTGATATCCGCAAAAAAATCCGAGCAGAGAAAATCACGCGCACCGCGCTCATTATGGTTGGACCTGCTTTGGCAAATATTCGCGACTTCAAAGACTCCGCGCTTTATGATCCAGACAAGCCGCATGTTTTGCGCCCCGTAAAAGGCGTCGATTTGGTTGAAGATTTTAACACTTGATCTATACTCTGCTGCGACGGCGAAAGATCGGAGAATATGGACAGTTATATTTCACCTGAAGTGCGTAAAGGATTTTTGGCGGCGCAAGAAAAGGCGCTGCGAACCTCTGGCCGCGTATCCGTCCATGTCGGTGATGAAGCCTTCTCGATCGACAAGCTTTGGGATGGCGGGTTCGAGATTGATCGCCTGCGCGAGCCCAAACTGCGCGGTGCGGTAGATATTTATGACGGGCCAAAGCATCTTTTTAGTGCATTGATCATCTATTCCGAGGTGGAAGGCGAA
>JBCCGP010000032.1:0-30706 GCA_039029215.1 Pseudomonadota bacterium
CAAAGTTTAAAGGCGTGCCAAAAGACACTTTCCACCTGCATCTCAAAGAAACAGAATGGCGCTATAATCATCGCGCTTCCGATAAAGCAAAACTCTTGCTAAGATATCTCAGGAAAAACCCGCTCAGCTAGGCAAGACCCTAGAATAAAATAAATGAAAAAGAACCGAATTGAAGGATACCTCCGTGGACGGCAACACCCCCAATACCTTTGCCCAACTGAACATGGGTTTTAACGCAACCTTCAAACCCGACCAGCTTTCTGTCGGCCTTGTCGTCCCGATTGAGAGTTACGCCACCTCCACCACCCCAACGATGGAAAACCACATCCAAATCGCGCAAAAGGCAGATGCCTTAAGCTTCGCCGCCCTGTGGCTGCGCGACGTTCCCTTCAACGTCCCCAGCTTCGGCGATGCAGGTCAGATGTTTGACCCATTCGTCTATCTCGGCACGCTTGCCGCCGTGACCCAAAACATCGCCCTTGGCACCGGCAGCATCATCCTACCACTGCGCCATCCCGCCCATGTGGCCAAGGCAGCGGCCAGCGCAGATGTCCTGTCCAACGGGCGTCTGATCCTTGGCGTGGCCTCGGGCGACCGCCCCGAGGAATACCCGGCCATGAATATGGAATTCGACACGCGCGGCGCGCGCTTCCGCGACAGCTACGCCTATATCCGCGCCATGGCGGAAACATTTCCCCATTTCAAAACCGATCAGGGCGAAAGCTTTAGCGCGATGGATATGCTGCCCAAACCGACGGCTGGTAAAATCCCCATGCTGATCACAGGCGGCAGCCGCCAAGACCCCCAATGGGTGGCAGAAAACAGCGATGGTTGGATCACCTATCCCCGCAGCGCCGCCCAGCAAGCCGCCGTCATCACTGACTATCGCACACGCATTGCAAATGCTGGCCTGACCAACAAACCCGTCATGCAATCGCTTTACATCGACCTGCTCGACGACGCGGATGCGCCCGCCCGCCCGATCCATCTGGGTTTCCAATCGGGCATCACTTTCCTGCGCAGCTACCTACAGGAAATCCAATCTATCGGCGTCAATCACGTTGCGATCAACCTGCGTTTCAATCAAAACACCATCGACAAAACGCTTCAAACGCTGGCAGATCAGCTTTTGCCAGATTTTCCAACCGAAAGAGATTAACATGACCAAAACCATTCTGATCACAGGTGCCACCGACGGCATCGGCGCGCTGACGGCCAAAAACCTCGCCGCCCTTGGGCACACCATCCTGCTGCATGGGCGCAGTGCCGATAAGCTAGAAAAAATCTCATCCGAAATCGGCGGCAATACTGAAAGCTATCTGGCCGACATGTCCGATCTTACCGCAACAAAAACGATGGCCGATCAGATCAGCGAAAAGCACGATCACCTCGACATCCTGATCAACAATGCAGGCGTGCTGAAACTGCCCAATCCGATCACACCATCTGGCATCGACGCGCGCTTCGTCGTCAACACACTTGCGCCCTATGTGCTGACCAAAGCGCTGTTGCCGATCATGCCAAGTGATGGGCGCGTCGTGAACCTGTCCTCTGCCGCGCAAGAGGGCGTGAATGTGGACGCAATGAAAGACGGTCGTGCGCTGTCTGATATGTCCGCCTATGCCCAAAGCAAATTGGCGATCACAATCTGGACGATGGGAATGGCGGCCACCCTACCCAATGGCCCACTCTTCTTCGCCGTCAACCCCGGCTCGCTGCTGGCCTCCAAAATGGTGAAAGAGGGCTTTGGCGTGGCAGGCAACGACCTGTCCATCGGTGCAAACATCCTCGAACGCGCCGCCCTCGATCCAGACTTCGCCAATCACAACGGCGCCTATTTCGACAATGACAGCGGCGCGTTCAGCGCCCCGCATCCAGCCGGTCTGGACGCCGCACATCGGGCAGAGGTGATGGCCGCGATAGAGGCTTTGGTTTAGCAACGCATCGCCACATCACACTGGACCACAGATCCAACACCCATCGCGCGGCAACGTGGTTCTTACTTCTTTGAGGTCTTAAATCGAGGCCGCTTCTTCGAATAGGGCTTCGCGCCTTTCTTCGGTTTCGCGCCGCTCTGATTGGGTTTTGATCTGCGCGGACCCCGAACAACCTTTTTCGCCTTGGTGGCTTGTGGCATCTGTCCGCTCTCGACCGGAATCTCTGTTTTCAAAAGCCGCTGGATGGATTTAAGCATGCTGACATCATCCGATGTACATAGGGTAATCGCCTTGCCCGCACGGCCTGCACGGGCGGTTCGACCGATACGATGCACATAATTTTCCGCCACTTCGGGAAAGTCGTAATTGATCACATAAGCCACCCCAGGAATATCAATTCCTCGCGCCGCAACATCTGTGGCCACCAAGATTTTCACCGCGCCATCTTTAAAGGATTTAATCGCACGATCACGTTGCCCTTGGCTTTTATTCCCATGGATCGCAACCGCATTAAACCCGCGCTTTACCAAACTCTCACACAAACGATTGACACCGCGTTTCGTTCGCCCAAACACCAAACTTAGCGCCGCCAAATCCTGCGATAATATTTCTGTCAGACGATCCAACTTTTCATCCTGGGTCAGAAAATGCACAGATTGCCTGATTTTATCTGCGGCTTTTCCAGGCGGGGAAACCTGAACCTTCTTTGGGTTGCGCAAATAAGATCGGCTTAACTCTTCCATCAATTTCGGCATGGTCGCGGAAAACAGCATGGTCTGACGGGGCGTACCTAACCGAGGTTCGATTTGACGCAACGCATGGATGAACCCCATATCCAACATCTGATCGGCTTCGTCTAAAACAAGATATTGCACATGCCCTAATTTCACCGCGCCGCGTTCCATCAAATCAATCAAACGCCCAGGCGTCGCAACCAAAACATGCGCACCCCGTTGCAACTGATTGGTTTGACGCACCAAAGATTGCCCCCCCATAACACTCAGGACCTTTATCGGTGTGCTAAAGGTCAGCACCTTAAGATTGTCAGAAATCTGGTTCACCAATTCGCGCGTGGGGGCAAGGATCAACGCTTTGACCGTTTTGTGTTGCGGCTTTTCATTTGCGCTTAGCAGGTGATCGACCAGCGGAACACCAAAAGCCAAAGTCTTCCCCGTACCGGTCTGCGCCAACCCCAAAATATCACGCCCCTCTAGCGCAAGCGGAATGGCTTGGGTTTGAATAGGGGTCGGCTTTGTAATATCTGCCCTGATCAATGCTTTGGTCAGCGGTGAAGACACACCAAGTTTTTTGAAATCCAACGCAGAGTATCCTTGTTAATTTGAAAAGGACCCTGCGCGATGGGGAACTGATGAAAATCCTTGTAAACGCCAAAATTATTGAAGGATCACGCGGCGTGTTACACGACCACGCCATGACGGGTTTAAAGGTTACCGTCAAGTCATCGCAACGCCCGCCCGCATAATCCTTTCTCAACCCATTCCATCTCGATTTTAACGTTTTGTCCTCCGATTGCGCATAATCCGCCTGACGATTTACATCTCGTTAACCCAGCCCTTGAAGTTGTTAATGATACTGTCCCATTTGCGACACCGATCATGCACCTACCAAACACCGACCGAATACCGACGCGATACCGACGTAAAACCGATCCCCTTATTTCGGTTAAATGTCGCAAACTGACAAACCTTACCGCGCCGCACAGCCCTGTAAGACATATCAAAATCAACCACGCTAAACCTTGACTTCGCCCACCGTTTAATAACCAGTGAAACATGTTACCAAGAAAGCGCATGACCACCAAAATGACATCCTATTTCGCCAGTTTAACAAAAACGCCTTTTAGTTTTTTCCTTACTTTCTCGATTGTTTATCTGTTGTTCGCGACTATCCTTCTTCTGGCTTTCTGGAAGACAAATGCAGATGCATTAAATGGCCTTGGCACGCTCGAGGTTTTGCTTGGAAACAGCCTCTTAGCGGTTGGTCTCGTCTTCCTTGCGACCCTTGTTTTCCTTGTTTTTATGAGGCGTTCTGGGCGGCTGTTAGAAATGTCCCAAGCCTTACTCGCCACCTGCATTTTTCTTCCTGCCTTCGGCATTGTAAAATCCTCCATGCCACTTGTTTGGGATTTCTATGCCGATCCTATTTTCGCCGCGTGGGATTATTATTTCCATTTAGAATCAGATGCTTATGTTGTATATGCAAAATTCTTCCCGATCCCGTCGCCCGAATTTGCGGCGCTCATCTATGGGTCTATATGGGCCAAGATCGTGGCCATCGTGCCAGGCCTTGTTGCCCTTATCGACTCTTCAAACATCCGAAAATGGCGCTTTGTTTGGATGGTGCTTTTGGTATGGGTTGGTCTTGGAAATATAACGGCCCTTCTGGGACTTTCCGTAGGTCCTATTTTTTATGAGCATGCCGTTGGTGTAAACAGATATGACGGGCTCTATCAATTTTTCGAACAGGTGGGATATAATCGCGGCGTCTTTGACGAAGTTGCACAATATCTTTGGCAGCTTTATGCGACCAACACAATTTGGATTGGCAGCGGCATTTCCGCCTTCCCCAGTGTGCATGTGGCAGCCGCGACACTTATTGCCTTGTATCTTTTTGATCTAAATAGATTTTTAGGAATAGTCGGCATCGCGTATGTTATGCTGATCCAAGTCCTATCCGTCTATTCAGGCTTTCACTATGCAATTGACGGATATTTTTCGATCCTTGTTGTAACAAGTTTCTGGATTTGGCACCGTCGTCGTTACGGCACCTAAACGCTTGCCCCTACCCATTCCCAAACCACCCTGCTATCACCCAATTCATGACCCAAATAATCGATCATCTTTCTGACATTTCTGACAATTACGCAGCTGTCTTTTGCGACCTTTGGGGTTGTCTGCATAACGGCATCACTCCCTTCGCAAAGGCCGTGAAAGCGCTTGAAACATACAAAGCATCGGGCGGCATCGTCCTTCTGCTCACCAACTCCCCCAGACCCAAAGCGGGCGTCATCGACCAGCTGCGCGCCATCGGCGTCAGCGATGATCTGTGGGGTGAAATCGCCACCTCCGGCGATAGCGCGCGCCTTGCCCTTGCCTCTGGCCTTGTGGGTCAAAAAATCTATCATCTCGGCCCGGATCGCGATCTCGGCTTTTATGAACCCGGCACAACAGACCTCCTCCAAGGTCTTGAAACCATTGAAAGAGTTTCGCTTGAAGATGCCGAGGGCATCGTTTGCACCGGGCTTTTCAACGACGAGACAGAAACACCCGAAGATTACAATGCGCTGCTGCTCGAGGCGAAAAACCGCAACCTGAAATTCCTCTGCGCCAATCCCGATATCGTTGTGGATCGCGGTGACAAGCGCATTTATTGCGCAGGCGCCCTCGCGGCTGCTTATACAGAGCGTGGCGGCGACAGCCTCTATTTCGGCAAACCGCACCCGCCCATTTACGACCTCGCCCGCCTGCGCCTGACACGCCTGACGGGCAACGCAATCCCCGACAAAAAAATCTTGTGCATTGGCGACGGCATCCACACCGATATCCAAGGCGCAATGGGCGAAGATATCGATGCGCTCTTCATCACCGGCGGCCTTGCCGCAACGGAAACCCAAACCACGCAACAACCCGATCCATCCGCGCTTGACAACTACCTGACACAGCACCAATACGATCCGCGATATTCGATAGGGCATCTTCGCTAATGCGCATCATCCGAGATTACACGTTCATGGACGCGTCAGACCGCGGCGCAGCGGCGGCGATTGGGAATTTCGATGGCGTGCATCTCGGCCATCAAGCCGTGATTGATTTAACACGCGATATCAAAGGCGCAGCACCCTTGGGCATCCTGACGTTTGAGCCACATCCGCGCGAATATTTCTCACCTGACGCAGCCCCTTTCCGGTTGATGTCCGCTGATGCAAAGGCCAACCGGCTTGAAAAACTCGGCGTTGAAAAGCTTTATCAGCTGAATTTTAACGCCACGCTTTCGGCGCTGTCCGCCGAGGCGTTCGCGCGCGACGTGATCCATAACGCGCTTGGCCTCTCTCATGTTGTGGTTGGCGCTGATTTCTGCTTCGGCAAAGGCCGCGAGGGTGACGTCGCGCTGCTTCAAAAAATTGGTACAGACTGCGGATATAAAGTCACGATCGCAGATCTCTTGCGCGATGATAAAAAGGTCTTCTCGTCCACCGCCATCCGCGATGCGCTGAGCGATGGTGACCCGCAAGAGGCCGCGCGCATGTTGGGCCATCTCCACCGGATTGAGGGCGAGGTGATCCATGGCGACCAACGCGGCCGCACACTTGGCTACCCGACCGCCAACATCTCTATCGATGGTCTCCATCCACCCAAATACGGCGTTTATGCGGTTACCGTCGATGTGCTCGATGGCCCCAATGCAGGCCGCTATTTCGGCGCGGCCTCGATTGGCGAACGCCCCACTTTCGGCGTCTATAAACCGAACCTCGAAGTCTTCCTTTTCGATTTCAAAGCAGACATTTATGGCGCAAATATTTCGGTGGCTTTGGTCGACTATCAACGTCCAGAATTAAAATTCGACGATCTTGATGCACTGATCCAACAAATGGACGAGGATTGCGTTCAAGCCCGCAAAACCTTGGTCGCCCTTTACGGCGATACGCCCACGTAAAGGGCACACCCTAAATCCTTCTTTGCCTCTCGGGATCATTTGGCTGACGCCAAATAACCCTGCCGGCAGAAAGTCATGTCATGACTTTCTTTGTTCCAAAAATATCTCGGGGTTTGGGGCAGCGCCCCAATCGGCCTGTCAGCAATCCGCACGGATTGGGACAGGCGCATCTTACATAGCCCGCGCCGCGCGCGGGCTATTCTCTCTCTTTCACCGCCGCCGCACCTGCATCAGACAGCGCATAAACCCCCCGCTCAACCCGGTAAAACCAACCATAGTGATTGGCACTTAGAATCGCGGCGGCTTTGGGCACCTCCAAACACTCGCGCAATTCCGCGGGCCGACCTTGCCCCGCAATGTCCAAATGTGCCGCGATTTTCAGCGCATCTTGCCGATAGGCTGTCATCAGCTTTTTGCCAACCTGGCCCCCAGTATTTGGATCACCGCTGCGGCGATGAAATTCCCCCAACAAAGCCGACTTTCGTTTCGATATTTTGCGCGGTTGATAGGGCGCGGGATCGCAATGCACCTCGACCACGCCGCCCACCAAGCGCACAGACAGCAAACCCAATCCCAGCCGCCGACATAATTTCACCGCATCGCGCAATCCGCGCCGAAACGCAGCACTTGGTTTACGTTCCACCGCCAGATATACAAAATCAGACATCGCTTGCCTGTCCACACCTTGCAGCAACAGCGCGATCGTTAAACCCTGCTTTAACTCCACAATCACCGGCGCGTCATCCCCGCGCAATGCGACCACATCGCAGCCCTTCACCTCGGCTTTTACGTCATAGCCTTGGCCCTCCAGAAACGCTTTCACAGGCGCGTATAGATCGGTTTCCGGCAATGATTGCACTCCTTTGGGTCCCAAGCTAGCAAGGGTTATGGCAGATGCAAATATAGATCCACAATTTTGGCGGTCCAAATCTTTGGACCAAATGACGACATCAGAATGGGAAGCGTTATGCGATGGCTGCGGCAAATGCTGCATGCTGAAGCTTGAGGATGAGGACACATGTCACATCCATTACACCAATATCGCGTGCCGCCTGTTTGATGATCACAGCTGCAGGTGCACCAATTACGCCTTGCGCCGCCAGCTTGTTGCCGGATGTGTGGTCCTAACGCCAGAGAATATCGAACGGAACGCCTATTGGATGCCCAAATCCTGCGCCTATCGCTTGCTTTACGAGGGCAACCCATTGCCCGAGTGGCACCCCTTGATCATGGGCGATAAATCCGCGATGCATCAAAATGGTCACTCGATGCACAGCCGCACAATCGCGGAATTCGACGTCGCGGAGGAAGACCAAGAAGACTATGTGATCGAGGATATGTAAATGTTTTTTGCAAGCGACAATGGCGCAGCCGCGCATCCCAAAATCTTAGAGGCTTTGGCGCAGGTCAATTCAGGCTACCGCGCCGCTTACGGGGCCGATCCCGAAATGGATCAGGTTCGCAGATATATCCAAGATATTTTTGAGGCGCCCAACGCATCCATTTATCTTGTTGCAACTGGAACAGCGGCCAATGCGCTGTCACTTGCCTGTATCACCCAGCCTTGGCAGACCGTATTTTGCCACCGCGTTGCCCATGTTGAGGAAGATGAATGCGGCGCGCCGGAGTTTTTCACAGGCGGTGCAAAACTCACCCTGATCGAGGGCGAACATGCCAAGATGCAGCCCGATGCGCTTCAACACGCGATCAACAGGACCGCGCGCGCAGGCGTTCATAATGTGCAGCACGGCGCGCTTTCGATCACGCAAGCCACCGAAAACGGGACGGTGTATACACTGGACGAAATCCAAACCCTCACCGAAATTGCCAAGCAGGCGGGCATGAAAACCCATCTCGATGGCGCACGCTTTGCCAATGCGCTGGTCGCGCTTGGCTGTTCAGCCGCCGAGATGACATGGAAGTCTGGTATTGATATCGTCTCGTTTGGCGGCACGAAAAACGGCTGTCTGGGGGTCGAGGCGGTGGTGATTTTCGATCCTGATTTGGCGTGGCAGTTCGAGCTGCGCCGCAAACGCGCAGGCCATCTGTTTTCCAAACATCGCTATTTGTCAGCGCAAATGGCGGCTTATCTCAAAGACGGGCTTTGGCTTGAACTGGCAACCCATGCAAACCAAATGGCCGCAGAGCTCGAAACAGCGTTTCATGGTGCCAATACCGTCTCGTTCGATCACCCGCGCGAGGCCAATATGCTGTTTGCCAGCTTCCCACGCGCCGCCCACGGGCGCGCAGCCGAGGCAGGTGCATACTACTACCACTGGCCTATGGATCAAAGCCTGGAAGGGGATCCGGACGCGCATATTTCCTGCCGATTGGTCTGTTCTTGGCAGACCACCACGCAAGATATCAAAGACCTGACCACAGCTATTGCAGCACCTCCATGATCACCGGCATGACCGTACCAATATTGCTTTGGACCATCTCGATAATCATTGGCTGTTGATCGGCAAACATTTCTGGGAATTTTTGCATCACCGCGCGCCCTTCGGGTGTTGCATAAAATGCAGACAACGCCTCCAACTCGGCAAGGCTTAGATGATCTGCCATGATCGGGCCTTGGGCTTTCATCAAATCCAACATCGGTTCGGCAAATGTTTCTTGATAGACCGCATTAATTTTATCGCGCTGTTCTTGGGATACTGTTTTGCCGCTGGCCACGGCCTGATCAACGATGGGCTGCCACATTTGCACGACCATTTTTGAAATATCCATATCTTCAGCCGCCTGCACCGCATAATCGGTTGCGATGCGTAACTTCTTTTCTTCCTCAGTTTCGGCCAAAATCGGTGTCGCAATCACCGTCATTGTAAAAATGGTTGCTGCAAAAATCTTCATCCTATGCTCCGTTTAAATCTGATCGATATCAGCGTTTCATCTCTGACAGAATTTAGCAATCTTTATTCAGGGTAAATCGGATGGAAAAACCACTCGACGCGCTGCTGCCTTTGACCTAAAAGGCGCTGGATTAACCGCCAAGGACGAGACCCCGCTTATGGAAAATATACTCCTCATCATTTTGCTGCTTGTGGCATTGGCCATGATCGGTTTGGTGCTTGTGCAGCGTAACGAAGGTGGTGGGCTTGGTATTGGCGGCGGTGCGGGCGGTGGTATGGGCGGACGGCCCAAAGCCAACCCACTGGCACGCCTAACCTGGATTTTGGGCGCGGCGTTCTTCGGCCTGTCGATCACTTTGACGATCCTGAATAACGAAGGCGGCTCTGGCAGCTCGGTTACTGATCTGATCGGGACAGAGGGCGACAGTGACAGTTTGCTGCCGCCACCGACAAATGATGATGCGCTTCTGCCGCCAACAAATTCGGATGCGGGCACCGCGACCGAAGGCGAAGATGACCTGCTGCCCCCAAAGGCAGAGTAATCTAAATCACACTATTCCCACTGCTTCGCTTGTCAGAAACATGCGAATCTGATAAGGCTTAAACCCCGTGGATAAGGCCAAAATTGGCCGTAATAAAAACAAACACGGGGAGCGCCAATCGAGCATGGCACGCTATATTTTCATCACAGGTGGTGTTGTTTCTTCACTGGGTAAGGGCCTTGCCTCTGCCGCTTTGGGCGCGTTGTTGCAAGCGCGCGGCTATACGGTCCGCTTGCGCAAACTGGACCCTTATCTCAACGTCGATCCCGGCACCATGTCACCTTTTGAACATGGCGAGGTGTATGTGACCGATGATGGTGCAGAAACCGATCTGGACCTTGGCCATTACGAACGCTTCACGGGCGTTGCGGCACGGAATACCGACAGCGTGTCCTCTGGCCGTATCTACACCACCGTGTTGGAAAAAGAGCGGCGCGGCGATTATCTGGGTAAAACCATCCAAGTGATCCCACATGTGACAAACGAGATCAAAGATTTCATCGAGATTGGCGATGACGAAGTCGACTTCATGCTGTGCGAAATCGGTGGCACGGTGGGCGATATCGAAGGCCTGCCGTTTTTCGAATCCATCCGCCAATTCGCCCAAGAACGCGCACGCGGGCAATGTATCTTTATGCATCTCACGCTGCTGCCCTATCTGAATGCCAGTGGAGAGCTTAAGACAAAACCGACCCAACACTCGGTCAAGGAACTCCGCTCTATCGGTCTTGCGCCTGATATCCTGCTCTGCCGTTCAGAACATGACATCCCTGAAAAAGAACGCGCGAAATTGGCGCTGTTCTGTAACGTGCGTGCAGATGCGGTGATCCCCGCCTATGATCTGAAAACCATCTATGACGCGCCGCTCGCTTATCACAAGGTCGGCCTTGATCAGGCCGTGCTGGACGCGTTCGGCATTTCCCCCGCGCCTGCACCGGACCTCAGCGTGTGGGAAGATGTGTCCGATCGCATCCATAACCCCGATGGCGAGGTGAAAATCGCCGTTGTGGGCAAATACACCCAGCTCGAAGACGCCTATAAATCGATCAACGAGGCGCTGACCCATGGCGGCATGTTCAATCGTGTGAAGGTCAAAACCGAATGGATCGATGCGGAGATTTTTGAGAAAGAAGACCCGACCCCGCATTTAGAGGGTTATAACGCCATCGTCGTCCCCGGCGGCTTTGGCGAACGCGGGACCGAGGGTAAAATCAAAGCCGCCCAATTCGCCCGCGAACATAAAGTACCCTATCTGGGCATCTGTCTGGGCATGCAAATGGCCGTCATCGAAGCCGCGCGAAATTTGGCGAAAATCAAAGATGCAGGGTCAGAAGAATTCGACCACGAAGCCGGCGAAAAACGCTTCACGCCCGTGGTGTACCATTTGAAAGAATGGGTCGAAGGCAACCGCACAATCGAACGTGCCGTCGACGACGACAAAGGCGGCACGATGCGCTTGGGCGCGTATAACGCCGTCCTGACCGAAGGCTCGAAAGTGGCGCAAGTCTACGGCGACACCGCGATATCCGAACGCCACCGCCACCGCTACGAGGTTGATATTAAGTATCGCAAAGACCTCGAAGATTGCGGCCTGATCTTCTCTGGCATGAGCCCTGATGGGAAGTTGCCAGAGATTGTCGAGGCCAAGGATCACCCTTGGTATATCGGTGTGCAATATCACCCGGAGCTGAAATCAAAACCGTTTGAACCGCATCCGTTGTTTCGGGATTTTGTGGGCGCTGCGGTGGAGAAATCACGGTTGGTCTAGTCCCATGTCATCCCCGATTTAATCGGGGATCTCAAAATCAAACAAACCAGATGAAGGCGCGTGCCCGACCGTGGGTGGGCGGAATTCGAAGATAATTCCGGGCCTTATCCAAGCCCAGATAGGATTGCGATGACCCGTAGGGTGGGTGAAACCCACCGCATAAAAATGGTGGGTTGCACCCACCCTACGCCTACTTCGGCTTCATCGCGCCAGACGGTGGCGATGACGATGCATTCTTGCATATCACAGCCGCTCAAGCGGCGGGTCCTACAGGTCTAAAGGAAAACCAAAAAAGGTCTTCGGTCACATGACGCGTGAAGAATGGTGTGGCGCATTTGGGATGTGAAGGGGCAAAGCCAATTTTTTATAATCCAAATAAATCAAAGACTTAAATATGTGTCCAACCTTGGACACTATCCCACCTGCCCCCAAAGCGCAATCAGGCCGTCAAAGACGAACTGCACGGCCAAGGCACCCAGCAGCATCCCAAAGACCCTTGTGAGCACCCGAATGCCAGCATCCCCCAAGACCCGTTCGATAAACGCCGTCATCGAGAACGCAGCCATAGAAATCGCCAGAACTGTCCCCGCCGCCAAATAAACCGCCGCCACTTCTGATCCCTCCGCCCGCGAGGTCAGCAGCATCATTGCCGCCAATGCGCCCGGTCCCGCCAACAAGGGCATCGCCAATGGAAACACAGAAGGATCGTCAATTGCGGCGGCTTTATCCGCCTCATTCTCGCGCCGTTCGGTGCGCTTTTGAAACAGCATCTCTACCGCCACCAAGAACAACATCAATCCACCCGCCACACGAAACGCAGGCAAGCTGATCCCCAGCGCTTCCAGCAAGTTCGTCCCAAACAGCCCAAAGATCACCAGCAACGCGCCCGCAACGCCAACACCTCGGATGGCGATCATCACACGCTCTTTGGGTGACGCACCAGCGGTCAAGGCCGCGAACATCGGTGTGACCCCAATTGGATCAATCAACACAAACAATGTGGCAAAGGCTGCAACATAAAGCTCTAGCATGACAACCGAGCTATCAGATCAGGAAATCATCGCCAAGCCCTCGCGGGCTCGTGATGCGCTTTGGTCTTGAAGCGGCTGCGCGCGCGAATTAACTGTTTCATATGTTCAAAGCCATCATGGAAACATTGGGCGGTAAATCTGCATCCACAGAAGACCCCTTAAGCGTCGAGACGGCGATGGCGGTGTTGCACGTCCGGTTGGCGCGGTCTGATGGCGATTATGACGCAAAAGAAATTGCATTAATCAAATCAGAACTTTCTGGCCTATTCGATCTGTCGAAGCAGGAAGCGGCGGAGCACTTGCATGAGGCGGAAAGCCTAGATGACGGCGGACCGGACCATGTGCGTTTTACCAAAGTTCTCAAAGACGACATCGCCTATGAACATCGCGGGCGCTTGGTCGAGAGCCTGTGGAAAGTAGCACTTGCCGATGGCGTGCGCGATTTTGAAGAAGATGGGTTCATGCGGTTGATTGTGAACCTGCTGGGCGTGAATGATCGTGACAGCGCGCTGGCCCGTCAACGCGCACAAAAAACGCTTTCTTAAACATCCCAAAATAGGTACGCTTTGCAGCGGCGCGAGGGTACTGCGCCGATTCTGATATTGCTGAGGTGGTCTATGTCTGCAAAGACATTCAAACCATGTGCCTATGAATGGCCCACACTTGGTCTGCTTGCACTGGTTTACATTTGTTTTGCGCTGATCCTGATAAATGCGGGGCAGTTTGGGCTTTTAATCTCCATTGCTTTGCTGACCCCTTTGGTGACCTTGCACAGCTCGCTACAACACGAGTTGATCCACACAATTGAACAGCGCCATCCAATGCTGGCCCAAATACTGGTCTTTCCAGCCGTGGGTCTGTTTATCCCCTATTTGCGCTTTCGTGACCAGCATTTGGCGCATCACCGCAACGAGAACCTGACCGATCCCATCGATGATCCAGAGAGTTTTTATCTCGCCCCCGAAATTTGGCGCGAGCTGCCTGCATGGAAACAGATGGTGCTGCGCTTCAATAACACCTTGATCGGGCGTATCCTGATTGGCCCAATTGTTGGCCAGCTGACTTTTATGGCGGGCGATTGGTGTTTGTGGCGCAAGAAAGGCGATCGGGCTGCGTTGATCGCTTGGGCCGTGCATATCCCCGCTGTCGCGCTGGTTGTCTGGTATGTCGGCCTGTCCTCCCTGCCCTTCTGGGCGTATTTTATCGCGGCCTATCTGGGCCTTTCGATCCTAAAAATCCGCACATATCTGGAACATCGGGCCGAAAAACAGGCCAATGGCCGATCTGTGATAATCGAAGATCGCGGCATTCTTGCCTTCTTGTTTTTAAACAATAATTACCATGCCGCCCATCATGCGCATCCATCGGTGCGGTGGTATCATTTGCCAAGGCTGTTCACGATGAACCGCAAGAAATTCTTGGGCCAAAATCGTGGTTATTACTTCCGCAATTACAAAGAGATTTTGCAGACCTATCTGTTTCATGCCAAAGAACCGGTCGAACACCCGCTTTGGTCACTTGGCAATCGAAAGGCCCCATTGGAATGAAAATCGGTATTCTTCAAACCGGCCATCCCGCCGATGAAATCAAAGCCGCTTTGGGTGATTATACCGATAGCTTTGCGCTGATTTTGGACGGGCATGGGTTCACGTTTGAGACTTATATGGTCGTCGATGGTGTTTTCCCTGACAGCCCAAACGCCTGTGATGGCTGGCTGATTACCGGATCAAAACATGGTGCTTATGAGGATCACCCATGGATCCCACCGTTGGAGGTTCTGATCCGCGATATCCGCGATGCAAACGTTCCTTTGATTGGTGTCTGTTTTGGCCATCAAATCATCGCGCAGGCCTTGGGTGGCCGGGTGGAAAAGTTCAAAGGTGGATGGGCCGTCGGCCCACAAGAATATGAAACCGCAGATGGCGAGGTTTTGCACCTGAATGCCTATCATCAGGATCAGGTTTTGGAACTGCCCGAAGGCGCAAAGCGCGAGGCGGGAAACGCTTTTTGTGAAAACGCCGCCATGTCGGTAGGCGACAAGATTTACACGCTTCAACCCCATCCAGAATTTGATGCGGACTACATTCGCATGTTGATCAAATATCGCGGGCGCGGGGTGGTCCCCGATCAAATCATCGATGCGGCAGAGGCGGAATTAGCAGATAAAGTCACCCAAGGAATGGAAATCGGGCAGCGCTTTGCAGCGTTTTTCAAAGCCGCCGCAGGGTAATCTTTTTCGATATTTTTTTTGTCGCATTTTTATGCTATTTTTTCTGAAATTTAGTTTCGGAAAAAACGAAAGTATAACATATGTCACTCGATCTTCATACCGCAGAAGCCATTCCAGAACGCGCGCGCACCGAAGTAGAAGCCGCACTTCAATCCGGTGATTTGTTTCGCTATCACTCTCAAAACGCACCTGTTACGCTGTTAGAACAAGAATTTGCAGCGATGATGGGCACGCGGTTCGCGCTTGCCGTGGCCTCTTGTTCAGCGGCACTTTTCCTGTCCATGCGTGCGCTTGATTTGCCAAAAGGGGCAAAGGTGCTGATCCCGGGCTTTACCTTCGCGGCGGTTCCGTCTGCCGTTGTGCACGCAGATTGCGTCCCTGTGCTGGTTGAAGTCGGGGAAAACTACCGCATGGATATGAGCGATTTTGAAAACAAGCTGACCGACGACATTGCGGCCATCATCGTCAGCCATATGCGTGGCCATACCTCTGATATGACCCGGATTATGGAACTTGCCGATCAGCGTGGCATCCCGGTGATCGAAGATGCGGCGCATTCGCTTGGCACGGTTTGGGATGGGCAGAAAATCGGCACGATGGGCAAAATCGGCTGTTTTAGCTTCCAGTCATATAAACTTCTGAATGCAGGCGAAGGCGGGATTTTAATCACCGATGATGAGGATGTCATCGCCCGCGCGATTATCATGTCCGGCGCGTATGAAACGAATTGGCAAAAGCACGGGATGAAAACGGATGCTTTTGGCAAATACCAAAACCAATTGCCGCTTTATAACACGCGCCTGTCCAACCTGTCCGCCATTTTGGTTCGCGCCCAATTGCCAGAAGTTGCCCGACGGGCGAGCGATGGCCTGCGCAACCATGATGTGCTGGCCAGCCAGATCGCACAGCACCCAATCATCGATGTCCCTGCCCCGTTAGAGCCTGAAGAACGTGCGCCCGATTCTATTCAATTCAATTTGATTGGGGTGTCCGACGCGCAAGCAAAACTGTTTATGGGTGCGTGTAACGATGCCGGTCTGGGCCTAAGCATCTTTGGCATGCATCAGGGCAATGCGCGGGCTTTTTGGAATTGGGGGTTCTTGGGCGAAACGCCAGAGCTACCGCAAACCCGCAACATGTTAATGCGCGCCTGTGACCTGCGACTGCCAGCGCGGCTGCATTTGGAAGAAGTGATCGAGATTGGGGATATCATTCTGAAGGCCGCCGACAGCGTTCGGCACGCGGTTGCCGCAGAATAACCTACCCCAAAATCTCAAACTTCTCTGCCAACCAAGGATAGTCTTCGATCAAAGGGGCGACCATCTGTTCGCGGATTAAATCGCGGCTCAGGCTTGCAACCTCTGCTGGAATCCAATCCAACACATCGCGGCGTGCGATTAAGGAAATCGTGCGCGAGAGGTCTTTGAACGGCAGCGGCAGCAGTTCCACATCCTCGTTAAACCGTTGCGCGCGTAGAAAGCCCAGCGGGGTTGTGATCGTCCAACCGGCATTATCGGCGACCATCGACAGGATTGCGTGGTAATTGTTGAACTCAAATTGATTGGGGATTTGCAAGCGTAGACGTGTCAAATGCGCTTCGATCTGGCGGCCCATCATTTCGCGCGAGCTGTAGCGGATGAACGGGCGCGACAAAAGCTGGTCTTGCACATTGCCGTCTGGGTCAATCTCGCCACGCGCTGCAGCCAAAATAAACGGCTCAACCAACAACGGATGCACATCCATCCATTCTTCCATGCGGGTCGGCTCTGCGGTGATGACCAGATCCAACTGCTGGCTTTGCAACCCTTGGGTCAGCCCGTAACTGCCCCCGCTTTCAAGCAGAAAACGGCAGTTTTCCAAACGCTTAGACAGCGCAACAAGAAGATCGGGCGTCACATCCGCATCAAAATCATCAATCACACCCAACCGCATCGAGACCATTTGGCTAAGGTCAAATTGGCTCAGCTCTGTCTTGGCCAGCGCAATCTCTGACACGATATTTTGCGCGCGTGTCAGAAACAGCGCGCCTGTTGCCGTCACCGACATCGGCCTTGTCGACCGATCCATCAATTCTGTGCCCAGCGCATATTCCAAATTGGTCAATTGCTGCGAAACGGTCGAGATACTCGCCCCCAAACGTTTCGCCGCAGCCGAGACGGTCCCCTCTTCTACGCAGGCCACAAAAACCTCAAGCGACCAAAGCGAGAATTTTCCGGCGGTATCGACCATATGTGTTTTCCTTGCGCGTTGAAGCGGGCTTGTGCAGGGTAAGAGTAGCGAAGCGCCAAGCCAAGGGGAAGGCAAAGAATGCAGGACCGGATTGCTGTTATTGGGGGCGGTATTGTTGGCGTCTCTACAGCGCTGCACCTGCAACGGCGTGGGCAAAAGGTGGTGCTGATTGATCCCGTTGAACCTGGCGACCCCGCGCAAACAAGTTTTGGAAATGCCGGTATTTTAGCCCGCGAAGGTGTCTCGCCCGTGGCCACACCTGCAGTGCTTTTTGACATTCCCAAAATACTTACCGGGCGCGGCCCGATTTATGTGAACTGGAAAGAGCTTCCCGGCAATCTGCGCTGGATCGCCCAGCTGATCCTTTCAGGTCGCCACAAAAATCGCGCCGCATTTTCAGCCGCGATGAACGGTTTAGTCTATGATACGGTCGAGCAACATCTTGCGCTGGCCAAGGGGACAAGCGCGGAGAGATACATTCGACAGGGTCTGTTCACCTTTCTTTATCAAGATGAAACACATCGCGCCTCTGACGCCCTGTCGCGCAAATTTCAAAAGGACAATGGCGTTCTGTTTGATCTTGCGTCCCGCGAGACGCTTGCGAGCCGCGATCCACATCTGTCAGCGCGCTATCAAGCCGGCGTAGATTTTGAAGGCCATGGTTGGATCACCAATCCCAGCGCCTATGTGAACGCGTTGTTTCAACATTTTTTGGATATTGGCGGTAGCTTCGAAAATGCAAAGGTTGCGGCGATATCTGAGAATAATCTGGTGCTAGAAGATGGGCGCAACCTAACGGCAAGCCAACATGTCATCAGCGCGGGCGCATGGTCGGCCGAAATCCTCAAGTCGCTGAATGTCAAAATGCCGCTACGGGCAGAACGCGGTTATCACCTGCGCTTTCAAAACCCCTCAATGAAACCCCCGCATCCCTATTTGATCATGGACAATCGCTTCGGCTTTACGCCGATGGACACGGAGTTGCGCGCCGCTGGCACGACGGATTTATCCTCAAGCGATGCACCACCCAAAAAGCTGGCCCATAAAAACCTGCGCAGATTTGTTCACATGATCTACCCCGAATTGAAATTCGATGACGTCCAAGAGTGGACCGGATCGCGCCCGACACTATCCGATGGATTGCCCGCCATTGGCCGATTGGAAAAAGCACCCAGAATCATCTGCGCCTTCGGGTCCCAACATATGGGATTGACCATGGGGCCAAAATTGGGTGCGATGGTTGCTGATATGGTCGACGGCCAGCACACGAATGTCGACCTGACCCCCTATTCCCCAGACCGCTTCGCGCGATAATGTAAAAAAAACACAGGGGCGCCGCTTCTGTGCCACCCCCATCTGGTCATGTGGTCCAGCGCTGCCTATAAGGCACACGCAATTGAAGGGCAGACCAATGCGCACAGCAGTGATCAAACGCGAAACAGCAGAGACGAATATCTCGGTCGAGATCAATCTCGACGGGACCGGTCAATATGACAACCAAACAGGTGTTGGGTTTTTTGACCATATGCTGGACCAATTGGCCCGCCATGCGCTGATCGATATGAAAATCCGCGCCAAGGGCGATTTGCATATCGATGATCACCACACGGTCGAGGATGTGGGCATCGCGTTAGGTCAGGCGCTGTCAAAAGCCGTGGGTGATAAGAAGGGTATCAACCGATATGGTTCTTGCCTGTTACCCATGGATGATGCCTTGGTGCGTGCGGCTTTGGATATCTCAGGTCGCCCCTATCTGACATGGAATGTCGAAATGCCGACAATGAAAATCGGCACGTTTGACACGGAATTGGTGCGCGAGTTTTTCACAGCCTTCGCAACGCAAGGCGGCTTGACCCTGAATGTGGCCAAGCTCGATGGCTTTAACAGTCACCATATTGCCGAGGCTGCCTTTAAAGCCGTGGCGCGCAGCCTGCGCACCGCGCTGGAAATCGATCCACGCAAATCAGATGCGATCCCATCAACCAAAGGCACATTATCGGAATGATCACCGCAATTGTTGATTACAATTCGGGCAACCTGCGCTCTGCTGAGAAAAGCTTTCAGCGGATGGCAGCAGAAGTGGGCGGTGGCGAAATTATCGTCACACCCGATCCCGAGATGGTGCGCAAAGCTGACCGTGTGGTTTTGCCCGGCGTTGGCGCGTTTGCCGATTGCAGGCGCGAACTGGGCGCAATTGACGGGTTGTTCGGTGCGATCGAGGAAAAGGTCAAAGCGGGTGCGCCCTTTATGGGGATTTGCGTGGGCATGCAAATGATGGCCACAACTGGCCTCGAACATGGTCGCCATGACGGTTTTGACTGGATTGCGGGTGAAGTGGATCGGCTTAACCCATCAGATACGACATTGAAAATCCCTCATATGGGCTGGAACGCGCTGAATATTAAAACACCGCATCCGGTATTTGACGGCATAGCACCTGGCGATCACGTCTATTTCGTGCACAGCTATCACCTAAAGCCGCGCAATAAAGACGATCTTATTGCATCGGTTGATTATGGCGAAACGATCACTGCTGCCGTGGCGCGCGACAATATGATTGGCACGCAATTTCACCCAGAAAAAAGCCAATCAACCGGCTTGCGATTGATTGGCAATTTTTTGAAATGGAAGCCGTAGCTTAGATACGCTTCCAAGTTTGACCGCGACAAATAATTGCAACGCAACCTTCTACTTTCAGGTTGCTGCCATTCAAGGTCATTTTAGACTTGTAAGTCTTGTCAACATCCGGCGCCCAGATTGTGCCGCCAGAATATTTACCATTACCCTTGGCTGACATGTTCTTGATGATTGGCTTACCTTCAGCGGATTTGTCATCATTGCCGACAACTTCTTTGATGGTGCCACAAATCTTGTCACCGCAGGCGTGAATATCAACTTTGATATAGCCACCGGTTTCACCTGGCTCTGATTGCCATAGCCCGAATACATCATCTGCCTGCGCCAATGCAGGTGCGGTCGCCAAAATGGCTGCTAGTACGAGTTTTTTCATGAATCTACCTCCCGATTGCTCGCAGACAGTGCAAAACCAACACCCTTCTCGTCAAGGTTAACCTTGGGTCAAAAGCGCTTTGCATTCTCACCCAGCGCCGCTAAAGGACGCGTGACTCAAAACAGGCAAAGATATGATCCTATACCCTGCGATAGACCTTAAAGATGGGCATTGTGTGCGCCTTTACAAGGGCGAAATGGATCAAGCGACCGTATTTAACGACAGCCCCGCAGCCCAAGCGCAAGCTTTTGTCGATGAGGGCTGTGAATGGCTACATCTTGTCGATTTGAATGGCGCTTTTGCAGGCGAACCCGTGAATGCAGCCGCTGTGGAAGAGATTTTAAAGACGGTGTCTGTTCCCGCGCAATTGGGTGGCGGCATACGTGATTTGCCGACAATCGAAATGTGGCTTTCCAAAGGGTTGCAACGCGTGATCCTTGGCACCATCGCGGTCGAAGACCCAGCACTCGTAAAAGAAGCCGCAAAAACATTCGAAGGTCACGTTGCTGTTGGCATTGATGCCCGCAATGGCAAGGTTGCAACCCGCGGCTGGGCCGAAGAGACCGATATAGATGCCGAAGATTTGGCCAAAATGTTTGAAGATGCAGGTGTCGCTGCGATTATTTACACAGATATAAACCGCGATGGGGCCATGCAGGGGCCGAATGTGGCCGCAACAGCCGCAATTGCCAACGCGGTTTCAACGCCCGTAATTGCATCAGGTGGGGTATCAAGAATCGAAGACTTGTCCGCGCTGAAATCCTGCGATGCCCCGCTAAACGGCGTAATTTCAGGCCGTGCACTCTATGAAAAAGCCATAATTTTGCCTCAAGCCGTTGCATTATTGCACTCTTAAGCGCGATTCAAAGGTGATATAGTATAACAAAACGCTACTACGTTAACTATACTTTGAGCTAGGTCTTTGATTATTAACAAAATATTGGTAGCTGGAAAAAATTTCTGCTTTTTTTTCGGATTTATTGGCAATATATTTGGTTATTTTCAAAAATCTCCACAATTGACCACAATTTGGACATAGTTTAGAGAGCATATGGTGAAGCTTAACTAAGGGTGAAAGGTGGAACTATGAAAAAGATTCTTGCAAAATTCCGTAAGGACGAAATTGGTGCGGTAACAGTAGACTGGGTTGTTTTGACAGCTGCTATTGTTGCGCTTGCATTAGGTGCGATCACGTTGATCCGTACTTCTGTTTCTACACAGGCGTCAATCATTGCGTCTAACGTGGACAGAGCCAACGGCTAATACTGGTCCGCTTGCTTGCAAGCAACCAAACTTGTTGAAACGCGCGGTATAAATCGCGCGTTTTTTCTTTTGGGCGTTTCGTTTCGGGTCTTAGCGCTTGAATTACCCTAAACCCTCGGCCATATCAGCCGCGTGTTGAAAACCCGCATCATACCTTGCTTGGATGTCAAAGACGGCCGCGTCGTCAAAGGCGTAAATTTTGTTGATCTGATTGATGCAGGTGATCCGGTTGAATCTGCAAAAGCTTATGATGCAGCGGGCGCGGACGAGCTTTGCTTTCTTGATATCGCCGCAACCCATGAAAATCGGGGTACTATGTTTGATGTTGCGCGCCGGACCGCAGAACAATGTTTCATGCCGCTGACCATTGGCGGCGGGGTTCGAACCGCTGATGATGTGCGCGCGTTACTTCTGGCGGGCGCTGATAAAGTCAGCTTCAATTCAGCAGCCGTAGCAAACCCCGAGGTTGTGGCCGACAGCGCAAATCGTTTTGGATCGCAATGTGTGGTTGTTGCGATTGACGCAAAAACAGTTTCACCCGGCAAATGGCAAATTTTTACCCATGGCGGGCGCAAAGAAACCGGCATTGATGCGATTGAATTTGCCAAATTGGTCGAAAGCAAAGGTGCTGGTGAAATCCTGCTGACCTCTATGGACCGCGATGGCACACGCGATGGCTATAATCTGCCTTTGACCAAAGCGATTTCAGATGCAGTGTCTCTCCCCGTTATCGCCTCTGGCGGCGTCGGGGATCTGACCCATCTTGTTGAAGGTGTCACAAAGGGCGGTGCAAGTGCGGTATTGGCCGCTTCGATCTTCCATTTTGGGGATTACACGATAAAAGAGGCCAAAGAGTTTATGGCGGCAAATGGTGTCGCTGTAAGATTGTAAGGGACGGCACCGATGGCGAATGTTCTGACGCGTTTGGCGCGAAAAATAGAAAGCCGAGTGGGCGCAGATGAAAAGAAATCATATGCCGCCAAACTGTTCAAACGCGGCCCCCATAAATGTGCCGAAAAATTCGGCGAAGAAGCGGTCGAAGCGATCATCGCAGCGGCCAAAAATGACAAGGGCAATCTAACCGAAGAAGCTGCTGATGTGATTTTTCACCTCTTTGTTATGCTCACGTCGCGCGGCGTGAAGTTCGAAGATGTTCTAGCAGAGCTTGAACGCCGCGAAGGAAAATCCGGCATACGAGAGAAGAAAGAACGTAAGAAAAAAGCTTAATGCATCCAAAGGTTATGCTGTCTTAATTGTTGGCGCAAAGCACCCTCTTTCAGCGGAAGAGCGTTTGGATCAAACAGCTCGCGGATTTTATGCCCCTTCGCTTGATAAATCAGCTTTTTGAACGGCGCATGCAGCTTCAAAAGCTTTTTATATTTGTTCGGCGCAACCAAGTCTTCAAGCTGCTTGATCGTCTCCTCATCCTGAGACGCATAAAACAAGCTCATCGATCGATAGTGATAGGTCACTTTCCCATCTAACAGGCCATCGGGCAAAACATCCCTACCCCCGCCCAATTTGTGGATCACCAAAGGCAGCGCCACTTGATCCAACCAAGGTCGCAAGCTTTGTGACGCAAGCTCTTCATTTGGATCTTCGTCAATCTCCTGGGCAATCTGGCGAAAAAGCACCCCAAACTCATGCGGACAGCGATAAAAGAAATATCCGGCATTAAAATAAAGACAATGTCGCCAATGATCCTCTGGCTGTTCTGGGTCCAAGCTGGTCTCAAAATCAATATCAAACCGTTTATAAAGTGAGGCCCAAATCTCTTTAATACTGGGCCCATAAAGTGTCCGATTGGGCCAGGTCCCCGCGACCCGATTTGACGCCCCCGGTTTTTGGAAATCAAACGGCACATCTTTTAACGAGGCTTTGAAGAACGTGTCGGTGTCAAAAAACACAAAGGGTTCCCCTTTGGGCAGGGCAAAAAGCGCTTCGATCTTGTTGCCATAACTATAATGTTGCCCCCACACAGTGTTTTCAAATGGGATAAATTCGGCACCAAGATCGGTCAAAGTTTTTCGCAATTCTTCATTTTGGACCGTCGGGTCATCCGTCCAAAGCGCATTTTTCTGCGGCTCCAAAAGCAGCAGCCGTCCTTTAAAATCAGGATTGGCCGCGCGAAATGATAACACAAAAAGCAGCGCTTGGGCTTCTAAACGGCCAGCTTGGATGACAGCAAAAATATTGATCGGTTTCACCCTTTGGAATTTGCGCGCTACCTAGTATGCTTCTCTTAGATCAAAACATAATGGGATGCACATAGTATACTGCGACAAATTTGTATAATTTTTCTACCTTGGCTTTTTGTACCACTGCCCGCATACGCTCAAATGACGGATGCTGCGCAAATTCGGCCGATCTTAGAAATGACAAAGGCGAATTGGGTCGCCGTGCGCGAATGGGAGGGGCAGGACCTGATTTATTTCACCCATCTCGAAACATGGCGATGTGGGCTTGATGGTGTTAAATATGGGATCAATCGCGACACAGCAGATACCGAATGGCAACTGGCGCTTTGTGACGAAACAAATCCAAACGCACTTCCTGCGGATTATTTGCCCTTTACAGCCGTCGATTTAAAATCGGTGAACAGCCTTGTGATTGAAATCACTTATGATGATGGGCAAACGGATACAGCGACATTTGACCGCGCTGCGATCCAAATTCAGTAACTATTCGGCCGGGACAACCCACGTCTTAAGGCGCCTGTTTGGGAAGGGTGTCATCACACCGCTGACTTCATCATAAAGCTTCCAGCGCAGACATTTGATACTGTCCCACAGGCCGATCTTATGCGGGGTAAACAGACCTTGCGCCTCCAACTCTTGATGCGCTTGCTTTAGTTTGTAGCCCGGGATTTTCGCATTCAAATGATGCAAATCATGGTAGGCGATATTCATCGATACAAGATCAAAAAACCGTCCCCAATCAAGCACCGATGATCCATCCAACGCCGCCGTTTCAAAATCCAGTTCTGGCTTCACACCCCAATGGATTTCTTCAAAATTATGAACCACATAAGACACAAATGCGCCGACCACAGATGTCAGGTAAAAACACAGCACCCAAACAAACAGCGCATCCCAACCTGCAATGGTCCAAAGGGCAAGCAAATAACTGCCCACCAGTAAATTGTGCAAAATCACGTCCCACAGGCCGGTGATCAAAGCCTCTTTCGGGAAACGACGCACAAGCGCAAAAAACAGAAAAGGTCCGACCAAAATCAAGGTCAAGGGATGCCGATAAAGGCGATATCCCAATCGACGCCAAAATCCGGCCTCTTGCCATTCTTGTGTTGTCATAACGTAGATTTCAAATGTATCGCGCCGATCTAGATCACTGACATGACTGTGGTGCTGACCATGAATATAGCGGGTTGCATGATAGGGCGTCATCGAAAACGCCGATAATAATGTGCCCGTATAATCGTTCAGCGCGCGATCCGAAAAGAACGAGCGATGAGAGCAATCATGTTGAATGATATAAATGCGCAGCATCATGAAGCTCAGCAAGACAATAAATGGCGCAGACAGCCACAGCACATCGAAATAAACAACTGATGCTGCAAATAATGTAAAATAAGCCGCAAAGGTCGCGCCCAATTCCACCCATGCGCGGCGGTCATCGGCAGATGCATACTTTTTAGTTTCAACAATCAAGTTCATTCGAATGATCTCACAAATCAACTCTTAAAATATCTAGTGTAGGTTACACCATAGTGTAGCTGTTTCGAGTAATAAATATCACTTTTATCCTGATCGCAGCGATAAGTTAACCCGACCATGCTGAACAGCTGCACCAATCTAATGAAATTATTGTTGGATGGTGGGCGACCCTGGAATCGAACCAGGCATGGGTCTCCCCGGCGGAGTTACAGTCCGCTGCCGCACCTTGCAGCGCGTCGCCCGTATACAAATCGACTTTGTATAACAACGGCTTGATTAGTCTGCGCCCCTGAAAGCGTCAAGTTAAAATGCCGCTTCACGCATGCTTTCTTTCTGGCCGCGAAACTGCGATAACGGGCCCAAGAAAAAGGCGATGTTGTGGCTCAAAGATCAAAGAAAAAACCGGATTGGATTATCAACAAAGAGCGCGCGCGCAAGGCCCGAAACGCCGAGACGATTTGGCTATTTGGGCTGCACGCCGTGCGCGATGCCCTGTCAAACCCGATGCGCGATAAACATGCGCTGATCGTCACACAAAACGCATTTCAAAAGCTCCAGTCAGAGATTGCGGCCGCAGGCATCGACCCACAAGTCGTTGATGCAAGAAAGTTTGACGTCCCAATTGATCCAAATTCCGTGCATCAGGGTGCCGCAATCGAAGTGACGCCGCTTGATTGGGGTGATTTGACGGATATCTGCGCCCCGCGCGGGCAAGCCGCGCGTGTTGTGTGCCTCGATCGTGTTTCCGATCCTCATAATGTCGGCGCCATTCTAAGATCCGCAGAAGTGTTTGGCGCGCGTGCGGTGATCGCCACCCAGCGCCATGCCGCGCCCGAAACCGGCGCATTGGCCAAAACCGCATCCGGCGCATTAGAGCGTCAGCCATATATTCGCGTGCGCAACCTTGCCCAAACCCTGCGCAATTTGCAGGAAATGGGCTATTATGTCCTTGGCATGGATGGCACAGCAGACGCGGCGCTGACAACTTTGACCCAAGAACTGGCCGACCGTCCTATTGCGCTGGTTCTAGGGGCAGAGGGGCCGGGCCTGCGCGATTTGACAAAAGAGACCTGCGATCAATTGGTCAAAATTGACTATGCAAATGACTTTGGCTCGCTCAATGTCTCCAACGCCGCAGCGGTCGCGCTTTACGGCTTTAGCCTGCCCCAGTAGACAGCGCGACAATCCGATCTTTGGTATTTTTTGCACGCGTCACGAAACGTCCGTAATGCAGCCACGCATAGCCGAACGCATATAGCGCAAGCGCTTCCATCAAGAACATCCCATTCGCAAGTTCCCAATATTCCTGCGTTCCAAAGCCAAGCGCGCGCGCCGCGCGTTCGGCGAGGATGATCCCAATCGCCAGAAAGATTAGGTTTGAACATCTTTTATAAATCCGGCGATCGGTTTTTTGTTGCGCAATATCTGCATCCAATTGCGTCTTGGTTTTCAATTCCCCGCTTGAATTTGCATATTTGGAAACCTCTTCACTGTCGAATTGGGTATAGGCATACCACGCGATGAATAAAAACATCGCGCCTGCGCCTGCAAAATGTAGAACAGTTGAGGGCACCTGCCAAAAGATCAAATTCACGACTTTTGCTTCAAACAATTTCGTGGATAAATCGCCAGACTGGTTCAGAACCGCGTCATACGAAATTGCAGCACCTTGCCCTGACACTTCTATCAATCCTCGAAAACGCCCAGAATAAAACCACGCATCCATGCCCGTCAGCGCCTCACACGGCACACCGTTTGTTGGGAAAACGGCAACCATAATGGCCCCTAGCCCCGCGCCCGTGGCCGCCAGATTGTGCAACCAGCCACGCCCACGAAAGTTAAACAAATAAATCGCGATAAAGACCAAAACCCCAACAAAGATATCACCATATCCCCGCGTGAAGTAAAAATGGCTAAGCGAATTGGCAAAACACACTTTGCCAAACGGAAACCCCAAAACCCCGATCAAACAGATTGTCGGCAACGCAACAGCCATCAGCCCGACCCAAAACGCCATGCCGCGATCATCCAGGACAAAGCCCTGATCGCTCTGCGCGTCATATCGAACAGAAACTTGTTCTTTGAAGGATTGTGCAGGTTTTAATAATGTCTCTCGCATACCGATAACACTCGCTTCTGAAATATTTAGACACTTAAAATGCCCAATTCCCTTTAAGTTTGTTTCAATATTCCCCTTTTCGCAGTGAGAATTTTCACCCTTGCTCACAAACCTGTGCGGGGACTGGCGGGGTTGCGACCGCGCCAGTAGGTTTTGTTCAAACGTAAAGGAGTTGACCAATGCTATCGCGCAGAATTTTCATGGGGCTGACCGCAAGTTTCGTCGCCCTTCCTGCCCTCGCTAGAGAGCCGAATGTTTTTACATCCGCCGGTTTGGCCGTCAGCGGCTATGATCCTGTGGCCTATTTCACCCAAAATGACGCGGTCCAAGGCAGCGCAGATTTCCAATCCAGCTATGATGGCGCAACCTTCCAATTTGCCAGCGCCGATCACAAAGCACTGTTCGATGCCGAGCCTGCAAAATATGCCCCACAATATGGTGGCTATTGCGCCTACGCGGTGTCAAAGGGGTATACAGCCTCGGCCGATCCTGAGGCTTGGACCGTGCATGATGGAAAACTCTATGTGAATTTCTCTAAATCCGTGCGGGCCTTGTGGTCTGCAAGACGCGCGCACCACATCACATCTGCCAATGAAAATTGGCCAACAGTATTGGGACAATAGTTTTTTGGGCTCCTCCCTTTAAAACCAAAAAACGATGCCTATGTGAATAGGAGCAGGCTTTGGAACACCCTGCAAAGTTTTTGTCCCTTGTTCCTATATCTGCGCCCCAATACATCCTATTGGGGCGCTTTTTTATTCAATCTCGTAGGTCAGCGTCACAGTCGCGCGAATATCCAACTCCCCTTGCGCAATTGGAACCGCATCTGCGGCAAAGCTTGCTTCTGCGCGTGCAAAGACCTGTCGCGGCTGGCTTGCATGTCCTTCACTCAAAAGCAACAAATCGCCCAGCTTAACACCCGCAGCCTCGGCCAACATCTCTGCCCGCGCTTTTGCTGTTTTCACGGCCGTGACACGGGCCTGATCCATCAGTTCCGCACGGTTAGAAACATCGAATTGGATCGACCCGATCGCATTCGCGCCAAACCCTGTCACCTTATCCAAAATCGCGCCTAGTTTTGGCAAATCCCGCACCCGTACATTAACCGAATTGTTGACCACATAGCCTATGATTTTCGGCGGGACCTCTGGTGCATTGTTTTTGCGCCGCTCCCATTGGGGCGAGATATTAAATTGCGTGGTTTGCACATCTTTATCGGCAACACCTTCGGCGCTTAGTAATTCCAGAATATTCTGCATCTTGGCAGAATTTGCATCTAAAACCTCCGCCGCTGTTATACCGACAGATTGCACGCCAATCTGAATACGCGCCATATCTGGTTCTGCGCTAACCGTTCCGACGGCCGAAACAGACATCTGGCGCCGCACCTCCTCCGCGCTTAACGCAGAGGCAAAGATAAGACAAAAAACTGTAATAAGAATGCGCATCAAAAGCTCCTTTATTTCCAAATACCGTATCTTTGTTTGCGCAAACAGATCAACGCCCTTCGCATTCGCCTTGAAGAGTTGTAAGAAACCGCCGATCAGTTTACACTTGCCCCAAGCAGGAGAGCGCGATGGCGCATAAAGACCCAAAATACGGATTGGAATTCAGCGCAGGGACCGTGTCACTGGTCCGTATCCTTGCGCCCGGCTCGTTTGAGGTCGTCGACAAGGCAGATATCGAAGACGCTGATTTTGCCCAAAAAATGACAGCGCTGCACGCTGTTGTCACCAAAGATGCGGATCGGGTCATCACGCTTCCGGTCTTTTTGCGCAAGCTCGACACGCCCGTCCTAACCGTTCGGGTTGAGGAGGAAGATGACGCCGATGCGGTGATCAACGCCCAAGTTGCCCAAGCCGCAGGCGCACCGATTGAAGACCTCTCCGTTGTCGAAGGCGATGCGCATGGGCCGGATCAAAAGGTCATCTACGCCAAACGCGCGCTGATGCGCGAAGCGAAGGCATTTTTGGCAGGGTATAATTTCGAACCCCTCTATTTCGCCCCGCGCATCCGTCTGGCTGATTTTCCCCAAGATGTGCGCTTTACCCTTGGGGGGCCTGCAAAACGCGCGCGCAGCCCATTTATATGGGGTGGATTGGCCGCAGCATTGGTTTTGGGCCTTGGACTATCTGTGTCTCTTGACACCGATCAAAACGATACCGGACCTGCGGTTGAAACGATTGCGCAGGATCTTTTGCCTGCGGATCTTACGGTTTTTGAAACGCAAGACGCACTGCCTTGGGACGGCAAGGACATCACCCTTAATTTTGCCGATCAAACGCAGACGGAGTCTGTGCCAGTATCCCTTGCGGCGGTCACGGTGCCAAGCATAAGCCCCAAGCAAGATCTGTTCCAACTGACAGGTATCTTAGGCGCGCCAAAACGTCAGGCTTTCAACCCGCAGCCGATCATCGAAGACACCGCGGAAGAGAATGCCACCGATGACGCAACCAGCGATGAAAACGAACAGGTCGTGCTTGCGGACAATTTAGAAGAAACCGAAGACCCAGACGATCTGATGGTTCAGGCCGTGACCCGCGCAGAAACCGCACCGGAATTGCAACAAACCTTGCTCGATGATGTGAACACGGATCAAGAGGCGACCGATCCGGTTGTGGTCGCGCGTGGCGACAGTCTGGGCAATCGGCCGATGTTGCGACCGGCAACACTTGTCGCGTTTGCGCCTGCATCAAAACCCGAAGGGGCGCAAACCGGTGATGCCATAGCAGAGGATTTGCTGGAACAAGCCATCGAAAGCGATGCAGAGCGCAACGAGAATTTGGAAAATGCCAGCCGCTATGCCGCGGTTGTCACATCGCGCCCGCCGCGTAAAACCAATCGCTGGGCGACAAACACTGCCTTGGTTTTAGAGGCCAAACGCGTCGCAGCTGCCTCCATCAAGGCAGAGCCAGCAGCAAAGACCGAAACGGCGGCAAAGCCGGCGGCAGAGGCGGTTCAGCCAAAAGAAAAAGAGGCCCGCCGGGTCAGCAACACATTTCGGCGCAATCAGCTGAGCCTGATCGGCGTAGTCGGCGCGCCCAGCAGCCGACGTGCGATTTTCAGAACGCCTTCTGGTAGCATTCGGACCTTAAAACACGGGCAACGGATTTCAGGCTGGCAGCTGGTCGCCATCGGCGAAAGCTCCGTCAAAGTGACCCGTCAGGGCAAAGAAAAAACCATGCGCCTGCCCTAGTGTCCAAGGTTGGACACTTAGTTAAGGTATTGAAATAAAATAGTTTTTAAATTTTCGTTGTTGTGAGCGATCCGGTCATGGTGCGCAATAAATTCGCACCCAACCCCAATAAAACAATCGCTTCTGTCACCATTGCAAGCCTGCACGCACAAAGCCTGTAGGGTGCGCATTTATTGCGCAC
>JBCCGP010000033.1:0-29463 GCA_039029215.1 Pseudomonadota bacterium
CCCGGCCACGAAATCATAGATTTCGGGCGAAAAATCCTAAGGGTTTTCTTCCGTTTCAGAGCCGACCCCACGGGGCGGTCTGTTCCCAAAATCCGTTTTTTGCGTGTGCAACGAAGCGCAGCGGAGTGCCGCAAAGCAAAATAACATAGGATTTTGTAATCGTGTCCTATCGGGGACACATTTTGACGATCCCGAACGGGATTCAGCATCAGTGGGGCGTAGGCGAAGCCCAGCCCCGCGTATTTGGTTCAAAATAAGCCCCACTGAGCCGCCACTAGCGACTTGCTGGCTACCATGCACGCTAGAACCTTCTTAAGCGCCCTCAGGGGCGCTTATTTTGCGTCATGCCTACATGACGGAAAACACACCCAACACACGAGACACACTGAACACACCGACGTGGGGTAAAAAACACACACACCACACAATACAACCGAAACCCATAAAATACACATAGAACAAAAACACCACTCGACACACGGTTGACACAAATAACAAGAAAACGATAGAAACAACGAAAAACACGAAAAACACTCCACACACGAAACACATATGAGGCAATGAAATGAAAACGAGCGTAATCACGACGATTTCCAGCAAAGGCGGAGTCGCAAAGACGAGCCTATTGCTGGGGATGATGATGGCAGCTGCGGCGACGGGTAGGAAATCATTTATGATTGACACTGATCCGAACCAGCCGATTACCAAATTTGAACAGGTTGCGAGAGAGAACGATTATTGGGATGAAAACTTAGTTAAGACCACGACGATCCTGAATAAGGACGCCAACCAAGGAAATCTCCAAACGCTGATGACAGAACTGGCATCACAAGATTACCATTACATATTTATCGACACCAAGGGCGGTGAAGGAGAGTTTTTGGGATATGTTGGACAGATCGCAGATATTATTTTGCTTCCATTGGGATTGAGCCAAGCGGAAGTTTCGGGGACGCAGGAAACTTTGCAATATTTCGATGATCTCGAAAATCCCAAAAATCTAGGAGATACAGGATTGTCGATTGCGCCGATCAAAACGGTCATTACCCGTATGCCAGCGCCAAGTCAGATCGTAAAAACCCAGCAATATACCTTGGACGATATCGTTGCTAATTTTGATCCTCTAGAAACAAGAATACCCATAAGCAGTTTGATACAAAATCTGTTATCTTATGGCTTGTTCCATAAGATCGCAGAAGAATTAAAAAACGAGAGCGACCCCAAAGATCGCGTGCAGGCAAGGGCATTTTTAAATGCGCTTGTTCCTTACGCGAATCTTGGGGATGAAGTTGGCGCATTTTTAGAGAGTGACGCCTAATGCCTATCAGAAGAAAGTCCCTAGCGGAGCGATTGGAAACAGCAAAACCTGTTCCAGCGTCAATGGAACAGCCAAAGCCAGAAATTCCAACTGCTATCGATAGACCTGTTGAGGCAGAAGTCCCTAAATCCGACACCAAGCCTCAAAAGAAACCGGAACCTAAGCCCGCGCCCAAATCGCGCAAGGCGCAGCCGGACGCGGAGAGGGCAGGGCAGGGGACGGTTTCGGTTGAAGCGAAATTCTTTATTACAGGAGCGATGCAAGAAATGATTGATCAGCTCGCAGAGCGGTCAAAAATGCCTTCAATTGAAGTCGAGCGCATTTTGTCGTCGAAACTCCATCGAGAGTTTCGGACGCGTTCAGCGTCAGGCAAATTGGGCGAGCTGAAAGAACTTCCGAATAAAGATAAGGATACAGATCGCGAAATACGTATACGGAATGCGGCTGTAACCGAGACGGAACGAGAGGCCGCAATCAATGCGGTCGATCCGTTCCGCGCGTTCAAGAACCAACGTTTAATTACGACAGTGTATAAGAGGTTACTTTTCACTTTGCTCAAAGAGCATATCGAAGAAAAATAATGGAAATGGAAAGCTAGGCGGATTTATCCGCCTTGCTACATTGATCATTATTTTTGGGTGTCGCGGTTGTCTGCACCGCGCGGGATGAGATTAACTTCGTGACCGATCCGAACCGTTTCATATTTGGTCACACCATTTTGGATATACTCGGTGTCCTCGATTGTCCCTTCAGTGAAAACGAGGTCGCCTTTTTTCAAATTTGCCGACAACCATTTAAATTGAGGATTGGTGTCAAAGACGGTGACTTTATTCCACTTTACCCGTGTTTCTTTTTGATTTGTTTCCTTGTTTGTCCAAGCGACGTTTTTGGCAATACTCAAAAACATCACGCGATCTTTGACCACTGGTTTTGAACCGAGATGCCCAAGTATCTGAAAATTAGCGAAGGAATAATTCATAGGTTCTCCTTTTGTCGCGTCCCAAGATCGAGCTAGGCAGAGTGAGAACCAAAACCCTTGTTTGATCTCATAAGCCTTCGAGATCCGCGTGGCAAGCAAAAGCGCCGCACCTTTTGCAAGGCACGGCGCTTCCGCTCGAAAAAATCTGAGCCTACATATCAGGTACCCAATTATCGATACGCGCCAAAACCTTTTGATTGAGCGCCGCGCGTGTATCAGCATCTTTGAATAGCTTTGCCAATTCCAGCGCCTTTTGAGCCTTCTTCATTTTGATAAATTCAGTTGACTGTGTACCCAGAAGCTCTTCGTGAATTTTGTCCAATTGAGCAGCTTTGATCCGCTTGAAAAATCCATCAACGTCAGGCGTCCAAACTTCACGAAGCTTGGGCTTTGCAAGCTTGGTAACTTCGTCCAACACTGCGTCATTGCTATAGGTGCGATTGATCAGACGCGCGAGCGCGGCGGTGCGCAATGCTTCTTTTTTCTTCGGAGATAGCTTACGGAATCGCGCGAATGTCATTTGCTTTTTTGGATCAGCGACGGGCTTTTCATTCCAACCTCGCGCATAATTTACGGTATTCAAACGATTATCGACTTTGATATCTGCGTCGGTTTTTGGCGCTATAGCATTGGGCGATGTTGTGATCGCGAAAGCATTGAAGCTATTCGATGTGTGAACCGAAAAGCTATAGGCCAATAGATCATCCAAAATCTTGCTTTGATCCAAAAGCGCCGTTTGCAATGCCAAGGATTTGATCGTTTCAAAATCCGCGCGAAGTGCACCAGAATATGTAGCATCTGTAACAGGCTTACCGCTTGGCGATTTGGTTTCGATAACGCCCAGCTTACGCGCTTTCGCGAAGTCCTGCACTCGCACGAATGCTTTAGACGTGCATAGGTTGCCTTGATTATCGACATACGCACCGACGCCCACGACTTCGCGCATTTGATCGGTAAGCTTTGGTGCTAGTTTGTTTTCCAAAGCCGCAAGCTCTGCCATTGCTTCCTCGCTTGGTGCTTCGTCTTGCGTGCAAAGCTCGGCCAGATCGTTATAACGCGCCTGATCCTTCTTGTTGAGTTTGGAAGGTGGCAAATCGATGCGCTCGTATTTCGCATTCAAATAGTACAGATCAAAATGGGGTTGATCAGACACATGAACGAAGGCAAACCCCATCGCCTTGATGCGCTCTACCTCACTTGCAAATTTTTCATCGAATAGCTTTTCCAACAACTTACGGTCGGTGTAGATTAGTGTTTCGCAATCGTCAGAAGCAAACAGGTCGCCTACAAGCTTTCCACCCGCTTCTATATACATCTTATGGCCAACAAAGCGGACAATACGAGAGGATGATGTGAGCGGACGCTTTTGGAAATGACTTTGGACGTCATGCGCATTTCTGATGTTGTATTTCTTTTCATCGAGCAAGTCTTTCAGGACAGCTTTAGCCTCCTTAGCGTTTGGTGCGTAGGTAAAGGCTACAGCCTGATCAAGATTAATCTTATCAGCCCCAAGAGCATCCAAAACAACTTTGGGCAATTGTGCGAGCTTCAAACGCCGTTTGACATTAAATTCGGTTGTCCCATGCGCTTTGGCAATGTCAGCAATATCATGGCCAGCTTTATATAAGGCTCCGTAAGCAACTAATTGATCGTATGGCGATAGACCCTTGCGAACCACATTTTCAGCAACAGCCCAAGATAAAGCTTGTTCCTCGTTCTTTGCCATAAGCACAGGTACAGTGTCATAATTTAAAGACCCATCTTCAAGAGCCGCTTGCAGCGCCAACGCACGCGTACCACCAGCAACAATCCCGACAAATCCGTCACGTTGGATACCAGCTGGGGGTTGCGCCAATCCAATCTGAATGATTGATTGTTTCATTTCGTTTATTGACGCGTCAGATCGTTGAGAGCGAGGATTGAGTTCATCAATTTGCATGTCCTTGATTTTCACAAAGACAATCGGTGCATCGGTTTTAATAGGTGTATGTTTCATAGGTTATACCTCTTTTACTGGTTTTCGAGAAAATAGCCGAAAGAGATAGAACGGAATTCGAACAATGAATTTAGCGATGCCAAACAAAGACATCACAATAAAAGTCAGCAAGAATGCGACCACGTAAATCCAAAAAGCCAATACCATAGTCATCTTATCTTTCCTTTCGACAACGCCCCCAAAATGAGGGCAAGTTCATGCCCGACCAAAGGTCGCGCATCGAACTCTGGCCATCGCCGAGATGGGGTGGGGTGAATTGCCAGAAAAATCGTCAGAGGTGGCGCGGGCCGGAGGCCTTTGGCCGACAACACGGCTCTGAACTATTTTTCTTGCAAGAGGGGCGCGGAACAGCGCCCTTGAGGGGGAGGGTAGGGGAGTAGGAACGGCTCCCCGAACGACACGCAAGGGGTCGTATCGGCTTGTCCGAACACCCCGGAGTGTCCTAATAAATGTCTTCCAGCCTGTTTGCAGGCTGGGCCTTAATGGATGAGGAACAAAAAAGACGCCCCGAAGGGCGCCAGTTGAGGGAGAGGGAGGTTTTATTCCTGATTTTTGCGTTCTGCGCGCATGCGCTCGGCATAGGAGTGATTATCGAACCGATCCGCGGCTAGGGTAACGGTGTAAACTGTCTCACCGTTTTTCTCGTAGCTGGTATCGCGAATAGTTCCGTCTGTTTCTACAATATCGCCTGGCTCGCAATTTTTATTGATCCAATCGATGCGGCGTTCGCTGAAGATCGTCACGGTGTTCCAGAAAGGGTTTGATTGGAATTCGCCGTTTTTGTCTTTCTTGCCATATTCACTTGCGATTGAGACTTTGAGTGTATTGCCGGCTGGTGTGATTTTTCCGATCCGACCTGTGATGTTAAATTCTGCTTTCATTGTCTTGCTCCTTTAAGCTTTTTTCGATGACAGAACGGGCTGCACTGCACCGATGCGATCAACAAAAAAAACGGAGGGTCCGCGAAGTGGAAACCGTTTATTTTGTTGAAGGCGGTCGGACGAGAATCAATACCGTGGTTCCGCTTGCGGGTTCCGGTATTGATTCTTGGCCGAACGAGAAGGAATGAAGGGAAGTTTTTTTCGCAGAAAAAAAACCGTTTATTCCTTCTCGTAGCCGCTCGCATAAGAGGGGCAGGGCGTAAGACCGTTAATCGAAAAAAGATTTAAGGAGCAAATGAAAGCATTGCCTGAACACAGGTTAGGTAACATCACACCAGCCTGCATTACACGTATCTCGTGACTGAGCTTGAATATGGTACAAAAACGGCGGATTCCTATTTCAAACCCAGAACACGTTTGCTGATATTCTTTAGCGCTGCATTGGTTGGAACTAGGAATTGCATTTCTTGGAAGGCGATCTTGTAGAAACAGATGAATGAGTTATTGAATCAGCTATGACAAAAATTGTGACGTGGAGAGTTCACTTTCTACACTGCTAGGATCGGTTTGATATTCACGTATGCCAATCCTAACGCGTTACAAAAATTAGGTTAAAAACTATTCTGATCAGGCGTTTTCGGGGCGTTTTTTTGGTTTCGTAATAAACTCAAGAAAGGATTGCGGAGCAATCCGCAAATGACACGCAAGAGGTCGTATCGGCTTGCCCGAACACCTCGGAGTGTCGAAATAAAGCTTGTCTAGCCCGCTTGTGGGCTAGTCCGTATTGTTATTGGGATATTTGTTTTGCGTAGCGCTATTGATACCATGTTTATGCAGATATTTTAGCCTCGATCTTGATATTAAGCGCGGCGAAAATTTCCACGAGTGAATTCAATCGAGGGTTTCCGTCTTGGCTGAGTGCACGATAAAGCGATGGGCGAGCGATCCCTGTTTCTTCTGCCACAGAGGTCATGCCGCGTGAGCGGGCGACAAGCCCGATAGTGTGCGCTATTAAGCCAGCATCGCCGCTTTCAAATGCTTCTGTTATGGCTTCTGCCTGAACCTCTGCGGTGTTCAACAGGGTCGCAGGATCAAGCTCTGTAAATTGGTCTTTTTTACCCGTCTTGGCCATCGAGATAATCCTTTCTAATTTCCCGTGCCCGCTCAATGTCGCGTGATTGCGATCCTTTATCACCACCGCTGAGAAGCACGAGAATATCTTGACCCACCTGTGTATAGTAAATGCGATAGCCTGGGCCGATTTTAAATCGCAACTCATATAATCCGTCCCCAAGAGATTTGGCGTCACCGAAGTGACCAAAGATCATTCGCGCCAAGCGTTTTCTGATTTGCTTGTCAGCTATTGGGTCACGGAGACGTTCGAACCACTCTTTGTAGGTATCAGATTGTATGAGCCTAAACATATGTAACTTATAAGTGACAGCCACCATTTTGTCAAGAAAAACGTCACTTAAAGGAGACATTGGTATTGTATCAAGCTCATTTATCTGAAGGCTTTCGCTTTGGTCAGGACTTTCAATTTACCGTTAGAAATTCATCGCCGATCATAAGCTAGCTTAGGTGAATGAAGATTGTTGTGCGCCAGATGCACGAGCACGCCATAGGGCATGCAATTCCGCATCAAGAACAGAAAGGAGCATAGAGATGATTTATGTCATGGTTGGTGTACTGATTTTTACACCACTTATTATTCTATAATCTTAAGGGACGCGTTGGAATGCGCGTCCCTTTCTCTTTATCTCCCATTTTTAGCGCTATGCGGCGCAAAACGCGTTTCGAATTTTTGATTCACCAATCAAGAATTCGGCTGACGCTGACGCGGCGCTCGCGGCTCTCATGATGAAACTTGGTTCTTCTCTCATGGCCGTGATCCAATGCGCCAAATATGCCGAATGATTGGGCAGATCGATGGCGGCGTTAAGCTCGGTCATGGTGAATACCGCGCTTAGCTCGGCAACCAGCTCTTCGAAGGCATAAGCGCGATCCCCGAAAGCTTTACCCTTCACACGGTTCAACCGATCTTTAGCACCTGTCCAATGCGCAAATTCATGCGCAAGCGTTGAATAGAAAGCATTGGCAGATTCAAAGGTGTCAAAGGGGGGTAGTGTTATGCTGTCTTTCAGACGGTCATAAAATGCCTTCTCGCCTTCTTCCTTTACTGTTGCTTTAATGCTGTAAAAGAAATCATCCATATAGCCGCTGCGCTCATTGTCGAAGATTTCGAGCGGGGCAGGGGGCACGGTGTAACACGCCGCCAAGCCCTCGATCTGATCCCCATTAAAGACCGAATAAAGCCGCGCGAAGCGGCGCAATTCGTCTGCGTCCTCTTCCGTCTCATCATTGGCTTTCAAGACGCCATAATAGATGATCTTCGTGGCTTTCGATCCTTTCTTGACCTGCGCATTTATTGACTGGGCTTGCTTGTATGTGAACCAATATGGCGATGTGAAGCCGTGTTGCATGACCGATGACCATAACAGCAATATATTGATCCCGCGATAGGCTTCACCATTGGCGCGCAGCGGCATGGTGAAGGTATCCGTTGATTTGCTCCATCCACAACGCCATGGCGGCGTGCCTACCTCCATAAGCGCGATGAGGGCGTCTGTGATGGTCTGTTGGACGTGGTTGCCTCGCTTGGTCATTTTACCGCTCCCAGATCGTTTGAAAGTGCTTTTTCAGCGGCGTCTACGGCTTCGGCGATTGTCCCGTCAGAATCATCGAACAGTCCTTGCATTTGCTCGACTTGGTGCAGCAGCGAGGACAATGCGCCTCGCAACTCGGAAAGCTTTGGGACATAAATTTCTTGGACGCTCCATTCGGCGAAGAAAGGGCCGATTTCGTCATTATCAAATAGCCACTTAAATATGCCATCTGCGTTATCGGGAAACTCCACGCCTTCGGGCAGGCGTGCATATTCAAATAATTGGTCATATGTGATTTGCTCAATTTCTTTGAGAGTTGCACGAGCGTATCCGCTTGTCCTCTTTTTCGTTTCTATTGCTACAACGTAAATATCCATTTTCATTTCTTCTGCTCCTTAATATTCTGATGAATGCATGATGGTGAGAACGCGCCGCGTTTTGGTCAGGTCGTCGCGTTGTTCTGATCCGTATTGGAAGTTTTGATCGTACAAATCGATCTTCCAAAAATAGGTCTGATCAAAGAGCGTAACCGATCCGAAATCATGTTCTCCGTAAGGATCATTTTCAGGATCAAATGCGCTTGTGTTGGCAATTTTGGTTAGGATCGCTTGGCGCTTTTGATCGTATAATTCAGCGACCATCGGCGTGAAAACTGTCTTTCCAAAGATGCCCTGACCCATACAAATCATGTGTTTTTTGAAATCGGTTAGCGCTTCTCGAAATCGATCATTTTGGCTTGCGATCACAGCTTTATTTTCTGTCTTTTCGTCCATTCTTTTTTCCAGCTTTCATCCGTTTGATTTAAGCTTCCCCATAATCGGAGACGCCCAGCAACGAGCGCGGCACGCGCCTCGCTTGAAGGGCTTCTCAGCACGCCCCCGGGTGGGGTGAATTGCAAATTTGGCCGAAGGCCAGCACCACAGCCACGCGCAGCTGCAAGGAACGGATCCGCGAGGCACGAGTTGATCCGTGGATGAAGCGAGCATGGCGCGGAGCCACAATTTGCAAGAGGGGCGAGCGGCGCGCCCCTTGGGGGTAGGGGGGTTTAACCCCCCGGACGCGCGGAAAGTCGTATCGGCTTCGCCGAACACTTTTCGTGCATGATTGATTATGAAACGCTGTGCGTTTCTCAATTAGAGGATGTGGAGCATCCGACGGCCGAGGGATCGTGACCCGAATGGGCTGAAACGGGACGCACAGCGGCGTGGTTCAGGTCGAGTTTTGCGAGACTAGAGCGTGGTCGCGCAGCGGCGGCCTCTAATCAATCTGCATAAGAAATGCTTGAATATAGTCCAATAGTCATGCAGGATGTAAGAGTCTTACAAACAGAAAGAGTGATATGTTCCCTAGTTTATCGCAAAAAGAATATGTCATCATGGATTTGATGCGCGTCGGAAGAGAAGTTTACGGTCTCGAACTTGTAAATGATGGCAAGGGTAAACTAAAGCGCGGTACGATTTATGTGACGTTAAATCGTATGATCGAAAAAGGTTTAATTTCTTCACGACGCACCATACCGAAAGACGAACTGGAAGCGCCGCGGCGGCTCTATAAAATTACTGGTCACGGGCAGAGGGTATTAGAAGCAACCGAGCGGGCGATGGCTTCAATATATTCGGAAGCTAAAGGAGTCTAAGATGGGTAAACTGAAAACCTTGTTACATTTTCTTTATTGGGAACTGATGTGGATCCTCGAGAAGATGGTAAACTCTCCTAGGCTTGGCAGATGGGAAGGATTACTTGTTTATACGGCAGTAGTGTTTGCGGCGCTTGGATACTGCATTAGATTTGTCTGGTTTCCGGTTTTTCAGGGTCTACAATTTCTTTCGAACCCTTTAGGCGGTATCTCTAAGATAAGAGTATATCGCCCTGCAGGAAGTATTATTTTGAAAACAATTAGATTTTTATTTTCCGAGAAAGTCGTGGATAATGTTTTGGCATTACCTATTTATGACATGCGACACGAATATAATAAAGCGTTGTTGCAGGGTGAAATAAAGAAGGCCAATTGGATACTTATGAAAGGCCGGTTTATAGCGATTTTCACAATATTCGCTTACGTCGTGACAACGTTTGGAAAGTCGATCGAGAAGATTTGGAAGATCGGTGGCTAGCGAAGTTTCTATTTACATTATTGTCGGGTAGCGGCTTGGTTCAGGTCGAGCTTGTGAGACTAGAGCGTGGCCGCGTAGCGGCGGCCCCTTGATTTGTGATGTTATATGCTTAAATTAAAAATTGAACGCGGGTCGCAGGCGCCGTAGTGGGTGTTTGCGCGCGGCGGCCTTTTCATTGGGGTTTATATAATGAAAAGCTGGCTTGGGTGTACGAGTTCACGAACCACGTTTTGGCTATCCGCACCGAAACGGATGCAAACAGGGAGACCCCTTATGCGTTGTGAACAACAAATAGTTGAAGCTCTTCATCGAGGGCTCCCGAATGATGGAGCTATCTATGATAGAGCTGTGGACAAATCTCGCTGAGATGGTTGCGGCGCTTCTTGCATTGATCGTGATTTACTTTCAGTGGCTTGAATTGTGCCGGATGCGCCAGGAGACAAAGACCCTTCATGGGAAGATTTGTGTCCTTGAGGCTGAGATTAAAGCATTGAAATGATAACGAAGGAGGCGGCGCAGCCGCCTTTTTCCCTTTTATTGGTCGAGATCCGGCGTAATAGTGAAAGTATAGATTGACGATTGGGCGTGTTCCTTATTTGTTCGCATCGTGCCTGAATCAGAAATTATCCTTGGAATGCGGTTTAGTGTTAAGCTTTATGAGCTGACGGGTGCCGATATTTTGGAAGCAAAATGTGCGGATTGCGAAAAAGTGTGGCGCATCTATCCGCAAAAGCTTCATGAAAAATTCCATTACGCAGAATCGCTACGTGAGATCGAGAAATATTTCATTTGTCGAGACTGTGGATGCAAGGCATGTTCGTTGGAAGTGAAACGGATCCATTGCAACAAATCAAAGGTTCCAAAGATTAAAACGATACAGATAGATTAAAGGTAAGGATTACCAGTTGGCTAAAACGAAGAATTTACCGGAAAAAGTAGCCACAACGATCGAGCGGTCTCCTTGGTTCAGATTGTTAAGAATTTTTGAAGTGATAGCTGTTTTTGCTGCGCTTATCGCGTTTGGTATCGAACTCAATCAACGTCAGACGGATAGAGAAGTTCGTATTGCAAACTTGCAAAGCCAACTTGCTCAAACACTGGCTTTACCTGATGGTATTGGGCAAGGTTTTGTTTCGAAAACATTGGAGGTGTTAATAGACGAAGGGGTCGTAATAACAGCGGATCTTAGTGATATTGTTGTACAAGGGGCGGACTTTACAGGGGCGATGTTTTACCAAACGAATTTAGCGGGTTCTTCGTTTACGCAAACTAATTTCACAAACACACTTTTTATCGGAAGCAGTTTTTTTTCTGAGGCACCCGTAGAGCAACCAAGTATATCGCGCAGATCGCTTCTTCGATTTAATAACTTCACTAATGCAGTATTTGATTCAGAAACCACATATCTGGATTCCTATGCCACGGGAAATGATTTTAGCGGCGCTATTTTTGAAGGATTCGCGCTTGGGAATGCCTTTTTAGCTGATTTCGAGAGATTAAAAATTTGGCTTAGGGAGGCCGACAATTGCGTTAGGGGCAGTCGCTATCCAAAATTTGTGTGGGAAGTTCCTCGTACTGGTAAAAGTCAGGAAAGAGCGATTATTTTACCAGAATGCGACGACACAGGCCTTGGCATTTTTTTGGAATAGACACTCATATTTCAGTTTTTTTAGAGGTAAAAGATACTCCACAATCGCTCGACCCTTGCGTCTCGCTCATGTGGATTATTCTTTTGTCAGATCAGCCCACGGATTGCCCAATCCGTATTTTACACCATTTGTTTCGAAATATCCGTTATATCCAAGAAACCAGCTTACATGGATTTCAGAACGCGCGATTAATCGGCGTATAGATCTGGGGATTTCCTTTCGTTGATAGCCGGCGAGATAAATACGATGCAGGAACCATTTTTTTGCCCTGATCACAGGATTTAAGCCAAATTTAAGCGGTTTCTCGTTTATCTTATGGGTCAATGGTCGCTCTAATTAGCATCAGCTCGACGAGAGAGCATGTTTTTTCGGCCGGAATTAATCATTTTCATAAAAACCGTTGGTGAAATAGCGGTATTCTTCAGCAACACCTGCTTGGATTAAGTAACGGTTTATTTCGAATTTTTCAGATATTGAGTAGCATCGCGCAACAATACGATTGTAGTGATCTGTGTCTACTTGGTGACAAAGGATATCCCCGTTTGAAACTGCGGAAGATAAAGCGTCCTTGGCTGCCCTAAACCCTTCCTCGTCCATTTCTGGAGCATCAACGCCCCAGAGACGAATTGCGTTATCGAGACCCGATAAAATAATTGTGTCTCCATCAATAACTTTCGAAACTTTCGCTACAAAAGCGTCAACGACGGCTGGAGCCGAAATAGATCTATTTTCGATCTCATTAAACAAAAGGCTAGCGATCATTAGCTGAAGAAAGAGACCTAATTTTAAAGCGCTTCCCGAATTCATTATTAACCTGCCTTTATTTCTGGCTGCTCATCAGATTTAGCGGCTGCTATACTGGCTAAATCTTTTTTCATCATTTCGGCAATTATTGGTGGACGTTCTGTTTCGTCGTACCAATCGTAGAATGATAATCCTGTTTCATCTTCGACTTTGGCGACAAGGTAGATCAGTTGTGGTGTCGCAAAAGTTTGCCAGACCATCAGATAAGGTTTCTTCGATCCAGGGCCAAAGTTTCGTAATATCCGCTCTTGCACTTGCCCGGATGAACTTCGGAACGCGGCGAAACATTCGTTTGTTTGCGCTTTTAAGTTAGTTATCAGAACTGCCCAGAAGTTTATATCTGAGCTTATATTTGGTCGATTATCCACTATTTTTAAGCCTTTCAATGAGACCAAAGAGGGATTTGGTCAGATTTGCATTGCCCTCAAGTAATCGTTTGTGCATCGAGAGTACCCAGCCGACGGGTTTCTTTATTTGACCTCGTCCGGCAGGTCCGTTGTGATCGACTAGGATCATTAAGAAACACATGATGGGTAGGCCGTGGATATCGACTAGCTCGTCGAATTTTTCCGGCCATATACCATTTGCCGAGGCTCTTGTTTTGGCCATCGCATGGAATTCAAGCCAATCAGGATCAGGGTTCAGCTCGTATAGATCCTCTTGCCAGTTGGCCGGAGCGATACCGAGTAGCAATTTAGTGTCTTGTAGGATGGTTGGGGTATCGGTTTCGGTTTGTGTTGCCGCTTTGTCCGACACTTGCCGTTCTTGGTCTGCTAGATTTTCGGTTGCACCGCCAACCTCGCTCCCCAAATCTTTCTCAGCCTTTTTGATCGGACTACGATTACTTTTACCAAAGGATTTTTTAGAGGTTGTATATAGTCGGACATTTGAGTCCGACTGGTCGGACATTTCATAATTTAAGAAAGAACAAACTTCCTCATAAAGCGCTTCGACGGCGACAAAGATATTTTCAATCGCATCGATGCTAAGCGCTGTGAGGCGTCTTGGAAAGGCAATAAACCGTTCTTTAAGCTCCTCTGGCATTGAAGGAGATGCATCGAGACCTGCACGGATATCTCGGCGCAGCGTCGATATACGCGCACAGAGGCTCATTTTTGCCTGAAGTTCGGCTTCAAACTCCGTCACACCCTGGGACAATTGTTCAGCCATTTTGAGAAGCGGTGAGAAGTCTATGCCGGCTATGTAGGTGACACCATTTAAGTTTCTGTAGGCGACCCGATGTCCGCCATCGAGGGTTTTGTTCTCAGCCATGCCAAGATTTATGAGGTTGCCCGTGTGACGACGCACCGTTCTGACATCTATGGACAGTTCATCAGCTGCACGGTTTACGCGTACTGGGCTTATTGCACTCAATGCATCTTCAGGAATAAATCTGATGAAGAATTTTGCGGTAGCACCAACGGCGCCGCTTATAACCTTTAGTTTAACTGCGTCATCAATTGCCCTGAATAACGTCTTTTTCTCGAAGGCGGCCTGTACGCCTTCTTGTGCCCTATTGTTCCCTCTCATTTTTCTCTCCATTTTAGGGCAGGGGACAGGATGCAAAATATTATTCGCATAAATGCGTTTTTTTCTTGCATCGATTTAGGGAAGTGCGGTAAGAAGATGTTGCTACACAAATTTCTTATGCATCCCCCGTTGGTTATCCCCTGCGGGGTTTTTGCTTTTTAGGGTGTTAGAATCGACTGCTCCTTTTTGTTGTTTTTGACGATTCCATGAGGTTGTATCAGATTCGTGAGCGGGAAACAAAATAGAGTATGAGAAAAATCCCATACTCCAAGATGTTGTCCCTTCAACTAGTTGCACTAGTATTTCCAGATCTTGCGCCAAGGCTCGCCGTGGATGTCTACGAATTCCAGTCCAACATGTCTGGTTGTGCCTAATCGCTGCTGCTGGCCTTCGCTTGTACCGCAACCAAATGGCGATTTTACCCATTGTGGGCCGCTATTGCCTTGGATGTTACTACGTTGGTATTGTCCGTTATCATAATAGCTGCCTAAGAAGGATAAGTCCTGTATGCGGCATTCTTCTTGTCCTTCGGGGCCGCTTTCGAAAACGCGGATATTTATGTGGTAAACTTTTATCGAATCCAGAAGGTTTTTGGTGGCTTCATGTTTTGGTTGGCTTAGATCCACATTGACCTCGCCAGTGTCATTAATTGGGCCGCCATTTACTTTAAGAACAAGTGATTTTGGATCATCCATTGATGCTAGCATGTCTAGGAAGGAGATCGGGGCATCTGAATTTGCGAATCGTTTTTTCGGTTTAGAAGGATCGTTTTTTTCTGCTCTTAGGTCGCATTTCCACAGTTGAAGGGGGGGTTCTGTGTGAGGATTAGGAGTAATGCGCAAAGCGACAGTACGTTGTGAATGCTCACATTCAGGGCCGTATTGAAAACTGTTCTGCATGCATAGAACTATTGCGCAATCTACTTGATATGCATGGGCTGCGGACGCGCATGCTATGGCGCCTGCGGTTAAGCCAGCTTTGAGACTAAAATGCTTTAATGTAGCGAACATTTGGTTTTTCCTCCTTTGGTTCAATCAATTCATCTGTTGTCAGACGCATAGGTTTAGTTTGCGTTGTGCTTGCCGGATTGTTGTCTATCGAACACGGTATTTTGGTCTTGCAAATGGGCGCATCGGTGATTGGATCGCGAGCACCCATACGTAGCTTGTGTATTGCTTTGCGAGTTTCATATAGATTTAAATTATGTGGTTTTGTCATTTTTACCTCAATTGATTCTACTGATTGGATAACGTTGCGCTGCGTTAGTTTTAGGGATATCTCGGGCATTTAATTGCTCGAAACGCTGGCCGTCGATTGCATCAAGCTTTTGGTAATATTGAGCCTGTTTTTTCTTTATGATCGTCCGGCCGCTTATAAAAATCCAAAAGCTCTGCGTTATAGCGGTTGGAAGGTTGAATGCTGAAGCAAGGGATACAAAGACAAAGATGCCAGCAAAGAGATTGATTACATAAAAGCTGATATCTTCGCTTGTTACTTTTCCATAAGCTATCAGAAAGTAACCACCGAGATGGAAACAAGCACCGAGCAATCCAAAGATTGTGAAAACCGTCCCCATGGTCATTGCAAGTTCAAAACTATTTACGATGTCGTTGATGTTCGAAATCATTGTTGCCTCGTTTACAGAAAAAACTTGTATTTCCATTTTTGGCTTAAATCAATAAATTTGTTATTTTCTGTTTTAAGCTATTTTAATATTTGACTGATTTACAGAAATAGCCTATTTCCAGTTTTTAGCGTTTTGGCGAAATGACTTTTTTCAAAACGTGAATTTGGTTTAAAACGTCGATCAACATCTTGGATGGAGATCGATCACAATGGAGACATACTTGAATAAAGCGGGCGTAAGCACCAGCGGCCTTTCAAGATATCTCGATCAAGGCGGTTCGATCGCATATGCAAGAATTAAACGGGACAACTATTCGGACGAGAAGCCAGCCTACGAGTGGGTCGCGCGTGTCACCAAAGCAGATGGTGAACAAGGAAAAGTTGTTACGGATACTTTCAATGATCGCAGATTCGCGACTTTGGAATCTTTGTTCGTGTTCCATTGCAGATATTTCGACAACGGACAACTTTGTGTTCCTGTCGGGGTTGAAGAGTGGTCGAAAGAACACCATCGTAAGAAAAAGAAAAAATAGTCTTACACAAACTTTAAAATACACAACGATATTAATAGCGCTCGGCGGCGCTGTTTCAGCTGATACGATTACTTGGTATTCCGACGGTTTTGTAAAAGCGACGACACGAGCGCTTTTACCTAAATCCACAATAAATGAATTCGAATGTACATCCTGTGATTCAACTTCGGGATTAGGCTTGGTGTCTCTTAAACCGGAAGCCAGAGTGAAAGCTGTGCCTGATGTTGATCCCTCGGCCAGAATTTTGGGGGAAATTGTTGTCCCAAGAAACCCGAAATTCTGGTCGAAATCTCTAACACGAGAAGTAGCACGCGAAATAGCGTTAAAGCATGAGGTTCCTCCATATCTTTTCCGCCGCTTCATCGCGTTAGAGAGCAATTTCCGGATTAACTATGTGTCCTGGTCAGATAAACGCATTGGTTTGATCCCGCATGCAACTCTGTTTGCATCAAAACACCAATTTGATCGTCGCGACCCTTTGGAGTCATTAAATAAATCAGCATCGTTATTGCGTGCGTATTTTGAAGAATTCGATGATTGGCCTCTCTCATTTGTGGCATTGAGATTTGGCTATGATTTTGTCGATCGTTATGAAGGATTGCCTCCACAGTCCTATATCTATGATTATCTTGAAACACTTCTTTATCAATACGATCGAGAAGAAACCTCATATTATTATCAGAGAATTGTAACGGATGAGCCTGTAGAGGGCTTTGTTAAATCCGGTAAACAGGAAAGACTTCTGCACGCAGTAGTATCCCCCAGTCTTTCTTTAAGCCGAGACTACGCTTCCGTTACATATGCTTCATCCTTCCCAATATCTTCGGCCAATAGTGGTTTTACCCCTCTCCCGTCATTGGCGGCGAAGAAGTGGTCGAGGGATGATGCGAAACGAGCAGCGAGAGCAGTGGCCGCGGAGTATAATCTTCCGGAAGTATTGTTTTATCGACTTGTTCGTCAGGAAAGCGGCTTTCGGGTGGGAGCCGTTTCTCCTAAGGGTGCGTTAGGGTTAGCACAGCTTATGCCTTCAACGGCAAAAGATCTTGGTGTTGACCCTAGCGACCCTTTGCAAAATTTACGCGGCGGGGCTCGATATCTCAAAGAGCAATATAAAACTTTCGGTAGCTGGCTTTATGCATTGGCGGCTTACAATGCGGGACCACACCGTGTTGAGAAATACAAAGGTGTTCCACCTTTCAAAGAAACACGCGCTTATGTTCGCGCAATCTTAGCTGGAACCCAGTTCGAACACGAGCTGACAGATCCAAAACCAGAATTCACCATGACAGACGGTGAAGAACCCAACGATGTCGAGATTGAAACGACGCAGGCTTTGCGACCAGCTTCAACGCCATCGGAATAATCAAAAGGAGATTTATATGATTAGTGGTGTAGGGGCTTTCGCAAATCGACGGTTTGCCGGATTGCCAAATGTTCAACTTCTCACTCTTGGGGTTGCCTTTATTTTGCTCTGCGCTGAGGCCGTCGCAGCAGCCCCAGTAATTGTCAATTTGCAGGTTTTTGGCAGTTTCTGGGATTTATTGGAAGACATCTATAATGAGATGATCGGCGGGGTGACGATCCTTGGCGGTATCATTCTATTTGTTACGATGGTCATGACCCTGATGGGGATGGGTAATTTTTGGAAAGTATTTTGGATTTTGGGCGGGATTATCCTCGTAATCAATATTCCAAATATCATGTCACAGATTACGTAATTGGCCTGTTTTGTTCCAATAAGCATGACCCGCCCGCAGACTGTGGGCGGTGTTTCTTATGCCCTCCTGGTGGTAGGCGGCGGCCTTTGGATTGGTTGGGCCATAATATTTGGCCTTTCAATGCAGTGGGTCGTCGCCGCACCGGTGGTTTACTTTTTGCTATTTTTACTTTCGCTTTGGGAACCTGATTTTCTTCGAATTTTGGCCTGTGGTTTTGGTCGCGTCGGTGGCTCCGTTTTTAGCCTCGGTATGACACCAAACAGAGCATATTACGGGGGACATTTATATCGTGCGTAAAACTACTGGTAGGTTTTTTGCAGAAAGAAAATTGTCTTTTGCACGACAACTCTTTGAGCCCTTGTTTAGAGATAATGACCGCTATCTGCATAATTTTATGCCCTATAGCGTTGCCGTTGATGATTATACGCTCGCAACGAAAGACGGTGAGTTACTATCATCCGTTCTTGTACGCGGATATCCGGCCGATGTTACCAGTGATGAGATTCTTGCTGCCTATTGCCGTAACCTCGAAGACCTTTTCGCAGGTATTGATGGTAAGCTCGCGGTTTATATAAATAAAATCGTTGCACCGACTGGCGTCAAAAGCGCTGTTATGGACAATAACGATTTTGCCAGTGAGATTGATCGTCGTTGGTCAAAGAGCTTTGATCTTTATCCGTCGATGAAACGATATTCACTGGTTACGTTCGGTATCAGACCGTCGATGTTAGAGAAACTTGCCTCTACCGTTACTGGAGATATGGATGATAGATCGGAGCGCGATCGTCTTGTAGAGCTTTTGGACCGCGTTTCAGATGCTTTTGTTAAAAGCTTTGAGTCAGCCGGCACGAAAAGACTTCAAATTTCAACAGGCGAGCTGCTTGGGTATCACGCGTCGATACAAAGCGGTGAATATTATCCGATAAATTACGATCATCAGTTTGGGCTTCCCGTAAGCTATTTGATGACAGATAGAGATTTTCTATTTCGTTCAAATTCATTCTTGGTTCGTAAAGCCAATGGTGATCAGGAATTTGGTGCAGTCTTATCTTTAAAAAATTATCCGTCGCCAACTATTCCTGGGATATTTGATGGAATTGATATTGCTTCTAAAATGGTAATATCACATAGTTTTTTACCTTTGACTGATGAAATTGCAAAGCAAAAAACAGCATTGGTCAAAAGGCAGTTAGAGGCAAGTGATGGGTATGCTGAAACGCTGAAAGCGGAGCTATATGAATTGCTCGATGCGCTTTCTTCAAAGCGTGCTACACTGGGTGAACATCACTGTTCTGTAACTGTTTTCGCAGATTCGAAAAAGGATCTGCGAGAAATCGTAGCGGAGATCGTACAAGCAAGCCAGATCAACGGTGGTTTATTTAAGCGCGAAGACCTCGCTCAAAGATCTGTTTTTATGGCACAGTTCCCAGGGGCGAGCGGATCATTTAAGGCGCGCAGTGGTACGATCCCGTCCCTCGCCTTTGCAGAGTTGGCCGCTTTCCACGAGCGTCCGGAAGGACGTTTTGATGGCGTTCCTTGGGGCAAACCTGTGACTTTTATAAGAACATTGGATCAGGATAATTATGCTTTTAATTTTCATCTGCCTCAACAAAGCGAGAATGAACTAACGCGGGGCCACGCCTTGGTTATTGGGCCAAGTGGGTCCGGTAAAACGCTCTCAACGCTGTTTCTCGCATCCCAGGCGATGCGGTTCGGAACACGTATTTTTGCCTTTGACAAGGATAAGGGCATGGAAATCGGTTTGCGTGCTATGGGCGCAGATTACACTCAGGTCAAAGTTGGTGCGCCAACGGGTCTTAACCCATTTAGTTCCGAAATCGATCATTCTGGCGTATCTTGGCTTGCCGGATTTATTGAACAATTGGCTTTCGACAATGGAGAAGCAAGTCCGGCTCAGAAAAGGGAAATTATTCGCGCCGTCGAAGAGAATGCCAGAATGTTTAATGAAGATCAGGAACACCTTTGCACGTTCTCTAAATTCATTTCCCATTTTAAATCAAATGAAGACGGCGGCGATCTCTTTCTTAGACTGAATGAATGGGTCGATGGTAAACATGGCTGGGTATTCAACGGAGACGGTTTTGACCCCCTCGCGAACCCGGACAAATCCGTGGGTTTTGATGTAACCGAGCTATTCAATGACCAACGGGTAAGAACGTCTTGGTTAAACTATATTTTCCATCGGATTGAACGCCTATGCGATGATGGTCGGCCAACTTTGATATTGCTCGATGAGGGCTGGCATCTTTTGGACGATCCAAAGTTTTCAACTTGGATCGGGAATTGGTATCGCACTTTGCGCAAGAAGAACGCGATTGTGTGTCTTATGAGTCAAGACCCAACAGATATAACCAAATCCGCTTGCGCAAATGAGATTCTTACGAACTGTGCAACAAAGATATTATTTAGATCTCCTGAAAATATTGTTGAGGATTACCTCGAGCTTGGACTGACGCTACAAGAAGCGTCGCTCTTAAAGCCGTCTACTATGCGCAGAGAGGCGCTAATTTTGTCCGGCAACGACAAGTTGCTTGTGGACATGGATCTCGGTGTACTTGGTCCCTGCCTAGATCTGTTGGGCGGTGGTACCAAAATCAGAAAGCAGTTGCCGAAAGGCTATAAATCTAATCCGAATTTTTGGAGACAATTTGTATGAGAAAAATAGTGATCGTGATTGGCGCACTAGGAACACTATCGGGGTGTCAGTCTTACAACGAGCTTGAGGCTCGATGCTCAGGTAATTGGGAAACCCCACCTGGCAACATTGTTGTACTCGATGATCAGGCAATCACAGATCTGATCACAGGTAAGAACCCTGACATTTCAACCAAAGGAGAGAACCCATGTTTAAACGCCTTGTTATAATTGCAGCATCGACTGCTCTTATCGGATCTACAAGCTTTGCCAAAGTACCGACCAAAGACGAAGATGCTATCCTTCAGATGATTGAGCAGATTAAAACTGCAGAAGAACAATTGACTATGATGAAAGATCAGTTGGCGAATATGTCTGGTTTTACAGATCTTAATTTGGACCTACCGGAATTCGATGTCGATATTCTAGACTTGGATCTCAATGGATTAGTGGATGATTTTATTTCTGGCATTGGTTCAAATTTTCCAAATGATTCTTTCGACGATCTGCAGGGTGCGTTCGCTTTCGATGGTCTCGAAGAATTCACGAATTCTGAAAATGCCATTGATCGTTCGATTGGTCAAAATGCAGGTGAGGCGGCCGCTTCTTATGCTTTGTCTGTCGCTGGCATCGATGCGGGTCAAACAATGGTTGAGCGCAGTGAGCAGCTTATGTCCGACGTTGGTGGCCAAGAAGAAATGAAAGATGCGATTGATTATGGTAATGCTCTTATGGCCGAGAATTTGGCGAACCAGGGCATGTTGATGAAGGTTTTATCAGCTCAACTTAAGTCGTCATCGGTTGAACGCCTTTCAAATGCCCATGATCAATATTTAACGCGCACCAGCGGGCGCATTAAGGAGTAAGGAATGCCTGTTAATGAATTTGATTTGGATGAGTTTCTAAAGCGTGCTGAAGAATTTGGACCTAAGTCGCCGTTTAAACCAAATCCACAATACATTTCCCAGACGGGGCAGCAAAGTTTTTTAGCCGCTCTTTTTCAGGTGCAATTGGCGACGTTGAAAGAGTTGCGGGAGCTTCGCAAAGAGCTTTCGAAGGACGTTGAAGAATAAAGATTTACTGTTTCAAGCAATTAGGAAAGCTAGCATATGATTGCAGAAGTTGTTGGCGGCATCAAAGATATGACACGAGAAATGGCGGAATCGTCATTTATGGCGCTCGCTGGTGAGTTGTCCACAGGTGTTGCAATTGTTGGCAGTCTCACCCTGATGCTTTTGACTTTGAATATGCTTATGCAAGTTGTTCCAGCATCCGTGGGTGCATTCGTGCATTGGGGGTGGAAATTTGTGCTTATTTCGGCAGCAGCCACCACGGGCGCTTATTTTGGCGTAATCTATGAGATCGTTGCAGGTGTTCCAGATGGGCTCGCTGGTCTTTTTTTGGGAAGCGGGACTTCGATTGAAGAAGGCCTACAAGGTGCTGCGGATGCTTTATATGAGACAGCCGAGAATTTGAAGGATCAGGCGGGATTAACAAACCCTGGCCCCTATATCCAAGGTCTTTTGATATCGGCTATTGGTTTTATTATGCAATCGGTTGCAGTCGTCGTCCTGTCGATAAGTTATATGGGTCTGGGCCTCTCTGTTGGATTGGCGCCGATATTTATTTGTTGCTTGTTGTCACGGCCAACAAGCGATCTTTTTGGCCAATGGACGCGATTTACCTTGATCTGGGTTTTTTCTTTAACCCTGACCAGCGTTATTCTCGGATATTTCATTGATGTTCTTACCGGAGAGATAGGCACGGCCTCGACTTCGACATTTTATGGCGGCGCGCTTAATTTTATCGTTTTGTCATGCGCGTCCATATTCTTTCTAGCGGCTGTACCAATGGCCTCAAGCGCACTTGCGGGAAGCATCGCAAGCGGTGGCATGAATATGATGAATGCTACTCAAGGAGCCGGGAAAGGTTTATCGGCTTCCGCTGGAGCAGGTATTCGATCAGCTATCATTGGAGGACAGATGGCTAAGGCTGGCGCAGAGGCATATCGTGGGGGTGATGGTAAGGGTGGTATTAGGGCAGCGCTACAGGCAGCTGCATCAGCACGATCACAGATCCGCGCAGCCGCTAGAACTGCAAATAGCACTGGTCGCGTGGCGCAAGCCGTCAGACAGATGAGGACTTAAGTCGGAGTAGCTATGTTTAAAAGATATAAACCCACACCCAAGATGCAAGATCAGCCTCAGTCGATCAACGAGGCGCCCAAACGCGCATTACAAGTTTCGTCAGACTATGAAAACGAAGTGTATTTGGCCGCCGTTTCTCGCGAGAAACGCGCTTGGCGATTATCATATATTGCGCTTGGTATCTCTGCCTGTTCTGTCCTAGCGCTCGTTATCGCTATGCCTTTAAAAACAACAGAGCCTTATTTGTTGGTTGTTGATTCAACGACAGGATATGCAGAACGAGCAGTTTCCGTTGATAAAATGCAGTTTGATGATGATCAGGCGATCGTTGAGGCTAACATTTTTCGTTATGTGATTGATCGCGAAACTTATGACACCTACGATAATCAAGAACGTATCGAAAGCACGCTTCAGCTGAGCGCTGATACGGCTGAAAGTAGTTTCAGAGATATTTGGTCTCCCGATAATCCAAATCATCCGGATGAAGTTTACGGCGAAGGCGTCCGTATTTTGGTTTCGGTCAAAACAATCACGATTGTTAATGTAAAAGACCGCATTGCTCAGGTGAGACTTGGTCTGGTGAGAAAGCAGCGCGGCCTTGCTGACGTTGAAAGCGCCGCAACTGCCACTTTGAAGTATGATTTTGATCCATCGGAGAACAATCGTGTCAGCGATGTTTGGAACAATCCGCATGGTTTTCAAGTCACAGAATATCGGGTCAGCGTACAGAATGGAGTATGATATAATGGAAAAATTGAAACAAATGACGAGAACATACGGCCTTGCTTTGGTTGTTATTTTTGGCTTGGCGCTTCCTATTTTTGCAGAAGAGCAACCTCATTCACATGATGAGGGAAATAAGCGGATCACACATTTTCATTATGAGAAAGACAAAGTTTATAGGGTTGATGTTAATCAGCGGTTTGTTACCCAAGTTCAATTTGAACGAGGCGAGGTTGTTCAAAGTATTCAGGTTGGTGATAGCAAGCTTTTTCAATGGGATAGATTAGAATCTGGCCGAGCTTTAACCATCAAGCCGAAGGCACCTGATGCTACCACAAACTTAACCGTTCAGACAAACAGACGTCTTTATTCTTTTATTGTCGTTGCTGTAAATGATGATGAATATGACAGGTTAGAAGTCGCTAGCTTTTTGATTAGCTTCAAATATGGCGGCGCGGAAGTAAGACCCAAATCATTTGTAGAAAAAACGCGCGGCACTTTTTCATCCGGACTTGCAATTAACACCAATTACCAAGTGAGCGGTAAAGCTGATTTTAAGCCAGTGGCTGTGTTTGATGATGGTGTGAATACTTATGTCCGGTATACGCCGGAAGCGCGACGCCCAGCTATTTTCCAAACGGATGCAGAGGGCCAAGAAAGTAACGTGAATTTTACCGCGCACCCTGACCACCTTATCCAGATCCACCGTTTGTCTGATTTTTTTTCTCTCCGAATTGGTAACGAGCTGGTTTGCATTCGACGCGTACCTAAAACTTAAAAAGGGTATAGATTATGAACGACAATACTTCCGGAACAGAGTTCGATTTTTTCAGCGAAGAAGAACCAAACAGTACTGTTGAGCGAAGATCTGCAAACAAGAAAGCCAGCCCTCTAACTATGATTGCTGCAGTTGGTGGTTTCATCGTTTTGTCAGCCGGCGCGTTTATGTTGTTTCAGAATAACGATGACGGGCCAGGGCAGGGCGTTTCGGCGTTTGCAAGCGGAGACAGAAATCTTCTTGGGCAGATGGTTATTCGTACTGTGGACGAAGATGCGGATGATAAAGAACCCATCATTTCTAATTTATCTCCGGACAACACGTTAGAGCTTAAACACCAACAGGAAATTGCTGCGCTTAAGCAACAAATTGGATCTCTGCAGGCTGATCTAAAAATCAGTGTGTCTAAAGTTGAAGCATTAGATGAAAGTTTAAAGGAATCTCGTAACCTCCTTAAACAAGCCGATCGCCGCCAAGCCACAGCGATTAAAAATCTTGAAAAGATCAAAGACGCTGAGATTAAAGCTGTGCGCGAAGCATCACAGGCACGAATAAAGCAACTTGAATCTGACTTGGAAGTCGCAACGAGCCTTGGACAAAGCCTTACAGATGCAGAACGAGAGCGATTGGCAGAAGCCGCCAAGCTTCGCCAAGAAGCCATCGAGAGTGAAGCGGTCATCTTCGATAGTGGTACTGAAGAAAATAAAATTCGTTACTAGAAGGAAATAGATATGAACCTCCCAACATCAATTTCAGCGGCGTTGACCGCATTTATTCTAGCTATGGCGCCGATGAGCGTTTTTGGACAAGATACAGAGCCATTGCCTCGAATAACCGACGCTGGAAATAATACCTTTACGCAGCAACCAGGTGTAACAGATTTCGTAAGAGACGTGCGCCGTAATACAAGCGATGAATCGTTTGTTGCTGCCGCGACCAATGAATTTCCTGCGGTTGCGCTCGCTCGCCCGTTGCCTGACCTTGATCGGTATATTCCGGAAGGAACAATCATTGACGCTGTAATGGAAACGCGTTTGATTTCTGAATTGCCAGGGAAACTGCGTGCCATTGTTTCAACAGACGTGCGTTCTTTTGACGGTAGCGTAGTTTTGATCCCCAAAGGCGCGCGCATGTATGGAACCTATAATTCTGATACTGAGCTTGGCCAAGATCGAGCTTTGATCATTTGGTCTCGTGTTATTACCCCAGATGGACTTTCAATGATGATCGGATCACCGGGTGTAGACCGTCTTGGTTCAGCTGGTATTAGTGGCAAAGTTGATAGACATTTCGGTACGCGTTTTGGATCTGCATTTTTGATCAGTGTAATCGGAGCTGCACCTACCGTTGCGACTGCAGAAGTTACAAACGAAACGACGGCCGAGATTGTTTCTGACGTGGGTTCAGGCTTTGATGATGCTACTTCAGATACGCTGTCACAGTATTTATCTAAAGCACCAACGATATATATCGATCAAGGGACACAGGTTAACGCTCTCGTAGCGCGCGATATCGTTTTTCCATTCTGATATGGCAACTTTTGAATATCTGGATCATTATGCTAAGCCATTAATGCAGTATCTTACCGACGAAACTATTATAGATATTGCGGTCAATCCTAATGGAAAGATTTGGGTTGAGCGCGTTGGTTATGGTTCGATGCAGATTGTCGAAGGAGAATTCAGGAACGAAGATTTGCAGAGGCTTGCAAAGCAGATAGCCGGCAGCAAAGATAAGACTATCGGCAAAGACGTTCTCATGCTTTCCGAAATGCTCGAGGTAGATGGCCGTCCGGTACGCGTCCAAGCCGTTCTACCCCCAGCCTGTGTTGGTATTGGCGCCCTATCTATTCGTAAATTTCCGAAGTCCCAAATTGGCTCACAAAATATAGATCTGTTGCATGGACGTATGAAACCTCGAAAAGACGTTGTTAAAGATGTCTTAGAGACATACGCAAATTCACAGACCCTCGATGCGATTGCTCATTTGATCATCGATAATATGCTGACCGTTATTGTTTCCGGTGGTACCGGATCAGGCAAAACCACTATACTTAAGGCATTGTTGAATCATTTGCCGCATGACGAGCGCATTATTACGATCGAGGATGTTCCCGAAATAATTTTGGAACAAGAAAACGTTGTCCCGTTGATGTCTGATCGCAAGGAAATCAATCGTAATCCAAAAGATTTGCTTGCTGCTGTAATGCGGATGCGTCCGGATAGATTTTTGATCGGCGAATTGCGCGGTGATGAGACCAGGACTTTCATTGAGGCGGTAAATACAGGCCATCCAGGTTCTTTTACGACAGTTCACGCTAACTCGGCCGAACTTGCCATTAACCGCCTTGTGCTGCTTGGTATGGGCGCTGCAAGCAATATTTCAGAGCAACTTATGCGGAACGAAATAGAATCTACGATTGATTTGATAATTCATGCAGAACGGATTGGTTCTGAGCGTGGTATCACCGAAATATTTTCTCCGATATTGTAAACTATTCGGCTGCGTGTGGCTCTTTTACTGGCTTGGGGTAAATTGTATTGTATTTTTCCAGCTCTTTTTTCCAATACGTCTTTTGAAATTGTTTGCCGTTGTTCCAACGATACCCTACTGTTACGCGCAAATCATCGTTAGAAATTTTAAACGAAACTGGTCTTGCAATCAGTTCTTTTTCATTGTCGCTGTTATTCATTATGACACCCCTTTTGTTTTCGAGGATCGTTAGTGTTTTGAGCGAGCGTGTGTAAGAAAAGAATAAGTTCTAGGCAATTTTAACACTAAGGATATATACTAAAGTACAGTTTCGGTGTTTAAAATCGGTAATTGGTCTCAGATTAGACCTTTTGACGTTGCTATTACTAATGCATGGGCAGAATTTTTAGCGTCAAGTTTATTCACAATAGACCTTAATCTTTGTTTGATTGCAGATAGTGTGACGCACAACTTTTCAGCCGTTTCATTTTGCGAGAATCCCTCAGCTAGCATTCTAAGAGTTTTGAGTTCGGCTTCGGTAAGAACGGCGGTTTTTAAATATTCATCGCATATTTGTGCGAAAATAATTTTGGTCGTGTTCAGTTCGATATCAGAAACTTCACGATCGTCACGAGCTAATGACATAAAATTTTTGGTTTTGCCGCTATAATAGTTGGTTACGGAACCATAGTTCAGCTGGTACTTTTTAGCTTTCTCAAATACCCTTCTTGTGTCGATATATTTTAGTCGGCTCTTTTGGATTTCACTCCATCTTATCATATCGTCACCATTTGCAGTACTCCAAATTATGGTGGGATCAAATATCATATAGTTTTTAGAATTATATTCTTTGACCCATTCTGTATCCATTGTCGAAATAAACGTTTGAGCCCCCCACATTCCATAGTTGAAAACAAGCGTGACGCCTCGATTTCCAACGGATTTTAAGAGGTCTAATGAATCCTCGAAATTGGGTACGGTTTTCCTAATTTGGGAATAAGAAGCTTTCTGAGGATGTCGAGTAAGCAATATTTTTTCCTCGTTAAAATTGGCAATTAATACTTTAGTACTATATTTTCTAATGTTTCAGGGTTCCAGTTAAAAATTGTGTTATTTTGGTACTAGACATCATGGAAATTAAAGTAATGGCTCTGAATGCTTTGGAAATGGGTAGTGTTTTGTCAAAACACCCCAAATACCGCGATTCAAACCTGCTTGTTAAATATTTCCAAATGCGAGGTGAAATTTTTATAGATAAACTCGGATGGACTTTGAGAAGATCTACCGATTTCGACATAGAATTTGAGCAATATGATACTTATGCAGCTTATCATTTGATAGCATTTCGTGATCTACCCAAAATGGATATTGAGATTGTTGGCGGGGCTCGTCTTATGCCCACGACGCATCGATGTGGCGAAGGAAGTGTTTACTCTTATATGCTGCGAGATGCTTATTTAGGGCTTCTCGAAGGAATGCCCGCAAGAGAAGAAATTTGTTTTTTGGAGCCGCCCGTAAATGATGAAGTTTGGGAGATATCACGTCTGCTTGGAAAACCTGGCCACGATTTAGGCCTTCTGATCGTAAAGGCAGCAAGTGACTTTGTGTTTTCTCGGGGTGGGCGCAGATGTTTGGGAATAACAAGATTACCGATCGTGAGATTGATGAGACGGTTATCAAATAGCCATGAACTTATCGGCCCTATAACTGGTAACGAGTCAGGAAAATTTGTGGCTTTCGCCGCAAGTATTGATCAGTATGAAGGCGGAAATTACGTGAATTTCTAAACACTAAGCTTGCTTAGGTTCAATTTTTTTATCATTAGCTTCAGCAAATTTGGCGAGCCCGATGCTGGTTTTTCTACCGTTCGCAGAAGCGACAAAGTAAGCAATGTCGGTGATTTCAACTGTGACTATACCGTCGTCATCTTTGTGTTCATCAAAACAAGTGTATAGATGATCAAGCATGTCTTTGGTGAAGTGGATGTTCATGGCTTTGCCGTCCTTTCAATTTGAACGGGAGGTGTTAGTTGGATATTATGCTATCTTCTAGCACGCAACAATATTGTTATCAGAACACACAATAGCACCATTGATTTTGTTGGAGGACGAGTCTCAATAATGAAGGAAACCGACAAGAAATGTAGGTTTATCTAACTTATGAAACTAGAGATCCAATAAAATCAATGATTTAAATTTTCGAATTATTGAGATTCATAAAGGATGGAATTGTTTCCGAGGCAAATATTAGTAAAAGGATGATTTTGCTTTAGTCTGCGGGTGAAAATGTCAGCTTAATTGACATTGAGTCTAAAACAATACGGATCTTCTCTTCCGCAGAAAACTTCCTGCGGGTTTTACGCTTAATCTCGTTTACATGTCTGTCAGCCGATCCATTCGGCCCTGTTCTCGGTCTCATCTTATATCCTTCCTAGGATTAAGATGAGCGAAAAACTCTAGCTTAGCAAAATAAACCGATCTGTCTCATTGGTGCTGACGGCACACAGTGAAATATTCAAATTTAGAAAAGTCGATCGAGGAGAGGACTAATGTAGAAATCCCGCAATCAAGCGTGCTGAAACACGCATAATCACGGGATACTTCGTTCTCATCGAACGCTGTTAGTATCCTTCATTTTCATTACTCAATCAAGGTTAACGCCTTTATTGAGGGCGCCGCCTTTTTGCGGCAATTTGCCTAAATGAGGTGAGGGAGCGTTTAGGACACGAAAAGACCGCGAAGTTTGATGAACTGCTTATGAAGCACTCAGCAAGCTTGATTTAAATCAAAAAGTAGACACGCAATAATTCAGATCCGCTCAACGACGACAAATTGCCGCAAAAAGGGAGTCTCATTAATTGAGTCTCAATAATGA
>JBCCGP010000034.1:0-28739 GCA_039029215.1 Pseudomonadota bacterium
GCGGATGATTGAGGCGCGCGCCTTGCTAGAGCGCGGCGTTCCTTCAGTTTCCTTTGCGGCGTTCGAAGTAGGCTACGAAAGCCCGACCCAATTCAGCCGGGACTATTCTCGTAAGTTCGGATGTTCCCCCAAACATCATCTTGCACGCGCGTCGTAGGCCAACAAACATTCCCAAACCGGACATTTGATTGAAGGTGGCTGAAGGCGGCTTTTTCCGCAAAGCGGTCGCCTAAATTATTTCCAAAATCCCAACGAACGAACGCAATGCCGCTTTCTATCAATAATGGCGCACATAACGCGCCCATCAGCATTGCACCAAAAGGATCCTATTCCACCACAATCGGTAAGCTGCGCGATCCCGCGCACCTCATATCACCCACATTGCCGCCCAACAACCTCGCCAAACGCCTTATAGCGCAGCCAGAATTTCTCTTTCGAGCGATTATCGGACTGTCGAATTTCTTGGCTCATATGTGGGTCGTTAAAGAACTTTGACGCCAAACGCTGGTCTGATTGGCTCAAACGCTGATCGGCCACCGACTGGATGCATTTACACGTTGACCGGCTCGGATTACGCTCCGATTTCATACAGGCTTTCTGCATGGTTTTGGAAAAGCCCTGAGCGGGTGCAAGCATCATCACACCCACAAGTGCCAAGGTTAGCATACGCATCGGACATGTCCCCCTGATCTGTTTTTTCCGACTGTAACAGGAAAAACCCTATCTGAGAATCCCTAAAATTTACCTAAAATTTCGGATGCGCCCAATTCCGCTGATCGCGCCTTGACGCGCCCCCAAAACCGCCCCATATCCGCCCCATGCCAACACTCGACCATATCCGCAACTTCTCCATCGTGGCCCATATTGATCATGGGAAATCGACGCTTGCGGATCGACTGATCCAGCAGACGGGCACGGTTGCAGATCGCGATATGCAGGATCAAATCCTTGACAGTATGGATATCGAACGCGAACGCGGGATCACGATCAAGGCGAACTCGGTTCGCATCGAATACACTGCCAAGGATGGCAAGGATTATATCCTGAACCTCATTGACACCCCGGGCCATGTGGATTTCGCCTACGAGGTCAGCCGCTCGATGCGCGCGGTTGAGGGGTCGCTGCTGGTTGTCGACGCCTCTCAAGGGGTCGAGGCGCAGACGCTGGCCAATGTCTATACCGCGATCGAGGCGGATCACGAAATTGTGCCGGTTTTAAATAAAATTGACCTACCTGCGGCGGAACCTGAACGGGTGGCTGAGCAGATCGAAGATGTGATCGGCATTGATGCCACAGACGCGGTGCAAATCAGCGCCAAAACGGGGATCGGCATTCCGGATGTACTCGAGGCCGTTGTCACCCGTCTGCCAGCGCCAGAGGGTGATCCAGATGCGCCTTTGAAGGCCATGCTGGTCGACAGCTGGTATGATGCCTATCTGGGTGTCGTGGTGCTTGTCCGTGTCATCGATGGTGTGCTGAAAAAAGGCGACCGCATCCGCATGATGAACACAAATGCTGTCTATCCTGTGGATCGCGTCGGCGTCTTCCGCCCGCAAATGGACAATACCGATCTGTTGCATCCGGGCGAGTTGGGCTTTTTGACGGCGTCCATCAAACAGGTCTCTGACACTGCCGTGGGCGATACCATCACGACCGAGAAAAAGGGGGTTGAGGAACCGCTGCCAGGGTTCGCGCCGTCCCAGCCCGTGGTCTTCTGTGGATTGTTCCCCGTGGACAATGCCGAATTCGAAGACCTGCGCGAAAGCATCGCAAAGCTGCAATTAAACGACGCCAGCTTCTCGGCCGAAATGGAAACCTCCGCCGCGCTTGGCTTCGGCTTTCGCTGCGGGTTCCTTGGGCTGTTGCATCTCGAAGTTATCCGCGACCGCCTTGAACGCGAATATAATATCGACCTGATCACCACCGCGCCATCCGTGATCTATCACATCCATATGCGCGACGGCTCGATGACAGAACTGCACAACCCCGCCGACATGCCCGACCTGACCCATGTCGATCATATCGAGGAACCGCGGATCAAAGCGACAATCTTGGTGCCTGATGATTATTTGGGTGATGTGCTGAAACTCTGCCAAGACCGCCGCGGCATTCAGCTTGATCTGACCTATGCAGGTTCACGCGCCATGGTCGTCTATGATTTGCCGTTGAACGAGGTCGTCTTCGATTTCTACGACCGCTTGAAATCCGTAACCAAGGGCTATGCATCCTTCGACTATCAAATGACGGATTACCGAGAGGATCATCTGGTCAAGATGCAAATCTTGGTCAACGAAGAACCCGTGGATGCTTTGTCCATCATGGTCCACCGCGACCGCGCAGAGCTGCGGGGCAGGGCGATGTGTGAGAAATTGAAGGATTTGATCCCCCAACACCAATTCAAAATCCCTATTCAGGCAGCGATTGGTGGTCGTGTGATTGCACGAGAAACACTGTCAGCTCTTCGTAAGGACGTGACCGCAAAATGCTATGGCGGCGACGCGACGCGAAAGCGGAAGTTGCTTGATAAGCAGAAAGCAGGGAAGAAGCGGATGCGGCAGTTTGGTAAGGTGGATATTCCGCAAGAGGCGTTTATTTCGGCGTTGAAGATGGATGGCTAACGCATCCTCAGATTTACGCAACTTTAAAAGCTCTCGTGAACTGTCATCCCCGACTTGATCGGGGATCTCTCATCCAACCGCCAAAAATACCAAGCCTCGCAAATTTTAACCAAAAATTCACCACATGCTCAGACTGTCATCCCGGACAGACGTGCGACTTTCGCGTAGCGAAAACGCGCGTTCATGATCCGGGATCTCCAACCTCATGCATGCCACAAAAACCTATTTCACCTATATCGTCACAAACAAACCGCGTGGAACGCTCTACACAGGTGTCACAAATGATCTTCAAAGAAGATCGTTTCAGCATGTATGCGGGCAAGGATCAAAATTCACGACAAAATACAGACTTAAATATTTGGTCTGGTACGAAGGTTTTTGTGATGTTGAGACGGCAATCCTTTATGAAAAGCGCATCAAACGGTGGCGACGGGCTTGGAAATTCGATCTGATTGAGGGTCTCAACCCCAATTGGAATGACCTCTCTGTTGCCCATTTTGGAAGAGATCCCCGATCAAGTCGGGGATGACAGCAAGCGTAGGGCGGGTAAGACCCACCATTCTCAAATTCACAATTGGGGGCAAACGCATTACGGCTTCCGAAAACCGTAGGGTGCGCATTCATCGCGCACCGCGCCTTAACCCGCGTTCATCTCAATAAATCAATACCAACCGCTGATCTTTGCCAAACGCGCGACAGTAATCGATCCAATCTTTGGTATCTTGCAGCTTCAGCGGATTGCCCAATTGTGCATCCCAACGCGGATAGGATTCCGCCTTGATTGCGTCAAAATAAGCCTTGCGATTAGGAACGCCTTCGCGGCTTGCCCAATCGTCTGCCTTGGCCCAATAGCTATCGATCACAGTGATCAAATGAAATTGAAATTCCTCGCCGCGTGCCTCTGCTTGTGGGGTCACAGCGAACAGCTCATAGAGGGTCGCGCATTCCGCCAGACTTTTGGAAAACGGCTGGCTTGCGCTACCTGTTGTCCCAAGACTGGCGACTATCATCATCAAAATACCGATACGCATCGAATCACACCCCCTACGTCTAAGGTTGTGATCAGTATAGCAAAAAAACCGCGATTTTACTCAAATGCAAGGCAGGTAAACTTGCCGAGTTTCTAGTTTAGAGCCGCAGCAGGATCAGTAAGTGGCGCGGGTTAAAATAAATCATTTTAGATCATATACTTAACCCCATGCCCTAGCTAGGGCATGCCCATCAAATCCCAAAAAACGCAGGTCTACAGGCCCCTAAAACAACCCATCCCCGCCTTCTTCTTCCTCAACAATCTTATCGGCCACCACGGCAGCGCCCGCGCCCACAGCAACGGCACACCCTGAAAGTGTGTAGGCGGCCATCAAGGACAGCAGGATCATCAAAACTTTCGGCATCGCTCTTCTCCAACTCTTTTTCAAAACCATTGTCGATCCCATCCATGCTGGCAAGCGGCCTTCTGCCCATCGGCGTGAATTTGCCGCTCAACGCGCATATCGTGGTCAAACCGCAACAAAATGCCCGATCCGTGCGCAAATGCACTGGCTCAATATCCGATCCCAGATATCTGGCACCCATGCGCATTCTGATCCTGCTTGCCTTTCTGTCTGCCTGCGCCGCGCCCAATCATTTGGGAAACCCTGTAACGCTGCCAATACGTGCAGCTATATCCGGGGTCGAGAATGCGAATTACGCCCGCAAACGTGCGGCAGTCAGCGAATATATCACCCAGAATCAGATCGACATGAGGGCCGCAAATTTCGCAGGCCCACTGACAAAATCGCTTTTACGGCCAATAAATCCAACGCATCATGACCATATTCGCAAAGAACTCCGAACGGCGGCCAGCCACGCGGATTTCACCGAACGGGCCACGGTGATAATTATGGTCCATCTGCCTTGAACCGCCCGTGAAAGCGCTTAAATACTTCATCTTTTTGCCTCAATATCGGTGATTTGCGTTGCAGAAGTCACACATTCTGCACGCCATTTCGGCGATGCGCCGCTATTCGTTAAAAAAAACTTGCACCGCCCCCGAATATCCCTCAAAAAACCAACACATATCCAATTGGAGGGATTTACAATGAAAAAAATCGCAATGCTTGCAACAGTAGCATCTTTCGCAGCAGCATCTGCATTCGCAGGTACGCTTTCTGAGCCAGTGATCACAGAAGTTGAAGAGCCAGCACCAGCCGGATCTTCTGCAGGTTCTGCACCTTGGCTACTTCTTCTTCTAGCAGCAGCCGTTGTTGTTGCAGCAGACGACTAAGTTTTGCTGAAAGATCTGCTGCACCCTCTGTCGGGGCGCAGCCAAGATTTTTTTGAAATGGCGGGCCTTGTGCCCGTCATTTTTCATTTAAAGCCTGCCACGCTCAATTGATCTGACAATTTGCGTCAATCGCACCGCTATAGGCTTCCATGCGCGCAATAATATCCGCCTGATCGCCCACCGCCATCATGCGTTGCATGACTTCCATGCCTTGCACACCTTCATCATGGGTCTGTTGAAAAACTGTCTTCATCTCGGGCGTCAGGTGTTGATCGGCCTGTGCATAAACGCATTCGCAATCCTGCGCGCTGCGCCCCTCTAATTTATCCTCAGCCGCCATACGTTTGCAAAATGCTGCATTATCCTCTGCCAGCGCAGGAACCGCTGCCCACAAGGCCAAGCCACATGTGATAATTATCCGTTTCATCGCCACCTCCTTTTCCCCCAACATGCACTGACCCATCACTTACACCAACCCCGTTTTTGAAAAACGGTGACAAACAGCATTTAAGACAAGTTTTTCACGCTATTTGTTCTGTGAAATGGGCCGCCCATGCTAGGCCGCGCGCATGACACGATATTGGAGATTGGGTTTTCTCGCAGGCTTTCTATTGCTGGGCGGTGTGCTTTATTCCGCGCCAAGCGCAGAGCGCACACCAGCCGAGATTGCGGATTTAGAAGGTGGCGATATGGATGAACTGCACCAGCCTTAGTGCTGCGGTTTAATAAATGTGCCGTTGTTCAATTCTTGAAACGCCTGCATCAACTCGTCACGCGTATTCATCACAATCGGTCCATGCCAAGCCACGGGCTCCTCAATCGGACGGCCAGAGATCAGCAAAAACCGCAGGCCATGTTCACCCGCCTGCACGGTAACGCTGTCGCCTGCATCAAATGTGACCAAGGTGCGGTTGCCTGACATATCGCGGATATTGACCTCTTCACCAGCCACTTCTTTTTCAAGGCGCACACCCACAGGGCGCGAGGCATAATCAAACACCCCTTCACCTTCAAAAATATAGGCAAATGCTTTGCGATACGTGTCCACAGGGAAGGTCTTTTTGACCAAAGGGGGCACATAAATATCCAAATATTGTGGATCAGCGGCGATACCGTCCACAGGTCCGGTCTTGCCCCAAAAATCCCCGATAATGACTTTCACACGCGTGCCATCATCCTCGATAATTTCGGGGATTTCTTTGCCCGCAATATCTTGATAGCGCGGCGCGGTCATCTTCAAATCACCCGGCAAATTCGCCCACAGCTGAAAGCCATGCATCTGCCCTTTGGGATTGGCCTGCGGCATTTCTTGGTGCAAAATACCTGATCCCGCGGTCATCCACTGAATATCGCCCGCACCCAGCCTACCCGAATTTCCCAAACTATCTGCATGATCCACCTCGCCTGCTAAAACATAGGTAATGGTCTCGATCCCGCGATGGGGATGCCATGGGAACCCTTTCTCAAACTTCGCCGGATCATCATTTCGAAAATCATCAAACAGAAGGAATGGATCAAGCTCCTTTGGATCGGAAAACCCAAAGGCGCGATGCAAGGAAACACCAGCACCTTCTAAAGTGGGTTGCGCATTGCGCTCTGATCGAACGGCTCTGACTGACATTGGTTCATCCTTTGGCTGCTTGGATTTGAATGTAGCAGCGATTTTGCAATACAAAAGGGCGGGAAAAAGCAACGAATTGTTATCAAAATCAGAACAATAAATTACTGATTGTATTCCATGATGCTCAGTATCTAATCTAAATTATTTGTGAATTTCGAAATTTGACCGCAAATAACCACATTGTTGACACTTTTAAATGTTCAGAAAGCTTCGAGAAGGGTGGGAGAAGCACCGTTTCTTAATTTTTGACGCTGTCGGCTTTGGGAAGGCCGCGTTTGGTGGAATAGTCCGCGTAGTGGATGGGGTTGAGACATGCCTAAAATTATCAGTCAATATGTATCGCGTGGCCGCAAGTTTGCCTCAGCGGTGAGCCGGTTTGCGCGTTCGCGGTCAGCTGCATATCGTTCAGACGAGCGTGGCACGACGATGATCTATTTCACTGTGGTTTTTTCGACCATGATCGCGTTTTCAGGGATGGCGATTGATATCGCCCGCTACGAAGCCAAAAGATCGAAACTGGCTGCTAATCTTGACAATTGCACATTGGCATCCGCGTCTTTGCGAAACTCCATTACGACACTTCCCGAAAATGTCGTTGATGAATGTATGACACTTGCGGGACTTATCCCAAGCCATGTGGTCACAACAGATCTCGAAAAAACCGTGAATACGATAACCTATCGCCATGTCGAGACCGAGGCCTCAGCAACCGTAGAGACACTCTTTATGGATATGTTGGGCATCGAAACGCTTCCGATCAAAATACGCTCGGTCGCCGAAGAACGCATTCCACGCGTGGAGCTGTCCCTGATTTTAGATATTTCAGGTTCTATGTATGGCGACAAGCTTTCTACCCTAGTTACCGCGGCCCAAGGTTTTGTCGATGATGTTTTGGCGGCAAACACCGCCTCGGATCCCTACCGAATTTCGATCAGCCTGGTGCCGTATAATATGCAGGTAAATGGCGGCAAAACGCTGTACGAAGCGTTCGGGGGCACATCCAATCACGACTACAGCCATTGTGCCGAATGGACTGCCAATGCCTACACGACATTAGACTTTTCACCAAATTCGCAAGTTCAAGCACCTCCATTGATATATGTTCCGTCGGGCTATGATTGGCGAGAACGTTTTTCGACAAGTACGTTCTGGGCAAATGTTGATTCAGATGAACATGATTACACGCGTAAGGGGTATCGTGGGTCTTCGCGTGATTACCTTTATAAATACATGGATGATGTGGAAATGGAAGGCTATTACTGCCGCCAACATGAATGGGCGCAAGTGCTGCCTTTCAGCGCTGATGCGGCTGAACTCAAAGCGCGGATTGGGGCGTTTGAGGCGCTTGGCAATACCTCGATTGATATTGCGATGAAATGGGGTGGCGCTTTGCTAAACCCAAACCATCAATCTGTGGTCACACAACTCACAACGCTTTGGCCAAGTGCAGAGGCGTCGCAAGATGATATAGATGCCGCCGATCCGCAGGCTGTTGATCCCGGCTTTGATGGTCGGCCGGTTCAATATGGAACAAATGATACGATGAAAATCGTCGTGCTCATGACCGATGGTTACAACACAATAGAATATCGCGCTAAATCAGCCTACCGAGACGGCGATTCTCCGCGGTACAAGAAAGTGTCGGGTAATCTAACCTCTGCGGTCGATATTTATGAAACGCATGCGGGCGACCCGGAGTGGGAAAAAATGTCTTGGGACGAGTACTGGCAACATGTCCCGGTGAATACACATGTCCGACGTGTTGGTAGTTACAACAGTTGGACTAATTATTTGGATTATGACCTTGGCACTGCAGAAAAGAACACACGGCTGAGCAATATTTGCAAAGAAGTCCGCGACCCCGATGGCGACGATGAAGACGAGATAATTGTCTTTACAATCGCTTATAGCGCACCAGATGAGGGCAAAGCTGCGATGCAAGATTGCGCCTCGGAGCCGGTTGATTTTCATTATTTCGCTGCCGACCAAACCACAATTCAAGAGACATTTAGCCAAATCGGCGGTGTTATCGAAAAACTGAAGCTGGTTCAGTAATATGCTGCGCGGTTTACGCTTACTCCTCAATCGATATCGGCGCGATGAACGGGGGTCGTCCACGATTGAGTCGATCTTCGTGATGGGCGTATTCACGACGATCTTTGCATGGACCATGGAAACCGGTTTTGTGATGTTTCGCTGGGTGAATTTGGAACGCGCAGTGGACGAGGTCGCCCGCGAGGTTCGCCTTTTCGGCCTTGCAGATAAATATACCGATCCTGACCACCCCGACTATGTCGCAGGTGCGGGACACGAATTTATCAAGACCGAGATATGCGATGCCTCCGTCGGTTTGCGCGATTGCCAAAACAGCCTTCTAGTAGAGTTGGCTGCGATTGATGTTGATGACGGCACGCCGAATTTACCCTCAACCTGCCGCGACCGAACCGTACCCTTTGACCCCGCAACCACGCCGCTTTTAAATACAGGGGATCGCGGCAACGCAAACACCGAATTTATCGTCTATTTACGTGTCTGTATGGTGATGGACACACTTTTCGCACCAGGATATTCCCTGCCCTTTGAGCGTGACGATTCAGGCGGGATTTCTATCAAAGTCGACTCTGCCTTTGTGAACGAGCCGACCAATAATTCGACGTCAGGGATTGGAAGCTAATGCCGTTCCCTCGGTTTCGCTCAGATGAACGCGGGATTCTCAGCCTTGAGCTTGTGATCATTGTCCCATTGATGTTGTTTTGGTTCGCCGGAACATTCGTGTTTTTCAATGCATTCCACAAATGGTTGAAAGGTGTGAAGGCGAATTACACGGTTGCGGACCTCATTTCGCGCCAGACCTCGATCAATAACGATTTTATTTATGCCTTGGACGGTGTTTTCGATTCAATTTCTGAAACCAGAGATGCGGGGAGTTCTTATTTTGTTGTCACTGCTTTGCAATGGCATGATCACGATGATGATCCAGACACTGATTTAGAAATGGCAATCGTCTGGTCCGAGGCCACAAACTCGGACGAACTGACGCCAACAGGTGTAAAAATTGAAGATATCGAAGATCGCATGCCGTCTTATGTGCCGGAATATGATCAGGCGATCTATGTGCAGTCTTATACACCCTATACCCCCCTTTTTGACTGGGTGGGCATTCCGCCGATTGTTTTTGAAAATGATATCGTCGCCACATTGCGTTTCTCGCCTCAGCTGGATCACGAGGAATATCCCGATCCCGATCCGACCGCCTATAATCCTGATGACGATGGTGATCCGAGCGTGGACCCGGATCCTGGAACTGACGGGTCCGATTGATCTTTATCCATCGCCTTTGCTTGCAAGCTTGCCACAGCAGCGCTACGCTTTAGCGAACCGCAAAATTTACGAACAAAGCGGCAAGACCAAAGGATAATCCATGCAATTTTTACACACTATGATCCGCGTGCGCGATGTCGAGGAAAGCCTTGATTTCTGGGTGAATAAAATGGGCCTAATCGAAACCCGCCGAAATGACTATCCCGAGGGGCAATTTAGCCTCATTTTCTTAGCCGCCCCTGATGACGCCGATCAGGCCCGCGACACCCGCGCACCAGAGCTGGAATTGACCTATAATTGGGGCAGCGAGGAGGTTTATGAAACCGGCCGCTCTTGGGGCCATGTTGCTTACCGCGTTGACGATATTTACGCCTTTTGCCAGCGCCTGATGGATGCTGGTGTAACCATCAACCGCCCACCGCGTGACGGACGCATGGCTTTCGTCAAAAGCCCTGATGACGTCTCGGTTGAGTTAATCCAAAAGGGCGATGCATTGCCCAAGGCAGAGCCATGGGCCTCTATGGACAATGTCGGCAGCTGGTAAATCCACACCGATTAAGAAATCGGTACGCTATATTTTGGACGGGCTGTCTATGCCCGTCTTTGTCGTCGATCCTGACGAAAATCTGCGCTTTATCAACAAAGCAGCCGGCAAACGCTACAAAACCGCCAAAGAAGGCAAGGCATTTGCCAAGGTGATCGATGCCAAAGATTGCCTAAAAGCCATGCGCAAAATCCTCAAAGGCGCCCCGAACGGCACCGCAATGGTCACATTGCAGGAGGTTGTTCCAACAAATTACCGCGTATCGCTGTCGCGCTTGGATGCAGAGAAAGGGCAGGACAAACCCTCTTGCGTGCTTTGTTTTGAGGATATCAGCCATATTCAAGAGGCCGAACAGATGCGCCATGATTTCGTGGCCAATGTCAGTCATGAATTGCGCTCGCCGCTGACAGCGCTCACCGGTTTTATCGAAACCTTGCAAGGCCCTGCGGCTGATGATGGTGCGGCCCGCAATCGGTTTTTGGAAATGATGGCCAAGGAAAGCGATCGCATGGCACGCCTGGTCGCAGATCTGCTGTCTCTCTCCAAGCTGCAAGCCAGCGAACGTATGGCACCCAAAGAAAGCACCGATGTGTTCAATGTGCTCAACCGTGTGTTTTCGTCGTTGGGTGGTTTGGCAGAAAAGAGCGGCGTGCGCTTGATCTTGGATTTACAAAGTGACACGCCGCTGGTGATCGGCGATTCAGACGAGCTGACGCAAGTCTTCCAAAACCTCGTTGAAAACGCGATCAAATATAGCGCCGAGGGCAGCGAGGTGCGCGTCGCCCTTTGCAAGCCCAAGAAAAGCAAGAAAAAGAAGCTCAAGCACCTGTGCCTCTGTGTCATCGATCAAGGCGACGGGATCGATCCTATTCACATCCCTCGCCTGACCGAGCGTTTCTACCGCGTCGACAAAGGCCGCTCGCGCATCAAGGGCGGGACGGGGTTGGGTTTGGCCATTGTCAAACATATCCTAATCCGCCACCGCGGTTGGCTGACGATCGAGTCAACACCAGGCGAAGGCAGCGCGTTTTCGGTGTTTTTGCCGGTGGCAGGGTAATAAATTGTACGCTCCTGAAACGAGCGCGGCTTCGAACGTTGCCGATATCCCTTAAACGCCCGTAGGGTGCGCATTTATGGCGCACCCCTCTTGAACAGTGCGGCGCAGAACATAAATCTCGGAATCAACCGGCCCCAATCGTCACTCCTATTTGAAAGAAATCTCACATAGCGTCACATCGAAATGAGACGCCAATCGGTCATAAAGTCGAAATAACAACAAAGTGTCGCACGCGATCAGATTTCGTGATGAAATTTCGAGGCAAAAACAGAAGTCGTCGCCTCGGGAAATGCAAAAAATCACGTCAAAAGCTCAATTTTTAAAGGGTTATAAACAATAGCATATAATCGCCCCTCGCACCAATTCACGAAACAGACACTCGCAGTCGAGACAACGTAAAAACCTGTCATTCGTCACAAGCCGTGAGCAAAACTAGACCGTTCTTACCAAGCATGAAGCTTGGCATAGAAAGGACTAAACTATGAAAACTCTTACAAAACACCTAGCGCTTGCAACGCTTTTGGCAACTGTTGCAGCACCCCTTGCGGCCATGACGGACGCTCAAATCGCGCGATTGGCCACCATGGGCTTCGATAAAGAAGTGATTTTGTCATTGTCTGAAGATGATCGCGACAAGATCGAGCGTGCTTTGAACGACGGATCAGACTCTGATGCACGCGGCAAGGTGAACAGTATCTTGCTGAATGCTATGGTTATGGAAATGATGAAGAAGTAATTTCCACCAAAGCAGCAACAAGCCCTGTCGTAAATTTCAAGCGAAAGGGCTTGTTGTCTTTTGCGTCATCTGGCGCGCTTTTATCAAGTGTTCGGCTTCGCTGCTGTTCGGTGCGTTGGGTTGAATGGCAGTTTCGTCCCAGACAGCGGGTACTTGCTTTATCAAAGGGCAAGAATGACAGTTTTGAATCCTGATTGCCAAGTCGTCGTAGGATGGGTGCTTTGCACCCATCTCTACCCCCAACCCTGCCGCCGCGCTAATGTGTTGTGCGATTTGCTAAAGGTTGGAATTTAGGCGCGAAAACCAGAGAAAGGGTGCGCGCCCGACCGTGGGTGGGCGCTGCTTTATCAAAGTTCGGGGCAGTTTATCCCAGCCACATTAGGATTGCCTACGAAGGACAGGACATCCTTCACCAAAGCGCCCGCCCTTCGGGACGGTCGGGCGCGCACCCGGGAAGCTTCGCTGCTATTCCGGGTGCCGGGTTTAATATCGGCTTCGTCCCGCGTAGCAGGTATTTGCTTTATCAAATGGCAAGAATGACGGCTTAGAGCCCAAATTGTCGAATGCTGCGCCGCAAACTAATGTCAGCTATTCTAAGATTTCGCATCGTTCCAACGGTAATCTTACGATTAGGGCTGTCTGGATTGCAGTTTCAGCCTCATCATTTGATATGAACCCTGATTCCAACATTTCGGACAGCACGAAATTCCTGCGTTCAATGGCCAGTTCGTATGATCTAACAGGATGGAAAAGCACTGGGGCCTTGGGAAGTGCTGCCAAGTAAGCGATTTCCTCAAACTTCAAATCAACAATAGGTCGTCCAAAGTAAGCAATGGCTGCTCCCGGAGCACCAAAGCAGCTTTGCCCTAGGAAGATTTGGTTCACATACCAGTTTAGAACCTCGTCATGTGAGAGCGCTTCACCTATCACAAATGAAAGCGCCATTCTTGGAGGTTTCCTGCCCTTGGTTGAAGATACCATCTTCCAATCTGTCGCGTAATAGTCGAGTTTTGAGCTGGTCTTTCAAAGAAGAAGCGATCTTCTGCTGCAACAAATGCCAATTGAACAGTGCGGGGTATTGTCGGCCAAAGTGTTGCTGCCTCCTGATAATGTTCACGTATCTGATCCGGGCTTGGCAAAGTTGGCGCCGTGCTGTCTCCTCTGACAACAGTTGCGGTGAAGATGATGACAATAATGCCACGAAGTAAGCTTTGAAAAAAACGCATTAAGAGGCCCATAATACAAGGTTGTCTACAGACTAGCAGCAAGGGAGCCGGATTGCGAGGTGATCCATATCATGCCCTTCTCAGCCTCATGTCCAAGTTGGAAAGCCGTCATTGGCACAGCCGCAGCGAAACGGCGTTTTGTCCCCCAAACCACACAACCCTATCAAGCAACTCCCGCCTGCACCAAATCCAGCATCCGCACCAACCCAACAGGCGTGCGTCCATCCACGACGAAACTGGCCGAAATCTTGTGCTCTTCCAACGTCGCCAGCACTTTCGCGGCGCTTTGTTCTGGCTCTACCGCCACAAATTTTGCGGTCATAATCGCCTCGGCGGAGGTGCCAAACATAATCTCTTTCATCGACCCTTCGGTATTTTTCGCCAGATAGCGCCGGATATCGCCATCTGTAATCACACCGACCAGCGCTTCACCGTCCAAAAGGCCCGCGATCCCAAAGCCGCGTTTGCTGATCTCATCCAACACATCTGCGATCAGTGCCGCTTTGTCCAAAAGCGGCAGGTCAGCGGCTGGCCGCATCAGCTCTGACACAGGCGTCAGCGCCGCACCCAGCTTGCCGCCTGGATGGAAATTAAAGAAATCCTCTTCCGAAAACCCTTTCAATTTCAAAAGCGCAATCGCAATCGCATCGCCCAAGGCCAGCTGGATCAAGGTCGACGAGGTTGGCGCCAGATTATGGGGACAGCTTTCGGTCACCTTTGGCAGCAATAAAACCGTATCCGCGCGTTGCCCCAGCGTGCTGCCTGCCTTTGCTGTCATCCCAATGATGGGCACCGAAAACCGCTTGGCGTAGCGCAGGATATCGCCCAATTCACGGCTTTCCCCAGAATTCGACAACAGGATCAAAACATCGCCCTTATTCAGCATGCCGAGATCACCATGGCTTGCCTCTGCGGGGTGCAAAAACAACGATGGCGTCCCGGTTGAGGCAAAGGTGGCCACCAGCTTGCGCCCGATAATCCCGCTTTTGCCCATGCCAGACACGACAACACGACCCTGACAGGCAGAAATCACAGATACCGCCTCTTCCAGCGCTTGTGCGTCCACAGCATAGGCGTCTTTTAACGCGGCAAGGCTGTTTTGGGCGATCTCAAGGCAATCCTGAACAGTTTGTGATATCGATATCTCGGCCATCCACACGCGTCCTGTTTTCAGGGGTATTTTAGCTAACCCATTGGCAAATCACAATAAAAAGGGGCGTCCAACCTTGGACACCCCTTCAAATTCAGCAAAAATGGCGATTATTCGTCATCACCACCAGATGCAACGCCGGCCACTTCTTCCAGTGGCACCGTATCTGCGTCATCATCCTCTTCTAGGATGTCATCCCCCAGATCCACATCTGCATTGTCATCATCATCAAGCACATCAACATCATCTGCCAAATCATCTTCGGTTTCTTCAGCAGCGGCTGCTTTGTCCGCTTTATCGGCCATAGACGGCTTGCCTTTATCCTCGGTGAAGAAAGACAGCGGATATTCCGTGCCCGTATATGGGCTGACAATCGGGTCGGTATTCAGATCATAAAACCGTTTTCCTGTCTCAGGACAAACGCGTTTCACACCCCATTCTTCTTTGGGCATTTTGATCCCTTTCGGTTTGGAATTCTTGAAGCCGCCACTTGCCACAGCTTGACGGGCTTGTCAAAGCCTCGAGCATGTCTTTTCTTGCGCTCAGACAGGGCCTTGCTAGACTAATGACCATGTCGAGCAGCTTTGCAATCGGGACCCCCCCGATTGAAATCACATATACCATGAACCCCCGCGCGCGCCGCCTATCTTTGCGGATTTCCAACCGCACTGGGGCTGCCAAAATGACCCTGCCACGCGGCGTTGCACTGCGCGAAGCGATGGCATTTGCCCAAAGCAAAGAGAACTGGCTGCGCAAACATATGTCACATATTCAACCCGCACGCGCACCGGAATTCGGCGATGACATGCTGCTGGATGGCGCGTCTTATGAGCTTGTGCCGGGCGTCAAAAGGGGGGTGATCCTTCAGGGTGATAAAATGCATGTCAAAACCGCCGCCCAAACACTCTCGCCACCGCTCAAAGCGTTCTACAAATCGTTGGCCCGTGACCGATTTTGGACCGCATCAGAACATTACGCCGCGCTGATAAATCGCAAAATCAAGGGCATCAGCCTGCGCGATACAAAATCCCGCTGGGGCAGTTGCAGCCATGACGGGCGTTTGATGTATTCATGGCGCTTGGTCATGGCACCCCGCGCCGTCCAAGACTATGTCGCAGCACACGAGGTTTGCCATTTGATCGAAATGAACCATTCAGATCGCTATTGGGCCTTGGTGGACAGCATCTATCCCGATCATAAACCTCAGCGCGCATGGCTGCGCAAAAACGGACAAAGCTTGCATCAATACGCTCTTTGATTCACGCCAGCTTTGTGATCACATACAGGTATGACCCCAGCGCCTCCTGATATTCCCGCACATGAACATGTCTATCGTGGCCTGCGCCAGCGGATCATGTATGGGGAACTTGCACCGGGTGCGGCACTGACTTTGCGCGGTGTAGCGGGTGATTATGAAACATCTATGACGCCCGCGCGCGAGGCGATGCGCCGCCTTGTCGCCGAAGGTGCGTTAACGATCTCTCAGACGGGGCGCCTGTCAACACCGGAACTCGGCATCGAGCGTATTGAAGAACTCGCCTCCATCCGCGCGATGTTAGAGGCAGAGATGGCCGCACGCGCCATGCCGCGCGCCCATATCAGCTTGATCGAACGTTTGGGCCGGATCAATTCGGAGGTTGAAGAAGCAGTCGTCAAGGGCGATCCGGTCAGCTACATCAAACGTAACTTAGAATTCCACCGCGCGCTTTACCTGCGCGCCCAAGCGCCATCCATGCTGGCACTGGTCGAGGTTGTTTGGCTCCAACTCGGCCCCACGATGCGCACGCTTTACGAAAAACGCCAACGCAAGGGTGTGTCGCAGAATCATCTGTTGATCTTGGCGGCGTTGAAAGCGGGTGATGAGCCCTCGTTGCGCCTTGCGGTGCGCCAAGATGTGACGCAAGGGTTGCGAATGTTGGTGGGCGGCGAAGCGACATAAAGCCCAAATCATAGTCCCCAGCGCCGCGCATGGCGGCAATGTGCTGCCGGAATATCTGTCAATTTGACACATGTGAACTAGATAACTGGGGGCTAGAGTCACCCTAAAGCGCAAAGCTATTGGAGAGCGTCATGTTCCTTAGTCGGATGAACCACAAAACCGAATTCGGCACACAATCAAATCTTTATGTGATGGCAGCCTTAATCGGGCTGATCGCATTCCTATGCGCCGATATTGCTGCTGCGCATGTCCGATGGTTTACCGACGCCAATGACCCCAATTTGGTAAATTTCCCGTCCTACGCGCTGACCGATACGCCCGTCCTCATTTGGACCGCGATTTGTCTGGTGATGATCTCGGTTGCGATTTTCTTGGACGGACGATTGCCGACAATCAGGGTCGTTGACAGCAAACTGCGCCACGAGGCGATCGAGTTGATGCGCATCTTAACTGGTGTGTCCTTCTTGCTCACCGCTTATGGGGGCGAGCTTTTGGCCCCGCATCTGACCGCCTTTGGGGCCTTTGGCATGGCTTTGGTCTTTCTCAAAGCTTTGATTGGGATTTTATTGATCGCCAGCCGCTTTATCCATCACGCGGCGATTTTGATGATCCTTTTATGGCTGGGCACTGTTTTGCAGCACGGTTTCATCAAAGGCTTTGAATACGTGAATATCGTGGGCATCGCCCTATTTTTGTTTTTCAACTACACGTCTGATATGGACCTGCGTGCAAAGCTGAAGCCCTATTCAGTGGGTGTTTTGCGGATTTTCACAGGTATGGCGCTGGTCGCCTTGGGGTTTTCGGAAAAGCTGTTGGGCGCAGCACTTGGACAAGCCTTTGTCGCAAATTTCGATTGGAACTTCATGCAAATGCTGGGTTTTGAGTGGTATACAGATCAGTTATTTGTGTTGTCCGCAGGTATGATTGAGGTGGCGATTGGGATCATCTTTATCCTTGGGGTTTTGACGCGGTTGAATACGCTTGTGATCGCAGGGATGATGTTTTTGTCGAATATTATATTTGTGATCACTGGCGAGAATGACAAAGCCTTGATCGAGATGATTGGCCATATGCCCACAATTGCAACGGCGATTATTCTGTTGTTGTTGGGCGGCGGGCAACGGTTGCGGTTGAAGAAGCCCAATCAAGCCCCTGTTGTCGAGATCAAAACAGCATAAGGTTAAGACCCCATGTTATTGAAAAACCTAAAATTATTTGGGATCGCGCCGATTTATTTGCTCTATTGGACAGCAGGCGCGATTATGACGGGTATGATCATCGCGCAATATGTGCTGCCGATCCCCAATCAGGCCTCTGTCCAGATGGATCACAGTATGCATGAAGATCCTGAACATGAGGCCCTGCATGAAATGTTGGTAGAGCTTGATCCCGCTATGCCGCCAGACCTGCGCCTAGAGATCACCAAAGATGCGGTGTCTGGCTGGAACCTGTTTGTGGATGTTGAAAATTTCACCTTTGTGCCAGCTAGCGAAGGGGCAGAGGCGGTTTTGGGGGAAGGGCACGCGCATTTATACGTCAACGACGTGAAAATGGCGCGGCTTTACGGGCCGCATTTCCATATGCCAGATTTGCCAACGGGCGAACATCGGCTGCGTGTGACGTTGAATGCTAATAATCACGCAAGCTATGCAGTGAATGGGCAGGCTGTTGCGGTGGAAGCTTTGTTGGTCCAACCAGAAATGCCCGCAAACTAAGTTTGCGCTCTTTCGGATTCGAACTGTACCGCTGGGCACACCAAAGAAAGCATCTTTGTTCAAAACTCGATTTTTTCTGATCAAGAAAGCGCGCGCGGGCGAGCCATCAATACAAAGTCTTGTCCTTTGGAACTATTTCAAGCAGATATGATATAGGATATTAATAGACAAACAATTCGATCAGAAGATTATGACACGAAGTTCGTTCCAAGACAGACTGGATAAAATGTCCGCAAAGGATGGTCACCCCAAGACAATGAGGCCGACGCGCAGGATAGAGGGCGACAGACTTTCAAAATACTCTGTGCGTGGGCTTGCCTTCGCCGCAATTTTTTCTCTTCTCGGCGCTCAATCTTTTCGTATGGCAAATCAAAATTATGACATATGGGACAATTCAAAAATCGCCGCGTTTGTCTTAGCAGGTGTTATATCATTTTTTCTTATGTTCAGATTTCTACGAGGAACCCTAAAAACGTCCTCAAATAACCGATCGCAGTCTGCTCCTGCGCGACCAAAAAAACTTGGATTTTTTGGGGCTTTGTGCAGTCTTGCACTTGGTTTTTCGATAAGCTTTCTTGGGGGCTATTTGGCGCAAATTAAATATGTAGAAGTCCAAAGAAATATCGCAGGTCTCAGTCCGAACGAGTCCATTTTGATGCTTTTATTCGCAGCAGCATGGTTAGGCTTAGGCTTGATTTTCATATATTCGTTAATATTTCGTAGTGGGCGGATGTTCAAATTCGTCCTCTACACCGTCGTCGCCATACTTGCGACGTTTATCCTAATTCGAAGTGGTAATTTGATGCCGTATGAAATTATCATTGGCGAGGCGATTGACCCGTAAAAGGGGCAACCTTTGTTTAAACCATAAAATCAAGGTTCGGGAAATTATCAGCAATACGCTGGAGCGCAATCGGCGCGCACGCCAATTCAATTCACCGCTTTAAACAATGGTGCAGTTCGACGGTGAAAGGGCAATTATGATTTTCTAAAAATATTTATATTTCAATAGCTTAACATAGTGTCCAACCTTGGACACTACGCATGGATCGCCCCATCCCCGCAAGCGAGCGCCGCCTCGCGCATCGCCTCGCTGAAGGTCGGATGCGCATGACAGGTCAGCGCCAAATCCTCGGCAGACGCGCCAAATTCCATGGCCACACAAATCTCGTGGATCAAATCACCCGCAGAGGGTCCGATCAGGTGACAGCCCAGAATGCGGTCTGTTTTGGCATATGCCAGCAGCTTCACAAATCCCTCACCCTGATGCACCGCCTTCGCCCGCGCATTGGCCATGAAGGTAAATTTTCCGACCTTATAGTCCACACCTGCGGCCTTTAGCTCTTCTTCGGTCTTGCCGACATTTGCGACCTCGGGCGTGGTATAAATCACCCCCGGGATCACATCATAATTCACATGGCCATGATTGCCCGCAATCACGTCGGCCACCGCCATGCCTTCATCCTCGGCCTTGTGTGCCAGCATGGGGCCAGTGATCACATCCCCAATCGCATAGACACCGTCGAGATTGGTTTTCCAATGCCCATCCACCTTCACCTGACCGCGATCCGTCATCTCGCCGCCCAGATCGGCAAAGCCCAACCCATCGGTGAACGGTTTGCGCCCGGTCGAGACAAGCACGATATCACTGTCGATCACCTCTTCGGTGTCGCTTTTGACATAGGTGGTTTTGGCTTTGGATTTGCTCGCCTCGACCTTTTGCACGGCGGCACCCAAAACAAATTTCAGCCCCTGCTTTTTCAAAACCCGCGCAAAGGTTTTGGAGATTTCTGCGTCCATCCCCGGCGTGATATGATCGAGATATTCGACCACAGTTACATCAGAGCCAAGGCGCGCATAGACAGAACCGAGTTCCAAACCAATGACGCCCGCGCCAATCACGGTCAGCTTCTTTGGAATTTTTGTCAGCTCCAAAGCGCCCGTCGAACTGACGACAATTTTCTCATCAATCTCCACATTCGGGATCGAGCTTGGCTCTGACCCCGAGGCAATCACAATATTCTTGGCCTGATGGGTCGTCCCATCCACCGTCACTTCGCCCGCAGCGGTGATCTTGCCCCAGCCTTTGATCCAGTCGATTTTGTTTTTCTTAAACAGAAATTCGATGCCGCCCGTGTTCTGGCCAATCGTATCATCCTTATAGGCTTTCATCTTATTCCAATCGACCGACGGACTTTTGCCCATCAAGCCCATGGATGTGAAATTATGTTCCGCTTCGTGCAACATATGCGAGGCATGGAGCAGCGCCTTGGACGGGATACACCCGACATTCAAACATGTGCCGCCCAGCGTTTCGCGCCCCTCTACCACGGCCGTTTTCAGACCCAGCTGCGCGCAGCGGATGGCACAAACATAGCCGCCCGGGCCTGCGCCGATAATAATGACATCATAGTTGGACATGGGAAGTCTCCTTTAGATCAGAGCTGCAAGAAGCATAAGGGTTGTCGCGGTAAAGCCCGCAAACCAAATCAGAGTACGCCAAGGCGTCAGGCCGAAATAATAGGCAGGAATATAGAGGACGCGCGCGATTAGATAGGTGTAAGCGCAGATCGCTGTGAATGGCGTAGATTGATCCGATAGCACGATTACAAGACAAGCGATTGAGAAGAGGATCAACCCTTCGAAATGGTTGTTCAGCGCGCGAAACAAACGGCCTGTGCTGTCGCTGACTTGGCTTTCGAGGGATCCGCCCAATCGTGATAGGTCGCGGGGGGAAAGCGTTTTGCCAGTACCAAGCTCGATATTGGCAGGGATAGACATAAGCGCATATTGAACAACCTGAAGAAGGGCCGCAAGGGTCAGTGCATTGAGTTCGGGGGTCATAGCGTCACCTGTGTGCCGTTAATATCGAGCGTGCAGGACAGGTGTGTTTCACCGGATGTAATGTTTATCTCGGTATATCCCAGCGCGGCGTAGATGTCGGATAGTCGTGCGACATGGGGTGTTGAGATTTGGACGGATGTCAGGCGAATGCCTTGATCTTGCATATTGGCGGTGGGATGTGGGGTTGCTGTATCCCATTGCATCAACATCGGAGCAGCACCGTCCAGCGGGATCGCCCCATCATCGCGCACCGCAAAACGCCAGCTAAGCTCGCCACGCGTGAGGGGGAGTGGTGTGCCGAGATCGACGCCGATTGTTTTTATGGCGTCCAAGTCGCGATCTAAATCATTGCTGCGCAGGACGACCGCGTGGGCGGAGAGCTTTTGGTTTTTCGGCTGATCATCCAGCCCGAACCAGCGTTTATGCTGTGGGGCAGGGGCAGTTGGATCGATGGTGATCAACTCCAAAAAAGTATCATCGCCCATCGATGACACACAATTATGCGTGCCCATCAAAGGATGCTCGCCACCCAAGGGGAGTTCAATGCCCGTTTCCGCTTGAAAAGCGGATCTGCCAGTCACGCGTGTGGCGGCGGTGAATGCAATATGGTCGAAGAAACACATTGGGCTATTCGATCACCTCCAAAGTTACACCTCGATAACGCATTAATAACGCCAACAACGCTCCAAAAAGAAACACTATCGTCCCAACCATGCTAAGGAATGATTCACCGTAATCACCTGAACTATTTTGGGCTTCGAAAACTACAAGTTCCAAGAATAAGTTCAACATCACTGCTGCCACGATAATCACTGATGCAAAAAAATAGCCGGGAAACTCGCTTTTGATACGTATGAGCTTCTTACACTCTTCGCATTCATGGGCATCGAAACGGCTAGTAGAAAACGACAGCATAGAGGACCTAGTTTGCCTCAAACGATTGTAGGGTTGTAGCTTGTTACAGTTTGGACAACGCCAATTATAGATCCGCGAAAAACGACCAGCCGTTTTATCATTAGCAAGTCGTGATATTCGAAGCGAACTGGGTCGCCCTACAACTTTCACTTACAAATCCATCAACAACCGACGCGGATCTTCCAGCGCCTCTTTCACACGCACAAGGAACGTGACCGCCCCTTTGCCATCCACAATCCGATGATCATAGCTAAGCGCCAGATACATCATCGGGCGGATGACGATTTCGTCGTTCACAACAACAGGACGTTTCTGGATCGCATGCATGCCCAAAATACCCGATTGCGGTGGGTTCAAAATGGGCGAGGACATCAGCGAGCCGTAGACGCCGCCATTGGAAATCGTAAATGTCCCACCCTGCATATCCGCCATCGACAGTTTGCCATCGCGCGCACGCGCACCCAAGGCGTTGATCGATTTCTCAATATCGGCAAATCCCATCGCATCGGCATCGCGCACAACTGGCACAACCAGACCCGTGGGCGTGCCGACTGCGATGCCCATATTGACGTAGTTTTTATAGATCACCTCGTCGCCATTGATCTCGGCATTCACCTCGGGCACTTCGTTCAGCGCATGACAGCAGGCTTTGGTAAAAAAGCTCATGAAGCCAAGCTTCACGTCGTGTTTCTTCAAGAACAGCTCTTTATATTCGCTGCGCAATGCCATGATCGCCGACATATCCACCTCGTTATAGGTCGTCAGCATGGCAGCCGTATTTTGTGCCTCTTTCAAACGTCGCGCGATGGTTTGACGCAGACGGGTCATTTTCACGACCTCTTCACGGGGACCTGCCTGTCGCGGTGCGGCAGGGGGCAGGGATGCAGGGGTCGGTGCAGGTGCGCTGCCCGCTTTCATCACATCTTCTTTCATCACCCGACCATCGCGGCCTGATCCGGCAACGTTGGCAATATCGACACCTTTTTCAGCGGCGAGTTTTTCCGCAGAAGGTGCGTTTTTAACCGGCGCGGTCTCTGCCTGTGCCGCGGCTGGCGCCGCCGGCTTGTCTTCTGCAGCAGGTTTTGAACCGTCCGCAGCCGGCGCATCCCCTTCTGCCAAATTCGCCAAAAGCGCATCAACGCCCACTGTCTCGCCCTCGGCCGCAACAATCTCTGTCAGCACACCCGCGGCGGGCGAGGGGACCTCGACCGTGACCTTGTCGGTTTCCAGTTCGCACAGCATTTCATCCACCGCGACTGCATCGCCCGGTTTTTTAAACCATGTGGCAACGGTTGCCTCGGTCACGCTTTCTCCAAGTGTTGGGACCCGAATTTCAGTCATATCAATCTCCTAAGGTAAGCGCGTCATCAACCAGCGCGTCTTGTTGTGCTTTGTGAACGGATGCGAGGCCTGTTGCGGGGGCAGAGGCCGGCGGTCGACCCGCGTAAGAGGGCCAGTGGTTTTTGAAGCCAAGTTCCTGCAACGCATCTGACATGTGGTGACAGATGAACAGCCATGCGCCTTGGTTTTTTGGCTCTTCCTGACACCATAAAAACTCGGCATTTTTGAACCGTGCGAATTCTTTGCGCATTGTGTGTTTGGCGTAAGGATAAAGCTGTTCCAGACGCATCAAATAGATATCCGTGATCCCGCGTGCGTCACGCTCTTCCAACAGATCGAAATAGACCTTGCCTGAACAAACAACCACACGTTTGATCTTGTCGTCTTTCACAAGCTTCGTTGGCGAATTTCCAAGCTGTGCATCATCCCAAAGGATCCGATGGAAAGAGCTGTCGCCCGTGAATTCCTCTGTTTTGCTGACCGCCATTTTATGACGCAGCAAGGATTTTGGTGTCATCAGGACGAGCGGTTTGCGGAATTTGCGTTTCAACTGGCGCCGCAGGATGTGGAAGTAATTCGCAGGTGTGGTGCAGTTTGCCACGACCCAATTATCCTCGGCACACATTTGCAAGAAACGTTCAGGACGGGCAGAGCTGTGTTCAGGCCCTTGGCCTTCAAACCCATGGGGCAACAACATCACCAGGCCCGACATGCGCAACCATTTGCTTTCGCCCGAGCTGATGAATTGATCAAACATGATCTGCGCGCCATTGGCGAAATCGCCAAATTGCGCTTCCCAAAGCGTCAGCGCATTTGGCTCTGCCAGTGAATAGCCGTATTCGTAGCCAAGAACCGCATATTCAGACAGCATCGAGTCGATCACCTCATACTGCGCATCCTGATCGTCGCGGATATTGTTCAGCGGAAAGTATTTCTCGCCCGTGTTCTGATCCAGAATACCAGAATGGCGATGGCTGAATGTCCCGCGTGTACAATCTTGGCCGGACAACCGAATTGGAAAGCCCTCGATCATCAGCGCGCCAAAGGCCAGCGCCTCGGCCGTGGCCCAGTCAATGCCTTCGCCTTTGGAAATCATCTCGGCCTTTGTGTCCAAAATTCGCTGGATCGTGCGATGCGGTGTCCAGTTTTCGGGCAGCCGCGTTAAAGCCTCGCCAATCTCGTTGAACCGCGCCTTCGAGATTGCGGTTTTGCCGCGCACATATTCAGGGTCTTTGGATTGCAGATGTTTCCAGCGCCCATCCAGCCAATCGGCTTTGTTGGGTTTATAGTCTTTGCCGGATTCAAATTCCTCGTTCAGCCGCATCTGAAACGCGGCTTTCATATCTTCTATCTCGCCTTCGGGGATCAGCCCATCGCGCACCAAACGTTCGGTATAAAGCGTCAAAGAGGTCTTATGCGTTTTGATCTTTTTATACATTTGCGGCTGAGTGAACATCGGTTCGTCACCTTCGTTATGGCCAAAGCGACGATAACAGAAGATATCGATCACGACGTCCTTGCCGAATTTCTGACGAAACTCTGTGGCGACTTTGGCGGCATGCACCACCGCCTCTGGATCATCGCCGTTTACATGGAAGATCGGCGCCTCGACCATCATTGCAATGTCGGTCGGATAAGGAGACGAGCGGGATTTATGCGGGCTTGTGGTAAAGCCGATTTGGTTGTTCACAATCAAATGCATGGTCCCGCCAGTGCGATGCCCCTTCAGACCAGACAGGCCAAAACATTCCGCAACCACCCCTTGACCAGCAAAGGCTGCATCCCCGTGCAGAAGGATCGGCATAACCGCAGCACGATCCCCGCCCAGCTGGTCGCTTTTGGCGCGTGCCTTGCCCAGCACAACGGGGTTAACGGCCTCTAAGTGCGAGGGGTTGGCGGTCAGCGATAGGTGGACATTGTTGCCATCAAATTCGCGATCGGATGACGCGCCCAGGTGATATTTCACATCGCCCGACCCATCGACGCTTTCGGGTTTATAAGACCCGCCCATAAATTCATTGAAAATCGCGCGGTAAGGTTTGGCCATCACATTGACCAACACATTCAGCCGCCCACGATGCGGCATGCCAACAATGATCTCTTTCACGCCTAGATTGCCACCGCGTTTGATGATTTGTTCCATCGCAGGGATCAGCGCCTCGCCCCCGTCCAGACCAAAGCGTTTGGTGCCTGTGTATTTGACATGACAGAATTTTTCGAAACCCTCTGCCTCGACCATCTTATTCAGGATCGCTTTACGGCCTTCTTGGGTGAAGAAATTCTCTTTGTCGAAATTTTCCACGCGATCTTTTAGCCACGCGGCCTCTTCTGGATCAGACAGATGCATATATTGCAGGGCGAATGTGCCCGTATAAAGCATCTTAAGGCGTGCAACGATGTCACGCATGGTCGCGCGTGCTAGGCCGAGGACTTTATCAAGGTAAATTTCGCGATCCATATCAGCCTCGTTGAAGCCATAGAATTTCGGATCAAGTTCTGGGTGCGCATCCTTCTCGCGCATATCCAAGGGGTCAAGATCAGCAACCAAATGCCCGCGAATGCGATAGGCGCGAATGATCATCAGCGCGCGCATACTGTCGATGACAGCCTGTTGGACATCGGCGTCCGACATCGCCGCACCATTCGCGCCTTTGATCTTTTCTGCGGCCTTTTTGGGGTCATCTGCCCATTGCCCATCTAGCGCAGATGTTAGCTCATCCGTTGGGGCAGGGGGCCAATCAGGCCGCGCCCAAGACGGACCTTCGGCTTCTTTTTGAACCGTCGCACCATCATCTTTCAGCGAGGTAAAAAACTCTGCCCAGCTGGCATCAACGGATGCGGGGTCTTTTACATAGGCAGCGTAAAGCTGCTCTACATATTCAGAATTATGTCCTTGTAAGAAGGAGGATGCGTGAAGTTGGTCATTACTTTGCTCGGTCATAAAGTCTCCTTCTCAATCAGTTTTGCGCGCACTGCGTCAAACGGGTTTCGAACCGCAGTGGGTTTGTGATAATTTGCAAATATCTCGATACCAATGTTCTCGCGTGCTCTTTCTTGCATTTTATTTTCATCTGGCGCGCTATCTTAAGAAGGTTAAGTGGAACTCTGAAATCCAGCCCCTGCGGTATTCGATAATTTCGCCAAATGACACTAAACAAGCTAGGCATGGGTTTTCCCCTTTGGAAAGAAGCAGAGGAACAGAACCCCTATCCAAGTGAGCAGCATAAGGCTTGGTATTACGACATATATGACCACGTTCCAAATCAACGGCCGTTCATCCCAAGTACACCCCTGACAGGGTAGACCAACATGGTTGAGCGCTTCCATGGTATAGAGAAGATAGAAAACTAATCCCGCGACAGTGGCAGCAATCGCAACGAGGACTGGTAAAATACTACGGCCAATGAACCGCAATCGCACCCACATCGCTGCGACGATCCAGACAATCGCGACGATGGGTAAGGACAAAATCATTGCCATAACTTTCAAGATATCCTCTAAAAAGAACAAGATCGCGCCGATGCAAAGCAGTATTAAAAAACCCAAACGTGACTGCGTGGCTTCAGCAAAGCTTTGCATCGCAGCACGTATATGGGTTGAGATTTTATCCATTATGATTGCGTGGATCTTATCGCTGATTGAACAGCCTCGCCCAGTTTCGCGGGGCTTTCAGCCACCACAATACCCGCCGCTTCCATGGCGGCGATTTTATCTTCGGCCCCACCTTTGCCACCCGAAACGATAGCGCCCGCATGGCCCATACGGCGACCCGGCGGTGCGGTGCGGCCAGCAATAAAGCCCGCGACAGGTTTTTTGCGTCCTTTGGCCGCTTCTTGCGTCAGGTATTCCGCAGCGTCTTCCTCGGCTGATCCGCCGATTTCACCGATCATGATGATGCTTTCGGTTTCATCATCATCCAAAAACATATCGAGCACATCTATAAACTCGGTCCCTTTCACCGGATCACCGCCGATCCCCACAGCGGTGGATTGGCCAAGGCCGATATTTGTGGTTTGGAACACAGCCTCGTAGGTTAATGTTCCAGAGCGTGACAAGACGCCAACCGAGCCTTTTTCGAAGATAGAGCCCGGCATGATCCCGATTTTGCACTCCTCTGGCGTCAGCAGACCTGGACAGTTGCCGCCGATTAGACGTGCATTTGATTTGTTCAGCGCATCTTTGACTTTGACCATGTCCAAGACCGGAATGCCCTCGGTGATGCATGTAATCAGCGCGATGCCTGCATCAATCGCCTCGATAATTGCGGCGGCCGCACCTGCGGGTGGCACGTATATCACCGATGCATTCGCGCCGGTCTCTGACTTTGCCTCTGCCACAGTTGTGAAAATCGGAAGGTTCTCGCCATTCGCCGAGGTCCAAGTCTCGCCGCCTTTTTTGGGATGCGTGCCCGCGACCATCTGCGTGCCGTGATAAGCCAGCGCCTGTTCAGTGTGGAACGTGCCGGTTTTTCCTGTCAGCCCTTGGACGATAATTTTAGTGTCTTTGTTGATCAGAATGGACATGAGTGTCGCCCCTGTTTTTGGTTGTTTTGGCGGATAGGACCGCGATGTATCTGCGTTGACGGCACGCTCATCTGGGCAGCCTTTCAACATTTATGAAGGTTTGAACCCCGTTTGCGCCGCGTGATGTGCCAACATGTAAAACTGCTTTCGGACCGGATTGCAGACGGCGTGCGATGAATAATTCTGTGCCTGAAACGCGTGCATCGCTGTGGGTCTTTGGGATATCTGTTTCGAAGCCAAATTTTGCCCGCTCTACAAACGCAAGTACGGCGTTTTTGGCTTGTTGGGCATAACTGCCATCAAATGTGACAACGCATCGACGATTGGTCCCAGGCGTGATGGGGATTGTCGCGCGTTCTAATGTGGTGTCATAAAACTCGACATCGAAGGGCAGACTTGCATAGCCCGCCTCTTTCGCATGACGTTCCATGCGCAACATAATGCGGTAGAGTTTTTGTCGCGGTTGGGTGCAGTATTTTGCAAAAGCGCTAATCGCGGTATCCGCCAATTTCGCATCCGCATGCGCGATTTCAGGTGCAGCGGGTGTCAAAAATGCACCCAGCAGAAGCGCGATGAAGGCAGGTTTGATTGAGATCGCGGGTCTTAGCATCTTATGCTGACCCGCCGTCAGGAATGATAAAAGTCGCCGGCACTTCGGTGACATGCACAAGATTGAATAGATCGACAAAACCGCGCGCGTCACGCGACATGACATCCCAAACATCGCGATTATACCGATCCATCCGCGTAGCTACTTTTGAAGTACAAAACGGGCAGGCTCTGTCGCGATCGGCTTTGGTCATTGGGGTTTTTCCAACAAGGTCACATGCAACAGGCCCCCGCCAACGCTGCGATTGACCTTGGCAAACAAAAACACCTTCAACGCATCCGTGCCGCCTGCCCAAGTGGTTGTTTTCAATCCA
>JBCCGP010000035.1:0-28333 GCA_039029215.1 Pseudomonadota bacterium
GATCGTGATCAATCAGTCAGAGCCTGAATGGACGCCCGGACCAAAAGGAACACTAGCAAAAGATTTGATGTTTCTGGGGGCAGCTTTGGTCGCGACAGGCATTATCGGTTATTTGCACACGTTCTTTGGGCTTTCCCCGTTCAGTGGCTAAGGGGATGATGGGCGTTTCCGGGCGTAGGGTGCGCATGCATTGCGCACCGCCCCGATCAATCAAACGCGCCCGTCGCGCGCGCCATCACCATGTAACACCGTGCGGTGCGGGTGTCTGATAGGTCGGTAATCTCGTGGTTTTTCAAGCGCGGCTCTAGCTCGGTCAGGAAATCGCCAAACTCGCGCAGGAAATAATGCGCCCGTTCGCGAAAAGCGCGGTTGGTTTTCATGCGGCCGCGCGCCAAGGCAAGCACAGCCTTGTCGCGCACACCGCCAACGGTGCTGACCTCTTTGCCGCTGGCACCACCCGCAAGGCGACGCCATGCATCTGTGACGGGGCGGTCGGGGTTGAGGTCATCCATAAAAATCCCCTCTTCCGTCAGTTGCGACATCACAAATTGCGCGCTGTCGAGCATTTGACGCAAGCGCCGTTCGCGCATCGCGCGGCGCAGCGCGCGAAAGCCCGCCTTGTCTTGGGCATTGTTGGGAAAGTTTAAAGCGGCGATCACATCTTCGACTGGCATGGGTGGGAGTTCCGCATCCTCTGACACCTGCAAGGGCAGCGCGATCTGGCCATCCTCTTCAGGTGTCGTGAAATCACCGAAGATGGTTTTGTTCATTTCGACCACATCAATTTGTGGCACAGGCGTTTGATCCTGTTTGATCTGCTGCAAGCGTTTATCATTGGCGACCGTCATTTCTGCGATCAGCCGCAATTGTTTGACGATTTCTTGCTGGTCTTTGGGAAACCGATCTGCGGTTTCGCGCAATTCGCCCGCGACAAGACGCATTTCTGCACGGATCTCGTTTGCCTCTTTTTTCAAACGTTGGGTTGCATGGGCGGTTAGGGCCAGCGTCCAGATCAGAACAATCGGCAGGATAATCGACAGGAGCGTCAAAATCCCAATCAAGGGCGTTCGAAAAGATTCAGCAATCGTTTGGCTTGAAAAGACAAAAAACAGGATCACCAAAATGATCCAGCCCATCGAGACCAACAGACCAATCGCCACTGCGGGCGAGATGTATGTATCCGTTGCTTTTAGCGGCAGGGGCTCTTCTTCGGCCATAAGTTAGATATATTTTATCGATAGGATTTCGTAAAACTTTGTCCCGCCGGGTGTCCGCACCTCGACACTGTCGCCTTCTTCTTTGCCGATCAACGCACGCGCAATCGGTGAATTGATGTTCAGAAGGTTGCGTTCAATATCGGCCTCGAACTCGCCCACGATCTGATAGGTTTTTTCTTCATCGGTATCTTCATCGACGATCTCAACCGTTGCACCAAATTTGATGCTGCCCGACAGTTTGGTGACATCGATGACATCGGCCTTGGATATAATCGCCTCTAATTCTTTGATGCGCCCTTCGATATGGCTTTGCTGTTCGCGTGCGGCATGGTATTCAGCATTCTCGGACAAATCGCCATGCTCGCGCGCCTCGGCAATCGCCTTGATGACATTTGGGCGATCTTTGCTTTTAAGCTGCTTTAATTCTGCATCCGCGGTTGCAAATCCAGCAGGTGTTATCGGTATTTTGTCCATAGCTGACCGTCCAATCTCTGAGCGCTATTTTGACTGATCTGTTGGGCCAAGCAAAGAAGAAAATGCGCCGATCGGGGGTGTTTTTTAAACAGGCTTATCTGGCGTAAATTGCTTTTTGTGCCACAACCAAAAGAGAGAGATGAAAAGAATTGAAAAATATCCATCCAGCGCGTAGTGATAACCCGTTGCAACGGACAGGACTTGAATAATCGCGACAAAGGCAAAGCCGATGAGGCCAAGCCATCGATGCACATCAAAGGCATAAAGTGCTGCTGTTGTTGCGATTGCAACATGCACAGATGGAAAAGCCGAGATTCCGGTGCCAATCCAAGGCGTGCCAGCGGCGTGCATTTGCCACAAGAAATCTTGGGTATCGTCAACGAAGGTGTCCGCCAAACCCGCGCTGTTAAAAAAGTCCAAAAATGGCGCGAAACGTGGATCGTCATAAACGCGTTCGTAATATATCGGGCCAACCGACAGGCCCAACAAGGCAACGAGATTGCCCAAAACCACCCAACTGACCAAGAGCATTGAAACAAAACGCCATCTTCGATTTTTGTTAGGATCAAATAGGCCAATAAAAATCGGCAAGACCAGCGAGGCCGTTAGCCAGATTGGCCCATAGAAAAGCGCCATGATTTTGGCGCTTGGAACCAAACCTGCGTTATCAAGCCGTTCATATCCATCCATGCCCAAATTGAAAAACCAGTCTAAATCCGCCAAGTAAGGATCAGCATAAAAGGGCATTGCAAAGGGCATCAGCGATTTAAAAATCGAAAATCCAGGTGTGAAGATCGATATCGCGACCAACGCCAAAAGCCCCTCAACTACCGAGACAGAACGCCAGTAGTAAATCAGGACCAAGAAAAACGCGATCAGCAAGAAAATTGAAGATCGCAAAACCCTTTCAAACAGGATGGCAGGTTGCGTGAGGTTATCAACATTTCCAAGCGCGATACCAAAACCAAAATAGGCAAGAAGTATGGCCGAGAGGTGATAGAGAATGGCAAAACCTGCAAAGGCCGCAAAAGGCGTTTTCAATTGCATTGGTATTTTATATGTGGCTTTCAAATCCTACCTTTTCTGTACAGTTTGCAAAGCCCAGCTATGCAAGTTTTGAAACACATTTAAAGACGTAAATATAATTTTTGACGTCGCGAATTTGTTGATGTGAGGGAATTTTTTCTGCAATTTATGCAAAATGGAATATCAGGAGAGTCTTAATGTCTGACATAGAACGTGAATCCATGCCATATGACGTTGTGATTGTGGGTGCGGGGCCGTCTGGGCTGTCTGCTGCGATCCGGTTGAAGCAATTGGACAGCGCATTAGAGGTTGTTGTGCTGGAAAAAGGCTCTGAAGTGGGTGCGCATATCCTGTCTGGTGCGGTTCTTGATCCAAGTGGCCTGACACGCCTGATCCCGGATTGGAAAGAAAAAGGCGCGCCGGTGACGGTTGAGGTCAAAGAGGATAACTTCCTAAACCTTACCGAGAAGGGTGCGAAGAAACTGCCCAATATCATGATGCCGCCCTTGATGAACAACCATGGCAATTACATCGTGTCCATGGGCAATGTCTGCCGTTGGTTGGCAGAACAGGCCGAGGCGATGGGGGTAGAAATTTTCCCCGGTATGGCGTGTTCTGAACTTGTTTTTGGCGAGAATGGTGAAGTCAAAGGTGTTGTTGCGGGCGAATTTGGCAAAGAGCGTGATGGCACGCCGGGGTCTTCATACGAGCCGGGCATGGAGCTGCACGGCAAATATGTGTTCCTGTCCGAAGGCGTTCGCGGATCCCTGTCCAAACAGGTGATCGAAAAATATGCCTTGGACAAAGACAGCGATGTGCCAAAATTCGGCATCGGGATGAAAGAGATTTGGGAAATTAAGCCCGAAAACCACAACGAAGGTGAAGTCACCCATACGATGGGTTGGCCGATGGCTGAGGAGAGCGGTGGATCGTTCCTTTATCACCTTGATAATAACCAAGTCTATGTCGGCTTCATTGTGGATTTGAACTATAAGAACCCGCATTTGTTCCCCTACATGGAATTCCAACGTTGGAAGCATCACCCGCGCATTGCAAAAGTGCTTGAGGGTGGGAAACGCGTTGCTTATGGCGCACGCGCCGTGACCAAAGGTGGGTTCCAATCCATCCCAGAAGTGGCCTACCCCGGTGGGGTTTTGCTGGGCTGTTCCGCAGGGCTTGTGAACCTGCCGCGGATCAAGGGCAATCATAATGCGATGCATTCGGGGATCGAGGCCGCAGAAGCCGCAGTTGAAGCGATCAAGGCGGGCCGCGAAGGCGATGTTTTGGACGATTACAATGAAAATCTGAAATCTGGTCCCGTTGGAAAAGATCTGAAAATTGTGCGTAATGTTGCGCCGCTGCGGGCAAAATATGGTGCGAAGCTGGGTGTAGCACTTGGTGGTTTTGATATGTGGTGCCAGACGCTGTTTAAATTTTCAATTTTCGGAACGGTTGCGCATGGCAAGACAGATGCAGAAAGTACTGGCAAAGCTGCGGATTATGCACCTATCGATTACCCAAAACCTGATGGGGTGTTGAGCTTTGATCGTCTGACAAATGTCAGTTTCTCGGCCACGAACCATGAGGAAGAGCAGCCGTGCCACCTTCAACTGGCCGATCCCAGCATTCCTGTTGGCATAAACCTGCCCGAATATGCCGAACCCGCGCAGCGATACTGTCCTGCGGGCGTGTACGAGATCATTCGCGAAGACGATGGATCAAACCCGCGCTTTCAAATCAATGCGCAGAACTGTGTGCATTGTAAGACCTGCGATATCAAAGACCCAAGCCAGAATATCACTTGGGCAACCCCGCAGGGGGGCGAGGGGCCGAACTATCCAAATATGTAAGACTTGCGCATTTTTAAATGCGCAAGATTTGACCTAATTAGAGGCGTCCTGCTGTTGCACTCGGGCGGCGGGCGGATTAGGTTTGCCCCCTGTTAACAGGAAACCCCGCTTATGATCCGCTTGCTTTTATGCGTTATGTTATTCATCGGCTTTGCTGTACCCAGCATGTCGCAAACCGTGCTGGGTCATTATCTGGCCGGCAACAGTGCGATTGCAAAGAACGATTTTAAGACGGCGGATCAACGTTATCAACAAGCGCTAGCACTTGATCCCAATGCAAGTGAGGTCTTGGGCAATGCGATCTTACCTGCGCTGATCAATGATGATTTTCCGCGCGCGCTTGAGTATGCGCAGCGTCTTGATGCGCTTTCGCTGCAAAGTGACATCGAAGATTTGGTTTTGATCGTCGATGCGATTGATCAAGAAGATTATGTGCTGGCCCAAGAGATTTTGGACAGAGCGGGGGATCAGTTTTTGCCGATCCTTCCCGGACTTTTAAAAGCATGGGTTGCGTTGGGCCGCGGGTCCGTTACCGAAGCCGTGGCGCATTTGGATATGATGACCGAGCCGTTAACGGCAGAGCTTTTCGCGCAATTTCACAAGGCGTTTATTTTGGCCGCTGTTGGGGATTTTGAAACTGCTGATCGTCTGCTGACGGGGGATGAGCGTGGCAATCTGCGCCTGACCGATGGGGCAATTTTGGCGCATATTCAGATCATGTCGGAACTTGGCGAACGTGATCGGGCACTGATTTTACATGACAGTATTCGCCGCAACCTGCCGCCCGAAGATTGGTCCGAGATGCGGCGGCGTATTCTGTCTGACAATGAAAGCTATGGCTATATCACAACGGCCAAAGAGGGCGTGGCCAAGGCTTTTACGTCCCTTGCGGTCATCTTAGATGAGGTTCAGGACCCAACGCTGACATTGGCGCTTGCGAAAATTGGGCAATATTTGCGGCCTAATAATGCAAATATTCTGTTCATCGCAGAGACATTTGTCGCGCAAGAGCAATACCCGCTTGCGCTGCGCGAATATGACAAAATCGGCCCAGCTGCGCCGGAATTTGTGGATGCGGAATTTGGCCGGTCCGATACGCTGGTCGCGGCAGGCCAACCCGAAGCGGCCATTGAAGTTATGCGTGCGTTAGAACGTCAATTGCCCGGCGATCCGCGTTTGGCGATTACGACGGGCGATATTTATCGCGGCAATAACCAATGTGCGGAGGCGGTTGCCTCTTATGATCGGGCAATAGATGCGATCGAACGTTTTCGCCAAACCCATTGGTTTGTGTTTCATGCGCGTGCAGTGTGCCAGTTTGAGTTGGACAATTGGACAGAAGCAGAAGCCGGATTTCGCCGTGCGCTGGAACTTTCGCCCAATCGCGCAACCGTGCTGAACTATCTTGGATATTCATTGGTTGAACGTCAGGAGAAGCTAGATGAAGCCCAAGATATGATCCGGCGTGCCGCCCAGCTACGCCCCGATAGCGGTGCAATCGCAGATAGTTTGGGTTGGGTTTATTACCGTCTTGGGAAATACGAGGATGCGGTCGAACCGATGGAAAAGGCAGTTGCGCTGCTGCCGACCGATCCGATTGTGAATGATCATTTGGGCGATGTCTATTGGAAGGTCGAACGCATGCGCGAGGCGGAATTCCAATGGCAACGTGCGCTGTCCTTTGGCCCAGATGAGGGTTTGGCTGCGCGTATTCGTGCCAAGCTTGATCGTGGTCTTGATGCGGTCTTGGCCGAAGAGGCAAAAAGCGCACAGCAAACCAGTGCAAATTAAAGAGACGGCGCGGGCCAAAATAAACCTCGCGCTGCATGTGACCGGGCAGCGCGATGATGGGTATCATCTATTAGACTCGGTTGTTGCTTTTGCAGATTTTGGGGATGTTTTGACGTTCCAAAAATCTACGGAATTTAAGCTGGATGTTAATGGTCCTTTTGGCAATGCGATGGGCGACCCAAAAGACAATTTGATATTTAAAGCCGCGGAAAGACTTGGGCATACAGATGTTGCCATCGCGTTGGACAAACATATCCCTGTCGCGGCAGGTGTGGGGGGTGGTTCGGCAGATGCGGCGGCAAGTTTGCGCGGTCTTTCGCGCCTATTTGAAACAGATATTTCCGCCGATGATGCGCTGGCCCTTGGTGCGGATGTGCCGGTGTGTTTGATGCAACGGGCGTGTGTTATGCGTGGAATTGGGGATGAAATTTTGGCGATTGATGCCATGCCTGATCTTCCAATCCTGTTGGTCAATCCGCGTGTGGCTGTGCCGACGCATACAGTGTTTTCGATGCTTGCAAGCAAAGAGAATGCGCACCTTTCGCCATTGCCGAAATCGGGCGATTTTGATGTTTGGATAAGATACCTTAGCAAGCAACGAAATGACCTGGAAGAGCCTGCCATGGCATTCGCGCCGGTAATTGGCGAGGTGCTGGGGGCGCTTCGGGATGCGCGGCTGGCCCGGATGTCGGGGTCGGGTGCGACGTGTTTTGGAATTTTTGACACGGTTGAGGCATGTCAGGATGCCGCAGCAGCGTTGCGCACAAAGCACCCCAATTGGTGGGTGATGCCCAGCATTTTGCGCGGAGGTTAATTCAGGTTATCATCGGGTTTGCTAATCAAAAATTTGGATCAATTTCAAAAAAGAAAACCGGTTTCCAAGGAAACCAGTAAACCGGTTTTCTTGATTGTCGAAATCCAAAAAATTTGTGGGCATTCTTCTATGAAAACATGGCGCCTCAAGCCGCGTGTTTCAGATCGCTTTCATATGATCCAAGAAGCGCTCGCCATAGGCCAGCCAAAGCAAACCCAAGCCAAGAACAATCCGATAAATCACGTAAGGCGTGAAACTGATAGAGCGCAGGAAATGCATCATCACGCGCAACGCAAGCAATCCAGAACCAAAGGCAAAAACTGCCGCAATTGCCGCTGTGCCAAGCGCAGTCCAATCCCCCTCGGCCCAGGCCTCGATCCCCAACAAAGTGCCCGAAGCGATAATCGTGGGGATTGACATCAACATCGCAATCTTTGCGCCCTCTTGTCGGGTGTAGCCCAAAGCGCGCGCGCCTGTGATGGTCATGCCAGAGCGTGAGGCGCCGGGGATTAGCGCCACCGCCTGCCAAAGCCCCAATGTCCAAGCATCCTTGATCGTCCAATCGGCTTGCGTTTTGTCCTGCGCGCCGCGTTGGTCCATGACATAAAGCACGATGCCAAAGACCAGCATGGCCCATCCGATGACAGCAAGATTGCGCAAATGATGGGTCCAATCCATAATCGACAAGATAAAGCCAAGGATGACCACCGGGATAGTTGCGATGATCAGCAACACGGCCAACTGCGATCCGTCGGTTTTTTGTCCTTTGAGCAGGTGAAAAAGCCCAAAGAAAGCCGATTTTACATCTGTCCAGAAGTAAAGAACCACAGCACCTAAGGTGCCGACATGAACCGCGACATCCATGATTAACCCCTGATCTTCCGCGCCTGTCAGGTGTGGAAGCATTGCCAAGTGACCAGACGAGGAGACCGGCAAAAACTCCGTAAGTCCTTGAATAATGGCCAGAATTATAAGGTAGAGGATATCCAACAGTCCGCTCGATTCTTTTGTCTTAAACTATGCCAATGATACCGGTTTGAGAATCCCAAATCCTCGTTAGGTCCGATATGTTACCTAATTTTCAATCTGACCTTGCGTTTTTTCTTGGTTTTTCACTATTTTTCCTACAATAGGTCAGTATTATTTACTTTTAATGCAGAACGTGGTTGGGTATGGGGTGGGTTCCTGTGGGATAAGGGTTCGGACCATGGCAGAAAAAGCGATGTTGAAATTCGTTAATCTTGAGCGTGCAATGCCGGAAAAACGCGGCGCGGATGCGCGGCGCGAAGATTATGACGAGATTTATCAAGAGTTTGCGAAGGAAAAGGCCGCTGAACAGGCAAGCCGCTGTTCGCAATGTGGCGTGCCTTATTGCCAGTCGCACTGCCCGCTGCACAACAATATCCCAGATTGGCTGCGCCTGACGGCGGAGGGGCGGTTGGAAGAAGCCTATCAGATGTCACAGGCCACCAATACATTCCCTGAAATCTGCGGGCGCATCTGTCCGCAGGATCGTTTATGCGAGGGCAATTGTGTGATCGAACAGGCAGGTCATGGCACGGTCACGATTGGTGCGGTGGAGAAATATATTACCGACAGCGCATGGGAAAACGGTTGGGTGAAGGCAAATAGCCCAAGCGTTGAGCGTGCTGAGAATGTTGCGATCATCGGCGCGGGACCTGCGGGATTGGCCGCGGCGGATCGGTTGCGCATGGCAGGCATGCAGGTCACGGTTTATGACCGCTATGACCGTGCTGGTGGGTTGCTGACCTATGGCATTCCCGGCTTTAAATTGGAAAAAGACGTCGTGATGCGCCGTAATGATTTGCTGGCCAAGGGCGGTGTAGAGTTCAAACTGAACACGGATATCGGCGTTGATATCGCCTTCGAGGAGTTGCGCCAGAAACATGACGCGATCCTAATCGCGACAGGTGTTTACAAGTCACGCGACTTGGGTGGGCCCGGCGCTGGTAATAAAGGTATCGTCAAAGCGATTGATTATCTGACCGCGTCTAACCGTTTGAATTTCGGGGATAAAGTCGCCGAGATAGAAAATGGCGAGTTGAGTGCTGAAGGCAAAAATGTGGTCGTGATCGGCGGCGGTGACACAGCAATGGATTGCGTGCGCACGGCTGTGCGACAGGGCGCGACATCGGTGAAATGCCTGTACCGTCGCGACCGCAAGAATATGCCGGGTTCGGCGCGTGAAACTGCGAATGCCGAAGAGGAAGGCGTTGAATTTGTCTGGCTGGCAGCCCCCAAAGGCTTTGCGGGCGAAGGCGATGTGTCAGGTGTGATCGTTAGCAAAATGCGCCTTGGTGCGCCGGACGCAAGCGGACGTCAAAGCCCAGAGGAAATCCCCGGTGCGGATTACACAGAGAAAGCGGATTTGGTGATCAAAGCACTGGGTTTTGAGCCAGAGGATATGCAAACCATGTTTGGCTCGGACGAGCTGGAAGTGACCCGCTGGGGCACGATCCGCGCGAATTTCCTAAGCCATGAGACCTCGCTTGATGGGGTCTATGCCGCGGGTGATATTGTGCGCGGTGCCTCGCTTGTTGTTTGGGCAATCCGCGACGGGCGTGAGGCGGCAGATAGCATCATTGAATATTTAAACGGCAAAGCTGCCGTCGCGGCGGAGTAGCGCGCATGTCCCGCATCTGGCTTCGCCTTGGGCTATGGTCCTATTTCATTTGCGCCTGCTTTTTCCTGTATGGCGGGGTGCAGGCGGGTGATTTTATCAGCCTTGGTGGAACGATTGGCTTTTTTATGGGTGCGGTGTTTTTTCTGGTCGCCCATTACACGGAGGCGCGGAATGGTTAACGCATGTTTGCCATGTCAGTATCGCGTCGGTTTTGCGGCGGTAACGCGTCGGTATACCGTCGGTGGAATTGTCGGTGCTTTCGGTGTGACGAAAAGCGTTAACGTAGCGAATGCGTCAGTGGGGCTGACTTTGATCGCTTTAGCTTCGATTTTACCGTCTATAGCGAATTCCAACTCCAATTTAATTGATAAAAGCAAGTGCAGTCACAATCTCTCTATTCACGACAATCTGTGCCAAGTGACTCATTTTTTCCAATGCGAAAGTCATGAAGGAACGGAGTTGATCGCCAATAGAGTTTTTGAAGATGGAATAATTATATTCGAAGGCTTTGGAGATGCGTATCACTTTAACCAACGCGAATACTGGTATTTAGATGACGGAAATTGGTGGCTGAGTGAAAACAACCAAAGAAACCAATACTCGGTCGAACACAGCGAAGAAAATGAAATTATAGAAAGCAGCAACAAAGAGTTTAAACTGATTTCTGATTTATACGAAGGCGAAGTCATGACAGTGACTCGGACCGCCGCTAGGATCGTAAATCCAGCAAAATCTTCAGCTTTCTTTGGTTATGAAGCGCAATCTTACGATTATGTAGAAATGGAAGAAATGTCTTGGGATGACACTCAATTCTATAAAGCGCGTCATTTGGCCTCTGGCGATTATGTTCCTGAACTCAAACTATATCTTTGGCGCAGTCATGAATTTAAAAATTTGATAGATAAGACAGATGAAACTTCGGAAAGAGACTTCATAGCGCTTCTGAAGCCTGATCATCCTGACTTCAAAGCAACAGAAGTTGGCGGCGTATGCCGATTCAATAGCTAACCACTTTCCCATAGGGAAACCCGTGGAGGGGAATATGACCAAATTTGATCAAAACTGGAAAGCCCAAGAAGAAGCCAAGCGCGCTTATATGTCCGAGTTTGGGATGTATGACGAGGCAGAGGAACATAGCTCTTGCGGGGTGGGCTTGGTTGTCTCCATCGACGGATCGAAATCACGCAAGGTTGTCGAAAACGGGATCGCAGCGTTGAAAGCTGTTTGGCATCGGGGGGCCGTGGATGCAGATGGCAAGACCGGTGATGGTGCGGGTATTCATGTGCAAATCCCAATTAAGTTTTTCTATGATCAAGTGCGTCGCACAGGTCACGAGCCGCGCGAGGGCGAGTATATCGCGGTCGGTCAGGTGTTTTTGCCGCGCACAGATTTCGGGGCACAGGAAGCAGCGCGGACGATTGTGGAATCCGAAATCCTAAAAATGGGCTATTACATCTATGGCTGGCGCCATGTGCCTGTGGACACGTCTTGCTTGGGCGATAAGGCCAATGCCACGCGGCCAGAGATTGAGCAAATCCTGATCTCCAACTCTAAGGGTGTGGATGAGGAGACGTTTGAGCGCGAGCTTTATGTGCTGCGCCGCCGGATCGAGAAGGCCGCCCAAGGGATCAATGATTTTTATATCTGTTCGCTGTCCTGTCGGTCGATCATCTATAAAGGCATGATGCTGGCCGAACAGGTCGCGGTTTTCTATCCCGATTTGATGGATGAGCGGTTTGAAAGTGCGTTTGCGGTCTATCACCAGCGCTATTCCACAAACACTTTCCCGCAATGGTGGTTGGCGCAACCTTTCCGGATGCTCGCCCATAATGGCGAGATCAACACGCTGAAGGGCAATGTGAATTGGATGAAATCCCATGAAATCCGCATGGCGTCCAAGAATTTCGGGGATTACGCGGATGATATCAAACCCGTGGTGCAACCGGGGTCGTCAGATTCAGCCGCATTGGACGGTGTGTTTGAGGCGATTGTGCGTGCGGGCCGCAATGCGCCCATGGCCAAGACGATTTTGGTGCCTGAAAGCAATAATTCCGTGGGCATCAAGGACGAATGGCGCGACATGTATGAATACGCCAATTCGGTGATGGAACCTTGGGATGGGCCAGCCGCATTGGCGATGACCGATGGGCGCTGGGTTGTGGCAGGACTGGACCGCAATGGGTTGCGCCCAATGCGGTATGTTGTGACCGGCGATGATCTGCTGATTGCGGGGTCCGAGGCGGGCATGGTCCCAATTGAAGAGGCAGGCGTGAAAGAAAAAGGTGCGCTTGGCCCGGGCCAGATGTTGGCCGTGGATATGGAAGAAGGGCGCCTGTTACATGACGAGGCGTTGAAAGACGAGCTGGCCGCCAGCCAACCCTTTAGCGAATGGGTGCAATCGGTTGTTGATCTGGATTCGACCGAAGATATGAAAGAGACGGTTGCGTTTTCCGGTGCAGATTTGCGCAAACGTCAGGTGGCCGCAGGTTATTCCATCGAAGAGCTAGAGATGATCTTGCATCCGATGGCAGAGGACGCAAAGGAAAGCTTGGCCTCGATGGGCGATGATACGCCGTCCGCGGTTTTGTCAGACATGTACCGGCCCCTGTCACATTATTTCCGGCAGAACTTTTCGCAGGTCACAAACCCACCGATTGACTCGCTTCGTGAACAAGCAGTGATGAGTTTGAAGACGCGCTTTGGCAATCTGGGCAATGTGCTGGATGAAAGCAATACGCAGACAGAGATTTTGCGCCTTGCCTCGCCGGTTGTAACCAATGCTGAATTTGCGGTCATGGTAGAGCGTTTTGGCGATCAGGTGACGATGGTCGATTGTACCTTTGAAAAGGGTGACGAGAATGGTCTGTTGGATGGGTTAAAGCGCATCCGCGAAGAGGCCGAAGATGCGGTGCGGTCAGGTGCCGGCCATATCGTGTTGACCGATATGGGCCAAGATGCGGACCGCGTGCCGATGCCGATGATTTTGGCGACCTCTGCAGTGCATTCAGGCCTGACCAAGATCGGCTTGCGCACCTTCTGTTCGTTAAATGTGCAATCGGCGGAATGTATCGACCCGCATTATTTTGCGGTGCTGATCGGTGCGGGCGCGACGACCGTGAACGCCTATCTGGCGCAGGATTCCTTGGCGGATCGGATAGAACGCGGGCTGCTTGATATGACGCTGGACGTGGCGATGGCGCGCTATAAAGAGGCGATCAATCAAGGCTTGCTGAAGATCATGGCGAAGATGGGGATTTCTGTGATTTCCAGCTATCGCGGGGGATTGAACTTTGAGGCGGTCGGGCTGTCGCGTGCGCTGGTCGCCGAATTCTTCCCCGGCATGATCAGCCGGATTTCTGGGATCGGTCTGACCGGCATTCAGCTAAAGGTCGAGAAGGTCCATGCAAAGGGCTGGCACCAAGCGACGGATATTTTGCCCATCGGTGGCTTCTATAAGGCGCGGCGTTCGGGCGAGCGGCATGCATGGGAAGCACAAACCATGCATATTATGCAAACGGCGTGTGACCGCGCGAGCTATGATTTATGGAAGCAATATAGCGCGAAGATGCAGGCCAACCCGCCCATTCACTTGCGCGATCTTTTGGATTTCAAACCAGCTGAAAAACCGATCCCTGTTGAGGATGTCGAGAGCATTACGTCTATTCGAAAACGGTTTGTGACGCCCGGTATGTCGCTGGGTGCGTTATCGCCAGAGGCCCATAAGACGCTGAATGTGGCGATGAACCGGATTGGGGCGAAATCGGATTCAGGCGAGGGCGGCGAAGATCCCGCACATTTTGTGCCAGAGCCGAATGGCGATAATCCATCTGCGAAAATCAAACAGGTCGCATCCGGCCGCTTTGGGGTGACAGCCGAGTATCTGAACCATTGTGAAGAGTTGGAAATCAAAGTCGCGCAAGGCGCGAAGCCTGGTGAAGGTGGGCAATTGCCGGGGATTAAGGTCACCGATCTGATCGCGCGGTTAAGGCATTCGACGAAGGGCGTGACGTTGATCAGCCCGCCGCCGCATCACGATATCTATTCGATCGAAGATTTGGCGCAGCTGATTTATGATCTGAAACAGATCAATCCGCGCTGTAAGGTGACGGTGAAGCTTGTCGCCTCGAGCGGTGTTGGGACGATTGCGGCGGGTGTTGCGAAAGCGATGGCCGATGTGATCCTGATCTCTGGTCATAATGGCGGCACGGGTGCAAGCCCCGCGACCTCGATCAAATATGCAGGCCTGCCTTGGGAAATGGGCCTGTCAGAGGCGCATCAGGTTTTGGCGATGAACAATCTGCGCGACCGCGTGACATTGCGCACCGATGGTGGCTTGCGCACGGGCCGCGATATTGTGATTGCCGCGATGCTGGGTGCCGAGGAATTTGGCATCGGCACAGCAGCGCTGATCGCGATGGGCTGTATCATGGTGCGGCAGTGTCAGAGCAATACCTGCCCCGTTGGTGTCTGCGTGCAAGATGAGGCGTTGCGTAAGAAGTTCACTGGCACAGCCGATAAGGTTGTGAACCTGATTTCATTCTATGCGCAAGAAGTCCGTGAGGTCTTGGCCTCGCTGGGCCTGCGCTCGCTGGACGAGGCGATTGGACGCGCAGATATGCTGGCACAGGTCAGCCGCGGGAATGATTATCTGGATGATCTGGACTTGAACCCGATGCTGATCAGCTTGGACGGGGCAGCAGACATCAACTATGACCGCGCCCGCCCGCGTCAAGAAGTGCCTGATACGCTGGACGCGGAAATCATCAAAGATGCTGGGCCATTTTTTGAGCATGGCGAGAAAATGCAGCTGTCCTATGCGGTGCAAAACACATTGCGGACAATTGGCACGCGCGTATCCTCGAAGATTGTCAAGAAATTCGGCATGCGCAACGAGCTGTTAGAGGATCACCTGACGATCCGGTTGCAAGGGTCCGCCGGGCAGGCGCTGGGGGCTTTTGCGGCACCTGGCCTGAAACTGGAAGTCTCTGGCGATGCAAATGACTATGTCGGCAAGGGCCTCTCGGGGGGTACGATTGTGGTCCGCCCGATGCAAGTGTCCAATCTGATCCCGGCGGACAATACGATTATCGGCAACACGGTGCTTTATGGGGCGACGGCAGGCAAGCTGTTTGCAAATGGCCGCGCAGGCGAACGGTTCGCGGTGCGCAATTCTGGCGCGCAGGTTGTGGTCGAAGGCTGTGGATCGAACGGATGTGAATATATGACTGGTGGAGTGGCTGTGATCCTTGGGTCAATTGGTGCCAATTTCGGTGCGGGTATGACCGGCGGTATGGCCTATGTCTATGATCCGCATGGTCGTTTTGAGAGCCTTGCGAATATGGAAAGTCTGGTTGCTGTGCCTGTGACTGTCCCGCATTGGGAAGCGCAGTTGAAGGGCATGATCGAGGCGCATTTGGCCGAGACGCGATCACCGCGGGCGGCGAAATTGCTCAATCGGTGGGAGGATGCCTTGTCCGATTTTGTGCAGATTTGTCCCAAAGAAATGCTGGTGCATTTGGCGCATCCCATTGCGTTGGAGGATGGGGAGAAGCGGGCTTAGATGGGGTTTTTAGCGGCGGTTTTGATCATTTTAAAGGTGATTGAAATCGACTTTCTTGAGCCATTAACCAATCCTTCAATTACCTAGGTTATTGTAGCAATCGTTAATGGGTTCTGGGGCGATCAAATCCACCAAAGAAAGATGTCCAACAATGCCCCATCCCAGCACCAAAATCGGCCTTCAAAAAACCGCCGCCGCATTTAACGCCCTTGCCCATCCACGGCGCCTCATTCTTGGCCGTCATCTGCGCGACGCCTATCCTGCTGCGCTTACCTTCGGCATGCTTCAAGAGAAAACCAAATTCGCACCAACTGTTTTAGCGCATCACTTAGGAAAGATGGAAGCGGGTGCACTTTTGAAACGGCGCCATATTGCGGCCTCCACACATTTCACCCTGACCCCTTATGGCTATCACGCCTTGATACAACCCGCTCTTGATGCACTGCCCGGCGCGCCCAGCCAAACAAAGTTTCAAACCGCCGCCTAACCCATATTGTTTTGGTCTTGGTGGCCGTGACCATATCGCGAGCAGCCAAAGAACACTGAAACTCAGAAACACCAAAACCCGCAAACGCGAAATTTCTTTACAGCAAGGCATTTTTCCAATTGTCTCCGCACGTAAAGGACAAGGGAAATTCAAAGATGCGGTGCAGCGATGGCAAAACCAGAGATTTGGTCACAACCCAAGACGGCGCTGGATGGGATTATGCGCAATCACGCCACCCTTATTTCGATATCGAACGCCCCTTAAAGCCGCATTACTGCCTTTATAATCGGCGTCAGATGGCGGTTCTGTTTGACACACAAACCGTTGACGATGGCTATTGGTTGCTGCGCCAAAAGGCGGGTGTACTTCATACAGGCGAATTGCCGATCCAGTTTGAAGGGCCGGATGCTGAAAAGCTGCTCGACACACTCTTCACCAAGGATATGACCAAGGTCAAACCGATGCGCTGTGCATACGGATTGGCGTGCTACGAAGATGGCGGGTTGATTGTCGATGGGATCGTGCTGCGCTTGGCTGAGGATAGGTTTTGGTATGTCCAAGCTGATGGCGATTTTTACAGCTGGGCCCGCGCACATGGAATGAGCATGGATGTTACCATCAGCGATCCCGATGTATTTGTCAGCCAAGTGCAGGGGCCCACATCGATGCAGATCTTGGCCGACGCTTGCGACACAGGAATGCCAGAGCCCTTTGGATATTTCTCTGCGCATCGTCTGCCTTTCGGCGGGCAAGAGGTGATCGTGACGCGCACAGGCTATACCAATGAATTAGGGTGGGAGTTTTATACAGAACCCCATCACGACGCAGACGCGCTTTGGACGCATCTGGCGCAAGCGGGTGAAAAATCTGGCATGGAAATGATCGGGCTTGATTCGATGAATATCCGCCGGATCGAGGCAGGCATTCTGAACGCTGGATCAGATTTTAACCAGACAACAACGCCCTATGACGTTGGCCTTGGCCGTTTTGTCGATGCGGACAAAGGGGGTTTCATCGGCAACGGGGCACTGAAATCGGCAATCAAAACCCCGCGCCACTTTGGGATCAAATGCGAAACCGGCGAGCCACTTATTTCCGCGATGGTGACGGACAATGAAAAGCGTATTGGCTGTGTCACAGCAGGCGCGCTTTCGCCCTATCTTGGATTTGGCATTGGATATGCCTTGTTGGACGCCCATAGCCACGCAATTGGCGACATCGTGAAAGTTGGCTGTCGCGACGGAAAGCAGCATAAAGCAGAGCTGATGGAATTACCCTTCTATGACAAACTGGCCGAAATCCCCCGCGGAAAAGTGATCGATATACCCACAAGACGCTAGTAAACTTGCCTTAAATAGGCCAAATTTCAGCGAAATTCTTGCTTGAAGCGACAAAGAACTTATCGAATAAGGGGATGGGAGGCGCAGAAATTGAATGCGACCAAGGATGGGAAGATGATCTATAGACTGTTAAAAGCTGCGGCACTGTCAGCCTTATCCTTAACGGGCATGGGCACTGCGGCCATAGCGGACTGCGATTCGGGTGAAATTGTCATTCGGTTCAGCCATGTAAACCGCCCCGTGGGTCACCCAATTGGCGAGGCTGCCGCAACCCTTGAGGAGCGCGTCAATCAAGAGATGAATGGCAAAGCCTGTATGGAGGTGTTTTCCAATTCCGTGCTTTACACCGATGATCGGGTTATCGATGCGATGCTTGCAGGCGATGTGCAGATGGCTGCGCCCAGTTTTGGCAAGGTCGATAAATACACACGCCAGCTGCGTGTTTTTTCGATGCCCTTCGTGTTTAAAAACCTGTCCGCCGTGGAAGATTTCCAAAACAGTTTGACGGGCGAGTTGATGAAAAACTCAATGATCGGCAAGGGCGTGCGGGGTATCGGGTTTTGGCACAATGGGATGAACCAATTGTCCGCCTCGAAACCACTTCTGTTCCCAACAGATGCCGAAGGGTTGCGCATGCGCTCGACCGGATCTGACATTTCAAATGATCTGATGAATTTGATCGGGGCGGAACCCTCAGAAATCAGCTTCATTGAGACTTATTCTGCTTTGGAAGAGGGCCGGGTTGATGGTGTGGAAGAAACGTGGGCCAATATCGAAGGGCGCAAACTTTACACATTGCAAGAAGGTGTGACCGAAACCAACCATAGTTTCTCGGGCTCAATCCTTGTTGTTGCCAACACATGGTGGAAAGACCTGCCCAATGATGTGTCATCCGCCCTGCTAAAGATCGTTCAAGAAGTGTCGGAACAGCAAAACGAGCGCGTTTTTACAATCAACGAAAACGCACGTCAGGCGATTTTGGACGATGGCGGAACAGTGCGTCCTTTGTCAGAAGATCGGCGCCGACGTTGGGCAGATGCCTTTGCCCCGGTCTGGCAAAAATATGCAGATGACGTGCATCCGTTTTTGATCCGGTATATTCAGGCCGTGAACGCACGGAATTAGAAATTTTGGCTCACATTTTTGAAGTACAAATTTTGGTCTTATAAACCCAAAAGACCGGTTTCGACTGCGCATATTCTGCTTTGATCGCAAACCATTCCAACGGCACTTCAGCGAAAGCCTAAACAATTGTCCTCCACCGACAGCCATGCCATATCCATCCCATGACACTTGCGGACATGACCAAAGACCTCAGATGGATCCTGCGCTGGATAATGCGGTGCGTCCTTGCCCTATCCCTTTTGTGCTTCGGTCTGGTTCTGTTCTTCGCCATCGTGAATCCTTGGGGCGGCGTCTACAAACTGTCTGAGCGGGCGCGATTGGGTGCGGTGCATGCGGTGTGGTATGATCTCGAGGATATGGGCGCGCATATTCCCCGCTCTGTCGTTGCTGCCGAAGACGCAAATTTTTGTCTGCATCACGGGATTGATTTTGATGCGCTTGCAGACGCGATTGACGAGGGTGCGACCCGTGGTGCTTCGACAATTACCCAACAAGTCGCCAAGAACTTGTTTCTTTGGCATGGCCGCAGCTATTTTCGCAAAGGGTTAGAAGCAGGCTTTGCGCTGTTGATTGATACGGTATGGACCAAACGGCGGATATTAGAAGTCTATTTGAACATCGCGGAATTTGATGAAGGTGTCTTTGGCGCCGGCACGGCGGCGGGCAGCTATTTTGGCACAACACCGGATCGGATCGGGCCGGAATGGGCCGGTCGGTTGGCGGCTGTTTTGCCCGATCCACAACATCGTTCCGCCTCCAATCCGGGGCCCTTTGTGCGCAAGCGGGGGCGTGCGATTGCAAATGGCGCTGCGACAATTGCCGCCGATGGACGGGCAGATTGCTTCGAGGCGGTTGATCAACGCTTCTTTTCTTGGCAATGATCGGCCAAAAAAAGCCATGTATCGACTTCACCACCATCCTCTTTCCCCCGCATCGCGTTTTGTCCGTCTGACATTGGCAGAAAAACGCATCGAAGTTGACTTGATCGAAGAACGGTATTGGGAAAAGCCAAGCGAGCTATTAAAATTAAATCCACTCTGCCAAGTTCCAGTTTTGCGCAATAATGGCATGATCCTTGCGCAATCCACGGCGATCTGTGAATATTTGAACGAACAGCATCCAGAACCAAGTTTGATCCCAAATGAACCCATTGCGCGCGCAGAGATGCGCCGCCTTGTCGGTTGGTTTCAGAATGCCTTCAATCGCGAGGTGACGGAAAATCTGTTGGGCGAACGGATTTTGCGCAAGCTTCAAGGCGGGGGATATCCTGACAGCGCGCGCGTGAAAGAGGGCGTGAAACAAATCAAATTCCATCAGGATTATCTGGCGGGGCTATTGGATGCACGCAAATGGGTCGCCGGCAATCAGATGACATTGGCAGATTTTGCCGCCGCCGCACATATTTCCTGTATCGATTATATCTCGGATTTTGATTGGAACAGGCATGCTGTGATCAAAGATTGGTATGCGACAATGAAGTCACGCCCGGCGTTCCGCTCGATCCTGTCCGATCATATTCCCGGATTTCCACCGCCACCGCATTACACGGATTTGGATTTTTGAGCGTCGCCTTGAAACCCTCATTGATTGCTCAAGCGGCAGAAGAAGGGTTTTCACTGACCCGTATTACCACACCAGATGCGATCCCAGAGCATGCCGAAAGGCTGCAATATTTTCTGGAAAACGGGCATCATGGCACGATGGACTGGATGGACCGCCGATCAGAATGGCGGGGCGATCCGGCTGCCCTTTGGCCAGCAGCGAAATCGGTGATTATGCTGGGCGAAAGTTACACACCGGATCATAATCCGCTTGAGGTTCTTGATCATCCCGATCGCGCGGCGATTTCAGTCTATGCGCAAAACCGAGACTACCATGATTTGGTCAAAAAACGCCTCAAACGCCTTGGACGATGGGTGATTGAACGCTATGGCGGCGAGATTAAGGTCTTCGTCGATACCGCCCCTGTGCCTGAAAAACCGCTCGGTGCAGCGGCGGGGTTGGGATGGCAGGGCAAACATACAAACTTGGTAAGCCGCGCTTTGGGAAATTGGTTTTTCATCGGGTCGATTTTTACGACACTGGACATTGAACCCGATAAAGCCGAGGTCAATCACTGTGGGTCCTGCCGCGCTTGTTTGGATATTTGCCCCACAGATGCGTTCCCTGCGCCTTACCAATTGGATGCGCGGCGTTGTATATCTTATCTAACGATTGAATATGATGGGCCCGTAGAAGAGGGATTGCGCGTGAAAATGGGCAACCGGATTTATGGCTGCGACGATTGTCTGGCGGTATGCCCGTGGAATAAATTCGCAGCAGAGGCGCAAGAGGCAGGGTATCATGCGCGTACAGAGTTGCGCGCGCCAAAGCTTGCCGATTTGGCCGAATTGGATGATGCAAGTTTTCGCACCTTATTCACCAAAAGCCCGATCAAGCGCATCGGCGTCAATCGCTTCTTGCGCAATGTAGGCTATGCGATTGGGAATTCGGGCGATCGCAGTTTGACACCTGCGGCAGCACTTTTGGCCGCACATGAGGATGCGGTTGTTGCGGATGCGGGCAGTTGGGCCTTGGGGCGGTTACAATGAAAACATTGCTGTCCATAGGTCATGGATTTTCAGCGCGCGCCTTGGGCCGCCGCTTGATTGCGGAAGGCTGGCGCGTCATCGGCACGACGCGCAGCGCGGAAAAGGCAGAGCTTTTGCGCGCCGAAGGGGTGGAACCGGTGATTTGGCCCGGCAGTGATTTAACGCCGTTGATAAAGCAGGCGCGATATGTCCTGACCTCTGTTGCGCCAAAAGAGGATGGCGATCCGGTGTTGATGGACCATGCAGATGTGTTTCGCGCGTCTGAGTTTGAGTGGGTCGGCTATTTGTCGACCACCGGTGTCTACGGGGATCATCAAGGTGGTTGGGTCGATGAGACCACACCGCTGACGCCGTCGACACAGCGGGGCAAATTGCGTGTGATGGCAGAAGGCGAATGGACGAAGCTTGGTTTGCCACTGCATATTTTCCGACTGGCAGGGATTTATGGCCCCGGGCGCGGCCCGTTTGAGAAAGTTCGGCGGGGCACCGCGCGACGGATCATCAAAAAGGGGCAAGTTTTCAGTCGTATCCATGTCGAAGATATCGCCCAAGTGCTGGCCGCTTCGATTGCGAAACCGCGTGCGGGGGCGATTTATAACCTGTGCGACGATGATCCTGCCCCACCGCAAGATGTGATCGCCTATGCCGCTGAATTATTGGGAATGCCCGTCCCACCCGACGAGGATTTTGAGACCGCAGAGATGCGCCCAATGGCGCGCAGTTTCTACGCGGAATCAAAGCGCGTGCGGAATGATTTGATTAAGGACGAGTTGGGGGTGAAGTTGATGTACAACGGGTATAAGCAGGCGTTGCGGGTGACGTTGGAGGATGAAGCAAGCTCTTAGCTTTTGGTTGGCACTTCCATAGTTTTTGTGTAGGCGTGAGTGCCGATGATACTTGATAAAGACATACGCCAAACAAGACCGCTCGGACGCATGTCCGAGCAGCCCCTGTCCGCTGGCGGGGTTGCTCTTGAGTTGGTATAAGAAAGTCGCGCTATGAAATTCACACTCTCCTGGCTGAAACATCACCTAGACACAGATGCACCGCTTGATGATATCCTAGAGGCGCTGACCGATCTGGGCCTGGAGGTCGAAGAGGTCGTCAATCCGCTTGACCGGCTGTCTGATTTCACCGTCGGCTATGTCACCCATGCCGAGAAGCACCCCGATGCGGATAAGCTGCGTGTGTGCAAGGTCGATACCGATGAGGGTGAGTTGCAGATCATCTGCGGTGCGCCCAATGCGCGCGAAGGCATTCATGTCGTGATCGCCAAACCCGGCGTCTATGTGCCGGGCATTGATACGACGATTGGTGTCGGCAAAATTCGCGGTGTCGAAAGCCACGGCATGATGTGTTCCGAGCGCGAGATGGAGCTTTCAGACGAGCATGATGGGATTATCGAGTTAGAGGGCAAACCCGCCATTGGTTCCAAATTCACCGATTATCTGGCCGAGAAAAATCCAGCGCTGATTGATCCGATGATCGAGATTGCGATCACGCCAAACCGTCCCGATGCCTTGGGCGTTCAAGGCATCGCGCGTGATTTGGCGGCGCGAGGTCTGGGCACGCTGAAGGCAAATGATTTGGACACACCGATCGCGGCGAGCTTCACATCCGATCTGACCGTGACGATTGATGAGGATACGCTGGATGTTTGTCCCGTCTTCACCGGGCGTTTGATCAAAGGTGTGAAAAACGGGCCAAGCCCTGCATGGTTGCAGGCCAGCCTGAAAGCGATTGGTTTGCGCCCAATCAGCTTCCTTGTCGATGTCACAAATTTCTTCACCTATGACCGCAACCGCCCGCTGCACGTCTTTGACGCCGATAAGGTCAAAGGCAATCTGCGTGTCCATCGCGCCAAAGGTGGCGAGACGCTAACCGCGCTGGACGACAAAGAATATACGTTTGATGCGGGCATGATGGTGATTTCGGACGAGACTGGACCGGAAAGTATCGCAGGTGTCATGGGTGGGCTAGAGACAGGGTGTACGGACGAGACGGTGAATGTCTTTGTCGAAAGCGCCTATTGGGATCCGATCACCATTGCGCAAACAGGTCGCAAGCTGAAAATCAATTCCGATGCCCGCTATCGGTTTGAGCGTGGGGTTGATCCCGCCTTCACGCCTATCGGATTGGACCACGCCGTGCGGATGATTTTGGATCATGCAGGCGGCGAAGCGTCCGAGATGATTGTGGCTGGCAGCGTGCCGGATACATCGCGCAGCTATAAATTTGATCCTGCACGGATTGAAAGCCTGGTGGGCATGTCCCTGCCCAAAGAGGCGCAACAGAAAATTTTGACCGATCTTGGATTTCAAATCGACGGTGATCAAGCTCATGTGCCAAGCTGGCGCCCCGATGTTCTGGGCGAGGCAGATTTGGTCGAGGAAGTGGCGCGTGTTGCGTCACTCACCAAGCTCGACTCCGTGCCGCTACCAGCGGTCTCCACAGGTGTACCAAAACCCATCCTAACGCCCATGCAACGGCGCGAAATGATGGCGCGGCGCACCATGGCCACCCTTGGATACAATGAATGTGTGACATATAGTTTCATCGACAAACCCTCGGCCGACCTGTTTGGCGGTGGCGCGGATGCGGTTATGTTGGGCAATCCGATTTCGTCGGACATGAGCCATATGCGCCCCTCCCTTCTGCCCGGTCTGCTACAAGCCGCTGGCCGCAACCAAGCGCGTGGCGCGATGGATTTGGCACTGTTTGAGGTCGGCCCTGTCTTCCATGGCGGCGAGCCTGAAGAGCAAGAGATTTTGGCAACGGGTCTGTTAATCGGCCATACCGGCCCGCGTGATCCGTTTGCTGCGCGTCGCGCGGTTGATGCTTATGATGCCAAAGCAGATGCGGAGGCCGTGCTGCATGCCATTGGCGCGCCGTCCAAATTGATGGTGCAACGCGGTGCGAAAGAGTGGTGGCATCCGGGCCGGTCTGGCAAGCTGTCATTGGGCCCGAAAAACGTCCTTGCTGCGTTTGGCGAACTGCATCCGAAAATTTTGGACGCCTTTGGGATCAAGGGCAATGCGGTTGCCTTTGCAATCCATGTCGCCAATGCACCTTTCCCGAAAGCCAAAGGGGCAACACGCGCCGCATTGACCATTTCCGATCTGCAAGCCGTGGATCGCGATTTCGCCTTTGTCGTTGATAAAGAGGTCGAGGCGCTGACATTGCTAAATGCCGCCAAGGGTGCGGACAAGGCGTTGATCACGAACGCCTCCGTCTTTGACGTGTTCGACGGCGAAAAGGCCGAGGCGCAGATGGGCGAAGGCAAAAAGTCCATCGCTATTACTGTGCATCTGCAACCCGTCGATGCGACCCTAACGGACGCGGATATCGAAGCGGTGAGCGCCAAGGTGATTGAGAAGGTCAGCAAAGCCACGGGCGGTGTTTTGCGCGGGTAAGAAGCATTCCGCATGTCCAAAATCGAAACGATTGCCGCGCTTGAAGCGCTCTATGATACAGCCAGCGGCAGCTCTGTTCAGAAGGTGTTTGATTACATCACACCCAAATATCGCGATTGGATCAGCGCCAGCCGTTTCGTTGTTTTGACAACGGTTGGTCCCGAAGGGACGGATAGCAGCCCGCGGGGGGATATTGGCCCCGTGGTGCAGATTGCGGATGACAAGACGCTTGTTCTGCCCGACTGGCGCGGCAACAATCGGCTGGACAGTCTGCGGAATATCGTGGCGGATGGGCGCGTTAGTTTGATGTTTATGGTGACTGGCAGCACAACGGTGGTGCGGGTGAATGGGCATGCGATTGTTAGTACTGATCCCGAATTGCTGGGTGGTTTTGAGCAACAGGGCAAACAGCCCAAAACCGTTATCGTTATGACCGTGGGCGAGGTCTATTTTCAATGCGCCAAAGCGATCATCCGATCTGCGCTTTGGGTAGGCGAGGATTTGAGTGGCCAAGTCCCCTCGGCCGGTGACTTCATAAAAGAGTTTAACGCAGACCTAGATGCAAAAGGCTATGACGAAGGCTACGGCGCATATGCCAAAGAGCGGATGTGGTAGGAAAGGATATGAAAATGAAAATCTATCTTTCAGGTGAAATTCACACCGATTGGCGCGACCAGATTATCGCGGGTGCAAAAGGTTTGGATGTGGAATTTTCAAGCCCGGTGACAGATCACGATGCCTCGGACGATTGCGGCGTCACCATTCTGGGCGCAGAGGATCAGAAATTTTGGCATGATCACAAAGGGGCAAAGCTGAACGCAATCCGCACGCGCCATGGGATTGAAACGGCGGATATCGTGGTCGTGCGCTTTGGCGAGAAATACAAACAATGGAACGCCGCCTTTGACGCAGGCTACGCCGCCGCGTTGGGCAAATCGCTGATCGTGATGCATCAGGCAGAGCATCAACATGCGCTTAAAGAAGTTGATGCGGCGGCATTGGCGGTTTGCGAAACGCCCGAACAAGTCGTCCGAATGCTGCGCTATGTGATTGAGGGGACGCTTTAGGCGTTGCAGCTGTCAAAAGCACTGATTGCGAAAGGATCTTCCGATGCGCATGTTTCAAATTTTATTCGGAGCTTTGGGCGTTTCCGCGATCTTATTTGATTGATGATCTGTCTTTTCGGATCATGTAACCGCGCTTTTTTTGAGCAGTCAAAAGCGATCTGACTAGGGCAGATAAAATAGTAAAATACCATTGTGGAAAATTTATCCCTGTAATTGGTTGAGCTTAAAAATTGAGAAAGTTGTGATGCGAAAACAATATCATTCAAGGAAGGTCGGTAGCGACGTTTTAATATGGGATGTGCATCGCTTAGTTGAATTATCTAAAAACCTTTCGATTATTGACTTTCCTGTCTCCGATTTAGCTGAGTTGGATGAAAACTGGTGGTATTCTGATCCTTCTAACGTACCAACACCACGTTCGATAGCTTCTCATGTTGAATTGATTGATCAAACAGAGCTTGCGCATCCCATTATTCTTTGTTCAGACGGACGATTGATGGACGGTATGCATCGGGCTGTGAAAGCGATCGTTGAAGGTCAAAAATACATAAAAGCTGTGAAATTTGATGAAACGCCAGCGCCAGATTATATGAATGTTTCTCTTGATGATCTTCCCTACGATGAAGATCACAGAGAAGATGAGAGGTTACCTTAATTAGGATACAATTGATTGAGGGCCGAATGTCTTAAGCCGATTGCTTCAAAAGATACACCCCTTCGGGCGCCTTCGCATATTTTTTTCGAATGATCTCTAACCTTGGATCAAAGGCTTGCTCCGCCTGCCAAATATCACCCCGATAGACGCGTTTCGGCGCAGGGTCTTTGTAGCGCTCAAATATGGTGCTGATCTCATCGGTAAATCGCGCGGCGATCCGTTTGTCGGTGTGATTATCCGCATCCCAATGTATTTCAAACCGCGACAGCCCGTCGCCAAGTTCAAGCGCGGTTGGCAGCTCTTGCATCTTGCCACTGCCAATGGTTGTCAGCGCGAAGGTTTTCCAGCGAATGGGCAAATCTTTGATCGCTTCAAAGGCCACCATCAGATCAAGCAAAATGCGGTCTTGTGGCAATGTCCAGTTCGAAATCGTTGCGAAATGCGAGGGTTCCATTTCGCGCTTTGCTGTCCCCTCTTCCCAGAAGCCAAGCGGATCACGACGAAATTTTCCGCTGGTCGCCTCGGCTATCGCACCGGGATCGGCGCGCAGCCGATCAGAGCCTGCGATCATCCGCACATCGATTAGAGGACCCGTATTCCACGCAGGTAGATTGTTGACCAATTCCGCAACCTCATCCCCCAAATACTCGTAGATCAGGGCCAGTGTTTCAGCGACAGGGAAAAGACTGAAAATATTGAATGAACACACAGGCCCCGCATGATCGGGGTGGAAATGGATGCGGAAAGAGATCGACACCTCTCGCGGCAAATGATGCGCCTTTGCAAGGGATTGTGCGGCGACACATTTTTCTACCTCGGCACGGGTTAGAAGTTTGAACCGCCATGTCGCGACAGGCGGTGCCTCAAAAACACGCATCGTCAGTTCAACAACAATTCCCGCTTCGGCCGCAGCACCCCCTTTGATCGCCCAAAACAGGTCGGGATGGGTGTTTTGATCGACCGACAAAACCTCGCCACTCCATAGAACTACTTTCGCCGCGATCACATGCTGACAGCCCAGCCCATATTTGCGGGTTAGGATAAAATCCCAACCTGCTGTTGTGAAATGCCCACCTGCATGCACGTCAAAGCAATCGCCATGCGGCAGGGCCTTGCCTTGCTGATGCAGCGCCGAAATCACATGACCGATCATAACACCGGGTTGCAGCATCAGCACATCATCATGCAGAAAGTGATTGTTCAGATTGGCCAAATTAATCATGATCCCATCACAAGAGGCCCCATTGTGATAGCCATGCCCGCCTGAACGCACAGAAACAGCCACCTCATCATACAGACCAAGCTGATCAAGTGCGGACAGAACCTTGGCGACGCCCCAAGCGCTGTTGGGGGAAATCACAATCTGAGGGATCGGTGCATCAAGCCGATGCATTTGCGCATTTTCAGGCAAGTAATGCCCAAGCGTTTCTTCAAAATCGACGCTGGCGGAACAAAGGATGCGTTTTAAATCTGCGAATCTATCCATGGTTAAGAAAAAGTTAACTTTAAGAACTTGGTAGGCGTTTAAAATCAGAATAACAACTTTAAATTGAAAGTATTACAGAATAATCGGCAAAAAAGTGTGATTAAAATTTATTCAGATAACAACGCATCACGCGTTAAAACCTGTAAAGCGGCCCAAAAGCTTTGTAATGCAACGCCTCTAATATCATCGCATTTGTGTTGAGCGTCAGAATTTCATTCTTGCTCATATCTGATTCAAACAGACCCGCCATCCACCCTTCCTCGGTCTGAAGCTGACTGACCGCATCCAGCAATTTGAACGTATAGGGATGGCGCGTGATCGCCCACCAGCCAAAGCTGGCTTTGGCAGAAATCCCGCGTTTGTTGGATACGTTCTTGCGACCGGCGGTTACGGAAATAAACGGCTCCCAATCCACGATGATGCCGTTATAGGCAAAATAAGGTGCGCCTTTAATGTGGTCCTCGGACAGCGAGGTCAGTTGATCGGTGCGCCTATAACGATGCAGCTGAGCCGCGAAGACAGCCATGGCTACCTCAAACGCCTCCGGCCGCCACCCGTATTCAAGCACCTCCAGCAAAAACGGCTCTGATGTGGTCACTGCGGAAACACCGTGGGTTTTGGCAGTGCGTTTGTCAGCGGGCAGGCGAATATCGAAATATTGCTGCCAGCGCAGAATGGGTTTGTATTGATATGCCAGATCGACAGGCAGACCCAGCAATTTGCCCGTCACACCCGCATATTGTTCATAGCCAATGCGCCCTTCCTGAACAGTCGCTTTGTGTTTTTTGTGTAA